>JAZOMC010000029.1:0-11724 GCA_045653545.1 Akkermansia sp.
GGCCTACTGCATGAAGATTACCAACATCGACCCCTATAAGTTCTCCCTCATTTTCGAGCGATTCCTCAACCCGGAACGTGTGAGCCCGCCGGATATCGATATCGACTTCTGCCAGACCCGCCGCCCCGAGGTAATTGACTATGTGCGCCACAAGTACGGCGAACGAGCCGTGACCCACATCATCACCTACGGTACCATGGGTGCCAAGTCCGTGATTAAGGACGTCGCGCGTGTGCTGGATTTGAGCTATGCGGATAGTGACCGAATCGCCAAGCAGATTGAAAGCGGCCCCGGCGTCACGCTGAAGAAGAGTTACGACGCCAACGAAGACCTGCGCAACCTGCTGCAGGACCCCACCTATGCCGAGGTGTGGGACTACGCGCTCAAACTCGAAGGCACCGTGCGCAACGTAGGCATGCACGCCGCCGGCGTGGTGATTGGTGACCGTGCGCTGGATGATTACGTGGCACTCACGCGAGATGACCTGAGCAATCCGCAGGGCGAAGTGGTAGCCCAGTGTGATATGAGCGCCATTTATAATGCCGGCCTGCTGAAGATGGACTTCCTCGGGCTGAACACGCTCACGGTGATGAAGGATGCCGAGCGCTATGTGCGCTGGCGAGTGCCGGATTTCCGTTACGATGCCGTGGACATCGAGGATAAGGAAACCTTTGCCTTGCTGAACCGAGGTGATACCATGGGCGTGTTCCAGCTGGAATCCGGTGGTATGGTGGATACCTGCCGCCGCTATGGCATCGACAACATTGAAGACATCATTGCTCTTCTCGCCCTTTACCGCCCCGGCGCCATGCAGTTCATGGACGACATGATTGCCGTGAAGAAGGGGCTCAAACAGGCAGAATACGAACACCCCCTGCTGGAGACCGTATCCGGCCTGACCTACGGCGTGATGATTTATCAGGAGCAGGTGCAGGCCGCCGCCAAGCTGCTCGCAGGCTACACCCTCGGTGGTGCAGACCTTCTCCGCCGAGCCATGGGCCATAAGGACATGCAGGAAATGGCTGAACAGCGCCGCCGCTTCGTGAAAGGCTGCTGGGACGTGAACCAGATTGAAGAAAAAACCGCCAACGCCATCTTCGATAAGATTCAGAAGTTCGCAGGTTACGGTTTCAACAAGTCTCACTCTGCCTGCTACGGCCACATCTCTTACTGGACCGCCTATCTGAAGGCCCACTATCCGGTGGAATTCCTCTGCGGGCTGATGTCCAATGAGTCCACCAACGAAAAAATCGGCGTCTTCATTCAAGAGGCCACGCGCTTGGGTATCGAGGTGCTCGGCCCCTGCGTGAACCACTCCGCCGTCAAGTTCCAGCCGGAAACCATGCCCAACGGCCACCTCGCCGTGCGCTTCGGCTTGGCTTCCATTAAGAGCATGAGCTCGGATACCGTGGAAGTCATCGTGAAGGAGCGCGAGGCCAACGGCCCTTACAAGAGCTTGGAAGATTTCTGCTACCGCATCCCCCCGCAGAACGTCCGCCGAAACCAGCTGGAAGTGCTCGTCCAATGCGGCGCCTTTGACTGGATGCAGGTATGCCGCGCTCAGCTTTTTGAGACCATTGAGCAGTGCCTGAACGGTGCCGCCGGTGTACACAAAGACCGCTCCGTGGGACAAATGGCTCTTTTTGACATGGAGGACACCACCTCTTCCGCAGAAGAAAAAGTCATCCTCCAAGAGTGGCCCAAGGAAAAGCGCCTGGACGATGAAAAGTTCCTTACCGGCGCCTATTTCACCGGTAACCCGCTGGACAGCATGCGCGGCATCATTGACGCGCCTAAGTACACGCGCATCGGTACCCTGCCGGACCTCACGAGTGATGAAATCAAAGGCTCGCACGAAATGGCCGGCATGCTGCGCTCTGCCACCATTAAAGTCAGCAAGAGCGGGCAAAAGTTCGCCATCATCGCGGTGGAAGATTTCACCGGCTGCACAGAGGCCCTGCTCTGGGGAGATTCCTACACGAAAGCAGCCGCCGTGGAAGGTCTCCTTCAGGCTGGCAGCTTTGTGAAGTTCCCCGCCCGCATTTCCGAGGATGAAAAGACCGGCGGCAAAAAAGTCTCAGCCAATGGGCTGGAGCTCCTCAGCGCCAGCGCTCCCCGCCGCGGCAAAGCCAAAGAGCCCACGCACTACGAAATCGTGCTGAACACCGCCCGCCACACCATGGCGGATCTCCGGCATGTAAAGGAGATTCTCCTGCAGCACAGCGGCCGCACACCCGTGCACATCACCTTCCGCAACTCGCTCGGTAACCGCGCCACCATTGAGCTCGGTGAGAGATATCGCGTCACCCCCTCCCCCCTTCTGGACGAAAAACTTTCCCTCTACAGTTGATGAAAAAACACATCCGCCTCTTTATTCTCGTCAGCGTCGTGGCCTTCGCTCTCGGCGTATCCAGCCCGTATATCAGTGAATGGTTCACTACGCCGGATACGCCCACAGCCTCCAGCAATCTTCCCGTCATCACCGAAGAGGATACCGCCCCCATCCAAACAGATGCTTTCAGCCTAAACCTTCTTAAAGCCGCCCTCACAGCGCAGCCGCAGGGTAACATCATCCTTGCGCCGAACTCCCTTGCCGCCCTCATGGGCAGCATCTCAGAGCTGACCTCTCCCGCCATTTCGGATGAAATCAAAAAACTCGGGATTTCTGAAAATCTCCAGAACAGCGCAGCGAATGTATCTGAAGCCGCAGCCTTATTTGCCGATCCCTCGGCTAACCTCAACCCCATGCTCGCCGAGCAATACGTTTTCCCCGTTCCCATGGCGCGCAACCGTGCAGAGGCCTGCATGCACATCAACAACCTCGTTCGCTCCTTCCTCGGTAATGAGGTGGGTAACGTAGCAAATAGTGATACTGTGCCCACGAACACTTCCCTGCTCGCCCTTTACGGCCTCAACTATACGGCTGAATGGGCCTCTCCCATCATCCCTAAAAATACTTCCAGCGCGGAGTTCATGAACGCGGACGGCGGACGCCCCGTCATCCGCATGCTTCAGGCGCAGGATGTGCTCACGGCCTCTTCCGAAGGCGCTTGGCAAGCCGCCGCTATCCGCCTGTCCCGTGCTCCCATGGCCACAAAGGAAAATCCGGATTGTTATCTGATTCTCCTCATGCCCACGGAGGACTCAAATGTCCGCACCCTCGCCGGCTCGCTCACGGCTGATGAATTCAACAATATCCGCACTCGCCTGCGTCAGGCTTCCGGCGACAGCGCCATCAAGTTCCCCCGCCTGAGCTTCTCCACCCACCTGCAGAACATGCAGCCCACCCTCAGAAGGCTGGGCACTCAAATGTTGTTCGCCTCTCCCACGCCCTTCTCGAAACTCACGGCAAAATCCCCTTACCCGCTGACGGCGCTCTATCAGGTGAACCACATCATCATGAAGGAAAGCGAAAACGCAGAGGCTCCGCTGAACTCAGCCCCTCCCTGCGACCTCACTTTCAGCAGGCCGTACCTGTGGTTCATCATGCCGCTTTCTTCCGGCAAGCCGCCCCATGCCATGGGGCTGGTGGAAGTGCTCTGACCGACGCCAAGCTGCTGATATCTTTACAGGTAGAAGCTGTAAAGGTACACGCTTGAAATCACGATGGAAAGCAGCATCAGCGGGAAGGCTACTTTCATGAAGCCCCAGAAGCTCACCACAACATTGTGCTTGCGGGCGATGGAAAGCGCCACCACGTTGGCACTCGCGCCAATCACCGTGCCGTTGCCACCCAAACATGCGCCCAACGACAGCGCCCACCACAGCGGCTCCATATTCTCATAGCCCATGGCGCCCATATCCTGAATGAGCGGTATCATCGTCGCTACGAAGGGGATATTATCCACAAAGGCGGACATAATCGCGCTGAGCCACAGCACGGCCAGCGTGGTAACGGTTGCCTCACCACCGGTCAGTGCCATGGTCTGCTCGGCCATCCATTTGATGACGCCGTTCACCTCCAAGCCACCCACCAGCACAAAGAGGCCGATGAAGAAGAAAATCGTCATCCACTCCACCTTGGAGAATACAAGTTCGAGCATCTTCTCGCGGCGCGGCATGGTCATGAGCAAGAGCAGCGAGGCACCCACTACAGCGACGGTGCCACTCTCCAGCGCCCAGCCGGGAATCTGCCCATGCAGGCAGAACAATGCAATCGTGACGACTAAGGTAAACAGGCACTTGCGCAGCAGAGGCTTGCTACGGATCAGCCCCTTCGTCTTAATCTTCATGATACGCTGCTGCACCTTGGGATCACACACCAGCTGACGGCGATAGATGAATACCAGAAAAGCGACCGTTATCACAAAGGTAACCATAACGGGCAAGGCCAGATTCGTAATGAAAGCCATGAAATCCAGCTCCTTCACAGAACTGGCAATCATGATATTGGGCGGGTCGCCAATCATCGTGGCCGTGCCACCGATGTTGGATGCCATAATCTGCGCGATGACAAACGGAAGCGGAGAAATTCGCAAATCCCTAGCCAGCGTGAAGGATATCGGCACGGTGAGTAGAACCGTCGTTACATTGTCCAGAAATGCCGAACAGGTAGCCACCAAAACGGAAAGACTCACCAGCAGAGCTACCGGGTTCCCCTTCGTCCGCTGAGCCGCATGCACAGCCAAAAAGCGGAACAGGCCGGTCTTACTCAAGATGAGCACCTGTATCATCATGCCGATGAGCAGGGCCAGAGTATTGAAATCAATATGGTGAATAGCCTCTTCCTGCGTAATCACGCCCAGCAAAACCATCAGCATGGCGCCACTCATCGCGATGACCGTACGGTGTACTTTTTCGGTGATGATGAGCCCATATGTCACCAAAAATACTACAATGGCTGCAACTGTCGTGAAATTTAACTCCATATAACAAAAGCTTTCATTCCTCCCGCGCGCGGGTCGGGTATTCTACTCGTTTTTATTCAAAAGGCAAGCAAAATCCTACAGACGGCCATTTTTTTTGCTTTTTTGTGAAGTCAGCTCAAAGATTATTCTGACTCACACCATTTTTGACTTCACAAAGCCCGATAAAATGTGTAGAATATAGTCACGATATGGCTATTCAGATGCAACGAACACTTAAGAAGTGTGCCTCCATTCAGGGCACGTCGCTTCACACGGGCCTGCCCGTGAACCTCACCATCAAGCCTGCTGAAGTGAATACAGGCCTGAAGTTCAGGCGTATTGACCTGCCGGATAAGCCCTTCATCGATGCTTCTGCCGCTAAGGTGCAGACCGTTGAGCGTGCTACGACACTGGCAGAGGGCTCTGTCAAGGTGCACACGGTGGAGCACATCCTCTCTGCCCTCACCGGCATGGGAGTGGATAATGCCATCATCGAGATGGACAGCAACGAGCCCCCCATCGGTGACGGCTCTGCCTCTCCTTACGTGAAGCTCATCCAGCAGGCCGGCATCGAGGAACAGGACGCCCCCTGCCACGTGTGGGAAATCCGCGAGCCCATGCAGGTGGAGAACAAGAACGGCAGTCGCATCATCATCATGCCGGACAAGAAGTTCCGTGTGTCCGTCACAGCCGTGGGCCCTGAGGGCCGCGTCACCCAGTACTTCTCCTGTGAGGTGAACCCGGAGACGTACGAGAAAGAGCTCTCCACAGCCCGCACCTTCTGCTTCTACGAGGACGTTCAGCCCCTGCTGGACAAAGGCCTCATTCAGGGTGGCACGCTGGATAACGCCATCGTGATTAAGGGTGACCAGTACATCTGCGCCGGCGGTCTGCGCTTCCACAACGAATGCGCCCGCCACAAGGCCATGGACATGATTGGAGACCTCATCCTCAACGGTCGCCGCATCCTCGGCCACGTTATCGCTGTCATGCCCGGCCACGGCATCAACACCCAGATGGCCTCCGCTCTCCAGAAGAAGTTTGACAGCATGGAAGCCATGAAGCCCAAGCCCTTCATCTTCCCCTCCGGTGATACCGTGCTGAACACCAGTGAAGTCATCAAGCTCCTGCCCCACCGTTACCCCTTCCTCATGGTGGATCGCATCCTCGGCTTTGAGGGTGACACCAAGTGCGTGGGCCAGAAGAACCTCACCATGAATGAGAACTTCTTCCAGGGCCACTTCCCCGGCAAGCCCGTCATGCCCGGCGTGCTCCAGCTGGAGGCCATGGCTCAGGAGGGTTCCATCCTCATGCTCCGTCTGCCCGAGAACCAAGGCAAGATTGGCTACTTCATGAGCTGTGACAAAGTCAAGTGGCGCAAGCCCGTGGAACCCGGTGACGTACTTATCATTGAGGCTGACCTCGTCAAGATGCGCGGTGCCATCGGCGTATGCAATGGCCGCTGCCTCGTGAACGGCGAAGTCACCTGCGAAGCAGAGCTGAAATTCATGGTGGCAGACGCCTGATACAGCTCTTTTTGCAGAAAAATCACAAAAATCAAGAATCAGTGCTTGACAAGCACTGATTTTTGAGTATCATAGCTGACCCCGACCGCGCGCAGCGGCCACAGCACACTTCCAAAAACTTCAAACGTAACCATACATCAATATGAGCAAGAGAACATACCAGCCTTCCAAGCGCTGCCGCAAGCGCCAGTTCGGTTTCCGCGCACGCATGGCTTCCAAGAATGGTCGTGCCATCCTCGCCCGTCGTCGTGCCAAGGGCCGCAAGCGCCTTCTGCCCAAGGGCGTTGAGATTCAGTACAAGCGCCACACCGTTCAGCACGGTGTTTAATACGGCACTGATCAGCAGGTTGGTCGTTATGGCAGCATAACCCTGCCCGCTGATTAGGAGAAGCAACAAGCAACGTCCTGTTGTAAGATGCAGCTCAAGCGGAGTAACACCATGAAGCGAGCCTCAGAGTTCGCCATGGTTCGCAACGCTGGCAAATCTGAAGCAGGGCGTTTCCTTATTCTCAGCACAGCTCCTCTGGAGTCCCCCTCAGCATCCTCGCGTTTCGGTATTATCACCACCAAGCGCATTGGTCATGCTGTTGTGCGTAACCTTTTGCGCAGGCGCGTACGCGAAATCTTACGCGCCCACGCAGCTCCCCTCGCCTCCGGCCTCAGAGTCGTCATCATCGTGCGCAACCGCGCCGCCCTTACCGACTACGCCGGACTCGAAAAAGATTTTCTCAAACTGCTGGCCCGTCACCGGAAGCAGCATACCGCCGGCACAGAGCTCCATGCTTAAACGCCTCGTCATCCTGCCCGTCCTATTTTACAAACGCTTTCTGAGCCGCCCACTGCACATACTGGGCGGCCCCGGATCAGGCTGCCGATTTACCCCCAGCTGCTCCACCTATTTCATTCAGGCCGTGGAAGAACACGGCGCCCTTAAGGGAAGCCTCATGGGCATCTGGCGCATCTTGCGCTGTAATCCTTGGGGTGGCTGCGGACATGATCCCGTCCCCCCTCGCCGGCAAAAGTAACCCCCTTTCTGAACCCGTAACGGAAAAAAATTATGGATAAAACATCAGCCATCGTCGTAGGCTCCTGTATAGCCCTGATTGCCGCCAACTGGTGGTTCTCAGGCGAGAACGAGCCCCAGCCCGCGGCCGCACCTGCCCCGCAGGCCCAGACCGCCCCGGCCAATCCCGCCACCGCGGAACAGGCCGCTGCTCAGCCCACCGCCACGCCTCAGGCCACCCCAGCCACACGCGTGCCCAAGGAGATTGCCTCCCTCACCTCTCGTGATGCTGAGGGCAATCCCGTGGCCCGCTACTCCTTCACGGATGTCGGCGGCAGCATCGCCCGCGTGGACATGCTTGGCCAGGCCATCAACAGCACCAAGGAGGAGCTCCGTGGCGACGTCAGCATCAACGGCAACGTCCCCCAGGGCATCGGCAACCTCATGTTCCGCCTCAGCAATGACGCCGCACCTGTTTTTGATGACACCATCTACGAGTTCAAGCCCGAGCTCTCCAATGAGAACCAGGTAGCACTCTTCGGCATCAGAGGTGATTTGCTCATCCTCAAGCTGTACACCCTCGTCCCCCTACAGCAGGGTGTCAAGACCGTGGACGGCAACGCCTACACCATCTCCCTTAAGATTCAGGTGCAGAACAACGGCGGTGTGGCCCTCAGCGGCTCCAACTGGGGTGTGTATGCTGGCGGTATGAGCCAGATTAACCACTCTGAAGGCCCCATCTACACCCACTACATCATGCTCGAAAACGGCGATTTCGAGAAGGAAAACAACGGCTCCTTTGATCCCTTCTTCGGCTCCGCCAAAGCCCGCATTTACGAGACGGATTGCACGGACCTCCGCTGGGTGGGTACCATGAACCAGTACTACGCCTCCATCGTCATGCCGGACTCCACCAGCGGCAGAAACGCCTTCTATGCCGCTCCCGCCTCATACAAGCTCCCCGTCACCCAGGAGCAGGTGGATGGTGTGGAAATCGCCATCGGCATGCCGGATTTCACCCTCACCCCCAAAACTGCTGATATTCAGGGCGGTTCCCAGTCCTTCAACTACCGCATCTTCACCGGTCCCAAGCTGAATCTCATGCTGGAGGATATGACGAATGACATCCCCAGAATCGAACAGATTATGGACTACGGCTGGCTGTACCTCATCAGCTACCCCATGAACTGGCTCATCAACGTCTTCCACAGCTGGTTCGGCAACTGGGGCTGGGCCATCGTCGCCATGACCTTCGTCGTCCGTCTTCTCATCTGGCCGCTGTACCGCAAGAGCTACATGAGCATGAAGCGCATGAGCCTCCTGCAGCCCATGATGAAGGAGCTCAAGGAAAAGTACCCGGATGACCAGCAGAAGGTTTCCATGGAAATGATGCGCCTGTACAAGGAATACGGCATCTCCCCCTTCGGCGGCTGCCTGCCCATGTTCCTGCAGATTCCCATCTTCTTCGCCTTCTTCTACGTGCTGCAGACTGCTGCAGAGCTCCGTGGCGCTCCCTTCCTCGGCTGGGTAACGGACCTGTCCCAGATGGACACCGTCTGCACCCTTCCCTTCACCATCTTCGGTTGGGCACCCGTCATTAACGTACTGCCCTTCATCATGGCCATCTCCATGATTGCAATGATGAAGATGAGCCCGCAGGCCGGTGATCCCACCCAGCAGAAAATCATGAAGTTCATGCCCGTCATGTTCTTCCTCTTCTGCTACACCTACCCCAGCGCACTTGCTCTGTACTGGACCACCACGAACATCATCTCCATCATCCAGACCCTCATTATCCGCCGCATGCCCCAGCCCACGCTCGAAAAGGTGGATCCCAAGAAGAACCGCCCCAAGAAGGGTGGCTTCCTGGACCGCATGCAGCGCATGATGGAAGAGCAGCAGAAAGCTCTGGAAGAGCAGAAGCGCCAGGCCGCCATGCGTGATGCCAATAAAAAGTAACACACCGGCCCCTCGCTGAAACTCTTCAGCCCCTTCACAAGCGCGCCCGCACCCCGTGGGCGCGCTTCCTTTTTTGCCCCGCTCGCCACGAGGAAAAACAGGCATTCAACACCACAGAGCTTCGCTGTGTTTAACCCTTCATGAAAGCATTTTCATACTTCACCGCCCTCATCATCGGCGCGCTCGCCCTCACCGCCTGTCACAATTCCCGGCGCCCCGGCACACCGCCGCCGCCACCTGCAAACAAACCGGCGCAGGAAATGCCCTTGCCCGCTATCTTCCCTCCGCCTATCGAAATGTGGTAACCCCACGCGCGTAGCCTCCGGCCTGCCTTCTTGCAACTATACGGCAGTGCCACCGGAGCAAAAAAACGGCTTCCCGAGTCCAGAGCCCGGGAAGCCGTAAAAATCTCAGCTGAGGAGCGCCATCAGTAGGAGCCCACATCCACCTCCTCCGTTTCAACCACCACATAATAACGCAGCTCACGCAAGGCCGGCAAACGGCGGAAGAACTCCTCATACAGCGCCGCACGCTCCGCAGAGCAGCGCCAGCCGCGCTCCGTGCGGAATGACTGGCACTCTGCGTGCACGCTGGCCCTCTCCTGCTCGCGGATAAACGTCTGCAGCAAGCAAGTAAGGCGCGTGCGCTCTCGGGAATCCTTCCTCAAGCGCACATCAAGCTCAGCTAGCACCGCACGCAGCATCGGCATCGCCACGTCATCATCACTCTCCGCAGCGGAAGCCGCATAATTCACGAATAAATCCAGCGCAAGGGAAACCTCAGCCCAGCGCTCCTCCCACTTCTCCCTATCCACATCCGCTGCATCCGCATGCAAACGCAGCAGCACACTCAGTACCTCCTCGCCACCCATCGTGGCCACCAGCTGACGCGCAGCTTCCGTATATGGCCCCTCTGCGCCACGGCACATGCGCCACAAGCGCCCCGCAGCGGATGATGCTACACTGAGCCCGGAAAGCGCCGGCGGCTCCACAGCGGCCCCGTAGCGACGATGCTGCGCACCTGCCATCTCCTTCTGCTCCCACATCAGCACATCCACATAGCGCAGGTACTCCTCCAGCTCACGCTCATTCATACGGGGAAGGCGTCGCCACTGCATCTGCAGCTCGCGCATAATCTCCACCACACGCTCCCGGCCCTCCTGCCGAGCCAGCGCAAAATCCAACTGCCAGAACAGCCCGTATATCACAATACCGCGCTCCACATCCACCTGCTGGGCAGACTTAGCCTGCCGAACGGGCGCCTGCTGCCCTGCCCTGGGCACACAGCCTCCGCACAGCAGCACCAGCGCCGCCGGCAGAATTCCCATGAACACACGCAGTAATTTCATGCACCCACTCTACCACAATCCCCCACACACGTCAAGCTAATCCGCTCCCCCACCCTGCAGAAGCCTCGGCAACCGGTCCGGACATAAGCCTCGCAGCAGACAAAGCCAGAAGCAAAAGCCCGTGAGTAAAAACGCGACAATGTAATTCCCCGCTTTATGCCACCCCTCACCGGGGTTCATATTTGTTTATATTTCGCCACCCGGGGTTCCGCCTCTTGCGAGGCTCCACCACCGGTCTACCATATGGCGCCCCTCACCGGGGCTCATGAATAAGGCGGGCATACGCCCGCGGGAATGCTTAGATTCCTCCCTGCCCCCAACCGCCCTTCATTAATCATAACAAGCTACCCTACTCCCGAAGCCAGCGCAATAGGTGAAGGCCTCTGCGACTTTCCCCGGCGCAGTCCGACAGGACAAAGACAGGTCGCGGCCTGCGTGTGCGTAAGAGAAATACGAAGCCTGCGAGCGCAGCGAGCCTAACCCAGAGCCCCGCGGGGGCGGCATAAGGTAGCCCGGGCGTAAAGCTCCGCAAGGAGCGGAACCCCGGGAAAAAGATGAAAAATATATGCGAACCCCGTAGGGGTGGCATAATGCGTGGTATCAAACTGCCCCGCCGCTTAACCTCCGGAGGCCTCGGCGACCTGTCTGGGCGTAGACTGCACAGCAGACGAAGCCTGAAGCAAGCGAGCGACAGCGAGACGCGGAGACGGGTCGCGGCCTGCGTGGGCGTAGAAGCGAGCGGTAAGCGAGACTCGAAGCCCCGGATGCCGTGGCTTCATCCCGCCCCGATGCTTGAAACGGAGAAGCCCGCCAAGCGTTAGCTTAGCGGGCTTCGTGGATCCTGGCAGCTATCTACTCCCGGAGCCTGCCCCGGCAGGCGGAGGCCTCGGCGGAGCAAGGGAGCGACAGCGAGACGCGGAGACGGGTCGCGGGCAATACCGTGGCTTCATCCCGTTCCGTGGCTTGAAATGCGAAGGCCGCAAACCTTTCGGTCTGCGGCCTTCATTAATCCTGGCAGCTATCTACTCTCGCGGGACCTAT
>JAZOMC010000030.1:0-53165 GCA_045653545.1 Akkermansia sp.
GCCACCATGCCCTCCTGCGTCTGGACATAGGAACCGTCATCCTGCTGGGTGAAACCGAGGCCGGCAAGAAGTGCTTGCTTAAGTGCTTCTCTGTCGTTATAGGCGAAGGTGGAATTGGCTGCAGATGTTTGATTGGCGGCGTTGATGGTTACGAAAGCATCTCGGTTTGAGGTGCCGTTACCAAAGTATTCGGAATAGTATCCACCGGGGGTGCCGCAGGAGAAGGAGGCATCGTAATCCTTGCTGGGGTGTGGGGCGGCGTAGGTCCACTGGCCATTGGCGTCCCAAGGATTTGTGGTGGAGTCCGCCTTGAAGAACCAGTCGGCGGCATCACCAAATGAACCGCCCGTATTTTTCCAGCTGTTGTAGAAGGCCTGTGCAATATGGAGTTCGCGGGCATTGTTGACTTCTGCTGATGCGCCGCTTTCGGTAATGTTTTCTTGCCTCATGTATCCGTTAGGCAGCTCGCGAGCGCTACCGGAGCCGGTGGCGTTCATGTTGCCGCTGTCTTTGTAGAAGACGCCGTACACGTCCTGCCAGTATTGAATGGAATTAGTGGCCACGTGTGTCCAGCACATGAGGCTGTCGTACTCTGTGCCATCAGAGTAGCTGCCGGTCCAAGGGCCGCCTTTGTTGCTGTCGTACAGGCGAGTGGATTCCGCTTGCACAACTGAGGTATAGTTCCAACTGGTTGTCCCGTAAGTTGTTGACATTTTTATGCCGTCAACATGGTAAGCCACTTTACCTGAGGGGGTAATGCTATCCCCTATGGCTGCGGTAGCGGTTGATGCGGCAAGACAGAAATATGCGAGGAAAAGAGAACGTTTCATGGTGGAACCAGTATAGTATGCCTATTATGGCATAGTTCGCTCATGAAAGCAAGCCCGGATGTGTAAAATGCGACCAAAAAGGTGGGATTTTGCTGATTTATGACACCTGGCCGGATTACTCCGCGCTGCTGGCAGTTCAGGCGGGTGAGAATTAACCAAAGTGCGCTATATATACTGCGCCGACCGCCAGTATTAGAAGGAGGATGTCTGCCCACGATATGAGCGAAGCCCGCTCCAACTCTTTCTCTCGCAACTTGGGATACTGCAAGCAGAAACACAGAACGGCTTTTAACAATCCTTGTTTATCAGCAGGGATATCATCCGGGATTGTGAAGACCCCGTCCTTGCAGCGGAGCGTTGAGCCAAACAGTTCTACCTCCGCTTCCGGGTAAAAATCTGTACCCAGATGCCGGAAAAAGTTCAATTCTATTTCTGAGCCATCCGGCAAATGAAGAACCGGGAGCGTTCGTTGGAAGCGTATGGTAGCTAGTTCTTGCCCTGCGGCATCGGTGAAGCTCAGATAGCGCAATAAGAGCTTCCCCTTGGTTCGGCATTTCACCAGCAAGGCGCCTGATGAATCATACAAATCGAAGTGCGGGAGGTGATGCAATGCACTGTTTTTCATGAAGACGCAGGTGGAGCCATCTTCCAGCGTCACTTTATCTCGGCAATCCAGCGTAAACATTTTTAATGGTCTGTTGGGAAAGGGATTCCGTTGATTCGGGGGAGTGCCTGTTTATTCATTTTGGCCGTTCTCAGAAGTGCCGAACACTTTCACCTCTACCGTTCGATACGGTGCATAGATACCATAAAATAATGCATTAGACGCAACGAAAAGAGGTATCTCTACCCCCCAGGCAGCCCAGGCGAGAGGGCGCAGCAGGGTATGCAGGGGACCGCCGGAAAAACGCTCGATATCTGGGTAATACTCTATGGGGAGACCGTACTTAACCCGACCTCCTTGGTGGGCGTATCTGAACATTACAGGGTTAGCTGCGCAGCGCTCAGCGCGGGCGTAATCAAAATCTTCTTGCGCTATGAGTTCCGGGCCATCATCACCGGGCTGTTCTACGCGGCGCTGCAATATGTGAAACACATCAGTATCAGATAGTTTTGCCAGATATGTTTTTACCTCATTGTTTTTGCGCCCCGATACGCAAATACCCTTTGTTCTTGACATAATGGCCTCATAATAAAACATGCATGTCTCCACGGGCACATACCGTAACTCAACTTCCATATAATAACGGCCATCCAAACAATAAACCTTCAGGTCGTGCGGAGATTCCGCAGAACACGCTTTGCTTACTTGATAATTATCGATATTGTCGATGGTTTGCTGAATACCCGGAACCACGCAACTATTCAGGAGCAATGCGCTAAGCAAGGCTAAGAAGAGGGAATATAGAGAATATGTGTTCTTGCGCATGGGTGCGGTCTTTATCTGTTGCGGGTATTATATCAATTTCTTACGGCCTGTGCAAGTGCGGATATGCTTAAGCATTGGGCTGTTCTGTTATCTCCAATATTTTTTTGCCTGCAGGAAAGGGCTTTACAATAAGGAGTGTGGTCGATATAATCCATAAGGAGGTTTAACCGACTCTATTCATCTGGTATGAAAAAGAACTTCGCTATTTTCGGGCTCATGTTGGCCATTACAACGGCTGGCTTTGCTAGTGACGCCACGCCCCAATATGTGGAAAGGCAAGGGTATTTATGCTATGTGCCGGAAGATTGTTTTGGCTCTTTTATTCCGGCGGAGGGTGCTGCCCGTGCAAATAACAGGGAATCCTATATCAGCCCTATCATGTGTGCTATGCTGGATTTATATAACATGCATATAAACCCGAGATATCCTGACCCTGAAGATCCTTTTGAACATCCCCTTATTCACGGTAACACACGTGAGCGCGCGAGGGGTATCGCCGTCTCGCTTATCTCCGAAAATAAAAATAATGCAGTGAACGACTGTTTTCAATCCCACGGTAACTGTTCTACGCCTCTTTGGCTCGCCGCTTGCATAGGGGATGTGGAGTTGGTGAAACTCATTTTAGAGCGTGGAGGAGATAAGAATACAATTGTCGGGGTTATTCGCCGGGGGCAACATATACTTCAACAAATGGAGAGATTCACCCCAGAGGTCAGAGAGGCTTTAATAAAGTTTTAACGAGGGCAGGGACAGAACAGGTTAAAACCAAAAGGGTAAAGATACGTTAATCAGCGCTCTGAATAGCATGGTTACAATGGAGAAGACGATGATAAACGCGTTCCACCATTTGTGGCCGGCTTTGATATGCAGGCAGCCTGCGGAAACAAGAATGCTGACAATGGGCGCGACAAAGGGAAAAACCAGCAAATGGAAGCCTAAGGTCGGGTACGCGTCGCTGTAATTCACGGGGGCAAGAACATCCGGGATGGATGTCTGGCTGCACAGTATTCCCCTATACGCGCACCATACTACCCATAGTACGAAAAAAGCAACGTTGAATCTGTAGGTGAGTAACGCCATATTGTCTCCTCACACATATTAACACATATCGCCCGCGAATGCGCAGCAAAAAATGCGGAAAGAGAGATTTTTCTATACTAGAGCTGCCTGTGCGGGGAGGTGCTTCATGATGATGTTCAATCCTTTCGGTAGATGCTTGCCAGCGTGTAGAAAGGGCCGTCTCATGGAATCATAAATACCAACTGCATTCTTCCTGTAAACTTTTTAATTCCAAAGTGCTGCCGGAGGCGTCATTTGCCGGCATGGGTAAATCCGTCAGCCGGAAGAAGGCATCATACAGGGCGCTGCTTTCATGAAAGTGTTTTTCAAAGCGTTCCACAAAAGCCGCAAATGCCCCGGAAGGCGCAGAGGTGCCCAAGGGAGAGTAGGGGCTAGAGGACTTCGTTTCAATAAACAGAATGAGAAGGATGATTTGCCCTGCCTCATTGCCGCTGCATAAGGTATTGAGAATATCCTCTGTCTCATGCTGTCCCCAGGCAGAGGCCATCCATGCCATGAGCATGTGAGCACGGGTGAACAGCACACCGGCCCCACATTCAGGCAGCCAAGGGGAGGGGATGAGTGTATCATGCACGATGAACCGCAGCTCGTCAATGATGCGTTGGTGCTGGTTCAGGGCGATTAGCTCCTCGCGCTCTCGCTCCAGCCATATCCATATGATGTCTTCCCACAACTGTCGTGCATAATCATCCTGAGGGGTGCGGAACAGCTGATAAAGTGGGCGCAGATACGCGCAACACTCCGCGGGCGTACCGGCAGGCAAGTGGCCGTTAAATACGCAGCACAGCTCATACCCCGTGAGCCCCACGCCTTGCTTCGCGATGATGTTGCGCAGCAGCTCCTGACTTTCAGGGTGGGAAAAATCCTTATTCGGATCACTGAGGTAAAAACCGGGCATATAAAGGTATATCTTTCTCTGTTTCGAGCATTATAGCGATACTCCCCCTTTTCTGCAAGGCCTGAGGATGGGATTTTATTCATTTAGCATCATTCCTGTTACCGGAAAAGAAAAACACCATTGCCCGGAAACGAGCAATGGTGTGATTTTTAGCTGAGAAAATTAAGCTTTACTTGCGACGGCGGCGTGCAGCAAGGCCAGCCAGAGCCAGCAGAGAAAGCGTGGCCGTGGTGGGCTCGGGGACAGAGGGTGCCGGCGTGGGGTTTGCAATATCATCCGCGGAAACTGTTCCCGTCCATGTTTGAATGTTATCAGCAGAGCCGGAGGGCAAGGAGATGGTAAAACTTCCAGCGCTAATCCCCTGTTCGAACACATTGTTGGCACCCAAGTTAATCGAGATAATTTCAGTTAAATCGTGAGGATTTATTTCGCTGTTATACTCCATGTAGTATGAGAATGTAAAACTTTTCTCATCAGAATCATACTGGAAAAGGAAGGTCACGCCTTGATCAATGTATGGAACGAAGCTATTATAAGTCATTCCCCCGGTACTGGAGGTGTAAAATCCCAAAAATGAGTTATATCCTACGCTCAGAGTTTTGTTGGCTTCGGCTGTAATTTCGAAAAATGTACCTCCGGCCATAACGATATCGTTAAGTGTCAAATCCTGCAGTTCATACGATACCGCAAAAGATTCGCCGCCGTCAGCGAGAGCGCCAAGAAGATCATCGCCCATGCTTATGGACGTACCTGAACCGGAGAAAGAGTAAACATCATCTGTTACTGTACCAGCAGATACATGAGAAATGCCAAAGGCGCTAAGCAGAAAAAGGAGAAGCGTTTTCTTCATATCGTGTAAAACTTGATTTTAATGGAGTGAGAGCTCGAGAAGGGGGGCCATTTCCATGCGTTTTGGAATGCTGAGAACCCCGTGACGAGATGTCGGGGGAAATATACAGAAGTTGTAAGGAAGTTGCAAGTCTAAAAACGTATAAAACGCTTATTTTTCAAATTTTGAGGCAAATGTAGAGGAGGTTAAGCAGCGCCTGAGAGCAGGGGGCTGTTGGCGGCGGCGTCGGCTCCATTCCTATTAGTTGGCTGCGGCAGTAAAAATTCCGGGGGAATGGCGGTATGTTGGGGAATTATGAGTTGAGGTCTCGTAAGGCGAATATGAGGATTGGCAGCATGGCAATATAGGGCAGTAGTGCTACCAGATAAAGCACACAGTTCAGGAGTTTGCTGTTACCGGGTATAGGCGTGCTGCGGAGCATGCCGCCCATCAGCGCGAAGGGGAGCCACAGCAGGGTGAACCAGGCTCCTAATAAAGGCGCAGTGAACCACCATGCCAGTGTGTAAAGGACGAGCGGTATATTCAGCAGTGCGTATGTCCTCGGATTGGTGGTTAAGGAGGAGAGTAGCCACAGGGAGACTGGCATCAGCAAGGTGCAGAGCCCCGTATAGAACAAAAAGGGGAATAGGAGTAGATGCACCAGAGCGTTGAGCCCCAGCCACATACTGCTGAGAACAAGATATGTTTTGCGATAAATGATGTTCGTGTTGTCGGGCTGTGTCGTGCTCATGTTGTCGGGGCCTTTCCGTGAACCGGGGGCATTATAGCGATTTCCTCCTCCTTGTTCAAGCTTAGACCGCTCATGTTGTGTGTTGTTTTGCTAGGAATGGCATAGATTTTCCTTCTACCGGGCTAATAGCGTGTGATAGAATGAGCGGCGATACAGAATCCCCTTTATGATTTACATCGAAGAGTTTACCATCCTCACGCCTGAACAGGCGGAAAACTGGCTGAACAATAATTGCGACGCCCACTGCACGAAGCAGTATTATCCCTTCCGTGTGTTCGAGAGCCGTGTGCCCAAGCTGGAACTGGGCAATATCACCATACTTTACGGTGGCAACGGCTCGGGGAAGACTACTCTGCTCAACCTCATGGCGGAAAAGCTGGGGCTGCCGCGCAGCACGCCTTACAACCGCACGCCCTTCTTCAGTGATTACGTGGAGATGTGCCGCTTGCGTATGGCGGGCGAAGACACGGGGTATCCCGAGAAAATCCCGTATGAAAGCCGTTTTATCGGCAGTGATGATGTATTCGAGCATATTCTGCGCTTGCGAGAACAGAATGATGCCCGCCACCTCGCCTCTGAACGTGCCGGGCGACAATGGGGAGTGGAAGGCTACCGCCGCATGAAGCTAGACTCCTACGAACAAGGCGGATATGATGCATTCCTCACTCACATGAAGGCCCGCCACAGCACGCGCAGCCGTTTTGTGCGGGAGCATGCTCAGGCGGCTGAGCGTGAATATTCGAACGGCGAGAGCGCTTTCATCTATTTTACTCAGGCCATTGCAGAGCGTGGGCTTTACCTGCTTGATGAACCGGAAAACAGCCTTTCGCCGAACCTCCAGCTGGACCTCGTGGAGTTCCTCTCCTCCAGCGCGGTGTGTGGGGCTCAGCTGGTTATTGCCACCCATTCGCCGCTGCTGCTCAGCATTCCCGGGGCCCGCATATATGATCTCGACCATCGTCCCATAGGCCTCCGCCCGTGGTATGAGCTGGAAAATGTGCGCCTCCTCTTTGATTTCTTTAATGAACACCGCGCCTTGTTCCTAGAATGATAGCAGGAAAGGCGGATTCCTGTGTAAACGTCTGCCAGTGCCGCAAAACTTGTCATCACGGGTATGTTGTGCTAAACTCCTTCTATGAACAGCCGCCAGCGTCGCAAGCAAAAAAAATACCGGAGTCAGTTGTGGAAGGCCATACATCTTGGGCCTTTTAAGCTGGTTCGCAAGCTGCTGCGCTTTGTGAAAGCTGATGACGATATGATTCATAGTGCCATTGCTATCGGAGTAAGCGCTGAAATAGTGGACTTGCTGCAGAAAAGTGCTGGTATGCCTGAATCTGAAGTTGCAAAGTGTCGCCTATCGCAAGCACTGGAAGCGGACGATACTGAGCAGGTGCAGCAATATCTGAATACCGGAATGAGCCCGGATGTTGTGATGGATTCCTATGGGAACCGCCCTTTGCACCGGGCGCGTTCGGCGAGGATGGCTCGCTTGCTTCTGGAGGCCGGGGCTGATGTGAATGGGCTGACCCGTTATGGTGAATCGCCTGTGTTTTTTGCTCGCGGTGAGGTGTTGGAGACTCTGCTGGCCGCTGGAGCAGATGCCACGATTATCGGCAAATATGGACAATCTGCACTGATGAATTATCATCCTGCTGAGGAAATACGCATGTTACTGGCGGCAGGGGCGAATCCGCATGCTGTTTGGGCCGGTGGTTATACCGCGCTGCACAGTGTGGTGGATGCTGAAAGTGTGGCCATACTTGTACAGCGTGGATTGGATGTGAATGCCCGGTGCGTATCCGGCGATACTCCGCTGTTCCGTCCGCACAATCCCGATGTGGCAAAAGCCCTGCTGGATGCCGGGGCTGACCCTTGCGCGGTGAATAAGGAGGGCGTCACGCCACTGCATGAGTGCACTTGTTCGGAGACTGCCGAAATGCTCCTTGCTGCCGGGGCTCATGTGAATGCCGAAGATGAGCAAGGACGCACACCGCTGGATTGGGCTTTAGCCCACCCGTACCAGCACAAGATTCAGAAACAGTACATCGCCACGCTGATTCGCGCAGGAGGGAAAAGGGGCAGCGGTCATCACGATACGCTGTAAGCTATCCCTCCGCTGATTGGCGGCCGAAATCATCATCAAAGCGTTCGATATCTTCCTCGCTGAGGATGTGGCCGAATTGGAGTTCAATGACGGTCACGGGGGAATCCGTGGTGTTGCTGAGGCGGTGCAGGCTGCCCCTCGGGATGAAAACCTGCTCGCCGGGGCGCGGCTGGAAGTTTTGGTGACCGCAGAGCACATCGGCCACGCCGTCCACCACGGTCCATAGCTCTGAGCGGAAGCGGTGGCGCTGCAGCGAGATGCGCTTGCCCGGATAAATGGTGAGCTTTTTCACCACGGAGCGGGGCATGACATCCAGCACAATCCAGCGGCCCCAAGGGCGCTCAGCATGTTCGCCAGCGGTGTAGGGCATGGGTGGCAAAGCCTCCGGGCTCGGGAGGTCGTGTGGTTGATGTGCGTTCTGCTCGGAAAATGCAGCTGTCAGCGGAGCGGAGGGCTCACATAGATGAATAGCTTTCATGTTAGGGGAATGTGGGCTGTGGGGTGCCTTCCATATATGCACATTCCGAGAAGCTAGACAAGATGTTATTGGGGCAGCAATATGCCTGCCTTCATATATGATAGAGTGCTCTTGTTGCGCGTTTAGGTATAGTGAGCTGATAGTTAAGCTTTTTTGAAGTTCTTTTTTATCAGTAGCCATGTCAGGCCGCATAACGCAGCCAGCAGACTAGCCGCAAGAATCGGGCGGTAAAAGAACCATGCGGTTGCCATTACCAGCAGGCTTAGCAAGGTGCCGAGAAACAGGGAAATGACGATGTCTCCACCTTGCGCCAGTTTGCGGCAGACGGGTGTCAGATTTGCCAGTGGAATAAGCATGCAGCCAAAGGCCCCCCACATGATGAGCCATCCGCCCATGCGTAACAGCCAAAGGGTTAGAAGATTGGCACTGTCGGCTTCGTCTAGACACTGCTCAGCACTGAGGGTATCCGTATAAAGCAAATCAATGGAGATTCCATTGCTGGCCGTGTAGGGTACAAAGCTGTTTCCCCGCTGAACGGCTATCAGGCTGACGGGCTGTGATGGGCCGATGATAGACCATGAGATGCGGGCATCACCCACGGCAGGCTCCTGCGGATTGACGAGATAGTAGGTGTTGCCTTCGCGGCTGCGGCCGATGTGCAGGTATTTGCCGTTCAACGCCGCACGGCTTTGGAGTGCCAGGGGTACCTGGGCCGGATTTACGATTGTGCGGGTGGTGCTGATGCGCTTAATTTGCCCCTCATGGAGTGAATAGCCGCCTATGAACACATTCTGTGCTAGGAAATTGTGATTGTTTTCCTGATAGTATACGCAGTTCAGGTTTCGGTAACGTACATCGTAGAATGAGGACGAAATGATAGGGCGTTTTACCCAGCGACGGTGGTAGCTGTACACCCAGTTTTCATCTCTGCTGTAGTGATAATCAGAGACGCTCGTGGTGCGCGGCTTAGTGTCATTGGCGGGGCGTTGTTTTTTATCCTCTTCCCATTGAAGGAACTCGACGCTGCGCGAGAGGGAAATAGCATTCGCCTCAATTCCATAGCTTTCATCTCGCAGGATGTCAGGTGTGGTCGCCGTGCCTTGAATATGAACGGGTTTTCCCTCGAGCTCAGGGCTGGGAGTGGCGGTGTCTTCCACATGTTGAACCAGCGGGCGTAATTCATCTAGGGCGTGTGCGGTTTTGATGTAGTTGCCCTCGTTCCAGAAAATCATGTAAATGGCTCCCAGCAGCATGGTCGGCCCCAGCAGAAAGGAGCAGCAGCCCTTACCGACG
The DNA here is from genome assembly GCA_045653545.1 of Akkermansia sp. Lineage (GTDB taxonomy): Bacteria > Verrucomicrobiota > Verrucomicrobiia > Verrucomicrobiales > Akkermansiaceae > Akkermansia. The sequence goes on from JAZOMC010000030.1 coordinate 9,693, forward strand.
GTTAGGCGGTTTTCGTTTTGTTCCAGTGGTTTGCTTGTTGGTTTGCTCATGTTTTTGAAGGGTGATTTCTTGTTCCGCAAACTCTGATGCGCCTTCGCCATTATAGGTTATTCATCCGTTTTTACAAGAAAATATCCTTTGTTCTTGTGTGTTTTGTGAGTGAAAAGTACCAATGGAGCCATCATAAACTCCTTGCAGTTAGGTGCCTCATATGCTAGAATACCAGCACAGCGATACTCACCTTATATGGCCAAACATCACAATAAAACAAAAAATACAGTTAAACCGATTTATAGCTATGCGGTATTCTTCCTTGCCGTAGGGGTATACGCCTGCGTATCCTATTTTTCCGGAGATGATGAGAAGCCTGCTAGGCGCAATGCTGCGCCCCGGAGTGAGCAGGTACAGGTAAGAACCGCCGCCCGCGCTGAAGCTGAGGTGATATGCGGCCGCTGCAAGTACGTGCAGGATGGTGATTCTCTGCTGTTTGTTCCCCGCGGTGAAAATACGGAGGTGAAGGTGCGCCTGTTCGGGGTGGATGCTCCTGAGCGTAATCAGGCCTGGGCGGATAAATCTCGTGATAATCTGCGCTCACTCATTGGTGAGCAAGAGGTGCGTCTGCAGGTGGTTGATGTGGATCAGTACGGGCGCCGCGTGGCTAAGGTATACGCGGGGGATACTTACGTGAATCTTGAACAGCTGAAGGCCGGTATGGCTTGGCTGTATGAGCGTTTTTGTGATCCTGAGGAGGATGCGGATTTGATATCCGCGGCTCAGTCCGCCCAGAACGGGCGTGTGGGGCTGTGGAGCGATTCCTCTGCGCTCAATCCCCGTGAGCACCGCCGCCGTTATGGCACGGTGCATGATGGCAGGTAAATACGCGCCCCCCTCGCTGGCCAAAATCTGAAATGCAGAAAGCTGTTCCCCGGGAGGAACAGCTTTCTTTATTCTGGGAATGCTCTTGTGGCTTATCACCTTTAGGCGTAGAGCGCTGCGTATGCCTCGCGCTGCTCGCCGGGGTTAATCGTGGTGTAGGTGATGCCGAATGCATCACGGCAGGCCTCAGGGGAGGCAAAAATGCCGGCACCCGCGAAGGCGTACATGGAGGCGCCCAGAACGGTGCTTTCCGAGACGTTCGAGATGCGGATGGGGATGCCGAGGATGTCGGCACGCATTTGGGTCCACACCTGATTGCGGGCACCACCGCCCACCAGCAGGAGGTCCGTGGACTTGAAGCCGCCCACCTTCTCCAGCTTCTCGAGGCGCTGCTTGAGGCGCAGTGTGAGAGCTTCCATGGCCGCGCGGTAGATGTGGGCGCGGGTGCGGCCCAGCACGAGGCCCTGAATGCTGCCGGGCACGGCATCGCTGGGCAGGAAGTCCGGGATGAGTTTCACGCCATCACAGCCGGGGGCTATCTTCTCAGCCTCAGCGTCCATGGTGTCGAAGCTCTCGCCATTGTAGCAGGTGGCTTTCACCCATTCAATGATACCGCTGGCAATCCACTGCAGACCGGGATTCAGCAGGCCGGCCTTGCTGTCGAACTCCACCGTGGCACCGGCGGGATAGTCCGCGCGTTCCAGCCTGGCCTGAGGCGTGCGCAGCATGAGGATTTCCCAAGTACCGCTGGAAAGGAAGGGCTGGTTTTCCTGCACGCCGCTGCCGAAGAGGGCGAACTGTGTATCATGGCCGGTGGAGATAACCGGCACGGAGCAGGGGAGGCCCAGCAGCTCGCAAGCGGCGGGGGTGAGGCTGCCGATGACGCCACCGGCATCCACCATGGGCGGGAAAAGGCTCTTGCTGATGCCCAGTGTGCCGAGAATTTCATCGCTCCAGTCACCGGTGGTCAAATCCGTCATCTGGGAAGTGCCGGCCATGGTGCGGTCCGTCGCCATCACGCCGGTGAGGCGGTGCGCGAGGATGTTGGAGATGAAGAGCCAAGCGTGTGCCTGCTCCAGCAGCTCGGGGCGGTTTTCCTTCAGCCAGATAAGCTTATAGATGGTGTTGAAAGCGAACTCGCCCACGCCGGATACTTCATTCAGACGGCTCTGGGGGAGGTACTTGTCCACCTTCTTCATCACCTCAGCCGTGCGGGGGCACTTCCAGGAGATGACAGGGTAGAGCAGCTCGCCCTGAGCGTCCACAAGGGCGCCGTCCACACCGAAGGTGGTGATGGTTACACCCTTCACCTGCGTGGCGTCCACCTCAGGCAGAATCTTGCGGGCGCATTCTGCAAGCTGGTTGAGAATGCGGTCAGCATTCCACACGTGGTAATCAGGGGTTTCTGCGCCGGTATCCGTGGAGTTCGGCTGGCTGGCCTTAGCCACCAGCTGCCCTTTGTCGTCTACGAGGATGGCGCGCACATTCGTGGCGCCACAGTCTAAGCAGAGTACGTATGCCATATGTGTTTCTATATTTTTTTACTTTCAAAAATACCTTTCATCACCTTATCTGCGTGGAAACAATTAGCCCAATGTTCTGAGATATCCTTGGGGGTGCGTTCTTTCTTATCCCACAATTCTAGCTCTTTTATCACCGCCTTAGCCATGGATTCTGGCGTGTCTTCATCCGCGATAGTGCCTGAATTTTCGCTTGTATACCAATGAAGCACATGTAATGACTTTCTTGGAGGTATAACGAGCGAACAGCCGCAACAAAGGGCCTCGCATGAGGCGATATGTGTACCTTCACTGCGTGAAGTGCAAATGGAAACCATGGAGCTATTATACACTGGTGGTAAATCATGATTCTTAACAGCCCCCTTGAGATTAATGCGTTTCTGAACGTCGTAGGAAAAACTGTCGTACAGAGCCTGTACCCGAGCACCTATACGTCCATATATATCCACCTGAACTGTGTCATCTGATGTGACGATGGCCTTCGCTGTCTGAATCATGAACTCTGGTCTCTTGACCGCATCTCCATCAGACTCAGACCAACGTCCAACGCAAATAACTCGGCGTTCACGAATAATTGAAGAATCATAGAAAAAATTGGGCGCCACTGGACAAGGCGTGTAAAATATTTTATCCCTGAACCATTTCCCGAAAAACAGTCGTTTCCCAATCATCTCAGCAGTTGGTAGACTTACTGTTATAACATGCGCATATTTAAGATGTATCGCGCGGAGAAAATCAACTAACTTAGTCTTAGTTTTTCGACAAATTTTCTGTAACAGATTAAGCTTATTCCAATCCGCCCCGTCAAAATAGCCTGATGTATCTAGGTGTATAATCAATTTTATTCCGGATTTACGTATAGCTCGTGCTACAGGTATGAATTTAGGCGAGGCCCATGAATAGAGAATCAGCGCATCAATACCTGTAGATTTCCACCACTCTGGAGAGGTTAGATTGGAATATTCTGTGCGAATGAGGTGCTCTCGCTGATCATCATCATAGTAGGGAAGAGGCATGATACAGCGACTATCTATACCCAGAGTTCGCAGAGTTGAAGCGATAAGCCCTGAATCACGAATGAAAAAACCGTCATTCGCGTGAAAAGCTACCGGTGTGCAAGTGTAAATTTTTCGGTACTTTGAAGTCATAAGGAAAATACAAGCCCTGCCCACGTGGCAGGGCTTGTGCTTTCAAACATTAATATTTGCCGTAGATGGGGCCGAAGTTCGCGCAGGCGCGGAAGTCAGCACCCTCAGGATCAGCTGTGCCGAACAGGTCCCAAGCGGCGGGGCGATATACCTGGTCCTCCGGTACGTTGTGGGCGTATACGGGGATGCGCAGCATGGAGGCCAGAGTGATGATATCAGCACCGATGTGGCCGTATGTCCAAGCGCCGTGGTTAGCGCCCATGTTAGCCATGACGGTGTAAACATCCTTGAAGCCGCCCTTGCCGGTGAGACGCGGGGCAAACCAAGTGGTGGGCCAACCCGGGTCCGTACGCTGGTCGAGCTTGTCGTTCACGTCCTGAGGCAGGTCGCAGGTCCAGCCTTCCACGATGGTGAGCACGGGGCCCTGACCCTTCACGAGGTTCATGCGAATCATGGTTACAGGCACATTGCCCTTGGAGACGAAGTGCAGGGAGTAGCCGCCGCCGCGGAAGTACTCGCGGTTAGCGGGGCACCACTCGGAAGCACCCATCATGGCTTCGATGTCGGCCTGTGTGGTCTCACCGGTCTTCTTCATGATGGGAGTGCCATCAGGAGCGGTGGAGTGCATGTTACCATCCAGAGCGGTGGAGCCGGAGTTGATGAGGTGCATGATGCCGTCCTTTGCCAGACCTTCCATGGTGTAGCCGGTCACGCGCTTTACAGCAGCGGGGCTCCAGTAGGTGCGGATATCGGAGAAGCAGGCAGCACGGCCAGTGAGCTGGTGCAGCAGGAGCATGCACACGCCGTTCATGGCGTCGTTTTCCGTGGCGAAGGGAATAGCCTCGCGCGGGCCGTTCCAGTCGAAGGTGCTGTTGAGGAGGGACTCAGCCATATCGCCGTTCGGGTAGAAGTCCGGCCAGTGGCGCTGGCCCTGGAAACCACCGCAGATAGCGTTGAAGCCCAGACCTTCTTCCTCGCGATCGATGGTCTTGAGGTAGGGGTTGCCGTGCATCATATCGCGGAAGATGATGGTCATGAGGATGGACTCGCGCAGGGTGCGCTCCTTCTCCTCGGGGGAGAGCACGAGATCGGGACGGTTACGATCCGGACCAATCTTCACGTACTTCTTGGCCCACTCCATGGCGAGGTCGAACTCAGCCTTGTCGTAGATGCCCAGCTCCATGCGGCGGCGAACCTCAGTCATGTCCACAGCCTGCACGCGCATGCCCATGTAGCTCTCCCAGAAGGACTGGTCCACGATGGAACCGGCGATACCCATAGAGCAGCCACCGATGGAGAGGTAGCCCTTGCCACGGAGGGTGGCTACGGTGAGACCGGCGCGAGCGAAGCGCAGAATCTTCTCCGCTACGTCCTCGGGGATGGAGGTGTCGTCAGCGTCCTGTACGTCATGGCCGTAGATGGAGAACGCGGGCACGCCCTTCTGAGCGTAGCCGGCGAGAGCGGCAGCCAGATATACAGCGCCGGGGCGCTCGGTGCCATTGAAGCCCCAGATAGCCTTGGGCGTGGTGGCATCTGTCTCAAAGGTCTCGGTGATGTAGCACCAGCAGGGAGTTACGATGAGGGAGCAGCCTACGTTGTTCTCTGCGAACTTCTGGTTGCAGGCAGCGGCTTCAGCGGGGCCACCGATGGTGGTGTCAGCGATGATGCACTTCACGGGCTGGCCGTTGGCGTGGGTCACGTTGGCCTCGATGAGGGCGGCAGCGGCTTTAGCCATGTTCATGGTCTGATCCTCCAGTGACTCACGAACGCCGAGGCGGCGGCCGTCAATCGTGGGGCGGATACCAATGGTGGGTAATGTATCGTACTTCATATACGTTTATGTTTGGGTTAAATTATTTGTCGGAAGGAGTGGAGGGCTTGCGGAAGATGAGGCTGTAAGCCAGCACTACCGCGAAGCAGATGGCGGGAACGATGAAGGATGCGCGCACTGCAGCGGAGCTGGTGCCCAGATTCGTGTCCCAAGTGTTATCAAAGGCAGCGGTGAGACCCAGCCAGCAGGACTCTGCATCGCCAATGATGCCGGCCATCCACGGAGTGATGAGAGCACCACCGAGAATAGCCATGATGAGACCGGCAGCACCCAGCTTTACGTCGCGCTGGTTCAGACCGCCCAGTGCGATGCCGTAGGTGGTGGGGAACATGAGGCTCATGCAACCGGACATGGCGATGAGGCAGATGACGTTAGCGGAGAAATCCAGCCCGGCGATGCTGAAGAGAACGGTGCTGGGCAGGTAGATGGTGCCGGCGCAGCAGGCAATGGCTGCGATGGCGAAGAGGCTCATCATGCTGGCGGGGTTGAACTTCTTCATGTAATAGGTAGCTACCCAGCGGCAGATGATGAAGAGAACAAGAGAAATGAGGTAGTACGTGGCGGCTGTGGCGGGGGTGACGCCCAGTTCCTTACAGCAGTACACGTTCAGGTAGGTCCAAGCAGCAATCTGCACACCTACATAGAAGAACTGAGCAATCACGCCGCACCAGTAGCGGGGCTGACTCAGCAGAGAGAAGAGCATGGCACGGTAATCACCCACGAGGAACAGGTAGGTAATCGGGCCCAGAGTGCCGCAAAGTACCCATGTTACCTTGTCCATAGTCGGGAAGAGGAAATAAAGAGCGGTGAGTGGCACAATGGCGAACAGAGCAGCAATCAGCACGCGCAGGCCGTTGCCTTTGCCCTGCTGTTCAGGCTGTTCCTCGGTAGAGGTGGTTTCCTGAGTGTCCTTCACACGCAGGAAGAAAATCCAGATGAGGAATGCGATGCCGCAGAGCCCCACATAGGGAGCGCACACCCAGAAGAGCTCAGAGTGAACGATTTCCTTCAGCTGCTCAGCGGGCATGGCAGCGCGCTCATCAGCGGTGGCGGGGTTCAGATTGCTGAGGATAAGCTGCTGAGCCAGAACGATGCCCATAATGGAGCCCACCGGGTTGAAAGCCTGAGCAAAGTTCAGGCGGCGCACGGCAGTTTTATCCGGGCCGAGGGAGATAACGTAGGGGTTACAGGTGGTTTCCAGCACGGAGCAACCGCAGGCTACCACGAAAATGGCGATGAAATAAATCTCAAAGCTCTGGTTAATACAGGCCGGAATGTAGGCAAGCGCGCCGATAATGTAGACGCCGAGGCCGATAAGCACGCCTTTCTTGTACGAGAACTCCTCAATGAGAATGGAGGCAAAAATAGCCAGCACGGCATAGGCTCCGTAGAAAGCCACTTGCACGAGAGCTGCCTGCTCCTGAGGAATCGTGAAGATATTCTTAAACGCCGGCACCAAGTTATCAGTCATGTTATTCAGCAGGCCCCAGAGCGCAAAGCAGCTCACGAGCATGAAGAATACAGGACGGAAACGGCGCGGCACAACCGGAGTTAAATCGCGTTTATCTGTTGCGCTCATGTTTTTATTCTATCAGTCTTGGCGCTCATGTCAATCAATAAAATCAGGCATGGGAGCATTATCGAGCGGCCTTGCGTGTTATTTCTGCGCCGGGGTTGGATGAAGCGCTTCTCTACATGAGAAATGCTTGACATTGATGTTTTTTTTGTTACGTTTTTTTGTATGAATAAGTTTTTCGGAAATCTGCTCTGTTTCCTCCTCGGCTTAGGAGTACTGGCGGGAGGTGTGGCCTTGTTTTGTCTGCTAGGGGGAGTGAAGGGGATATTGTTTGGCGTGTTCTTGATGCTCAGTGGCCCATTGCTGTGCTTTGCTGCATGTGTGGGGTGGCGAAAGGCTGCGGATGCGGAGAACCTGTTCGGGCGTCCTCTTACTTGGGATGATTATTTGGCGGGTGTGGCTATTCCCTATGCCGAGGTGCCGTTAGCGCTCGGGCTTCGTGAGCTGGAGCGATTGACGGGCGCTCCTATGGCTGATGGCTGCATGAGGCTGAGCCCGGAGGGTAGCCGTGCTAGGCTGGAGCTTTTTGCTTGGGAGGATGAGAATACTTCTGTAATCGAGGTGAGGCGGCGTGGCGATGTGGACAAGAATGCCCCTGCGGCAGAAGCGGACGACGCCGTTATTTATACGGCGGAGACTCCCGGTGTCAGCGCGGCTAAGGCGCATGAGTGGGCTTGGTACGGCGTGTTGTGTGGGCATAAGCGCCCCCTTCTGCATGATACGCTGTGGTATATCTGTGGTAAGGCCTCGGCTAAGCTGAAGAAACGCGGGGCGAGCGCTGTGCTGCTGTGTGATGGTCAGCATCTGCGCGTGTACCCGGCCCGGCGGCTGGAGGACGTGAGAGCTCTGCTTAGCTCCTGCGGTATCAAATAAGACGCGCGGAAAATCCATTTCCGCGCGCCTGATGGTGTGATTTGTTTTCGGCTTAAGCCTGAGGTACGGCCTCGATGATGACGACGCCGAAGGGTTTGAGCGTGAGCGAGGTCTGCTTACCTGCCTCTGCGGAGGCGGGCAGGGTGTCGCCCTTGGGGGAGCTGAGGGCGTAGCGCAGCGGAGCGCCGAGCGGTAGCTCGAATACAGCGGCGGGGTCAAAGCTGAACACCTGCTCTACATCGCTGGGGTTACGCAGCACAAGGATGCCTTTTTCCTGGCTCCATGAGGCGAAGCCGTAGGCCTCCAGCGCGGCGGGGTCACCGCCCACCCAGTGACTGTCCACAAGGGTTGCAGCGTTGGCGCGGGTCCACTTAGCAGCGGCAGCAAGGGTATCCCACTCGTGGTCCTTCAGCATGGAGGGGGTGATGTAGACCTCCTGCATCTGGGTGCCGAGGCCTAGACCGCTCCAGATTTCATCCGCCAAATCATCATTCTCCGTGGTCATGAGGCCGCGGGCACCTTTATTGTAAATGACGCCGTGGGTCATGAGGGAGTTAATGGGGCAGAGCGGGGAAATCTTCACGTTGTGCGCGTAAATCATGGCATCACGGAAGGTAATCCACTGCTGGCGGGCTGTGCCGACGCCGCAGAAGTCGTGGTCCCAGTTGCCGCGCCACACGGAGTCCGCAATGCTGAACCAGAAGGGGCTGGCCCATGTGCCGGTGGTGAGGTTAATGTAGATATCCGGCTTTTCAGCGCGCAGCTCATCGATGAGGGAGATGGCGGCCTCGAAGTCAGAACCGAAGCGGGAGCCGGGGGCCGGATCCGCCATGCCGGAGCAGCCATCCAGCTTGAAGTGGTTCGCTCCGTTCTCGCGAATCATGTGCAGGCACATATCGCGGAAGAGCTCGTAGTACTTGGGGCCGGAGAGGGCGAAGCCTCGCTCGTTCGTCTCGTAGGTATCGCCAGCGGCGGCGAGGCGGTTAAGCTTGGGCTGGCCATAGCCACCCCAAGGGGAGAACCACACGCCGGGGGCAGCGCCGTAGCTTTCCATCATTGTGCGGATGTCGCGGAACTCGTTCGGCAGGCCTTCGTGGAACTGCCAGAGGGTTTCCGTGTTGTCCCAGCCGTCATCCAGCAGGAAGGAGTCCATCACTACCCCGCGCTTGCGTACAAGCTCCTCACCGAAAAGGTGCACGGTATCCAGCACATCCTTTTCAGAGTAGCGGGAGAAGTAGCCGATGTCGTACCAAGTGTTATAGTTGAAGAGGGGGAAGTAGGGGCGGGCGCGCTCCTCATTCAGGTAGGAGGGCAGCAAGGTGCGGCGCAGCTGGCCGGGCGTGCAGAAGCCCAGCACGGCAGAGATGCTGCTGGTGGTGCGGGCTGGCAGATGGGTGCTGCGCTCCAGCGAGCAGGAAAAGCCCTCAGCCGTCACCTCTCCTTTGCTCAGCGGGCTTTCCACGCCTGCAAAGAGGCGGTTGCCGGCAGCCACCACGGGGGCGCCTTTCACGCTGCCCTCCACGCGGGCCTCAGGGGCGGCGATGTTCAGCAGGGTAATCTTACGTGCCGGCATAGCGAACTGCATGGGGGTGATGTGCAGGCCGAGGCGCATGTAGGGCTGGCCGTCACGCAGCTCTGCCCACCACTCCAGCTTGTAACCATCTGTCGTTACGGCAAAGGGCAGGGTGGCGCGCTGGCCTGCTCGGCGGTCGGCCAAGCGGCGGCCCTCAGGCTGAGCGGCGATGCTGCTCACGCTTACCTCACCGCACATTAAATCCAGCGCACTCAGCGGCAGGCATACATCCGTGTATTCTTTCTTGGAACAGGCTTCATCCGTTTTGGCCTCCTGAAGAGCAATGGTGAAGACTTCCTTGCCTAAATCATAGCTGCGGCCGTTTACTTTATCTCGCACGGTCACGCCGGCAAAGCGGCGGCCTGCGGTGCGGATGTCGATGCTGATGTACTCGTTTTCAATCATAACACAATGCCGTTATTCAATGTACGCGCGGAGGGTATCACAACACTCGCCGTTTGGCAAGTCGAAATCGCCCTGCCTACCTATTCGTGAGCATCAGGAGGGCGAGAAAGAAGAAATTCTAAGTTTAGACTTGCAATGCGGGTGTTATATCCTATAATGTCACCATGATATTACGTCGCATTGCACGTTTTTACATAGAAGGGTTTCGCGGTATGACATTGGGGCGCACGCTTTGGTGTATCATACTAGTGAAGCTCTTCATCATGTTTGCTGTGCTGAAGGCCTTTTTCTTCCCGTCGTATTTGCGAGGGGGAGAGGAGGAGAAGAGCGAGGCGGTATCAGCTGAGCTGACAGGCAGAGTCATTAAGGAATAAAGGAAAGAAAATCATGGAATCGATAGATACATCACTGGTAGATTGGTCACGGGCGCAGTTTGCGCTTACTGCCATGTATCACTGGCTCTTTGTGCCGCTCACACTCGGATTGGGTGTGGTAATGGCCATCATGGAGACGATATATGTGCGAACGGGGCGCGAGTTCTGGAAACAGACGGCGCGTTTCTGGATGAAGCTCTTCGGCATTAATTTTGCCATGGGCGTGGCCACGGGGATTATTCTGGAGTTCGAGTTCGGCACGAACTGGAGCAATTACAGCTGGTTCGTGGGGGATATATTCGGCGCGCCATTGGCCATTGAGGGAATCGTGGCTTTCTTCATGGAGAGTACGTTCATCGCCGTGATGTACTTCGGCTGGAACAAGGTGAGCAAGCGCGCACACTTGGCCTCCACTTGGCTTACCATCATCGGGGCTACGATATCGGCTTGGTGGATTCTTGTGGCGAATGCATGGATGCAGCACCCCGTGGGCATGGGGTTCAACCCTGATACGGTGCGCAACGAGATGGTGGACTTTGCTGCTGTGGCCTTCTCGCCCGTGGCGGTGGTGAAGTTCTGCCACACCGTGGCCAGTTCTTGGGTGCTGGGCGCTGTGTTTGTGGTGGGGCTGAGCTGCTGGTACTTGCTGAGGAAGCGTCATCAGGAGTTTGCACATGCCAGCATTAAGGTTGCTGCGTGGTTCGGCCTTGTTGCGGCTCTTATTACAGCGCATACAGGGCACCAGAGCGGGCGTGATATCGCTTTGTATCAGCCCATGAAGCTTGCTGCTGCTGAGGGCTTGTACGAGGGCGGCACGGAGCAGGGGCTTGTGCTGGGCGGTTTGCTGCGTCCGGGGGCTGACTGGGCTCAGCCGTCTGAGGAAAGCAAGTTCCTTTTCCATGTGGAGATGCCCTATGCCCTCTCTCTTCTGGCTACCCATGAGGTGGATGGCTATGTGCCCGGCATTCGTAATTTGCTGGAGGGCGGATACCCCCTGCCGGAAGGCGGTGTGGCGCTCTCCGCAGAGGAGAAGATGGCAAGAGGTCGTGTGGCCATTGCGGCGCTGGCAGAGTATCGCGCGGCGAATGATGATGCTACTCGTGCCGCGGCGTTGAGCACATTGCGTGAAAACTTTGCGTATTTTGGTTATGGGTATCTGGAGAAGCCTGCCGATTTGGTACCGAATGTCCCGCTGACCTTCTACAGCTTCCGAATCATGGTTGTGCTGGGCGGCTACTTCATTCTTCTGTTTGCCGGGCTTTTGCTGTTGGGCAGACGTGTGGAGAAGTGGAAGCTTGTGCAGTGGGGTGTGGTGCTCACCATTCCGCTGGCATGGCTGGCCAGTCAGGCCGGCTGGGTGGTGGCGGAAGTTGGCCGCCAGCCTTGGGCCATTCAGGGGCTGCTGCCGAACGTTGCCGCTATCTCCCGCTTGGATGTAAGCTCCGTGCAGACGACCTTCTTCATCTTCCTCGTGCTCTTCACGCTGCTTCTGCTGGCTGAGCTGAGCATCATGGGCAAGGCGATTTCCGCCGGGCCTGAAACTGAATCTGACGCTGCATAATGTTATGAATGATATCTCATTACTTCAACACTACTGGTGGTTCCTCGTTTCGCTGTTGGGGGCTTTGTTGGTCTTTCTCATGTTCGTGCAAGGCGGGCAGTCACTCATCTGGAAGCTTGGGCGTACGGAGGAGCAGCGGCGCATGCTCCTGCTGGCTACGGGGCGCAAGTGGGAGCTGACCTTCACCACCCTTGTGACTTTCGGCGGCGCGTTCTTTGCTTCCTTTCCCTTGTTTTATAGTACGAGCTTCGGCGGTGCGTACTGGGTGTGGGTGCTGATACTGCTCTGTTTTGTGGTGCAGGCTGTTTCCTATGAGTTTCAGCTGAAAAACGGCAATCTTCTGGGCACGAATACCTACCGCGTATTCTTGCTGCTGAACGGCATTCTGGGGCCGCTGCTTATCGGAACGGCCGTGGGCACCTTCTTCACCGGGGCGGAGTTTGTGGTGGATAAGGCTGCGGTGGTAAACCCTGCCATGCCCGTGATTTCCAGCTGGGCAAATGCTTTGCATGGACTTGAGGCCGCGATGGTGCCGCAGAATCTCATGCTGGGTATCAGTGTGTTACTGCTCACGCGAATGCTTGCCTGCCTCTTCTTCATGAACAGCATCAAAGATGAGGTGCTTCTGAATAACTGCCGCCAACGCCTACTTCTGGAGAGCGGGGCTTTCCTGCTGTTTTTCCTCACATGGCTGGTGCGTTTGGTTTGCACCACCGGGTTTGCGTATCTGCCGGAGAACGGATTGGTATATCTGGAGGAATACAAGTACCTGAACAACCTGCTGGCAATGCCCGGTGTGACTGCCGTGCTGCTGGTGGGCGTGGTGCTGGTGCTGGGCGGTATGGTGGCGGGACTGCGTGGTTGGAGCCGTGCTTTCTGGCTCGCCGGGCCGGGCAGCGTGCTGGTGGTGCTGGCTCTGCTCCTGTGCGCCGGCTGGAATAATACGCCGTATTATCCGTCTGTCGTCTCCCCGCAGAGCTCGCTCACCATTGAGAATAGCAGCTCTAGCCTTTTCACGCTCAGAACGATGACTTACGTCTCCTTCATTATTCCTTTTGTTATCGCGTACATCGCATGGGCATGGCGCGCGCTCAGCCGCCAACCCATTACACCGGACGAAGCTCGCGGGGAGCATTGATTCTCCCGTCCTCTGAATATGCAAATCAGGCGACCCGCTGAATGGCAGGTCGCCTGATTTGGGTTGAGGTAATATGATATTACGCCTGCAGCATGGCGATGAGCTTCTCTGCGTGCTGCGTGGCACTTTGTGTGATGGCCTCGAGCTGCTGAGGATTCTGCCGCATGTTGTATGATACAGAGCCTGTGTGCACAGTGCCGCCGTAGTTCATGCCGGTGAATTGGCAGGTCGCGCGCAGGAAGTGGAAGAAGTCATCCCAGTTCATGCAGTCTGCCGGGGCACCGGTGGTGTAGGAAAGGATGATGGTTTTGCCCTTCAGCTTGTCACCGGTGGAGCCGTGTGAGAAGCCATGCAGGAATACCTCCTCCATCCAGCGGTGCATGAGGGAGGGCATGGAGAACCAGAACACGGGGAATTGCAGCACAATGACGTCTGCCCACATGAGCTTCTGCTGCTCGGCTTCTACATCAATGGGCTTGTGCGTGTACAGGCGGTCCAGATAGACGGTGCGGCACTCCGGGAGCTTTTCTTCCAGAATGCTCATGATGGTCTTGTTGGCCACGGAGTCGTTTATGTCCGTGTGGCCGGAGATGATGAGAATGTTTTTCATAATTTTCTTTGAGTGGGTGGGTTACATGCTTTCAGAGAGGATGTCGCGAACTTCGGCCGTGGTGAGCTCCGGCTTGTAGCCGCCGCGCAGCAGGAAGGTGCCTTCGGCGATGCCGTCCAGCATGTCTTCTGTGGTGCCCAGCTCACGCAGAGAGAGCACAAGGCCAATCTCCTGCATCCACTCCTTCATGGCGTCCAGACCGGCCTGCGCCGTCTCTTCATCCGTCTTTCCTTCCGGAGAAATGCCCCATACATTCACAGCGAAGCGCTTGAATTTGGGAAGTCCGCAGGGGAGGATGTGGCGGAAGTAAGGCAGCGTGACGGCGGCCAGAGTCATGCCATGCGTGGCATCCGTGTAGGCGCCGACGGACTGGCCCATCATGTGCACCATCCAGTCGGTAGTTTTACCCATGGAGATTAGGGTGTTCAGCGCCCAAGTGGCCGTCCACATGATATTGCTGCGAGCCTCGTAATTCAGCGGGTCGGCTGCGGCTGTGCGGGAAGAGGTGATGAGGGAACGCATCAGCCCTTCGGCGATGTAGTCACTCGTGTTGTCATCGGTATCGGAGAGGTACTGCTCGAGGATGTGAGACATGACATCGAAGCAGCCAGCCACCATCTGATAACGGGGCAGCGTGAGGGTGAGCTCCGGGTTCAGAATGGAGAAGCGGGGGAACACTCGTTCATCAAACACACGGCCGATTTTTCGCTTCGTGGCGTAATTCGTGATGACGGAACCGCCATTCATCTCACTGCCGGTGCCGGCCATGGTGAGTACGCAGCCCACAGGGATGACAGGATTGCTCAGCGGCTCCATGCGCACATAATACTTTTCCCACGCATCTTCCGGGCAGTGTGCGGCCACGGATACACCCTTGGCGTAGTCACACACCGAGCCGCCGCCCACGGCCAGAATGAGGTCAGCCTTGCAAGCTCGGGCGCGGGCGGTACCCTCCGCGAGTTTCTCTACTGTGGGATTAGGCATCACTCCGGGATCCTCCGTGATGGTTTTACCGGCTGCCTGTAGGATGGAGATGATTTTGTCGTAAAGTCCGCTCTTTTTAATGGATTGCTTGCCGTAGGTCAGCAGTACTGAGGGGCCATAGTTCTGCAGTTCCGTGGCCAGATAATCCAGAGAATTGGGGCCGAAGTGCAGCTTTGTTGGGTTGGAGTAGGTGAATGTGCCGTTCATGGTGGGGATGAAGTTTTCTGTTCTGTATTTTACCTTAGGGGGTGTACGTAAGTCAACGAATTTAGGCGTGCCCGCTAAAAATGTCAGAGTTCTATCGTCATGCCGGAGCTGAAGGCCTGCAGGCGCTCTCCCATGTGCTCCTTGAGCAGACAAAAGGCGGCGTCACCTGTGCAGTGGCCGGTGTGGTAGCATGTGGGAAGCTCCAGCAGAAGCCCAGCCACGGCTTGAAGACGGGGGGCATCTGTCACGGGCGAAGCTTTCATGAAGTGGAAGCCGCCCACCAGCACATCCGCCCGGAAGTGGGTGGCGATATTCAGTATGCCGCGGTGCGAGCAGCCGCTGATGAGGACGCGCTTGCCGTTTTCCTGAATCAGCAGGTATTGCTCGTGCCGGAAGTCATCCTGCTGCCTTTGGCCGTTGATGATGGTTTCCATGCCCGCGCCTTCTGCGGGATAGGTGTTTGGCAAGGTCGCAGCGCTGTGAAGCGTTATCCCTTCATACAGCTCGGTTATATCATCGTGAGCGGTTCGGAGCCGCTCATGACCAGCGAGTTCAGGTGCTAGGCCGATGTCTTTACCTGATGCGTTGAAGTGAGGCAGAAAAGCGTATGGGCTTATCCATACGGGGGCATGTTGATTCAGCTGCAAGAAGCGGTTGATGCCGCCGCCGTGGTCATAATGTCCGTGAGAGAGCACCGCTGCGTCCACCGTGTTCAAATCGATTCTGAGCCGCTCGGCATTATCCGCAAAGGCAGGGGAGGCGCCCGTATCAAACAGAATGCGCCTGCTGCCCGTCTCAATGAGCAGGCTCAGCCCGTGTTCCGCTAAGAACTCGGAGCTGCAGGAGGTGTTTTCCATGAGAACGTGAATTTTCATACAGCGTACAGTGTATCAGAGATAACCATATTTCTTGCGATAGCGGAGAATAAAGCAGACTGAGAACAGGAGAGCCCCCACTTCCGCTACCGAGGCACTCCACCAGATGCCGTCATTCCCGAAGAGTAGGGGCAATGTCAGCACTGCCACCGCTTGAAATGCGAAGGTGCGGATGAAGGAAATGGCCGCAGAGATGAGACCATTATTCATAGCCGTGAACAGGCCGGAAGCACAGACGTTATACCCCATGAGCGCGAAGGAAATGCCAAATAAACAGAACGCGTGCGCCGTCAGGGCCGTGAGCTCCTTGCTGTACCCTACGAACATGGCGGCTAGTGGCCTAGCCAAGCCCACTGCAAGCGCCGCCAGAAATATGCCTGTGACGCTCACCAACAGTAGGCTCTTGCGGAAGAGGTTTTTCAGCTCAGCGTGATTTTCTGCACCATGGTTATACGCCAGCAGAGGGGAGGTGCCCATGTCAAAGCCGAAAAAGATTGCCACAAAGAAGAAGCCCACATACATCACCACGCCATAGGCCGCTACACCATCCTCACCATAAAAACGTAACAGCTGATAATTGTAGAGCATGCCGAGCAGTGAACCGGAAACGCCGCTGACTAGCTCAGAGGCACCGTTTGTGCAGGCTCTGAGCATGGGCCTCAGCTGCATGGAGGTGCGGGTGAAGCGCAGCAGACTGCTGTTCGGAAGCATGAAGTACACCACAGGAACCAGCCCGGCTACTACTTGGCTGAGCCCCGTTGCTACAGCCGCGCCGGTGATACCCCAGCCGAATACGGCCATGAAGAGCGCATCACCCACGATGTTCGTCAGCCCTCCGGCTACACTCAGCCAGAAAGCCAGTCTGGGTTTCTCCGCAGCTATCAGCAGAGCTTGAAATGTCCACTGCAGTACGCAGCATGGCAGAAAACCCAGCATGATGCGCCCGTATAATACCGCGTCTGCCTGCATCTCGGGGGTAGAGCCCAGCAGGACGCATATCTCCGGCAGCCAGATGATGCCCATACCACCCAGCAGGGCGCCCAAGGCTGTGGCCAGCAGGATAATCTGCGTGAAGTACCGCTGTGCCCTCTGTGGGGCACCTTGGCCTAATGTCTTGGCCACGAGGGCAGTTCCTCCTGTGCCGAACATGAAGCCCAGCCCACCCAGCAGCATCACAACCGGAAAGACAAAGTTCAGCGCGGCAAAGGCGGTTTTGCCCACAAAATGTGAGACGAACAGCCCGTCCACCATCGTGTACACCGAGGTGAGCAGCATCATGGCAATCGGTGGTAGGACAAAGGCGAACAGTTTGCGGTATGTGAAGTGGTCTGATAGCTGTACTTGCATACGCCGTTGGCTCCGGGTATGATATCAGATTGCGGGCCCGTGGTCAATGAGATTTCATCCGTATTTGCTGTCTATCTCCGGCGGGTGAGGACGGCCAAATATAGCTGGATTTTGCTCCGGTTGCAGCAGGAAGCTGCGGGGTGAAGGTTAGACGGAAGGATGGTACCGCGATTCTGATATGTATTTGGTGGTAAAAGAGGTGGCTTTTCGTTGAAATGGCTTGCATTTCTGCGGTTAACGATTATAATGTGCGCATGTCCGAGAGAGAAAAGGATCACCCTACGCCATTTCAGCGCGGTGTGTGCTGGCTGGCGCTCAGTAGTCTGTGCCTTGTGTTTATTGTTGCGCTGCTCTTCAGCGTGCTTTATGGGATAGGCTGGTTATTCATTACGCTTGAGCCGGTTCTGCTGCCTGTGGTTGTGGCGGGCATTCTGGCTTATCTACTTAGCCCCTGTGTGCAATGGGTGCAGAAATATGTGAAGAAACGGGTGCCTGCCGTACTGCTGGTGCTCATGCTGACAGCGCTGGGGCTGAGTGGTCTCGGGTTGATGATAGTACCTCCGCTGGTGCGTCAGACCACTGAGCTGGTGAATGAACGCCAGTTGATTCTTGAACGAGCGGTTGAGACCGGGCGTGAGATGTTGCAGAATAATACAATTCTGCAGAACGTGGTGGATGCTCTGTACAGCCGTACTCTTGATGATGCTGCCAGGGAAAGAGCCGCCAGAGAGGCTGAAGGCCTCGAAGCCTCTGTGCCTGAACCGGTCAACAAGGATGAAGAGTTGTTTGGACCGTTAAATCCGCCGGCAGTTGCTGGAGATGCTAGTACTTCCAAAGAAAAGAGCGCTGCGAATGACGAGCAGGCGTTATTTATTGTAGGATTTTCTCCGTCCGGAAGGCCGCTTATGGAATATGAACGTAAGGTGTTGGCTATCATTGAGTATAATTCTGACTACCTGACGGACAAAGCCTTGGCTTGGTTAACTGCCGGTACTAGGGCCATTTATGGCGCCTCCGCATTTCTTATCGGCCTCGTGATGATTCCGGTTTTCCTTTTCTACTTCCTGCTGGAGAGTGAAGCTATTAAGAAGAACTGGGCTAGAGTTCTTCCGCTGCGTGCTTCCAGATTTAAGGATGAAGTAGTTGGTACGCTGCAGGAAATTAACATGAATATCGTGGCCTTTGTGCGAGGCCAGATGCTTGTGAGCTTAATTGATGGTGTAATTCTTGGTATTGCCCTGATGTGCTTGGGGCTCCCCTACGCTATTACTATTGCCGCAGCTGCTGCATTGCTGGGTATTATTCCTTACATCGGTATGATTTCTACGAGTATTCCCGCTCTGCTTATCGCTTGGTTTACTTGGCAAGATGTTAGCATGGTTGTGGCGGTTGGTGCCACCTTCCTGGCTGTTAGTCAATTTGATGGCTGGATTCTTCAGCCGAAAGTTGTTGGTAATAGCATGAAGATGCATGACCTCACCGTTATGTTCTCCGTGCTTTTCTGGAGTATGGTCTTCGGCGGTGTCATTGGCGCACTGCTCGCTGTTCCTCTGACCGCCTCCATTAAGGTGGTTTTCCGCCGTTATGTGTGGAGTAATCTGCGTGCAGACGGTACTTTTTCCATCGTTTACAGCCGAAAATTCGATTAAAATCAATTTTTTTAAGAAAAATGTAATTTTTTTCTTGATTTCTAAGGAAAATTAAGTATTCTATGAATTGTAAACAGACTCATGGTGAGCTTGCTTACAGTCAACCAAAAAAATACCTCACACATATGAAGACCATCGCCATCCTTGCCATCGCAGCCGCCGCTCTGGTGTCCTGCCAGCAGCAGCAGCAGCAGCAGACTCCTCCTCCTCCTCCCGCTGATCCGATTCCCGCTCCGGTTCCCGGCAAGTAATTGCGAGGAGTTCGTAAACGATTTCGACCCGACAGGCTCAGGCTTGCCGGGTCAAATCTTTTCAAGATGAAAGCTGAAAAATGTTTGTTTAGTAACCGAAATCGTTGAGCGTATCCTCTGAGATAAAGGGGACAGTCGTAGCGGGGATGTGTGAGAAGGCGTCCGGTATATTATTTTCGGTTATGATTTCGTAGGGTGGCAGGGAAACGCTGTGAGCGGCATTTGCAGTAAGTGCTGCGGAGGGGATTGCCAGCAGAGTGTGAGGCGCGACTTGTGTGGCCGCAGCTGCCCATGCTGCCTGCGCTGAGTGCTTATAAGAAGCATGAGTGGGGCTGAGGGCTGGCGGGCAGAGAATAGCGATATCCGGTTGAAGAGCTCGGAGAATCTCAGCAGGGGCTGGATGTGTAAGCAGACCGCTGCTTTTTTCCAGTTCGCCACCGGTGCAAATGACCCGATGAGGGACGGCTAGAGGCGCCATCGCGTTCAAAAAACGGGGGGAAGGGGTGATGAAGGTGCAGGGGGTAGATTGCAGCTGGGTGGCCAGCACACGAGCAAAAGGACCAGCGTCTATATAAATGCGATGCCCAGTTGATACACGAGTGGCAACCAGCCGAGCGAGTTGCACATCCAAGCGAGGGCTGTCATCTGCCCCAGGGGCAGACGGCAACTGGTAGCGCGCGCCGCCGTGGATGCGCTGCAGGAGTCCACGGGCTTGCATGGCCACAAGGTCCGTGCGGATAGTTTCATCTGTTACCCCCAGCTCTCTGGCGAGGGCAGTAGTACGTATACTACCGCGTTGCTCCAGCAGGCGGAGGATATATTGGCGACGTTCCTGAGCCAGATACATGGAATAAGGCGAAAGAGCTTAGCTCGGGATGGTGGCGATGAAGAGACGCATGTTCTTCATGAGATTTTCAGCAGCTCCCTGGAGGGGAGCTCGGGAATCCGGCGGGAGTTTTTCAAGCATCTGAGCCAAGCAAGAGAGGCGGCGGCAGAGGGCTTCCATGCGCTCAGATGCCAAGGCTGTGGAGTACAGCTCCTGACCGGTGAGCAGAATGGTGGATAAGGTGTGGGTGGCGATGCCGGCATACAGCGAGAGGAAGGCCGCTCCTTCTTTACTCTGGCTCAAGCTGGCACGGTGTTTTTCCAGTAGTTGCTCCTGTACCACAGCAGTCATGCGTGAGGTTTCTTCGAAAAGTGGGTGACGCATGGCAATACGCACTTCCTTTTCGTATGGAGTCATGAAGTCAATCACTTCCCAATCATGATTGATGACTTCCTGATCCGGAGGCATATCTGCTTCCTCCTCCGTTGCGACCTGGCCGAGGAACTCGGGGCGGTCCATCACAAAAGCAGCGGAAAGATAACGTCCGGGTATGGGGCCGAATTTTTCGTGAATAGTGCGATATATGGCCATCGTGGCCTCAGCTTTGTTCAGGCGGTAATCCCACTCGCAGGGCGGCATGTCCTCGCCGAGACCAGCCATGGCCGGGCCTTTGTAGCTCTTCACATTGCTGCGCACGTGGGCACGCAGAGCTTCCATATTCAGGAGGGTTTGCAGATTATCTCCTTCCCAGCTCTGCTCCCACTGAGGCAGGGAAAGCGTGTAGCTCACGGCACTGAACTCCATGAGCACGCGCACGGTTTCATTTACGAAGAACTCGATGTAGAGATGGTTGGCAATGGCCTGCCGATTATCTCTCTCCATCACACGGCGGGAGAAGGTGATATCTCCTGCCGCAAACTGTGCTGTGCCGGCTGAGCGGCGCAGCTCGTCGATTAGCGGGGGCATGGCCGCAGGCGGGCTGCCGGCGGCCGTGTTGGTAAACGTCAGCCTGCAGCCGGCTAAATCACGCAGGCAGTTGCCGCGCATACGGAGGTGCAGCGGTTCTGCCTCATCTGTGCACCAAAGGCGCAAATCAATGAGGTCCTGCAGCGTGTTATCAATGACGCCGCGTGAAATCAGAGGTGTGATGGTGGCCAGCATGGAGAGGGGCTTCAGGAGAGAGCCGGGGCCGGGAGTTTTGCCGCCATCGCGGCTACTGCTTCCGGTGCATTCATGAGCTCTACCACAGCATCCCAGCGGCCCTGCATGAGCGCTTCTCTCGGCTCAGCGGGCATGGTGATGGGCAGGGTGGCAGCGGAGCAGCTGAGTGTCATGGAGGCCAAATCCAGCGTCCATTCTGCGTCAGGCTGCTCGGTGGTGATGCTCATGGCAGTCTGCAGGTCCTCATGAGAAGCGCAGACGCAGGGCATGCAGATGCCGGAGCTGTTACCGAAGAAGATTTCTGCGAAGCTTTCCGCCACGATGGCTTTTATGCCGCTGCGCTTGATAGCCTGAGGTGCGTGCTCGCGGGAGGAGCCGCAGCCGAAGTTTTCACCGCCGAGGATGATGGTGGCGCCAGCGTGCTGGGGCGCATCAATGGGGTGGCCTTTGCTGCTGCCGTCAGCGTTGAATCTCTCGTCGTAGAACATGGTGCCGGCCAGCTCATCAAAGGTAACGCACTTGAGGAAGCGCGCAGGGATGATGCGGTCGGTGTCCATATCGGCACCGGGAACGGGAACGGCTTTGCCGGAGATGGTGATGATTTTGTTAAGAGGCATGTGTTTAAAGTGGGCTGGGAGTTAGCGGATGTCGAACACCTCTCGCGGATCTGCGACGGTGCCGGTGACGGCTGCTGCGGCGGCCATGAGCGGGCTCATGAGCAGGGTGCGACCCGTGGGGCTGCCCTGACGGCCCTTGAAGTTACGGTTGCTGGTGCTGGCGCAAATCTGGTCACCCTTCAGCTGGTCCGGATTCATGGCCAAGCACATGGAGCAGCCTGCTAGGCGCCATTCAAAGCCGGCGGCACGGAAGATATCTGCTATGCCCTCAGCTTCGCACTGGCGGGCGGTCTCCTGTGAGCCCGGAACTGCCAGAGCCTTGATACCCTCAGCCACTTTCCTGCCTTTCAGTAGCGGCGCTACGGCACGGAAGTCAGAAATGCGTCCATTTGTGCAGGAGCCGATGAAGACGACATCAATGGGGGTGCCCTCGAGCTTGCTGCCGGGCTGCAGCTTCATGTATTCCAGCGCGGCCAATCGGGCTTTGCGGGTTTCGGCGTCTGTGGTGTCGTCAGGGGAGGGGATGGTGCCGTTGATGCCGATGCTCATATCAGGTGAGATACCCCAGGTGACGGTGGGCTCGATATCATCTGCATCAAAAATCACAACGTCATCGTACTCGGCATCCGCATCACTTGCGAAGCTCTTCCAACGCTGTACAGCGGCCTCCCACTCGGCACCCTTCGGTGCGTAGGGACGACCCTTCAGATAAGCAAAGGTCTTTTCATCCGGGTTTACGTAGCCGCAGCGTGCGGCACCCTCGATGGCGAGGTTGCAGAGTGTCAGGCGGCCATCCATTTCCATATTCTCAATGGCGGAACCACCGAACTCGTAGGCGTAGCCCAAACCGCCGTCAGCACCGAGCTTGCCGATGATGTAGAGAGCAACGTCCTTAGCTGTTACGCCGGGGCGCAAGGTGCCTTCCACACGTACATTACGCACCTTCAGGGGCAGCATAGCAAGCGTCTGAGTGGCAAGTACGTCACGCACCTGCGTGGTGCCGATACCCATGGCAATGGAGCCTACTGCGCCGTGTGTCGCTGTGTGGGAATCACCGCACACGATTGTCATGCCCGGCTGGGTGATGCCCAGCTCCGGCCCGATGGAGTGAACGATACCCTGCTGGCCTGTGGGCAGGTCAAAGAGGCGGACGCCGGCGGCTGCACAGTTGCTACGCAGCGCGTTCAGCATGGTCTGCGCACGGGGGTCCGCGAAGGGCTCAGCCTGGTTATCCGTAGGGATGATGTGGTCCACCGTGGCGAAGGTACGCTCAGGATGGAGAACAGGTAGGTTCAGCTCTCTGAGCATGGCGAAGGCCTGCGGGGAGGTGACTTCGTGCACGAAGTGTGTGGCAATAAAGAGCTGCGTGCGGCCATCCGGCAGAATTCCTACCGTATGCGCGTCCCAAACTTTCCTGTATAATGTCTTACCCATGGTATATGGAATCAGTCTAGCAGCACGCGCGCGTGGCGTCAAGGTGGCATGTCTTAGAATGACACAGTATGACGCCTGATTCATTCCTCTTGTGCCCTTGGTGCAAAAAAAACGATAGCCTGCACACGGCAGGCTATCGAATAAAATACCTCGCTGAAAAAATCAGCTTTAGCCAAGTACCTCGGCGCGCTCTTCGAGCAGCTCGGCGCAGGAAGCGTCAATCTTGCCACGGGAGAACTCGTCGATGGGCAGGCCCTCCACGATGGTGAGGGTGCCGTCAGCTTCAGTGCGGCTGGGCATGGAGCAGATGATGCCCTCAGGCAGGCCGTACTTGGTGCCGTCGCTGTAACGGGCCACGGAGTACCAGTCACCCTCAGGAGTGGGGGTGGTGAGGTTCTTCACGGTCATGAGAGCAGCGTTGGCTGCGGAAGCGGCGGAAGAAAGGCCACGAGCGGCGATGATGGCGGCGCCACGCTGCTGCACGGTCTTGATGAAATCAGTCTTGAGCCACTCGGAGTCGGTGATAACCTCTGTAGCGGGCTTGCCACCAATCTTAGCGTTGGTGAAGTCCGGATACTGAGTAGCGGAGTGGTTGCCCCAGATGGTCATGTTGGTCACCTCGGAAACGGCTACGCCGGCCTTGGCTGCGAGCTGAGCCTTGGCGCGGTACTCGTCCAGCATGGTCATGGCGAAGAAGTTCTCCTTGGGCATGCCGGTAGCGTTGGTCATAGCGATGAGGCAGTTGGTGTTGCAGGGGTTGCCCACCACGAATACCTTGCAGCCGGGGGCTGCGTTCTCAGCAATGGCCTTGCCCTGACCCACGAACACCTTACCGTTGATGGAAAGAAGATCCTTACGCTCCATACCGGCCTTGCGGGGTACGGAACCCACGAGCATGCACCAGTCAGCGTTCTTGAAGGCCACAGCGGGATCATCAGTGGGAACGATTTCCTGCACCAGCGGGAAGGCGCAGTCCTCAAGCTCCATCACTACGCCCTTAAGCTTGTCCAAGCAGGGGGTGATTTCAAGCAGCTTCAGAATAACGGGCTGGTCAGCACCCAGCATTTCGCCGGCTGCAATGCGGAACAGCAGAGAGTATGCGATATTGCCGGCGGCGCCGGTCACGGTTACGGTTACGGGTTTCTTCATAACAGGGGGTATTATGCCCGTTTGTATTGCTAAAGTCAACCCCGAATTCCGTCCTCGCTGGCGCTTTTTTCTTTTATCCGGGCGCAGAAGGCGCATTCTGACTCGATTTGGCGTGTTTTGTCATTGCAATTCTGTATACATATGATACAATACCACGCGAACAACTGATTCATTATGGCTCTTCCTAAGAAAAACAAAGCAGGCTCCAACCCAATGGCTGCCGGTGCTATCAAGATGCCCCCTGTTGCGGCTTCTGCGTCCTCCGGCGATTCTAAGAAAGGTTCCAGACTGTCCAAGCTCAAGGTTGCCACAGCTGATGTAAAGCAGGTGGAACCTGAAGGGCCCATGTATTACATTCTGCCGCCTCTTCTTGTGCTGATTGTGATTATTTTCTGCTACACGGTAGAATCTCCCGCAGCTGGCAAGGCTGCTGAAAACGCGCCGGCTCAGACTTCGACCGCCAACTAATTCCATTTTCAAACATAAATACATTGATACATCATGAGTAACGCAGCTCCCATTACGATGGCCCCGCAGGGATTGCAGGTGCCGAACTTTCCCATCATTCCTCACATTATCGGTGATGGCTCCGGCCCGGATATCTGGCGCGCCGCTAAAAAGGTGATAGATGCCGCCGTGAAATCCGCCTATGGTGACACCCGTGCCATCATGTGGAAGGAAGTGCTGGCTGGTCAGAAGGCTTTTGATGAGGTCGGTACTTGGTTGCCGAATGAAACGGTGGAGGCTTTTCGCGATTATCTCGTGGGTATTAAGGGCCCGTTGACTACACCCGTGGGCGGTGGCATTCGCTCCTTGAATGTGGCACTGCGTCAGGGGCTTGATCTCTACTGCTGTGTGCGCCCTGTGCGTTATTTCAATGGTATCGAGACTCCTGTTAAGGACCCCTCATTGGTGGATATGGTCATCTTCCGCGAGAATACGGAAGATATTTACGCCGGTGTGGAGTTTAAGGAGGGTAGCCCTGAGGCTGAAATCTTCTTTGCATGGCTTTCTGAGAATTATCCGGACCGTGCCGGCAAGGTGCGTTTCCCGAACTCCTCCGGTTTCGGCATTAAACCCGTTTCCCGCGAGGGCACGGAGCGTCTGGTTCGCTCTGCCATTCAGTACGCCATCGAGAACAATCGCCCGTATGTCACGCTGGTGCACAAGGGCAACATCATGAAGTTTACTGAGGGCGCATTCCGTGATTGGGGCTATGAGCTTGCCAAGCGTGAGTTCGGCGCAGAGGTTATTGGTAAGGGCCCCTGGTGCCGTCTGCCCAATGGCATCATTATTAAGGACTGCATCTGTGATGCGTTCCTTCAGGAGATTCTCATTCATCCCAAGGAGCACTCCGTGGTGGCCACTCTGAATCTGAACGGTGACTACTGCTCTGATGCTCTCGCCGCTCAGGTGGGTGGTATCGGTATCGCCCCCGGTGGTAACATCAATTACAAGACCGGCCATGCCGTTTTCGAGGCTACTCACGGCACCGCTCCTGCTCTGGCAAATCTGGATAAGGCTAATCCCTGTTCCTTCCTCCTCTCTGCTGAGATGATGCTGCGCTACATGGGCTGGACTGAAGCTGCTGATGCCATCGTGGCTGCTATTGAGGCTGCCATCACTGCTAAGACTGTTACTGCTGACCTTGCTGAGATGATTCCCGGTTCTACCGCACTGAGCACAAGTGCCTTTGGTGATGTGCTGGTGGAGAATATGTAAGTGGAATCCGGCTGAGAAAATCTGATTTCATGCAGGATCCCGGTTTTGTACATGAGGTCTTTTCGTCGATAGCGAGTCGCTATGTTACGGCTAATCACGTTCTTTCCCTCGGTTCAGATATTCTGTGGAGGGAAAGGGCGCTGAAGATTATCGCGGAATGGAAGCCGCGTAATCTGCTGGATATAGCGACCGGCACCGGTGATTTGGCGCTGACCGTGAAGCGGGCATTGCCTGAGGTGGATGTGCTGGGAACGGACTTCTGCCGCCCCATGCTGGATGTAGCGGTGCAGCGCGGGCTGACGAATGTGCTTGAGGCGGATGCGATGAATCTGCCGCTGGCGGATGAAAGCTTTGATGCTGCCACGGTAGCTTTCGGCCTGCGGAATATGGCAGACTACGCTAAGGCCCTGTGTGAGTTCCGCCGTATTTTGCGTCCCGGTGGGCATTTGCTGGTGCTGGATTTCAGCATGCCTGAAGGAGTGCTGGCAGGGCCGTACCGCTTCTATCTGCACAATATTCTGCCGCGAATTGCCGGTTGGCTCACGGGTAACATGGGCGCGTATGATTATCTGGGTGATAGTATAGAGACTTTCCCGCGTGGTGAGGCATTTAAGGCGCTTCTTGCCAGCTGCGGGTATTCTATGCCCACGGCCTTGCCGCTCATGGGGGGCATTGCTACTATTTATACGGGGCAGAAGTGATTTCCGGCTGAGCTGCACGCTCATTTTCCTTGCACAGTAGGCGGGAAGAATGTAGAATGACTGCGTTATGAGTACAATTTATGATTCCATTACCGCCGGAATGAAGGCGGCTATGCTGGGGAAGGACACGCTGACACTGGGTGCATTGCGTAGTCTGAAGGCCGCTCTGCAGAATGCACAGGTGGCTAAAGGTAATGCTCAGGAGCAGCTTCCCGATAATGAGGCCCAGAATGTGGTGCGCAAGCAGATTAAGCAGCGCGAGGATGCTATCGCCATGTATGAGCAGGCTGGCCGTCCTGAGCTGGCAGAGAAGGAGCAGGCTGAAATTAAGGCCCTTTCCGCTTTCCTTCCCGCAGAGATGACGGAGGAGGAAGTGCTGCCCATTCTGGAGGCGGTTATCGCTGAGCTTGGCGCTACATCCAAGAAGGATATGGGCCGCGTGATGAAGGAGATGCAGGCCCGTACGGCCGGTGCAGCTCCCGGTAAGCTGCTTTCTAAGTTGGTTGGGGCCCGTCTCTCCTAATTTTATGTTCTGTGCCGTCATTGTGGCAGCGGGGAGTTCCCGCCGTGCCGGATTTGATAAACTGGCCGCACCGCTGGCCGGAGAGCCGGTGCTGTGCCGCAGTGTGCAGGCATTTGTGGATGCCGGGTGTGCAGCGGTGGTCGTGGTATGCCCTGAAGAACGCTGGGAAACAGTCGGGCTGGCTTCTGCTTCATACCCGGTGCCGGTGCTGAGAGTGGACGGTGGTGCCGAGCGGCAGGACTCTGTGGCGGCAGGTCTTGCCGCGTTGCCTGCTGAAACTCGCTGGGTGGCAGTGCATGATGGTGCCCGCCCGCTCATCACTCCTCACGGTATTCAGCTTTGTCTGGAAGCCGCCGCGCAGACGGGGGCAGCTGCCTGCGCCCATCCGGTGGTGGATACGCTGAAACGCGCGGATGCGGATGCGTGCAGCTTGCCTGAGAAGGTAAGCCGCGACTGCCTTTGGGGCATGGAAACGCCGCAGATTTTTGACATTGACCTGCTGCGCCGCGCATATGCCTGTGTGGCAGAGCAGGGGCTTGTGGTCACGGATGAAGTGAGCGCCATGGAGACCCTTGGTATTCCTACACGTCTGGTGCAGACCGGGCCGAATCTGAAAATTACTCTTCCGGGGGATTTGGAGTTGGCTGAGCTGATATGGACTCACCGCGGTGCATCAAAGGCGTGATGCTGAGTGGGCAGCGAGTGTGGGTGCTCGGTGCCGGATATCTGGGGCGTATTCTTGCTGAGCGCTGCCGTGAGGTTGGCGCTCAGGTGCTTACTATTGATTCTTCCCCGGCGGCAGCTGCTGATATATGCGCCGATGCCGCTGATGCTGAGGTGCTGGCTCATGTTTTGAAGCAGGAGGGCGAGCCTGATTATGTATTCAGTTGCTTAGCCACTCGTGGTGGCGCTGTGGAGGATTACCGGCGTTGTTACCTCGGGGCTGTGCGCGCACTGGGGGCCATTGGAATGGCCGGGCGCTGTGTGTTCTGCTCTTCTACTTCATTATATGCTGGTGCTACTGAGCGCAACACAGTGCTTCAGGAAGCTGAGCAGGAAATCCTTGGCGCCGGTGGAGCAGTGGCTCGTCTGGCGCCCATCTATGGCCCGGGGCGCTGTGAGTTGTTGCGCCGCCATCTGGCTCGCGAACCCCGCCTTTCCGGGGCGCCGGACCGCGTTCTGAATTATCTCCATGTGCAGGATGCCGCGGAAGCTTTACTGGTACTGGCCGTGCGTGGAGTCAAAGGTGTGTATCCAGTAAGTGGTGAAGCGTTCACTAAGGCTGAGGCGTATGCGATGATGGAGCGCCTCTCCGGAATTCCCGCAGCTGCGGAAGATGCACCGGCCAGTAAACGTGGCGGTACTTCGGAAATTATCGATACCGCGCAGCTGCGAGCCTTGGGCTGGCAGCCGTCATGGCGTTTTATTGATTTTGTGCGTGCTGTTGTGCTGGCGCCTAGTGAGTGATATCCCCCGGGCTATACGGAGTCCAGGCGAGTATCATCATGCCGGCATAGTAGATGCAGGCAAGCACAGCCGGAGCACAGAAAACGCTCATATACAGGAGCCATCGCCCGCCGCCTACTCCATCCCGGCGGTTGATGTGTAGTAGCACTGCATGGGTTAGCGGTACTACAGTGCTGAGCATCAATACGGTATCCGGTTTAATGCCCAGCAGTTGCGCAAGCCAGACAATGCATATCGCTACATCGGCGCATGTGTGCGGGGCTGTGCAGCATACTCCTACCACTATCGTGAGCAGCACCACAGGGGTATATAGTGCCAGCAGCCCGAGACTAGCCCCGCGGGCGATAAACTCTATGCTTCTTTCTGTGCGGGGGATGTGCATAATAATTAATCTTCTGTTCTTTAGTATAGCATTTGTAACATTGTTGTAAAGTTAATTCGGTATTTTCGTCTTTCCTTGCATGGTGGCCTATGGTAAAATGGTGCTGGAGAGGTGATGCGTACGGATTATTACGAGCTTCTGGAGGTGCGACGGGGGGCGGATGCAGCTGAAATTAAAGCTGCTTACCGCCGCCGCGCCAAGCTGTACCATCCTGACCTCAATGTAGGCAATCCGACTGCTGAGGAGAAGTTTAAACTGGTGGCAGAGGCCTACCGCGTGCTAGGCTCGCCGGAGCGCCGGGCTGATTATGATGCGTGGCTGGAGCGCCAGGAGCGGCTGCGCTGTGCTCCGGAGCTGGCCGGTATGGCGGCCCGTGGCAGGGTGCGTGTATCTGTGCGGCACGCTTATGAACGCCGGGAGAGTCGTCGGCACAGGCGGCGGGGCAGTGGTAGCCGCGGAGTACCGCGTCTCTTTGCACTGAGGCCCAAGGCGGACACCAGCCTGCTGCAATTCGTCATGTTCTATTCAGTTTGCCTGGCCGTCATGATTCCTTGGTTCATCAGTTATGCTGGGCGTCCTGCTCCCAATACTTTGCAGCGCCATGCCGCAGCGCGGCAGCAGGTGCCGGGTGAATCTGACTTGCCGCCGGAAGTTCAGGAACGTGAGCTGTTGAACTTTCATGAGCGCATATACCGTGAGGCTGAGGCGGGCAATGTGCGCTCACAGTTCCGCTATGGTCTCATGCTATACAATGGTTATCAGGGCTTGCCTCAGGATAAGGAGGCGGCCAGGCGCTGGTGGCAGCGTGCAGCGGACGCCGGCTTTACTCCTGCTGTGCAGGCTTTGAAGAGCGCGAATGAAGCTCTTCAGCGTGAGTCTGAGCCTCAGGGGGAGGCGGTGATACAGGTGATTTCACCCATTACTCCCGCACCATGAAAAACGCCCGCATGTTTGCGGACGTTCTGATTTGAAATGCTGTGAAGGGGAGGCGGGTTAGTGCCATACGAGCCCCACGGCCTCGCGTACGCGGGTGAGGGTGATGTTTGCCTCTTCTCTTGCACGGGCTGCGCCATCCGTAAGCACGCCTGTGACGTAGTCCGGATTTGCCACGAGCCATTCTCTCTTCTCGCGAGCGGCACGGAAGTATTCCCAATATGCTTCAAAGAGGTCCTTCTTGAACTGGCCGTAGCCCACACCGCCTCGCTTGTGAGCCGCCACCATCTCGTCGTACTGCTCAGCTGTTGCGAAAAGCTTGTAGAGAGCGAGAATAATGGAGCCTTCCGTGGGTTTCGGGTCTTCCAGAGGTGTGGCATCCGTCACTACCTTTTTGTTGATTATCTTGCGCAGGGGCTTTTCTTCTCCGAAGATAGGCAGGGTATTGCCATAGCTCTTGCTCATCTTCTGGCCGTCCAGGCCGGGTACAATTGCCGTCACTTCGTTAATGATGGGCTCGGGCAGTTTGAAGATGTCGCCGCCGAAGGCATCGTTAATCTTACCGGCAAGGTCACGGGTTACTTCCACATGCTGCTTCTGGTCCTTACCCACGGGCACGGCGTCACTGTTGTACAGGAGAATATCCGCAGCCATGAGGGCAGGGTATGCGAAGAGGGCGTGGTTCGGCGAAAAGCCCTTGGCAATCTTGTCCTTGTATGAATGGCAGCGCTCCAGCAGTCCCATGGGGCACACCGTGGAGAGAATCCAAGCAAGCTCATTTACTTCCGGTACAGCGGATTGGGAGAAGATGATAGCCTTCTGCGGGTCCAGACCACAGGCGAGGAAATCAATGGCCAGATTGATGGTGTTCTCGCGCAGCTGAGCGGCGCTAGTCATGGTGGTCATCGCGTGGTAATTTGCGATGAAGTAAAAGGCCTCACCTTTGTTCTGAAGCTCTACGGCTGATTTAATGGCTCCGAAGTAATTACCGATGTGGAGTTGTCCGCTGGGCTGTAAACCTGTCAGGAATCGCATGTTGGAATATGGGTATAGATATGTTCGTTAAAGAGATTTACTCGCCGTTTTCGGAGAGCACGTTGTGAATGAAATTAGTGAGTTCCTCGGGGGTGCAGGAACCCTCAATGGTGCGCAGCTTCACACCTTCTGTGTACAGTATGGTGGTGGGAACTTTTGTAATGTTGAACTCCTGTGCCAGCACCGGGAAAGTATCTGCATTCACTTCCACTACCTGAACACCGCCTTTCTCTTGTTCAGCCAGAGTTTGCAATGATTTACGCATGGTCTCACTGTGTGAGCACCACGGCGCGGAGAATACCAGCAGTAGGCTGCGTCCGGCCACGCCGGTCACTTGACGAATATCTTCTCCCTTGTATTCACTGAAAAGCTCGAACTTAGGAGCACCGGGCAGGCCGGCACTTACATCCAAATCTCTGCGGATAAGATTTTCCAATGGCTCTCTGCGGGGATTAGGCGCAGGCTTTGTTGCTGTCGTAAAGCGAGCTGCGCGATCCGCCTGCACGGAATCAGAATCATCACACCCGGTCAGCAGGATTAGTGCCGGGGTGCAGGTGAGCAGGATGATGCGCAGCGCTGATAACATGAGCCTATTTTCTATCTTATTGCGTTATCTGTGAAGTCTGTAGTGTGTCTTACCCTTGTTTTTTTGCAGAACGCCGGGCGGAAGGGGGTACAAAACGCAGAACTTTGCGTGCCGGAAGCTCCATGGCGCGCCCGCTTCCCGGTAGCAGTAGTCGCCGCGCTGCCACATTCTTCAGGCGGAAGGTGCCGAAGCGCGCTAGCTTTACTTCACCATCTTCCCTGAGCCCGTCCTGAATGGCGCGGATGACGGCTGACAGCGCCAAATCTGCAGCGCTGTGGGTTGCTGTGCCGCCGAGTGCTTCTCGGATGAGTTCCAATAATTCTCGACGGTTCATTCTGCTGAAGAGTCGGGGCTGAGGAAGACGGGGAAGTATTTAAGGCGGCAGAACTCGCGGGAGGTGATGAGTCCGGTGCTGCGGCAGTTGATATAACTGGCCGCATATTGCTCTTGGAGCTCATGGAAGCGGCGGCTGCGCTCGGGCGCATTCCGCAGGATTCTCTTCACCTCATTAATTGTATCCGGGTTGTTGACGATATGGTTGATGGCGAGGTTTAAGCGGCTGTGCAGTGCTTCTATCGTTTGAGCTGCGGCTGCCGCGCTCTCGGCGTCCTGCACGCTGTCTTGCAGGGGGATGAGCTCGGAGTAGATGATGGTCAGTAGATTGAGGTAAAGCTCGGCATGTTCCCGGGGGCTAAGCAATTCGTACGGAGTGACATCGCTGGGGGGCAATTCATTAGCCGCAAGTGGTTGCAGAAGCCCAAGGCTGAACAGGACGGATAAGGTAAGGTGACGCAATTTCATGGGGGGATTGAGGTGAAGTGGGTGAAATTATTCGCGGCTGCGGGCATTCAGCAGCATCAGTGCGTAATAAACGAGCATGGCGATGGAGGAGAGTGCCGCTGCCACGTATGTCATGGCGGCCCAGCGCAGGGCCGTGCCTGCCTGGCCGTGCATGGCTCTGCTGGCAAGCCCGGATTGCTCCATCCATGCGAGTGCTCGGCGGGAGGCATCAAACTCTACTGGCAGAGTAACCAGCGCAAACAGAGTGGTGGTGGCGAAGAGCGCCAGCCCAATCCATGCTACAGTGGTGCTGCTGCCAGCCGCCACCAGTATGATGCCTATCATCAGAACAAACTGGCCGAGGCGTGAGCCAATGTTTACCAGCGGTACCAGTTCACTGCGCATCTTGAGCCAGGCGTAGCCCTGAGCGTGCTGTACAGCGTGCCCGCATTCATGCGCTGCTACAGCCATAGCCGCTACTGTAGCCTCAGCGTAAACTGTATCACTCAGATTTACCGTACGGTTAGCGGGATTATAATGGTCCGTCAGGGCGCCCGGGGTGTGGGTAACCTGTACGTCATGCAGACCATACTGTGCCAGCATACGGCGGGCTACTTGTGCTCCTGTGAGCGGTGCACTTGTGGCTGAGAACTCCCTCATACTTGCTCGCATACGGCTTTGTACGAGGCCTCCTATGATACCGGCGAGCAGAATGAGCCCGAAGCCTATAATCGTAGCGCCACCATACATCCCCATGTGGCCACTGCCGGGGATGTAGCCGGTGTTTTCCGTGTAGTATGTGGCGTACTGTGCCAGTGTGGTGATGAAAAACTCAGTCATTTTAATCTTCTGGGATTAGTATACTGCTTAGACGCATGAAAAGCCACTCTTGTTTACGTGTGTAGGGTAGAAATATGAATCTATGGATAAAATTAACATTTATTCGTTGTTATTTGCCAGCGGTAGGACGTTTGCCCGGAGGTGGGGGACGCCTATTCTGCGAATGGGGGAACCGGTGAAGAGTTGTTCAAACTCCTCTGGTTTTAGCTCTGAGAGAGCTTGGGGGCTGAGTTTGCTCAGAGGTGCCGGCATGAGTAGGTGCGGATCTATGGCGGGGAGGGGGACTCCCGGGCGGGGCTTGTTCCATGGGCAGGCCTGCTGGCAGGCATCACAGCCGTATATTCTCTCCCCTTGTGCGGCGCGGATGTTTTCCGGCATTTCTTCTTTTGCCTCTATGGTCCAGTAGGACAGGCAGCGGCGGGCATCACAGGAGCCGTTACGGAGGGCTGCAGTGGGGCAGGCCTGTTCGCAGCGGTGGCAATTTCCGCAGCGGTTCGGCATGGGAGTATCATATGGAAGTTCCAGTGTGGTGAGGATGCTGGCCAGAAAGCAGTATGAACCGCCTTTCGGGCGGATGAGCAAGCCATTACGTCCTATCCATCCCAGCCCGGCTCGCGCTGCAAAAAATCTCTCACTCACGGGGCCGGAATCCGTAAAACAGCGCTGCGTACCTCCGTAAAAACTCAGCGTCTCATCCAAATCTGCCAGCTTGCCGGCAAGAAGTTTGTGGTAATCGTCCCCTTGAGCGTAACGGGCTATATGGCCCGGGGCGCATCGGGAATCCTCCCTGCTGTATTCATAGGTGAGGATGATAACGCTTTTGACACCCGGTAGCACCAGCTCCGGATTCAGGCGGGCCGGTAGGTGGCGCAGCATCCATTCCATGCCGGCGTGCTGCCCTTCTGCTAGCCAGTTTTGCAGGTGTTCTCCCTGTGGAGCATCAGCGGGCGCCACACCTACAGCAGAGAAGCCCAGAGCTTGTGCCGCATATTCCACGGCCCGGCGGGCGGCATTCATCATGGGCGTTGCTGTGCCCTCCTTTCGCGGGCGCGGAAAGGGGCTGTAAGCCAGCGTTTAACGCGGGGTGAGACCGGGAGCGTTTCAATGACGCGAGTGGCAGCGTGGTTTACGCGGCTGTCATGCGGGGTGCCGGTTTCCAGCTCCGCGCGGATGTAGGCGAGGCGCTGCATGTTGGCTGACGCCTCTCGGTTACCTAAATCAGCAGCTTTTTTATAAAGTTGCAGAGCCATGCCGAGGTTTCTGGTGGTGGCAATTCCTCGCTCGTACATGGCCGCGAGATTATTGATGGCTCGGGGATCTTTTACTCGTTCTCCCAGCTCGTAACATTCGAAGGCGATGTGAGGCATGGGGCGTGGTAACCCGAGGCCTCTCATGTAGATGTGACCGAGGTAGAAGAAGACGTTGGGCGTGTAGGGATCTTGCTTTGCTTGCGCAATGAGTATCTGTAGAGCTTTGCGGGGATTGCTGTATGGACGGCGGGTATCCATCAGGTAACGCGCCAGCTCCGCACGTGCTCTCCCCACACCGGCATTCGCTGCCTTCAGCATCCATTGTACCGCTTCACGCTCAGATTTATCGCGTCCGTAGCCATTTTCGCAGTATAAGGCGTAGCGGAACATGCTTTCATTCTGCACGCGGGTGGATTCCGGGTGTTCGGGGGTGAGTACAAGTTCCCCCGTGGCGAGAGTTCGGGCGAGTTCAGCGGCCTTTTGCGGTTGTGGTGATAGGCCTTTTCTGCGGCCTTCATATACATCCATGAGCAGGGCCGCCGCGAGGGGGTGTCCCCACTGCGTACAGCGCTCCAGCATGGCTGTTACCCCATGCACATTACTGATATTCGGGTCATCCAGTATGTAGGCAGCGCGTGTGTACATGCCTTCCAAATCACGAGGGCGTGCGGATGGCAGGGCATTTTCCTGAGCGATGCCCGGAGCCGCCGAAGCTATCAGCATGGCTAGAAGCAGGCTGATTCTATGGTGTTTAGTACTCAAGACTGCTGAGGTAATACGTGATGAGTTGCTGGCCGAGGAACAGGTAGATGAAAGCTCCTGTGATGAACGCAGGCCCGAAGGGCATGGGTTCACCACGCTTTATTCTGGTGATGATTGCTTGTGCGATGCCCACAAAGCTGCCTGCTACAAGTGCGAAAAGCACGCCTTGCCAGCCACACAGCGTGCCGATGGCCAGCGCAATGTGAGCGTCTCCGCTGCCCATGGCCTCACGACGTGTCACCAAGCCATCGCAGGTGCCGCTGAGTTTTTCGTAATCCTCCAGTTCCAGCACGGAGCCGTCTGCGAGCGTTACGGAGGAGGGACTAAAGGTGATATCCCCTTGTTTTTTCTCAGCGGCTGAGATGGTGGCATTTTTTAGACACACGCTGTTAGCCGCTTCCATGAAAAGCTCACTCCACAAGTAGGTTTCCTCGCCAATGCGGAGCTCGATGTCGTCTCCAGCTTGGGCAAGGCTCCATTGCCGGGTGGATTCAAACTCCTGCCTCTTACCGCCGAAGAGCAGGCGCCCCAGCAGCGCCACTAGTTTGAGCAGCAGAAAGGCGCTGATTCCTCCGCAAAGGCTCCACATGAGGCCCTCACTCGCTGTGACGGAAACGGCATCCGCCAGCCATGGCGCAAAAAGTGCCGTTAGGACACCGGCAGCAGCAGCGCTGTTTGTCAGCACCGGAAGTACCACCATTTGTTCTTTGTCAATGAAGAATACCGCTATCATGATAGAGGCCCATACGCACAGCAGTATTTGGGCTGGAAGCGGTTCCGCATAAAATCTCCATGCCAGAGCACCGAACAGTACTGCCGTGCCCAACTCTACCAGACAATAACGCGGCGAGATAGGCTTTTTGCAGCAGGCGCTTTTCCCCCTGAGCATTAACCAGCTGATGACGGGGATGTTCAGGTACCATGGTATCGCCTGCTTGCACTCAGGGCAGAAGGAGCGGCGAGGCTCGTTTACGCTTAGGCCGAGAGGAAGTCGATAGATGACCACATTCAGAAAAGAACCCACACAGGCCCCGAACATCGCAAAGCACAGTGGCAGCAGCCACGGTGTTTCTTCACTAATGCTCAGCGTCAGCTCGTTCAGTATCTCAAGCATGAGCTTATTCTAGCACACTTCTTCAGCTCTGAAAAGAGCTTTCCTCTGCCATGTTTTTTGGCAATTTAGGCTTGCGCGGTGAGATGCTCAGGGAGATGAGGCCGAAGAGTGCCAGCACACCGCCGGCAAGAGCGGCGATGGTAACGGGGCTCATTGAGGGCGGTGCTATCTCGATATAGAGGTTTTGAAGTTTGGCCTGAGGGGTAATGCAGATTTTTTCTGCGTCCAGAGCCGTGCCGTTCAGGATGATGACGTCTGAGTTGAAGCAGCATTCGTGGTCAAGGGTAATGGTGGTATTTCTGCCATCACAGTCAATGCATACCTCCACTCCGGCGCTGATGTGGCAGTGCGCTTCCTCAATGTCCGTAGAGTGGCCGGTCCACATCACCGGCAGGCGACCGGGCTCGGCCGAATAGTATAAAGTGCCATGGTTGGGCTCTGTGGTGTAGGCTCCGTTATCCTTCAATTCACTGCTATTTTCAGTATTGAAGCCCCAGAGGCTTTGCATCATGTTAACGAGATAGTAATTATCCGTTAGGCGCAGACCTGCAGCGTTTTCTGGAACATCTGTTATATTGAAGCGAATTTTATAGGTACAGCCGGGCTCGTAGCCAGCCGTTCTCAGCGGCTCCGCCAGTGCAGGGGAGAACTCACTCTGCGTATTTGCTGCAGCCAACCCGGTAAGGACTAGAAGTGTGAAAATGATTTTTCTCATGCTTCGTTCAGATGTTATTACTCATTATCTTGTATCAGTATACGCTCTGGTGTATTACTTGTCGAGCGAAAATCAGAAAAAACTCTTGCCAAATGGTGCTGATGCCTGTATGCTGGCGCCGTGAATGTTTTTTCCACCTGCTGGAACAGTTCCCGCCACAAGGATGGCGGGGCCATGTGTGATGAGATTCGTGAGATGGGATTTGAGTCCATTGAAGCATCTCATGGGCTTTCTTTGTCGCTGATGCCTGGTTTGATGCAGGCTGTTGATGAAAAGCGCATACGTGTGATGGGTGTGCATAATTTCTGCCCGGCTCCCATTGATATTCAGGGGGACGCGCCGGATGCTTACCGCTTTACCTCTCACCGTGTGGAGGATAGGGAGCGTGCGATGAGGCTGAGTATGGAGACTCTGCTGGTGGCGGCTCGTTTGGAGGCTCGCTATGTGGTGCTTCATATGGGAGAGGTGGAGCTTTTCCAAGGACATGAGTGCACGCGCAAGCTGCAGCGGATGGTGCGCCATGGTTATGTTGGTACGCAGGAATATGCCCGTCTGAAGGGTGAGTATGTGCGCCGCCGAATGAAGATAGCTCCGCTTTATCTTGCCCGCGCTCGGGAGGCGCTGTATAAGTTGGCCGAGAAAGCCAAAGAGCTGAACCTGGTGCTTGGTGTGGAGGGCCGCAGTCATTTTGAGCAGGTGCCCGGAGAGCTTGAGATGCCGCAGCTGCTGGCGGAGTTCGCGGATAACCCGCATGTGCGCTATTGGCATGATTTTGGGCATATTCAGCGCAAGCATAATCTCCTGCTGTTGAATCATGACCGCTATCTGAGCGGTCTGAAGCCGTATATCTTCGGTGCGCATGTGAATGATGTGCAGTGGCCGCAGCGTGACCACCGTGCCCCCTTCCAAGGTGGTGATGTGGATTTTGATACCCTGCTGCCGAAGTACTTCACTCAGGCTATGCCGCTCACGTGGGAGCTTTCATCCTCTGTAACTCGTGAGGCTATTCTGGAAGCGAAAACCCGCTGGGATGCGCTGCATGCTACTCTGCCTTTGCAATGAGAGCGGTGATTACAGAGGCTGTTCAGGCGCTCTGTGAAGAGCAGGGGGCTACGCTGCTGCTGCTTTGTCTGACCGGTTCCCGGGCGTATGGGTGCAACGGGGTAAGCAGTGATTATGATGTGCGCTTTGTGTATGTGTATCCGCCCGCTCGCTATTTTGAGCTGACTCCTCCGCCGGATGAGTTACGCCTGCCGGATGGGGACGTACTCGGCTTTGAGCTGGGGAAGTTCCTGCGTATTATTCGCAAGAGCGGTTGGAACGCGCATGAGCTGCTGTATGCTCCGGCATGGTATGCCCACCCATGTGTGGATGAAATGCGTGCCCTGTGTGAGGCTGTGCTGAGCCCGGAGCCTCTGGCTCATGGGCTTTTGAGCGGAGCTCATGTATACCTTCGCCGCCTGCAGTATTTGCCTGAAGGTGAAGTCGGTACTATGCGTGAGTGTAAGCTGGGCATTGGTGCTCTGCGTATGATGTTGGCCGCTGCTTATGTGCAGGAGCGGAAGCGTATGTATCCGATATGTATTAAGGATTTGATGGAGCATGTTGGTACTGCAGCCCAGCGTGATGTATTAGCTGAGCTGGTGACGTGCCGCACGCAGGATAAACTGCCGCCTCCTGAGCTTCTTGCTGAGGCCCGCGCTCATGCTGAGCAGCTATACCAAGAACTCATCACGAGGGAGTATTCTCATGAAATGATTGCAGAATGCTCTCCGCTTGAGGAATTTTATATGCGCGTTGTAATGGGGCAGGCTTGAGGATTTACACTAAAAAAGCCGCAGCGGAAACGCTGCGGCTTTTTTATATGGGGATAATGCTGAGAATCAGAACATCTTGGTGTCATCACCGAAGGAAATGCCGATTTCCTTAGCGGCTTCCACCAGCTGGCTCTGACTATCCACGAGGTGCAGGGTGCGCACAGCTTCTTCAATGGGCATGGAAACCATGTCCACACCATGAAGGGCCACTGTTTCACCGAATTTGCCCTCCTGAATGAGGTCAATGGCTTTGGCACCGCAGCGCACGCCCAGTACGCGGTCGAAGGGAATGGGGCTGCCACCGCGCTGGATGTGGCCCAGCACGCAGTAGCGAGTCTCGATTCCGGTGATGGTTTCCAGCTTCGTGGAGAGGAAGGAGGCAATGCCGCCCAAGCGTACTTCACCCTTGGTCTCTTCGTCCAGCGTGAGCAGCTTGCCGCCAATCTTGGCGCCTTCGCTGACCACGATGATGATTTCGCGCTGGCCAAGAGCCTTCATCAGCTCTACCTTACGCACGATTTCTTCCAGCTTGAACTCGATTTCGGGCATCAGGATGACGTCTGCACCACCGGCGATACCGCCGTACAGGGCAATCCAGCCGGCGTGACGGCCCATCACCTCCACCACCATCATACGCTTGTGGGAGTCAGCTGTGGTGCGCAGGCGGTCCAGATTTTCACTTACCACGGAAACCGCTGTCCAGAAACCGAAGGTGTAGTCTGTGGCGCCAAGGTCGTTATCAATCGTCTTAGGCACGCCCACGATGGGAAGCCCAATGGCGCGCAGCTCGTTACCGATGGTCTGTGAGCCGTCGCCACCCACCACGATGAGGGCTTTCAGGCCCAAGCGGTCCACAGTAGCTTTACTGCGGGCCAGCACATCTTCGGCTATTTGCATGCGGCCACCCACACCGCTCTTCACGGTGAAGTTACCCTTATTCACGGTACCGAGGATAGTACCACCGCAGGAGCGTACGTTGTGGCAGTTCTCAGGGGTGAGAATCTTCCAGCGCTCGTTTTCAGGAGTGGAAAGAAGGCCTTCGAAGCCATCGTAGAAGCCGTAGACCTTCCAGCCGCGGGCTGTTGCAGCACCCACTGCGCCTTCAATCACGGCGTTGAGTCCGGGGCAGTCACCACCGGCGTTAAGAATACCTATATTCATGGCAATAAATGTTTAGTGTGGCAGGATAATGAATTTTGAATGATCCGAGAAGTCGTTAGACCTCTGCCAGGCTTCCCATTCGCTCCAGCTGTCACGCAGGAGGCCAGAGGCCACCTGATAACGCTGCTCAGAGGTGGGCATGCCAGCCACAACTACCAGCAGGCGCTGCCCGTATGTGGACGGCTGGCCGGTCTGCGGGTTAGGCAATTTCACTGATGAGCGAGTGCTACTGGCGATGAGGCAGCAACCGGCGCTGCGAGAGCGGGCGGCCTTCACCCCGTCTACATTGTCGTATGCCAGCAGACGATTGGAGTTTGTAATGGCAACCTGACGAACCTGACCGTATGCGGTCGTTATCGTCGCGACGTGTGATCTCTTGGAGCTGATTCCTTTATAGGCCGGTTTCTGGATGGCGTACATGCCCATGAGCGCGATGTCTCGAGTGGACGCCATGGAGACTACGGCTCCGTTACTTCCCTTAAAACGAGTGGCATTCATGCCGATGGCTGCGGCCATCTGGTTCATCTGAGCCACGAAAGCACCTTCGGGGTCCATCTTGCTGAGAGTGGAGCCACAGGCATATGCCAGAGTGGTGGCAGCGGCGCTGTCATCCCACATGATGGTGGAGTGCAGGGCGTCACGCAGCGAAATGCGGTCTCCCGGGCGCAGGTGCAGAAGGTTCGTGCTCGGCCACTGGCAAGCCAGCTGGGGTACAGTAATCAGAGTATCCATACTGATACCTTGGCTGTTTACCCAGTCAAGTATGACGAGGGCTGTAGCCACATTTGCCAGCATGCCGATAGGGCGGCGTTCATTCGGGTTCGCGGCGTAAAGGATACGCCCAGAGTGAGTTTCCATAGCCACGTAACTGGGGCGCATTTCTGCGGCAGTTTTGGGGGCGCATGAATTGAAGCTGAGCAGGGAGGCCCCTGCACAGGCGAAACCGGCTATAATGGAGGTCAGTTTTTTCATTCCTTTGTTTTGGTGTTCTTTCGGGGCTTCGCTGCCGGAGCTGCTGGCTCCTCAGCCGGGACTACAGACTTGCTGCTGAAAACTTCTTCCGGACGACGGTCACCGAAGATGATGCCGAGGTCACGGGCTGTACGAACAATCTGGCTGTCAGCCGAGACCATACGGGGCTTGGCGATAGCCTGAGAGATGGGTACGCTGTCAACGTTGAGGCCATTGAGCACAACGGTGCGGCCGAAGTTGCTCTGTTCAATGAGCTTCACAGCTTCTACGCCGAAACGGATACCCAGAATGCGGTCAAACGGGCAGGGGCTGCCACCGCGCTGAGTGTGGCCGAGCACGCAGTAGCGTGTTTCAATGCCTGTCATCTCCTCGAGCATCTTGGACAAGCGGTTACCGATGCCGCCGAGGCGTTCATCTCCATTATCCTTGTTGCGCACGGTGATGAGTTTGCCATTAAGCTTAGCACCCTCTGCCACCACAACGATTATCTCTCTCTGCCCCTTGGCTTTACGGGCCTTCACGCAGTCAACCACGTTCTGCATGTCGAAGGGAATCTCAGGAATGAGTACCACATCTGCTGCAGATGAGATGGCGCTGTGCAGAGCAATCCAGCCGGACTGGTCACCCATCACCTCCACCACCATCATACGCTGGTGGGCGTTGGCCGTAGTGCGAATGCGGTCAATGGACTCGCTCACTACGGAAACGGCGCTCTGGAAACCGAAGGTGTAGTCCGAATCCGGGCAGAGGTCGTTATTAATGGTTTTGGGAATGGAAATCACGGGCAGCCCCTCCTCAGAGAGCAGGTTTGCCGTGCGGGCAGAGCCGTTGCCGCCGATAACTGCCAGTGCCTGCAGACCGAGAGCCGAAATGGTCTTGGTGGCCTTAGCCATAATTTCGGGCTCCACGCGGGGGATGCCCAGCTTGTTGATGACGACTTGGAAGTTACCCGTGTTGGTGGTGCCCAGAATGGTGCCTCCGTGTGAACGGATCTTATGCGTTTTCATGGGGGTGAGCATCTCATAGCGCCGACCGCCTTCCACGGGGAGCAGGCCTTCAAAGCCATCGTGGAAGCCAATCACGCGCCAACCACGGCTGTACGCCGCGGAGACGTAACCCTCAATAACTGCGTTGATGCCGGGGCAGTCACCGCCTGAATTGAGAATACCGATAATCATATGTGGTGGTAGAGTTCGTGCGTATGGTTATTTATTGAGCTGTTGTCGGAGCGGGGATGCAGCCCAGATAGTGAGCGCAGCACCAGAGGGCGCGCGGGTGGTGGAAGAAGGATTTCCACATGGAGCCTTTCAGGCCGTTAGTGGTGGTGCCATCCTGATTGCAGTAGCCGAACCACTCGCCGTGCTCCTTGTCTTGCAGGTGCTCGAAGGACCAATCATGGATGCGCTGGTGCCACTCGGCGTACTTCTCGTCGCCGGTCATGACGTAGGCCAAGCATGTACCAATGAGGGCTTCATCGTGCGGCCACCAGAACTTCATGTTGTGCCAGTACTCCTGCACTGGCTTGTTGTACACGTCGGTGTAGTACAGCAGGCCGCCGTACTTCTTGTCCCAGCCGCGCTCGAGTGCCCAGTCAATCATCTTGCAGCCGATTTCGATGAGCTTCTTGTCGCCGCCACGGTAGCGGGCCTCCTCCAGCACGAACCAGCCACCTTCGATGTCGTGGCCTGGGTTGAGGACGCGCTCGTCGAAGTGGTCAATCACGGAGCCATCGGGGGCTACGTTCTCTAGTACAGCCTTGATATCCTCGTGCAAGAAGAGTCTCTGAAGGTCATTGATGCAGCGGTCAATCCAACCGGTGTAGAAGCCATCGGCATCGCCCAAATAGCGGCGTAGCTCCTGAGCCGTGACAATCATAATCATGCGGCACCCCAAGTTCTCACCGGGGCGGTTGCCGGTGCTCTTGGGAGCCATCTTGCCGGGGGTGAAGAAGACGTCTGCGTATACGTCAAACCAGTGGCGGGCGCGTTCGGCACTCTTGGGGTCACCTGTGGCGCCATAGTGGGCTGCCCAAGCGATGGAGGCGAAGCATTCACTGTAAGCGTAGCGGCGCTTGCGGATGGGGGTGCCATCTGCAGTCATGTGGAAGTACATGCGGCCGTCGGTCGGGTCTACGCATTTCTCTTCCAAGAACTTGAGGGCGCTTTCGGCATACTCTTTCCACTCGGGGCGCTTCTCGATGCTGTTGTAGCAGGTAAGGAGCATCCAGGCCATGCGGCCCTGTGCCCATACGTTCTTGTCGGTGTCTACCAGTGTGCCGTCTTCGGCGTAGCAATGGTAGAGCCCCCCGTTCTCTGTATCCAGAGAGCGGGGGAACCAGAACGGCACTACCTCATTGAGCAGCTTGTCTTTGTAGAACTCGCCAAGTGCTTTCGTATCCATAATGAGGTAGTCTAAGGGTTATTTGTAGATAGCCCAGTCGTAGAAGCCGATGGCCTTCAGCTCGCTCTTGAGAGCATCGAGCGTGGCTTTGTCCTGCTTACCCATGGGCAGACGAGCCGGCCCGAAGTCAACGCCGGTCCATTCGCTCATCAGGTACTTGCAGCAACCCATGTAGCCCTTGGCAGCAATGATGTTAATCATGGAAACGGAGAGCTTCTGCAGACGGCGGGCTTCTGCCATGTCGCCGGCATCAACGGCTTTCATGATGTCATTGTAAAGCTTGGGAGCATAGTTGAAAGAGGAACCTACACCGCCCTTGGCACCTGTG
>JAZOMC010000031.1:0-25964 GCA_045653545.1 Akkermansia sp.
AATCTTGGTGCTACGGAAAGTCCGTAAATGAAAAACTGCCTCGCCCGGCCGATTCGTTCGCGTTCGCGTTCGCTTTCAGCGTCTCGCTCGCTCTTTCGGGCTTCACCGTGTCGGTGTGCCGAGAAGTATACACGAATCATCGCCGCACGTCAAGCACATTTTTGAAAAATTTTGCATTTTTTTGCAACAAAAATTCAAAAACATTGAAAAATCAATGATTTCGAAATCCACTTTTTTGG
The DNA here is from genome assembly GCA_045653545.1 of Akkermansia sp. Taxonomy (GTDB): domain Bacteria; phylum Verrucomicrobiota; class Verrucomicrobiia; order Verrucomicrobiales; family Akkermansiaceae; genus Akkermansia. Next base: position 240 of record JAZOMC010000031.1, read on the forward strand.
CACTTTTTCGAAAAAGCTGAAATTTTGGCTAAGATAAGCGAAAGAAAAAGCGGCTTTGCTTCACAAAAAGCCCGTAAAGTCGCCCCAACGAAGCATAAATAGGAGTAACCATGCCACCTCAACTCATGCTTGCATATACAACCGACCACCCCTTAACATTGATATACAATACATTAACAGAGGAATCAGTCAAGTATACTTAAAGCAACTGGTCCCAATCATCAGCAAGGATATCGTCATGCCAGAGCAAACAGAAGCTCCAGCAAATTACACTTTCGTTCCTCAAGATAATCCGCGTATAGTTGAGCAACAGGCAGTCGGAACACTTTTATACTCATACCGTTAAATAGCCCCATCTCGATATCGGCATAGTGCTGCACTTCCTCCGTCTGGGAACTATCGACAGGCAAAGGCATAAGGAAAGCGTTGCACACTGTATGAGGCAGAACCGCTGGAGGGGAGCAGAGAGATTCTCTTTTCTGCGCAGCCATGGCGTATAGATATTGTTTGGTTACATCATTCACACCGGGCAATCGGCACACCCTACCATTGATGACCTCAGGCAGGTAGTATTTGGCATCAAACACATAGGCTATCCCCTCCCTTTCAAACATCATATCAAGTTTAAGAGATTGAACATCTGCCTGTTTCTCCTCACCAAACACCCATCTCGGAGCCTGAATAGCGTAGTGAACTCTCACATCCACCCCCAAAGTGCATCGGCATACGTCCTCCCAAACAGTTTGAAAATGAGTACAACCGAAGGCAAATGAATACTCGGGCTGTTCATCCTGTTCAAAACGCTGTTGCAAGTAAGTCTGCATAAACTGCAGAATATGCCTGCGGCGAGAATCGAACTGTTGGCTGAGTTCCGCCTCCACACAGTGCAGCAAATAATCAGTTTCCCCCAGCTCCTCGATATTTTCCTCTATAGTCTCCACACAAGGGAGATTAAGCAGCTCAGTCAGGCTGAATTGCTCCAGTTGTCGATAGCATTCCTTTACTATTACTCTGTGTAAACGGGTAATAAAATGATCTTCAGCATCTACCGTACGACAAGTAACCACATCCACATACACAGGTGTGCCGTCCTGCATGAAAGGCGTAGTCGAGTTAATAGTGCGATTCCACAGAATGCGCCCGTTACCATTCCGTGAAATCAAATCCACGTCCTCCCGATATTCCCCGTGTTCGGCATAATCGCAAAGCAATGAAACCAATAAAGCCAGATAACAGTCAGAATCCCGCTCATGCTGAGAATCTGAAACTTCTTGTTCATACTTAGACTTCCAACGAGCTATAACCTTAATCACCTGAGCAAAAACGGACATGCGCTTAATAGGCAACGCCCCACCGGCTAAGGTGAACTCAGGCGCAGTCAGCGCCTCTTCCGTATAATACTTAGGCAATACATAGACAAGGCACCCTTTGTAGCAGTACATACCCACGTAGGAAAAAGCGTAATCACCAGAGCCGATGAAGGCTTCAAGCGCACTATCATCGTTCTGCTCCGCTCGGTCAGACTTTCTGCGCTGGCTCAAAATGCCATACTGCATGAGAGTCAGGATCAAATCTCCCGACTCATCGATGCTCAGGCAGAAAATATCGGCAATCTGCTCGCGCGTGTACGCCACTCGTTCCCTAACCCATGCTAGAGAGCGCAGGCGATTTTCTGTGCGCGCATGACTCATTGGTTAGCCGTAGGACAGAAAATCATATTCAGAGCAGAGTCCATGTCAGCAGCACGATACGTCTTATCAAACGTCTGAACTAATTCGGAATAATTCGGAGTACCAACAAACACAGCCCTGCGCTTATGTTTGGCAGCATCCTCAAACAGGTACATCAGCACCTTGCTCTTTACTGCCGATATAAAATATTCCCTATCTGCCAGCTCTTTACCATTCAGGAAAAAGGGGCCCATGAGTTTATCCTCATTGATGCCGGCGGCGCTCAACAAGGCATTCACTCTTTTGCGCAGAGTCTTCCACTCTTCGGCCCGTTCCCCCTGAACCGCTTCAACGCGCGAGTCAATGCCCATATACTCAAAGCTCCAGCGGCGTTTAAACGCAGTATCCATGGGGTAAACACCCTGGTCAGCACTGTTCATGGTAGCCCAGATGTAGAGATTAGCCGGTATGCGCACACGCGCGTCAGCAGAGGCCTGAGCGCCGCAGAGATATTCTCTCAGCTCCTCCGAGGGAGCAATATCATACACACTCACGCCCGATTCGTCACGATCCAGCAACTGGAAAACATCACCAAACACGCTTGCTGCACGGGCACGATTGATTTCCTCTATCACCAACAGATAGTTTTCACTCCCATTGTTCAGTGCTCGCTTCAACATGCGGGCAAACGGACCGGGAACGAAGGCATAACCAATTTTCCCCGCTCTCATCACCGGCTTATAGGAGCCCACAAAATCATAGTAGCTGTACTCGGGGTGAAATGTCACGCGTTCCCTGTTCTCTGCTGCTACCGAATCCGCATCTTTATTCAGCAGGTAGCTCTTCCCGGTTCCGGGAGCTCCGGAAATGATACGATTGTGAGCTTTAGTCAATACCTGAGCCTTTTTAGCATGGGCCATTCGCTCTATCAACTGGTACTGACTCTCTGTTAATCCATATAGACTGCCATGCAGATTACTGAATAGCTTAGTCAATGACGGCTTATCCATCAACAGCTCTCGGCTAAGCGGGTCCTGCAGCTTCTCTGTCTTGCGGAACACAATATTCTGCCCGTCAGAACCCGCCGTAATCTCACCAAAAGCTACCACCTGCATGGTGGGACTAGCCTCATAACACACAATTTTTTCACCCGGTGCCACCAACCCAAAATTCACCGGAATCTGGCGGGGATGCCCCTTTTCTGAATACACAGAGTAGCTCTTTTCCTCGCCTTCTTCTAGGTCAGAGAAGCTCCAATACTTAGGATTTGCCACCAAGAGCCAATAACGAGTTTCTGCCTCTTTCTCAACAAACATGGGTGGCTTTCGGTACAGATTGGCAGGCTTCCACTGCTCACCCCACTCTAATGAGGCGGGCAACTCAGGTATCACACTTTCATCAAACCAAAGGGAAGCGTAAAGTTCGCCTTCTTTCTTTTCAGGGTGAGTGATACCTACCAGCCCTCGCTGCAGATACTCCTGCATTTTATCCAAAGAGATTCCAACCTCCTCGACCAGCTGAGCGAGCTGCTCCCCCGAAAATCCGGATGTTGTCTCCTTCACCAGTCGACGAGAGCAAGGTCGACCGGACCACTCCTTGTAACTATTGACAAGCCACTCGCAAGTTTCCGATAACGCGGCAAAATCATCAGGAACAACAAAACGGCGTTCTATCTTTATCGCTTTAGACTTTAGTTCCAATAACTGACTGATATCCGTATAAAGGCATTTCGCCTCACTGAATCGATAGAGCACTTCACCTGAACTCAACGCGTTCAAAAAGGAAAAGAAGCATGCATATTGGTCTTCTGAATCGCAGTAAATCTCAACCGTCACCGTATTGTGCTGATTCCGGCTTGTCGGTTTAAACAAACGAGCTGTTATCTCCACACCATCCTTGTAAAGACTAAAATAATTCTGGTGACCACGGTCGGACTGAAAACCACCATGTTCAGAAAGATAATCGGAGATTTCGTTGTGGACAGAAACGTAATGTGATTGCAATGCCATATCAGTAAATGAATTATACTAATTGTTGAATATACTCTTTCCCGCTTGTCGTGGGTATGATGATAAGGCGATAACGCGCACGGGTGCAAGCCACGTAAAGCTCATTCGGGGTAAAACCGGAGTCCTCGCCTTCACGAGGAGCAGAGATATCCGTAAGGATGACGGCGAGGCTTTCCAGCCCCTTGTAGGCCTTAATAGTTTCTCCGAGCACACGGGAGGAGGAGGGAGAAGAGCAGCGACGAAGACGCCCGGCGGCATTTTCGCGTGTTTCTTCATCAGCCGGGAAATCTATAAGCTCAGCAAGCTGAGCGTCTTTCAAAGATGTTTTCTTACGCCATGGCGTGAGCACGACTATGTCTTGCAGGGCATAATTCTCTGCAAGGAGATTATTTATAGCCTCTTTCACCGCGCCAGCACGCTGGTGGGAATCATCCAAAGGCGGATACACGGTAACCTCGGGGCCCTGAAGAGGAAGAGCACAAGCATCTCCGCCGTTAATAGCGGCACCGAAGGTAGCAATCTGCGCGGAATTTCTCAGGTTATGCTTCAAGCGCAGACGCACAGGAAGCTCAGGCATGCCACCTTCCCCACCGAAAATAACTTGCCCTGCATCAGAAAAGAGGTACAGTTTACCGCCGGGAGCCAGCATGGCTTTAATGAGTTTCCACCACTCCGGGGGGAAATCCTGCGCCTCATCCACAAAGATATGGTTAAAGCAATGGCGACCCTCTGCCTGTATTCGCTGAGCCAAAGAATCCAGCGTACCGGAGCTGAAAAAGTCTTTCGGGAGCGGCTCTCCCAGCCAAGAATAGAGCCGTTTCAGAATAGTCTGAAAGTTATCCAGCACCAGGCGGCTGGAAGAATCAAAGTGACGTACGGAAGAGGACTTCAATGCTGCATGGGTCCGCAAGTATTCCGCCAAATTGTAGTTAAAGCAAGTAATACATACCCGGGAGGAATCCCGAATGGAAGCCAATCTGGCAGCCTCCGCACAGAGCATGGAACTCTTACCAGAGCCGGCACAGCCCTCCACATGCACGCCAACGGGAGACTCCTCCAGCATAGGCAGCACACGGCAGAGAGGCGCAGCAGCTGTATTCAAGATGGAGTTTGCCTCAGCAGCATCCACATACAGCATCAGATTTTGCAGTAGATAGCGGCGCACATCATCCAACTCCACCTCAGAAGTGGGGTTACCATAGCAGAATAGCCTCTCTAAGCGCTCCTGCAAATTATCCTGCAGGACGGATGTTCCGCAAAGATAGAGGCGGTCATACACCTCATCACGCGGCACCGGGCGGTTACAGGCGGGAAGAAGCTGTTCGTTGATTGCCTTTTTATCTTTCGGCACTTCTGAGACGTTTTGATAATTCTCCACTCGCCCTAGGAGAACAGCGGCACAGCGAAACTCCATACGGGAAGCGCCTTCATACCCCCAGCGAAACTTTTTATCAAGCTCTTCACGAAGATACCTAGCGGCAAGATAAGCTTGGTTAAGCGGGCTGCCGTGCTTCACGGATTCAAAGCGGCCATCTGCTCCCCTGCGATACCAAAGACCATTTTCCACTTTGGCGCTCAGCCAGTTCTTCACCTCCAGCACCAAAATACCACAATCCGGAATGAGCAGAATGAAATCCGCCTCATATGTGATATGCTCCTCATGCCCGGGCCTGCGCTTATCATCAAGCATATGGCGCCAGCAGTTGTGGATAACGGTCCAGTCATCAGGCATCTGCTTGAGGGCATCATACACGATGCGCTCACCCACCTGCCCCATATCTTTAGAATCAGTTATTACAAACTCTGCAGGATACATTCTCGCCATATCAGCCAACATTCTACATGGCATCTCACCATATAGCAAGCAGATTCCACGGCAAAAACACAGATAAAAAATGCAACGCCATCATCTACCACCCGTTTCCCGATAAAAACGCGCCACTTTCCGTGGCGAGAGCAGTATTTCGGCCTTTACAATCCGCAGCATGTACACTATAGTAAGGGTATGAGCAGTATGAAAGTCTCAGATAATATGGAAGCGCTCATCAAGCTGGCGCTGGACGAAGATTTTGGTGACGGAGACGTGACCTCCACTTATTTTGTACCTGAAGGCCTGCAGGCCCGTGCCCTGATGCGTCCCCGCACACAGGGTGTGCTCTCCGGCGTAAAAGTGGCGGAGGCCGTATTCCGCGCGGTGGATCCGAGCCTGAAGGTGGAAGTATACCTGCATGATGGTGAATCCGTATCCCCCGGCGCCATTGTGATGATGATTGAGGGTTCTGCCCGCTCCATTCTGGGGGCAGAGCGTACAGCCCTGAACTTCATTCAGCGCCTCTCCGGCGTGGCAACCATGACGAACAAGTACATGAAGGCCATCGCCCGCACAGACTGCAAAGTGTTGGACACCCGCAAGACCACCCCCGGCTACCGTCTTCTGGAGAAGGCTGCCGTGGTGCACGGTGGTGGCAACAACCACCGCTTGGGCCTTTATGACCGCGCCATGGTGAAAGATAATCACCTCATGACGGATGGCGACACAGCTCACCTGCAGGCCTGCATCGACAAGCTGAATGCAGATAAGCCGGGCGTGGAAGTGGAGCTGGAAGCTGATAATCTGACACAGGTGGAGGCTTTCCTGAAGCTCCGCGGCGTGGATTACATTCTGCTGGATAACATGAGCCCTGAGGATATGGCTCAGGCTGTCAAAATGCGCGGCAAGAACAAGAAGCCTTATTTCGAAGCCAGCGGCGGCCTGACACTGGAAACAGCTCCGGCAGCAGCAGAGAGCGGTGTGGACTACATGAGCTTCGGCTGCCTGACGCACTCCGTACCCTCCATGGATTTGGGGCTGGACTTCACGGTGGAGCGCTAACGAACTCATGGAGTTAAGCCCGCGAGAAGCACTTATCGTACTTAACCTGATACCCGGGTTAGGCTCAGTGCGTATACAATCCCTGCTGGAGTTCTTCGGCTCAGCAGAGCTGGCACTGGCAGCCCCGGCCCAAGTGCTGGAGCGGGCACCCCGCATCGGAAGTAAGCTGGCGAGAATCATTGCCAGCTGGAAAGAATGCACCAACGTGCACGCCGAACTGTCCTGCGCGGCAGACCACGGCGTGCGCGTGGTCACCATCACGGATGATGATTACCCCGCAGCACTCCGCCGCATGGGAGATCCGCCCATCGTGCTCTATGTAAGGGGTGAATGGCAGCAGGAGGACGGCGAAAAAAGCGTGGCTATTGTGGGCACCCGCGCGGCCACGCCGTACGGGATGACGCTGGCGAGGCGTTTCGGCCGTGAGCTGGCGGATGCCGGCTGCACCATCATCTCCGGCTTGGCACGCGGGATTGACACCGCCGCACACTGGGGCGCACTGGATGCCGGGGGACGCACCATCGCCGTCATGGGCTGCGGAATGGCCGGCATCTTCCCGCAAGAAAATGCGGAACTGGTAGACAACATCTGCCGGGGCCACGGAGCTGTGGTCAGCGAGTTCCCCATGACAATGAGACCGGGCCGCACCACCTTCCCGCAGAGAAATCGAATCGTTGCCGCATGGAGCCGTGCTGTACTGGTGGCAGAGGCCCCAAACCGCAGCGGAGCGCTGCACACGGCCAGCATAGCGGCAGATTATTACGGTAACACCGTCTTTGCCATCCCCGGCCAGGCAGATCGCCCCACCTCTGCCGGTTGTCACGCCATCATCCGAGACGGCGCTATTCTCTGCACCACAGCTCAGGAGCTGTTGCAGGATATGAATTGGATTGGCGCCCCACGGCAGATGGAGCTTTTCCCACCCAGCCGGAATGAAGAGGATACCCCAGCGGTGCTCCACCCAAACATCTGCGCCAACCGCGAAGATATTCTCTCCGCCGTAGCCAGCGGTCATGATACGCTGGACACCCTCTGTGCCGCTCTTGGCATGGGGGCAATGGAGCTCACGCCTCAGCTCATGCGCCTGCAGATAGAAGGCGAGCTCATCCCGCTGCCCGGAGGACGATATAACAGGCGGCAGAAACAACTTTAAGTTGACATTACGTAAGCCCGCGGGTAGAATGGTGGGAGCATGAAGTTTTTCACCATCACAGCGCTGCTCATGGGCGTGTGCCTCCTGAGCGGGTGTACGGGGCTGATAGACCTTGCACTGAACAAGAGCATTTCCCCTGAGGTACAGCAGGCGGCCCAAAGCCCGGAAAGCTGGTATACTTTTATGCCTCACCGTGCCCCCGGCTTCTGCCTGCGCACGCGTCATGCCATAGTGTGGGAGGATGAAAGTATGGACTTGGGCTACTGGAAAGGTCTGCACCCCCAGCCACCGCACCGAGTCCTGATGGAAGCACGAGGAAACATTTTCATCCTCCATCGGCGTTATGTGTGGGATGGTAACAGTGTGGGCATCACCACCCCGAATGACCTCATGCCCAGCCTCAGGCATGATGCTCTTTATCATGCGCTGAAAGAAGGCGCCCCCATCAGCAGAAGGGATGTAGACAAGGCGTACAGAGCAGATTGCCTCCAGCACGGCAGTCAGCTTGGCACATGGCGCTATTTCACACTGAGGCTATTCGGCGGAATCTTCAACAGATTAGGCCAGCGTAACACCCTCATCATCGTCCCCACTACTCCGGACACACCCCCAGCCCCGCTGGAACCGGACCGCCCGGATGATCCGTATGATGACATCTCCTACACCCCGGCATAATTCAGATATGAAGCAATCAGAAATGCTAGGCGGCCCCTTCGCAGCCCGATGGAATTACTGCGGTAACTTCCCATACACGGAGAAAGATGGCTTTGCCATGCTGAACAGCGGTCGAGCGGCATTCGAATGCATCCTGCGCAGCATGCCTCGCCCGCGGCGTGTACTGGTACCACGCTTTATATGTGACACCATACTGGAGCCCCTCATACGCCTCGACCTCCCAGTGGAACGGTACCCGGTGAATGGGCAGCTTATCCCCTGCCCACCTGCTGATGCAGACACTCAGGATTTACTACTGCTGGTGAATTACTTCGGGCTCACGGGAGAAGCCGTGCGAGCCGCAGCCCTGCGGCACCCGGGTCCGGTGGTAGTGGACGCCACTACTGCCCTGTACTCAGCCCCGCTGCCCGGCATACCTGTCTTCTACAGTCCCCGCAAGTTCGGCCCGGTAAGTGATGGCGGAGTGGCGAGCGCGCCCTTCCCTCTGATACTTCCGGATGAAGTAGACTCCTCCATAGAGCGATATCTCGGCCTACTGGAACAAACGGAGAAAGGTGCTCATTTCGCCGTCAAGAGCCATCAGGCTGCGGAAGACAGCCTCAGTCAGCTCTACCGCCGCATGTCAGATATCACCCGGGAAATGTTAACCATACCCAACTGGGCGGCAGCAAGCAAGCAGCGGCTGGAAAACTATGCCGAGCTGCACGCTGCCTTGGCGCCTATCAACCGCCTGCAGCTACCGGCCACCCCGGAAGCCGCCCCCATGTGCTACCCACTCATCTGCGGCATCCCCGGGCTAAGAGATGAACTTATTGATGCCGGCATAGCCCTACCCCTGTACTGGCCGGAAGTCATCGAGGCCACCACAGCAGCAGAGCCGGAAAACATGCTGGCCCGCAGCCTTCTTCCCCTGCCTCTGGACCAGCGCTGCACGCGTGAAGACATGCAGCGCATACTGAAGCTGATACTGGGATAAATCCCGGAAAGAAAGCGCCTTACAGCTCGTAGTACGTGTAACCGTTCAAGCCTGTGCGGTATGCCTCAAGAGCATCCCTGCGCTGACGCGGGGTGATAAGACCTTCCTCCACAGCACGCTCCGCCAGAGAGCGGAACTGAGCTACGAGGTCACGGGACTCATACTTCACGTAGGAAAGCACATCAGCCACACTGTCGCCCTCCTCTTCATCCGTATAAACGGGACGGCCGTTTTCCAGATGCACGCTCACGACGTTCGTGTCACCCAACAAGTTGTGAATATCACCAAGGGTTTCCTGATAAGCACCTACAAGGAATACGGCCACATAATAATTCTCCGAACCCTCAAACTCATGCAGCGGGAGGGAGTGAGCCACGTCCTCGCGGTCAATGAAGTTATCCACCTTGCCATCACAATCACAGGTGATATCCACGAGCACCGTCTTCTGAGTGGGGCGCTCGCAGAGGCGCTGAATGGGCATGACGGGGAACAACTGGTCAATGGCCCAGGAATCCGGCATACTCTGGAAGAGTGAGAAGTTGCCATAGTAGAAGTCCACCATGTTATCTGACACCTCTTTAAGGTCCTCGGGGATTTCACTCATCTCTGCGATACGGCGGGAAATCAGGCCCATGATATGCCAGTAGTACGCCTCACCAATACCACGCTCGCGCAAGCTGGCATTGCCATAGAAGAACTGCATGCGGAGCTGGTCACGGTAGTAGTTGGCATCATTGTAACACTCCTGAATGTTCTTACGGGAAAGCATGCGGAGCGTTTCATCCAGAGCCTTAAGAATTTCACTGGGATTCTCAGGCAGAGCCGGAACCTGAGCGTCCTGCCCCGGGGCACTGGCCACATCCAAAATATTGAACACGAGCACAGAATGATACGCAGCCACAGCTCGGCCGGACTCCGTCACCAGCGTGGGATGAGGCACACCGCACTTGGTGCACATCTCGCCCACTACTTCCACGATATCGCGGGCGTACTCCTCAATGGTATAGTTACAGGAGGAATGGAAATTCGTCTGAGAGCCATCATAGTCCACTGCAAGACCGCCACCCATATCCAGCGTGCCCATGGGAGCGCCTTCACGCACAAGGTCAATGTACATACGGCAGGCCTCCGTGAGCCCCTCACGCACCACGGAAATGTTCGGAATCTGAGAGCCCTGGTGGTAATGAAGCACCTTGAGGCAGTGCAGCTTGTCAGCTGCCTTAAGAGAATCCACCACCTCAATGACCTGAGCCGTATTCAAGCCGAACACGGAACGATCACCGGCGGATTCACTCCAATGGCCGGAGCCCTTAGCCGCAAGGCGTACACGCACGCCGAGGTTCGGCTCGATACCCAGCACGCGGGCACGCTCCAGAATGGCGGGCAGCTCGTTGGGCATCTCCAGAATGAGGCAGATATTAATCCCCATGCGCTGGGCCATCAGGGCAAGATCAATGAACTCATCATCCTTATAACCATTGCACATCAGGAAGGCCTGCGGGTCCTTCATCTGGGCCATGGCAGCGATGAGCTCGGGCTTACTGCCGGCCTCCAGACCATAGTGATAGCGAGCGCCGTAGGAGACGATTTCCTCCACAATCTCACGCTGCTGATTCACCTTAATAGGATACACACCGCGGTACACGCCCTGATAATCCACCTCCTTGATGGCCTTGATAAAGCTCTGATTCAGCTCATCAATACGGGCACGAAGCAGGTCACGGAAACGCAGCAGAACGGGAGCATCCGTGCCGCGCTCAGCCAGACCACGCATGATGGTATGCAGGCTCACGGCACGCTTCTCACCGTCCGTATCAACAAGGTTCACCGTCACCTCACCATTTCTGGAGACGCCGAAATATCCATTACTCCAGGAATCAATACAGTATAACTCTGCAGAATCCGCCGCCGTCCAGTTCTTTACTTTACGCTTAGTGATGGTGGTGTGTTTACGCAATGCCATAGTGCTTCACATGGTTGAGGTGTGCGCGCGTTATATACCATAAGCGCACGATTGTCAATCAGGAAGTGCAATTTTTCCGGCTATAATGTCTCAATCAATGCTGCGGCCACAGCGCCGGAGGTGTTCCACTAGCACACGCGCGAAGTCTGAGGCCGTCTCTGACACATCCTGAACAGAGTGGCTCGAGGGCACGATTGTCTCCGTTCCCCACGGGATGTGGCTGGACCAGTACGGCACAACGCCATCAGAGCTATTAGGGGTATCGCCGTCGCCTTCGTCTCCAATAATAGAATGAGTCGGCACGCGAAGCACTTCTAGCCCGTGCAGCCCTTTGATGGAGTAACTATCCGGCGCGAGCTGATTCACGCTGGTGAACGCCTCCGTGAGAAGAGCAGGATTCAGCAGCACCGTGTCCTGCTGAAGTGTCGCAATGTTAATGACCTCCTCTATAAGATTCTGAGGCAGACGTACCAGCTTCATGAGCGCCGTAACAATACGATAACGGGCCAACGGAGCACCACGGTGCGGTGTGGCCATATACACCACCATACCGGCCTTCACCGGGCGGAAGTAGAATGCACGCCGGAAGTAATCACCGCGGTCTATCGGCAGCGGTTCATTCACATAGCGCGCATCCATATATTCACTCATGAGCGGGCGGTCTCGCAGCATGAGCCAAGGCTCCGTGCACTGGCTGTAATGCGTAATCAAGCCACCCATAGAGTGCCCCACCAGCACCATATTATCCCAGTTTTTATTCCGGCCATGAGGATCCAAGCGCCTACGCACCTCCGCAAGGGATTCACGATATTGCGCGGCTGTGAGAGTCCACGTCACACCGGTGGCATAATTGAAGTACCAGAACTGATAATTACGACGAATAACCGGGTCACACATCAAGCGGTTCACCAGATTATCGAAGGTACCTGCACTGGAGAGAAGGCCGTGCGTCAAAATCACAGGAATCTTATTCGGATCATACGCCTCCATACAGGAAAGCCCGCTTACATCACGCAGCTCCTGCGGGCGCAGCATTCCGAGCATGCGATCTTCCTTTACCCGGGTAAGGTTCCAGTAAATCTCAATAGCCGCCGAAAAATCACCGGCCAGCGAGTGGCGCCTCCCCTGCAAGGTGATATAATCCGTGGCATTGCGGTTAATTAGGCGTAGTTTCGGGCGGGACGCAGGTGAGGGCGAAAACTCGAGAACGGCCGTGATGTTAGCGACTGTACCACGCGTACGAATGGGGTTCTTGCCCGCAATCTTATCGACATTTTCTGCCGGAATAATACCAACCATAGGCAAGCCAAGGCCGGGTATCATGAAGTGCTCGCTAAGTGAGTGCGTACGGATATCAGACGCCGGCACCATATCCTCAAAAATATCCCGAAGCAACAAATGTGCGTCCCGCCTCACGTCATGCAAATCAATTCCGGGTATCTCATAATTATGGTTTCCCTCACGGAATGCGCGGTGCATATCCGCACGGTAACGGCGCATCATCAGCAGCAAGGCCCGATTATACCCTGCCACATGGCGGCTATACTCATCCGGTGAAATCCCCGGCTTCTGAAGGGCAAACCAGCTGCTACGCATCTGAGCCATCAGCTCGGCATCAGGCTCTCGCTCTCGAACCCGCTGGCTTACATACGGGCTCGGCACCAGTGGCGCAGAGCAGCCATCCAGAAAGACGGCGCTGACTGATACACCGGCAAAAAGGCACAGCCGTTTCAGAAGCGAGAATTTTATCATACGCCTATTCTACTCAGCCAAATTCCGTGAGTCAAGGAGTTAATTCAACAGATTAATCTAACACCCCGCCACGTTTCCATGGCGGGGTGTTAAGATTAGAGATTATACATGATTTACTCCTCATGGAGCAGGATTAATGGTGACGGGCACCTTAATCTCCGGCAGGCCTTCAGGCTTCACCGTAATGGTAGCCGTACCGGTCTCACCGGGCTTACTGCGCACCACGGCAAGAAGACGACCGTTGAAGAAGCGCTGGTTAGTATCCTGCATGCAGGTCCAGTCCGTGGGGTCACCATTACAGAAACCGGCAAGGACTGCGGGCCCTTCGATGGAGAAGCTCACCTTGCGGCTGTCAATAGGCATCACGTTCCCCTCAGCATCCGTCAGAGTAAGTGAGATGAAGGACAGGTCATGACCATCAGCCACGATGGTGTCACGGTCCACCTCAGCCTTCACAGCGGCCGCATCACCGGCCGTCACACGGCGGGCAGTAGCCCAGGGCTGGCCGTTCTTTCGCACCACCACTTCCACCACGCCGGGCTCATATACCACGTTTTCCCATGTGAAGCGGTACTGATTACGGCTCACCACCAGAGAGCGGTCCTTCTGAGTGAACGTGGGGCCATCACCACGACGGCGCACGCCCTGACTGCGGCCATTCACGAAGAGCTCAGCCTCATCACCACTGGTGAATACCATCACAGGAGTGGTGCGGCCCTCATGGCCACGCCAATTCCAGTGCGGCAGGATGTGAGCCTGAGGCACCTCAGGATTCCACTGGCTCTGATAGAGGTAGTAAATATCCTTCGGGAAGCCGGCGAGGTCAATTATACCGAAGTAGGAGCTGCGGCTAATGGCCCGGCTGCCCATGGCAGCATATTCGCGCATGATAGCCTCACGCTCGGCGGCAGGAAGGTGCTTGATATTGTTCTCAATGGTGGCGTCTTGGTTGTAAGGAGTGGGCTCACCGAGATAATCGAAACCGGTCCACACATACTCACCGGCGATATCCGGAGCAAGCGTGTGGGCATGCATTTCGATATCCGGGCAGTTACCCCAGTGCGTACTGGCCAAGCCATACGCGCTCACCTGGTGCGGTACGAAGCCGGGCTTGAAATAGCCACCGCCCACGCTCCAATCCAGCGGGAAGTTGTACGTATCACGCGTACCTACGCAGGAGCAAGTCTCGGAGCCATAATAGGGCATATCCGGATGAACGCGGCGGAACAGGGAGTACAGATGCGGCTTGTAGTTGAAGCCATACACGTCCACCGTCTGCTCGAAACCGTTGCGGAAGGCGTTCTGATCGTTACAACCCACAGTATAGGGGCGGGTCACGTCATAGCGGCGAATCTCATTGCGCAGGCCGTTAGCGATGCGAAGATTGAAAGCATTCCACTCCTCAGCCTCGCGCACGGCTCTAGCCAAGCGGCCGGGATTGGGATAGCGATTATCTCTGTTGGCGCGGATGGCCTCCACGTCACTCATGGTCTGCTCCATGATTTCGTTACCACCACTCCAAGCAATAATGCAGGGGTGATTTCTGTCACGCAGCATGAAGTTGCGCACATCACGCTCCCACCACTCATCCCAGTAAATGTGGTAACCATTCACCTTCTCGTACTTCTGGCGTCTCCAGATATCGAAGAGCTCATCAATCACGAGAATACCATGCTTATCACACAAATCCAGCACCTCCGGAGCGGGAGGATTATGAGTCATGCGCATGGAGTTACAACCCATGGCACGCAGGAGTTCAATCTTACGCTCATAAGCACGGGCATGGAAAGCAGAACCCAGGGCACCAAGGTCATGGTGCTCGCACACGCCCTGCAGGCGCACACGCTCACCGTTCAGGAAGAAGCCTTCTCTGCGCCACTCAATGGTGCGCACACCAAAGGTCGTCTCCTTGGTATCAATCTCATTACCATTCATGACCACACGGGTCTGAAGCTTGTAGAGATTGGGGGATTCACAGCTCCAGAGGCGGGGATTAGCGATGCGGAGCTCCTGCTCCACCACGTTCTCGGAATTAGGTGCGATGGTAATAGTAGAAGGAGCGGCTGCAGCGCCCTCTACCGTCTGATGCACGGTAACGGAAGCCGGAGCATCACTGGTGTTCTTCACTGTAGTCTGCACCTTCACCACAGCGTAATCACGAGTAATCTCAGGGGTGGTGACATAGGTAGGCCACTGAGCCAAGTGCACGGGGCCTGTACGCTCCAGCCACACGTGGCGGTAAATACCGGCGCCGGGATACCAACGGGTGGACAGCGGCAGGTTACTGGCCATCACCGCCACCAAATTATCCTCACCGGGCTTGAGGAAGGGCGTAATATCCACACGGAAAGAGTTATAGCCATATACCCATTCACCGGCCTTCTGGCCATTCACATAAATCTGCGGGCGTGACATGACGCCGTCAAAATCCAGATACCAGCGCTGAGTGGCGGGGTCGAAATCAGCCGGCACATTAAAGTGCTTGCGGTACCAGCCCCAGCCGTTCCAAGGGAGCTTACCTGTTTCATTCGGCTCGTTGGCCAAGAAGGGACTCTCGATGGCCCAGTCATGGGGAAGCTGCACATCCTTATAACCGGCCCCGCTTGCGCCCACCTCAGCGTGCACAAGAGCGCCCGGACCACGGCGAGCCTTCAACGGCGTATTATCAGCACCGGTAAAGAGCACTTCACGCACGCTCATCCACTGGCGGGAGTTTGTCCCCTTAGGCACAGTAACAATGATGTAACGAATGGATGCCGGCTCAGGCATTTCCACAAAACTGGCAGCCTGCCCACCCTGATTAAAGGAAAGCTCTAAGTTCTTGCTCTCATCCTGACATACGACCTTGACATGCACATCAAAGGTACTGGGTTGCTCCCAGTAAATAAGAAAAAGCTTAACAGGGTCTTCAAAACCGGGGGCGATGACCAGCCTGTGGCCACTCTCGGAACTCGGAGCACACCAGCGGGTGTCCATGTTACCATCCACAGCATGTGAGGCAGGATGCCCACCTTGGTAACCGTCGGCCCATGCAGGAGAACCGGCGTCAGCGGGGTCAAATCCGCCAAAGTATCTGAATTTCCAGCCGAAGTCAAACGTCTCACGTTCGCCGGCCTGCAATGCTGCACAGCTCAGCGCCATCAGTGGGATTATGTATTTTGCTATCATGGCTTTTGTTAAATAACTATAACGCGCGAACGCGTTCCGTACTATTTAGCATATTCATCACCGCATGGCAAGCAAAAAAATGCGCGCCCACAGCTCATTGAGCCGGAGCGCGAAAATTAAAATGCTATAAAACCAGCCTCAGATTATCCCCATTTCTCGCAGGCGAGAACGCAAAGCACCAACACCTTCCGAGCAGTTCTCTATCTCCCAGACGGCGTCCTCCATGGGGCAACGCCCGGAGAAATCAGAATTGAGAATCTGCGGCACAATGGTGCGTGCATGCACGGTGATACCATGAGATACGAGCATATCCCGAGCTTCTTCAGACATAACCATCGCCGTCACGGAACGCACCCGGCCTTCAATGGCGAGCATGGCTGCAGCACGGCCCACAATCTTATCCACAAGGTCAGCCCCCTCCATGTCCTCAGAGCGCTCATCCAGCAAACTAAGCAGGGGCAGAATGCCGCGCCCCAAGGCTTCAGCCACCACAGCGCCTTCTTTTACCAGCACACAGGAAGCCTCACCGGCACGAATCTGAACCATAGCTGCGGCAACATCAGGAGTTTCCGCAGCAGGAGCAGCAGATACTATGGCTGAAGGAAGAGCGATAAGAGCGAGTGCAATCGGTGTTTTCATCATGGATGATAATGCCAGATTTAAGGCGGGTTGTCAATCCTGATTCTCTAACCAATCAACTACACCGGCGGCAATCGTCCGGGCAAGCTTCCGGGCGTTGGCATCATTCCGGATAAAGGAAACGTGCCCCCGATTATTCACATAGACAGCTTCAAAGACGATTGCCGGGATTCCGGCTTCATCAAGAGCGTTCATCCAGCCGGCGGATGGCTGAGAGCCTATGTAACGAGGCACCACGCTAATACCCTTCCCCGCATTCGGCATGCCACCGGGGCGGTCCAGAATATCACGACGCATGGCTTCACATACGCTTTCCGCGAGAGCGTTCCCATGGCGGCGGTTACAAATAATAAGGCCTCGCGGGGGCGTGGAGCTCCAAGAATTACCTACGCTGTTGAGATGGAGGAACACCACACAACGGGCGCCCAGATCAATAGCATAATCTGCGCTTACCATGCCACAACCGATATGCTCAGGATAATGGGTGGAAGGATAACGTCTTGCCCCGCGGTCCGGGCGGTTGAGCTGCACCACCTCGGCCGCCTCACATGCTTCCAAGACAGCTTTTTTCGTGGGAGCATTACCGCGATTCAATACCACGCATGAGTAACCAGCGTCCTCGATGACGGCCTTCACCTCCCCGGCATACATACACCAAAACTCGTACTCATTCACCGCACCATCAGGAGACCCAGCCCCACGGGCGGTGGACTGGTGGCCGATATCCAGCACAACCGGGCGCTCACCTTCCGCTATAGCGCCGCCACTCAGAACAGCCAAAGCCAGCAGCAAGGCTCCACATTTTTTCTTCCAAAATGAAAACATCATATTTTAGTATTTATCCGCGCCCATCTTCAGCGGCATACAAAAGGAGCAGCATCAGGGGAGAAGAGAAAAGTATATCAGGGCCGGCACTTCTGAAGGCTCCGTTCCCTTAGGCACCGGGAGGAATGCATACTCGCCGTAATCCAGATAAAGCACAGCGGAATCCTGGCAGAGAGTAAACGGCATGCGGCGAATGCGAGGCCGGGGTGACTGAGGATTTTCAGCATAATGGGCCAGCAGTGACAGTACCCGATTGCGTTCCTGTTCCGTATTCAGCGGGCAGATATACAAATCAATCTCGCCGGGGATATCAAAGTGAGGGCGGAGCGTGAAGCGGCGCGTACGGCGAACATGACTAAGCGCAAAATACGTGAGAGAGGCATCACAACTGACTTTGAAATCACCTTCCGGCAAATTAAATGAGTGAAGATGAGCACCTTCTCCCATCGGCGTACCGGCCAATACGCCCTCCGCACGAGCGTTAGCGCTCAACCATGCGGCGCGAGCAGTTTTACCCTCCTCATGAACACCTGCACAGCTCACGACAAGCAAACTGCGGTTCCCGGATAAATAATCAAACCAGTATCCCAGAGGACGGCACACCAACAGCACAAGCAGCAGCAACCATACGTCCCACCAGCGCCTCAGCCGGGAGCGGCTAACCTTCGCTGAGCCCATATCAGGAAGAGGGAGCTCCATCTGGATACCATCTCCCTCAGCTTTAGCCAAAGCAACCTTTGACGCGCGATAACGCTGCCATACAGTCCAGCCCCAGCGCAACAGCAAGCCAACTGTCACACATCCTACAAGCCAGTATCCTCCAAGTGATACACCAAACAGCCAAGGCGCAGCATGCCAGCAACCATATAAATCATATTCCCAGCCGTTCACAGACTCCGCCAAAATACCTATCTCAATGAAGACAAGCAGCAGCAGTACCAAGCGGCGCGTGGTAACAAGCCATGGTTGACGCAGAAGTTTGAGCAGGGACTCCATCATTAACTATTATTATAGAAGGAGAATACGCAGATTGTCAACGCCAAAACAAGCGCAAAAAACAAAAAAGGGAGCTTTTGCCCCCTAAAATCAGCGTTTTCAGCCTAATCTGCGGCCAAAAACGGCAGAAGAACGACCACTAGCCTCCAACAAGGCCCGCCGCGCAGCGGGAAGAACATCCCGAGAAAGCTCAGCATACCCCAGCCTGTCGCGGAAATATGCCACAGCACTTTGCGAGATGGCGAAAATCCATTCAAAGCCGAGATTACGTGCTTTCTCTTCCACGAAGCGGCACATAGCACGGCCATACCCATGGCCCTCGTAATTCTTTTTGATAAAGAGGCAGCCAAGCTCAGCACAGCCATTCTCAGCATATGGATAAAGAGCCACGCAACCGACAATGGTATCATCCAGCGTATATACGTAATAGCTCTCCAGCTTCTCACGAATGCTTTCGTACGTGCGCTCCACCAGTTTGGCATCCACCACACAGCGCGCAATCATGGAAAGCAATTCGGGGATATCGTCCTCCTTCAGAGCGCGAATCTCATAGTACGAGTCCGTGTGCACCATGGTGCCCACGCCTTCCTCTGAGAAGAGTTCATCCAGCAACACGCCGCGCTGTAAACCGTCCAGAATATGCACGCGGGGAATCCCGCTGCGGCAGACTTCCGCAGCCTGCATCAGCACCTCCGCATGGGTGCAGTCTGCACAGGCTCCAGCCAATACATCGCTCTCACGAATGGCAAAAATAGGCTGCCCACTCCGGCAAGGCACACCATCCACCTGCAAGGAAATGTATTTGGCGGCCCCAAGAGCCACCGCCAAAGATACACTTCCCGCATCAAAGCGGCCGTCAGTACCGGAAGCCACAATGGCCACCTGACGCCGCTGAACAATCTCCTCCACACGGGCCACCACAGGAGCGCCGTCAGAGAGCGGCTGCTCCGCTGCTGCTGCATGCACCTCGCACGTGCCGGCTCTGCGCAGCAGCTCAGAAGTATCATTTCCTTCCGCAACCAGCACAAGGCGTACACCAATCTCATGCAGGGCGTCCACATCCAGCAGCGCGTCCACCAGCGCCTCCGCGGCCAGCAGCTCGTGGCAGATATGCACCACGAAGAGGCGACCGCGGAAGTATGGTACGTATTCCAGAACAGAACGGACGTTCATACCGCGCCGGGAGTGGATAAAACCGGATTTTATTTACTCTGCTTTATCAGAAGATGAGGCAGGATCCGCAATAAGGTCGGCTTCATCAGCCTCACTCATCGCCATGACGGCGGGATTTGTCTCACGCTTAATTTTCCCCATTACCTTCTTGCGGGGCATGGTCAGCTTCTTTTCAGCCTTCATGCGCACGCCGGGCATGGGAGCGCCACCGCTCACGCTCATACCATCAGGCATGGCGGAGAGCTCCTCCTCAGGAGCAGGAATGGGAGCGGGCTCAGGCAGGATATCCTGCGCGGGAGCAGCAGCACGAGCACGGGCGGCAATCTGGCTCATCTGCTCACGCAGCATAGACAGCAGGTCACCATTACCCAGAATATCCGTCACGTCAGCAGATTCCTCATCAGCATTACTGGAGGGCAGAGAGGCGAGGAAGTCCTCGAAGGCGTTCAGGTTTGTGGTGCTACGGAAGAGGTTATTGAGAATCTCGAACTGGATATTGTTCATGAGGGTCTCAAAGATATCATAAGCCTCACGCTTGTACTCCACGAGGGGATCACGCTGCCCCTGAGCGCGCAGGCGCACACCTTCACGGAGGGCGTCCATGTCAGTGATGTGCTGCTGCCAGAGCTTATCAATAGCCTGAAGCATGATGGAACGCTCCATCTGGTCCACGCGGTCAGCACGCTCACCGGCCACCTTCTTCTCATACATCTCACGCACCTTGGCGGTGATAATCTGAGCGGCTTCATCCGGAGTTTTGGAGATGAAGTCAGCATCCCCCTCACTCCAGCCGAAGGGGAATGTGGAGTTCACCGCCTGCAGCAGGTCCGTGGGACGCACGGTGCCGGTGTTGTCCTCATTCAGGTAGAGGTCACACTTGGTGTTGGTACCTTCTTCCAGCTGCTCGTAAATCATCTCACGGGGTTCCTCGCAAAGGAGAGCCTCGTTACGCATACCGTAAACGATGGTACGCTGCTGGTTCATGACGTCATCATAATCCAGCACGTGCTTACGCCACATGTAGTTACGCTGCTCCACTCGCTTCTGAGCGCCTTCGATAATCTTGTTCATGAGGCCGCTTTCCACAGCCTCACCTTCCTCCATACCGAAGCGGTCCATCACGCGGGTCATGCGCTCACTGCCGCCGAAATTACGCATCAAATCATCCTCAAAGGAGAGGAAGAACTGGGAGGCACCAGGGTCACCCTGACGGGAGCAACGGCCACGCAGCTGGCGGTCAATACGGCGGGATTCATAACGCTCCGTACCCAGCACAAACAAACCACCCAAATCAGCCACACCTTCACCCAGCTTAATGTCCGTACCGCGGCCGGCCATATTTGTGGACACAGTCACGGCGCCACGCTGACCAGCACGTGCCACGATTTCAGCTTCGCGCTGGTGGTTCTTGGCGTTCAACACTTCATGGGGGATGCGAGCACCGGCGAGCATGCGAGAGAGCGTCTCGGAAGCAATCACGCTAGCCGTACCCACAAGCACCGGCTGTCCCTTAACGTGCAGCTCCTTAATCTTGGCCACCACGGCGTTGAACTTCTCGCGGCGTGTCTTGAAGATAAGGTCATTGAAGTCCTGACGGATGCAAGGACGGTTCGTCGGAATGGGAAGCACATCCAGCTTGTAAATATCATGGAACTCAGCGGCCTCCGTCTCAGCAGTACCGGTCATACCGGCAAGACGGGAATACAGGCGGAAGTAGTTCTGGATGGTGATGGTAGCGTAGGTCATGTTTTCGGCCTCCACTTCCACGCCTTCCTTGGCTTCCACGGCCTGGTGCAGACCTTCGCTCCAGCGGCGGCCGGGCATTTCACGGCCGGTATTCTGGTCAATGATGATAACCTTGCTGTCCTTCACCACATATTCCTTATCCTTTTCGTAAATGGTGTAGGCCTTCAGCAGCTGGCTGATGGTGTGCAGGCGGGCAGCATTCTCGTCCAGACGCTTAATGAGAGTGGACTTGCGAGCTTCCTTCTCACGCTCAGTGAGAGTTTCATCCTCATCAATGTTCACAAACTCGGTGCCAAGATCCGGCAGCACGAAGTTCTCAGGATGCCCGGGGCTGATGAGCTCACGGCCCATTTCCATGAGGTCAGCATCATGAAGCTTCTCATCAAGGCAGAAGTAAAGTTCTTCCTTCAGCTTGAAGAGCTCCAGCTTACGGGGATCCTGCAGCAGGAAAAGCTCGTACTTCTCCACCATGCGGCGCATTTCCACATCCTCCTGAGAGCGCATGTAAGCACGGTTTCTCGGCATACCGAGCTTCACCTTGTACAGGCAGCGGCCGGCAGCCATGGCATCGCCCTCCTTGGCATAGTTCTTAGCCTGAGTCATCAGGCTGTTACACAGCTCAACCTGAGCCTTCACCACCTTCTCAATGAGGGGCTTAAGCTCTTCATACTGCTGCTCACGCTCCACCACGGCGGGACCGGAGATAATGAGCGGTGTACGGGCTTCATCAATAAGAATGGAGTCCACCTCGTCAATGATAGCGAAGTAATGGCCACGCTGCACCTGAGCGCTGCGGGTGGAGGCCATGCCGTTATCACGCAGGTAGTCGAAACCGAATTCTGCGTTCGTACCGTATGTGATATCGCATGCGTACATCTGGCGACGGAGGTCGTTGGGCATCATGCTCTGAATGCAGCCCACCGTCAGGCCAAGATACTTGAAGAGGGCGCCCATCCACATGGAGTCACGGCGGGCGAGATAATCATTCACCGTCACCACGTGTACACCCAAACCGGTCAGAGCATTCAGGTAAACAGGCAAGGTAGCCACGAGGGTCTTACCTTCACCAGTGGCCATCTCAGCGATGAATCCGCGGTGCAGCGCAATACCGCCAATCAGCTGCACATCAAAGTGTACCATATCCCACTTAATGGGTGTACCGCAAACATCCACTTCCGTGCCGCACAGGTTACGGGCAGCGCACTTAGCCACAGCAAAAGCCTCAGGCATAATCTGCTCCAGATACTTGGCACGCAGCTTGTCAAACTTGGGCTCAATCTCAGCAAATGCCTTCTTACCAGCCTCAATAGAATCCGGAGTAGCCTCCACAGTAGGAAGCTTGGGGAAGATATCACTCAGAGCGGAGAAACGGGTGTTCAGAGTTTCGGCATATGACTTAAGCTCAGCTTCAGAGGAAGAAAGAATCACACCGCGGGTGGGCAGGTCAATAGGCGTGAAGCGGTGCAGATACTTCTGCCACTCAGCAGTCTTGCCCACAAGAAAATCGCGGTCCTTCCCCTGCCAGTTCTTCTCGATGTCGAGCATTTTTTTCACGATGGGGCGCAGCTTGCGCACTTCGCGCTGGTTCTTGGAACCTACGATTTTATTCAGAATCCACTTAATCATTATCTTTGACGGTTAAAATTGACGGTAAAGCGAGCCCGGGCGGCACACGCGGTCGCGAATTGTAGCACAATCAGCTGAATGAAGCAAGCATAACCCCTGATTTCAGCTACTCACGTTGTGTCATGAAAGAATTACCCATATCCGTTCTCTATTTTACGCTTGCCAGCTCCCAGCGGCTCTGCTAAACTGAAAAATATGAGAAAGTTCTGCAAAACCTTCATTATTCCGCTTGCTGCAGCCATAACTAGCACCACCACAGCCCACGCTGATTGGGACTCCATTTGGGGTGAAGTGGAATCTCTAGGAAGAGATGCCCGGGAGCTAGGTGAACGCGCTTGGGAAGAAGCAAAAAATGAATGGGATAAGCTGGATATCAACCACGAACTTCTGCAGGCATTCGGCGGAGATGTGGATGAGCAGTCCGCCCTCGTGGGCAGATTCTATGATTTGAAGCGCCCCGTGGAAGGCAGCGGAGCCCGCCCGCTGAGCAGACAGCAGGTCGTACAGCTTTTCCATAATTTCAATGAAAGGGACTGGAATCAGAGCCTGTTGGAAAACTATTATTCCCCTGCCGTACGCCTCTACGCACCGTACTTCTACCTCCCCCGCTGCCGCGCAGCATACGGCCCGGAAGCTTTCCAATGCAACGAAAATGAGGATACACCCAAAGTGCAGCCCTCTGACTGGGTGGTGATATACCGCGGCGTGGTCACGGCTCCGAAGAGCGGCACTTTCCGCTTCGTCGGCATGGGTGATGATGTCATCATGGTACGCTTCAACAACAAGCTCGTACTGGAAAGTGGCTGGAGCATTCCCACCCGCAATAACATGACGCTCGGAACAGACCGAGGCTACCAGCAAGAGATTACCTCCCGCCGTGCAAGGCGCGCCATTTACCAGTACGAGTCCACCCCGCACTGGAACCGCATGCTGGGCGGCATCCCCAGCGGCACGCCATTCCGCGTACAGGAAGGTAAGAGTTACCCCATTGAGATTCTTGTCTCCGAAATTCCCGGTAACGAGTTCGGCTTCTGCCTTCTCATTGAGGAGCTCCGTAATGCCGGACGCGCCCGCTACGGTATTGTCCCCCCGTCAGAATCTC
The DNA here is from genome assembly GCA_045653545.1 of Akkermansia sp. Classification (GTDB taxonomy): domain Bacteria; phylum Verrucomicrobiota; class Verrucomicrobiia; order Verrucomicrobiales; family Akkermansiaceae; genus Akkermansia. The sequence continues at coordinate 24,585 of JAZOMC010000031.1, forward strand.
CCACGCTGCACCTCTTCCGCACGAATGATTCCCTGCCCTCCCCCCGCAACATTTCCAGAGCGCTCAGCCAAGGCAGCGTGGATTACAGCATCAACAACAGCACCGAGGGACCTCCTTTCCGTGAGGACAGCCTCATCTGGCGCGCTAATTTCGATGAAGCTGAAAAACAGGGACTCTTTGCCTCTCTCTTCGGCAAAATCACCGGCAGAAACCGCGACACAGCCATGGGCACGTCCCGCCGCGAGGAAGAACAGCAGGAAGGGCCGGAAGAAAACTCCGACAACGAGCAGAATGACGCCGGTGGTCTGCGTGGCAGAATCTTAGGCTGGTAAATACATTCCAACTAGAACATGCGCCCACGCCGCCATTTACACCTATGGCGGCGTGGCATTTTTTTTGTGGCAGCAAGAATCAAAATAGCTATTTCTCCTTGCCATGGTAGGAATAACGTGTTACCATGACGCCACACGCTAATAATTCAACAGATATGAACAGAGACACCATATGCGTACAGAGCGGTTGGCAGCCTAAGAAGGGCGAGGCCCGTGTGCTGCCGATATTCCAGTCCACCACCTTTAAGTACGAGACGAGCGACCAGATGGCCCGCCTGTTCGATCTGGAGGAAGCTGGCTTTTTCTACACCCGCCTTCAGAACCCCACGAATGAATGCGTGGCAAAGAAAATAGCAGAACTGGAAGGCGGCGTAGCAGCCATTTTGACAGCCTCCGGTCAGGCTGCCTCCTTCTACTCCATCTTCAATATCTGCGAAGCCGGTGATCACTTCATCTCCACAAGTGCTATTTACGGCGGCACATACAACCTCTTCGCGGTCACCTTCAAGAAGCTTGGCATCGAAGTAACCTTCGTGGACCAGGACGCCCCGGAAGAAGAAATCCAGAAGGCCTTCCGCCCGAACACCAAGTGCATCTTCGCAGAGACTATCTCCAACCCCTCCCTGCAGGTGCTGGACATTGAGAAGATGGCCCGCATTGCTCACAAGAACGGTGTGCCATTGATTGTGGATAACACTTTTGCCACGCCGATTAACTGCCGTCCCTTCGAGCACGGGGCAGACATCGTGATGCACTCCACCACCAAGTACATGGATGGCCACGCCACCCAGGTGGGCGGTGTGGTGGTTGACAGCGGCAAGTTTGACTGGGCAGCCCATGCAGATAAATTCCCCGGCCTTACCAAGCCCGATGATCCCTACCACGGTCTGGTGTACCCCGAGGCCTCCGGCGCTGGCGCCTACATCACCAAGTGCACGGTGACCCTCATGCGCGACCTGGGCTCCATTCCGTCACCTTTCAATGCCTTCCTGCTCAACCTGGGGCTGGAGACGCTGCACCTGCGCGTGCCGCGCCACTGCGAGAACGC
>JAZOMC010000032.1:0-9599 GCA_045653545.1 Akkermansia sp.
TCCCTATCCCCTACCTTTTCCGCTAGGGTTGCCAACCCCAAAAACCCAAGTGGCAAAAAAACCCGCCGCCTGCAGTTAGCAGGCGGCGGAAAATACCTTAGCTTTGGGCTGAATTACAGCAGGGAGAACGCAACGTTCAGACCTGCGGTCACAATGGACACCATGCTCATCAGCTTAATAAGAATGTTCAGAGAGGGGCCGGAAGTATCCTTGAAGGGGTCACCCACGGTATCACCCACAACGGAAGCGTCATGGATGGGAGTGTGCTTACCGCAGAAGGAAGCGTCACCCGTCTCAATGTACTTCTTAGCATTGTCCCATGCGCCACCGGAGTTGGCCATGAACACGGCGAGCACGAAGCCACCGGCAAGACCACCGGCCAGAAGACCGAACACACCGGCTACACCCATCACCAGACCGGTAGCAACAGGTACTACCACAGCGATGAGGGAGGGAACAATCATCTCACGCTGAGCACCCTGAGTGGAGATACCCACGCAGCGGGCGTAGTCAGCCTTCTTCTTGCCCTCGAATACGTCCTTATCGCTCAGCTGGCGACGAACTTCCTCTACCATGCTCTTAGCAGCACGGCCCACAGCGTTCATGGTCAGACCGCAGAAGAGGAAGGAAAGCATAGCGCCGATGAAGATACCCAGGAGAACCTTGGGGTTCATGAGGGTTACCTCGAAGGCGGACATGAACTCAGCGATGCTCATCTTGGATACCTCAGTACCGGTACCCACAGCACCACCCCAGTTGCTGATGGTGATAACCTGCTCACCCAGACGAGCGGCAGCAATCTTCAGCTCCTCGATGTAGGAGGCAAGAAGGGCGAGAGCAGTCAGAGCGGCGGAGCCGATAGCGAAGCCCTTACCGGTAGCAGCGGTGGTGTTACCCAGAGCGTCCAGAGCGTCCGTACGGGAGCGAACGTCGTCACCCAGAGCGCTCATCTCGGCGTTACCGCCGGCGTTGTCAGAGATGGGGCCGTAGGCGTCAGTAGCCAGAGTCAGACCCAGAGTGGAAAGCATACCCACAGCGGCGATACCGATACCGTAGAGACCGGCAGCCATGTTGTTAGCGGTGAAGGCCCACTCACCGGCAGCGCAAAGGTAAGCGCCAATCGTGCCGAGCACGATGAAGAGCACAGGCCAGCAGGTAGAAATCATACCCACGCCGATACCGGAGATAATCACGGTAGCAGGACCGGTGGTAGCGTTCTCAGCGATGAACTTCACCGGCTTGAACTCGAAGGAGGTGTAGTACTCAGTCACCTTACCGATGGCGATACCCACCACGAGACCAATCATGATGGAACCCCAGATACCGAGCCAGTTCTGGATGTTGAGGGCCCAGAGCACGAGGGCGGAGAAAATAGCGATAAGTACGCTGGAGAAGTTGATGCCCTTGTTCAGAGCAGCCATCAGCTGAGTCTGGTTTGCACCGGGCTTGGTGCGCACCATGTACACGCCGAGGATGGAAAGGATAGCGCCTACAGCACCGATGATCATGGGAGCCATTACCATCTGCAGACCCATCTCGTAGTTGTTGGCAGCAGCGGCCACGGCAGCGCCCAGAGCGGCGGTAGCCAGAATGGAACCAGCGTAGGACTCGTACAGGTCAGCACCCATGCCGGCCACGTCACCTACGTTGTCACCCACGTTATCAGCGATGGTAGCGGGGTTACGAGGATCGTCCTCGTTGAAGTGGTACTCAGTCTTACCCACAAGGTCAGCGCCTACGTCAGCAGCCTTGGTGTAGATACCACCGCCCACACGAGCGAAGAGAGCCTGCAGAGAGGCACCCATGCCGAAGGTAAGCATGATGGTGGTGATGTGCACGAGCTTCTCCACGGGAGTCTCGAAGGTGCCCATCAGGGAAGTGTTGTCAAGAATCAGGTACCAAGCGGAAATATCCAGCAGACCGAAGCCCACAACCGTCAGACCCAGCACAGCGCCGGAACGGAATGCAAGCTGCAGACCCTTGTTCAGACCGTCCTCCTTATCGCGGCAAGCCTGAGCCACACGGCCGGAAGCATACGTGGCCGTCTTCATGCCGATGAAACCAGCCAGACCGGAGAAGATACCACCGGTAAGGAAGGCGATGGGCACGATGTTGTTCTGCAGGCCGAAGTAGGCCATCACGCCGAAGGCGATTGCGATAATCACGAAGAAGATAGCAACAACTTTGTACTGCTGCTTCAGGTAGGCCATTGCGCCTTCGCGCACATAGCCCGCAATCTCCTTCATACGGTCGTTACCCTCATCAGCCTTCTTCATGTCGAAGAAGAACTTGGCGGCAAAAGCCAGCACCAGGACGGAGGCAACGGGTACAATCCAGAATAATGTATTGGGGTCCATTGTCTGTTATATTTTATGGTTAATTGCTTTTTCCGAAAAGCGCGGCATTCTACACCACATTTCACGTTTTGTCTACTGAAATTTCTCGCTTTTAAACAAAATTCACACTTTATTTCAGTAAAATATTATAGTATACTCTAACTTTGCTAACGATTTTTCTTGACTGAGTGCACGCAATGTTCTACCATGATGACAGCAGACAATTACAACCCCTGCATGATTTACACACGATGAAAGCCGTATTACTCTTCCCCGGACAGGGTGCCCAGAAGGTGGGCATGGGCAAAGACCTTTACGATAGCTATCCCGCCGCGAAGGCCATGATGGACGCCGCTGACGCTGCGCTAGGATATTCGCTTACGGATGTTATGTTCAACGGCCCGGATGCCGAGCTGACCCGCACCTGCAACTGCCAGCCTGCCCTGTACCTGCACGGCCTTGCCCTGTGGGAGATTCTGCGCAGCGAGGTGGAGATTGAGCCTGTGGCTGCTGCCGGTCTGAGCCTCGGTGAGTTCACGGCCCACGCCGCGGCCGGCACTTTCAGCATGGAGGATGGCCTGAAAATCGTGCAGAAGCGCGGTGCTTTCATGGAGGAGGCCTGTCAGGCTGCTCCCAGCACCATGGCTGCCATGATTGGCGGTAATGATGAAGCCGTGCAGAAGCTGGCCGCTGAGTGTGATATCGATGTAGCTAACTACAACTGCCCGGGGCAGACGGTCGTCAGTGGCTCCGTGGAGGGTGTGGATAAGGCCGTGGCCGGTGCCAAGGCCGCCGGTTTCAAACTGGCCAAGAAGCTGAATGTGGCCGGAGCTTACCACAGCCGTTTCATGAAGAGCGCCCAGGAGAAGCTGCTGCCGGAGCTGACCGCTGCCACCATGCAGATGCCCGCCTGCCCGGTGTACTGCAACTATGAGGCTCGCCCCGTCACCAGCACGGATGATGTTCGCGCCATGCTCGGTGCTCAGGTGTGCGGCTCCGTGCGCTGGGCTGCCAGCATGCAGGACCTTGTGACCAAGGGTTACACCCTCTTCATCGAGATGGGCCCGGGCAAGACCCTCGCTGGCATGATGGGCCGCATTTCCAAAGAGGCCACCGTCATTTCCATTGAGGACGTCCCCACCCTGCAGGCCGCCATTGAGACTCTCAAGGCCATGTAAGCCTAGCTGTTATTTTCGTGTACATGTAAAACCCGCTGTCCGACTTCGGACGGCGGGTTTTCTCATTTTCACGTTCAGCCCCTTGCCATTCGCACACGTACACGCGCGATGAGGTAATAGCAGAAGGGAATGAAAAAGATTCCTATGAGGGTGGCCGCGCTCATGCCGCCGATAACCGTAATGCCTATGGAACGGCGAGCTTCAGCACCCGGCCCTGTGGCAAAGGCCAGCGGCACACAGCCGAGAATGAAGGCAAAGGAGGTCATAAGGATGGGGCGCAGGCGTGCCTCTGCCCCGGCAAGGGTAGACTGCAGCAGGGGCATGCCTTCCTCCAAGCGATCCTGCGCGAACTCCACCACGAGGATGGCATTCTTGGCTGCCAAGCCTATCAGCATGATAAGGCCGATTTCCGCATACAAATCCAGCTGCTGCCCGGCCAGCCAAAGGGTGGTCAGTGCTCCCAAAATGGCCACGGGTACGGAGAAGATGATGGAAAGCGGCAGCGCCCAGCTCTCGTAAAGGGCGGCCAGCAGGAGGTAGGCAAATACGCCTGAGATAGTCAGAATACCGGCCAAGCTCACACCTTCCGCCGCTTTTTTCTGCTGGTAGCTCATGCCGTAGTAAGAGTAGCCCATGTCTTCAGGCATGCTACGGGCAAAGGTGTTCTCCAGCGCAGCCATGACTTCATCGGAAGTATAGCCGGGCGCGGCGCTCACATTCAGCATGGCGGCATTATACATATTCTGGCGCATGATGAACTGGGGTCCATAGGTGAACTCCACATCCACAAGCGCATCCAGCGGCACTTCGCTGCCACCGGCTCCGGGCAGATAGAAGTTCCGCATCTGCCCCGTATTCATGCGTGCGGATGCCTCAGCCTGCATATAAACGGGGTACTGGTAGCCGTACAAGTTCAGGTAATTCACGAAGGAGCTGCCAAGGAATGTTTGCAAAGTATCATACGCCGCGCTGAGCTCCACGCCCTGGGTAAGTGCCTTTTCTGTATTCACGGTGATGAGGTACTGGGGAGTATCCGCCGCCTGAAAGTTCTGCACGGCAGCGATTTCCGGGCATGAGGCCAGGGCCAAAGTGAAGGCGGAGGCTTGTTCGGCGAGATAATCCGGGCCGCGGCCGGCGCGATCTTCCAGCATGAAGGTGACGTCGGAGGTGGCGCCCACACCGGGAATAGGCGGCGGCGCGATGGCAGCCCCGATTCCGCCGGTAGGCATTGCGTTCAACTGGCTGCGAAGTTGCTGCACGAGGGCTGCGGCACTTTGAGTGTCGGGGTTGCGGTCGGCCCAAGGGGTGAGGGTAATAAAGAAGAATGCATTATTGGGGCTTTGCACGCCGGTGAGGAGGTTGAATCCATTCACCATCACCACGCCCTTCACCGCCGGATTCTCTTTCAGGCGGGCGATAATCTGAGCAGTTCCCTGCTCCGTCACACCGAGCGAGCTGCCGGCAGGCATTTGCAAAGAGCCGTACAGGTAGCCCTCATCCTCATTCGGCAGGAATCCACCGGGCACGCGCTCCACCACGGGGTAAATGCACACCGCGACCACCACCAGCAGTAAGCCCGTGAGGAGCCCGCGGCGAATCAGCCAGCCGGAGCAGCCTGCATACCCCCGCCGGGTGCTCCCCAGAAGATTATTGAACCACTCAGCCAAGCGCCCTTTCTTGCCATCTCCCCGCCGCAGCAGCAGAGCACACAGCGCAGGACTGAGCGTGAGCGCACAAAAAGCAGAGAGCAGAATGGAGACACCAATCGTCACGGAAAATTGCATGAACAGTCTCCCCGTGATACCCGGCAGCAGCATGCAGGGAAAGAACACCGCCGCGAGCACCAGCGCGGTGGTCATCACAGGGCCAGCCACCTCTTTCATGGCCGCGCGCGTGGCGGCGGCAGGTTCCTCGCCGTCGTCCAGTTTCGTCTGCACGGCCTCCACCACCACGATGGCATCATCCACCACAAGGCCAATGGCCAGCACAAGCCCCATCAGGCAGATGGTGTTCACCTCCATTCCGAACAGCGGGAAGAATACAAAAGTACCCACCACACTCACGGGAACCGCGGTGAGCGGTATCAGCGTGGCGCGCCACCCCTGCAGGAAAATGAATACCACCAGCATCACCAGCAGCAGCGCCAGCCCCAGCGTGTACAGAATTTCCTCTATCCCCAAGCTCACACTCTCGGTGGTGTTCAGCGCTTCCTCCAGCTCCAAGCCGGGAGCAAGCTGCAGCCCTGCAAGGGTGCGACGCACGGCCTGCACCGTCTGCAGGGCATTACTGCCGGGGCTCTGGCTAATGGCGATGATGGCACCGGCCTCGCCATTATAGGAGGAGCTCATGTTATACGTCTCACAGCCCAACTCCACGCGAGCCACATCCCCCAAGCGCACCAGAGCATCCCCCTCCGCCCGCAGAATGATATTCCGGAATTCCTCCACCGTGCGCAGGCGTCCTTGGGTGCGCACGGTGTAGGTGGTCTTCTGGCCGGAGACGGCGGGTTCAGCCCCCACCTTACCCATGGGGTGCACAGAGTTCTGCACCTGCAAGGCGGATTTCACCTGCTGCACAGTAATGCCGAGGCCCGCAAGCTTCTGCGGATCCAGCCAAATGCGCATGGCATACTCACCGGCACCAAACACCTGCACATTACCCACGCCGGGTGTACGCAGCAGCGGGTTCACAAAATTAATGTAGGCGTAATTGCTCAGCCATGTGGCATCATACTCACCCCCGGGTGCTCTCAGCACAAAGAGCACCATGGGCGGCCCACTGAGGGTACGCATGGTCACGCCCTGTTGCTGCACCTCGGAAGGAAGCCCCGCCGTGCTCTGCGCATAGCGCATGTAAGCGAGCACTTGGTCCATATCCGCCGAGCTGCCCACATCAAAAAGCACGGATAAACTCATCGCGCCCTCGTTCGTGCTGGTGCTCGTCATGTACGCCATGCCCTCCACGCCGCTCATCTGCTGCTCTATCGGCGCGGCCACGGAATCCGCTACGGTGTAGCAGTCCGCGCCGGGGTACGTCGTATTCAGGCTCACCTCCGGCGGCACGATATCCGGATACTGCGCCACTGGCAGGCTAAAGGCTGTTATGAAACCGCCCAGCACCAGCATGAGCGCTATACATATGGCCACCACCGGGCGGCGGATGAAGAAATTGTACATGGTACTCATACCGACACCGCTACGCTGCGGCGCGTTGAATACCAGCTATTTTCTTCCCCTGCTCCTCAGGCTTACGAGAGGCTGCGCATGTACTGCTCCAGCGGAGTCAGCACATCCACATCCGCCGGCAGCCAGTCTACGGATTTCAGCTCATCAGCCCCCAGCCAGCGCGCCGCCACGTGCTCCTTCAGCCTCAGCTCGCCAGAAAGAACACGGCACACAAAACAATGCATGCGCAAGTGAAATGCCGGGTAATCCCACTCTACCGTGTGTAGCAGTTCGCCCACGTGCACACTCAGGGAAAGCTCTTCCTCTATCTCTCGCGCCACGGCGGCAGCGGCGGCCTCTCCCGGCTCTATCTTCCCGCCCGGAAACTCCCAGCCACCACCGTGCTTGTGCGGCGCACACTGGGTCGCCAGCACGCGCCCCTCATTATCCATCATCAGCGCCGCTACAACTTCCACCACTTTCCGTTCTTCACTCATGTCTTCGCACATTTTATTACACCTATTGCATCTTCACAAGCCATTTTCGCCCTTTTTAACCCATTTTCTCCCATTTTCAGCCAAAAAAAACGCCTCATGTTAGCGTTTACCATACAACTTTTATATGATTAGTAAGATTTCCGCTTGACAGGCTCTTCATTTCGCCATAAAATGCGACGGCACACTGCTTTTGTTACCATTATTAGACAATTTAGCAGCTGTAACAGATACCATCAAACAACAAACACGCCATCCGCCATGAACATGCGTCACATAACCAGGTTCACGTATCAGTTCACGAACTTCCAGGGCTGGAGGGTCGCCATCTGCCGCCAAGGAGTATCACTCGCTCGCTACTTCTCTGACAAGCAGTATGGTGATTCAGAAACTGCGAAAGCTCATGCCATCAGTTTCCGAGATATGGTGCTAGAGGAGCTGCTCCTCTATCCCGAGCGGACACAGGAAATCCTGATGCTCCACCGCAGTGAACCTAAACCGGAATATCCGGCAGGCCTCAAGCCAGCTCAGGTAGACCGCGAAAAAGAGCTGCCCACCGCTTGCAGTATGCGCAGCAACCATGTCATGCACGGAATTCTTCAGAATATCTGCCGCCGTTTCCATCTGGACACCGCCAGCGTTCTCAAACTCTCGCTTTACCTTTTCTCACTCCACTACGGTGCACCGAGCATCGTGGCAGCCGAAAACGCCCCGCCGGCCGACTGTACCACCATCACGGAACAAGAAGCCGCTCTGCCCCTGCAGCAGCTGATTTATGAGCTCGAGTCTCAGGCTCGCCTCACCGGCCTGCCCAGCTTCGAGGAATTCGCCACCGGCAAAATCTCTCGCGCTGAAAATGCCCCCGCCGAGTCTTTTGCACCTCCACCGCACGTCGATTGCCAGCCCGGCAGCGAACATGCAGCCTCTCGTTATATGCGCTCCGCTCACCCCTCTCCCCCGGCAGCCCCTCTGTCACCTACATCCTTTTCTCCTAATCACCTTAACCTCCCCCTCATCAGGGAATCCATTGCCCGCTCACAAGAGCTCCCCCGGAGAGATAAATCTTTGCCCTACGCTCTCCGATCCACTACAGCTCAACCCCTACCCACACCCAATCCTGAGCTGGAACTTGTGCCCACGCCGCCGGACGCCGCTATTTGATACTCCGGCCGCTTCACACACTGACGCCGCACAGTCTTCTTCCCCATAATGTCTCGGTAACCCCGCCGGCCTCAGCTCGCCGCGCCCTCATTACCGCAGCCCACCTGATTTCACAGGCACTCCCCAGCTGCCGCGTGACCTCATGTCCCTACCCTATTCCCCGTATCCTCCACGCGCCCGGCATCCCCATGCCCGGCGCGTGATTTTTTTTTGCACTATGATGGAATCTTCAGAGTAAGGCTGCAGCCTTCAGAGCGTGCCTAGTTTGATTTTTTGGCGACAAGCCCGCCGACCACCGCACCGATTACCATACTGATTAACCCGCAGATTACCGTGATGGTTTGCACAGCGTTATAGAAGCTGCTCCAAACAGTAAAGATATACCAGTCGATGTACCAGCCGATATGCCAGCCATACCAGACGATATAACAGCCGATATACCAGCCGATATACCAGCCGACTAACCCACCTATTCCCCTGTTGTACGACACACGGATTTTCCTACTGATTAACCAGCCAATTACCATGCCAATTACCGCGCCGATTCCTACTCCGACAAATTCGTCGTCAAACCCGCAGAAGAACCAGCCAATTTCCCCTCCAATTAACGCGCCTATTGCCCCGCTGATTAATGTGGCGATTAACCCGCCCATTGCTCTGTCAAGCGGCACATAGATTTTCCTACTGATTAACCAGCCAATGACCACGCCGATTCCTACTCCGGCAACTCCGCTGATTAACCAGCTAATGTACCAGCTGATTAAGTAGCCAATATCCCAGCCGATTAATATGCCAATTTCCCAGCCGATTAATATGCCGATTAACCAGCCCATTGCCCTGCCAAGCGGCACACAGATTTTCCTACCGATTAACCAGCCCATTGCCATACCGATGAACAAGCCGATTAACCCACCGACGTCCCAACCGATTAGCCAGCCGATTACCATGCCGATTACCGTGCCGATTTGCCCGCCGATTACTATGCCGACTAGCTTTCCTATTTGCCGGCCGCTGACATCATTCGCTTGTTGCGCGGGCAAGCATTCAACAACAGGGGCTTGTATCTCTATGGCTTTCGGTTGTTCTTGGGTCTTGGCAGGAGCGAGTTTTTCCATCCATTCCTGCGCACTCTGCCAGCGGTCCTTATAAGAAATGCGCAGCGCTTTATCAATAGCAGAGAGAAATTCTTCTGAAAAGCGGCCTTGCAATTCCTTACGATCTGCCAACGGCAGCAGCTCATCCTCAGCCAAACGCTCCATGGAATCC
>JAZOMC010000033.1:0-9471 GCA_045653545.1 Akkermansia sp.
AGAGCTTGCTGCGGAAACCGCGGAAGCCCTTGGCGCGGAGCAGGATGCGCTTGCGGCGGGCGCGAGAAGCCGGCCCATTTGTAGCACGTGCCATATTTTTGTATCTTGTATATTGTGAGCGGACTGTTCTTCCTCACCTCCCTGCAGTCTCGTCCGTTCAATCCTCGGCGAAAATACGCCGGGCAGGCTGCATGAAGGCCGCCCGATTTGCGGGCGGGGCTGGCTTGTGGCCATGTTCCTTGGCTTAAGCGAAGGGCAGATTCTGCTTAACGGCCCAAACCTGGGTGGCGTCCACCAGAGCGGGTTTGCCCAGAGCGCGCTTACGCTTGCTGGACTTCTTCTGGAGGATGTGACGCTTACCCTGCTTGCGACGCAGAACCTTGCCCGTGCCGGTCACCTTGAAACGCTTGGCGACAGCCTTACGTGTCTTGTTGATACCACCTTTGCGGGTCATGGTGCAGGGATAATACACCAAAATTTCCGTTTGGCAAGAAAAATATCAGTAAAAGTGAGATTTTTTTTTACGAAGGTTATTTTTCTTGACGTGCGCGGGTGTTTTATGGTAGTCTGTGCTTAACCAAATAGGGTGAACTGTACCCCAAAAAGATTTTATAATCATGAAACCTGCAACATTCAACTGCACAGTCCTCCGCGACGGTCACCAGTCGCTGGCCGCCACCCGTATGTCCACCGAGCAGATGCTTGAGATTGCCCCCATTCTGGATACGATGGGCTTCTCCGCACTTGAGACCTGGGGTGGTGCAACGATTGACTCCGGCCTTCGCTTCCTCGGCGAGCTTCCCTTTGATCGTCTGGATACTCTGAAGAAGCTGGCTCCCAAGACTCCGCACATGATGCTTCTGCGTGGTCAGAACATGGTGGGCTACACCAACTACGCTGATGACGTGGTAGAGGCCTTTGTGAAGACCAGTGCTAAGCACGGTATGAACATTTTCCGTATCTTCGACTGCTTGAATGACCCGGAAAATATGCGCACTTCCATCCGCGCTGCTAAGGAGGCCGGTGCTACTGCTCACGGCACAATCTGCTACACCACATCTCCCGTACACAATCTGGAGTACTTCGCTAACCTCGGTAAGAAGATTGCTGATATGGGTGCAGACGGCATCGTGATTAAGGACATGGCCGGTCTTATCCCCCCGAGCGAGACAGCCGCTCTTGTGGAGGCTATTAAGAAGAGCACGAATCTTCCTGTGTGGATTCACACGCATGATACTGCCGGTCTGGGCGCCGGTGCATACGTAGCCGGTATTAATGCCGGTGCTGATGCTGTGGACTGCTCCATCGCCCCCTTCGCTAACGGTACCGGCCAGCCGGACTGCATGCGCATGCTTGCCCTGCTGAAGGGTTATGACCGTTGCCCGGAGGTGGCTGATGACTTCACTGAGAAGCTCACCAAGATTTCCGGTATGCTCCAGCCCATCTACGAGAGCCTTAGCCGCTTCACCAGCCACAAGAATGAAATCGTGGACAGCGCAACGCTGCTCTATCAGGTGCCCGGTGGTATGCTTTCCAACTTCCGTAACCAGCTGAAGGAGCTCAACATCATGGACAAGTTTGATGAGGTGATGGCTGAGATTCCCGTGGTGCGTAAGGCGCTTGGTTGGATTCCGCTTGTAACTCCCACCTCTCAGATTGTGGGTTCTCAGGCTGCCTTCAACGTGAAGTTCGGTCGCTGGAAGCAGATTACGCCCCAGACCATGGACGTGGCTCTTGGTTACTACGGTCATACTCCCGCTCCTGTGGATCCTGAGCTTCAGGCTGAGTGCGCCAAGCGTTCCGGTAAGGAGCCCATCACTTGCCGCCCGGCTGACCTTATTAAGCCCGGTATGCAGGATCTCCGTGATAAGCTTACCGCTAAGAACATTCCCGCTACGGATGAGAACTGCGTCATTTATGCTATGTTCCCGCAGCAGCTTGAGGATTACTATGCCGGCAAGCGCCCCGAGCTGCCCACCGCTAAGAAGGAGGAGAACTACGGCGCTCCCGTATCTCTCTCCACCGTGGGTGTGTCCGCTGCCATCTCCGGCCGTGATATGAAGCTGAATATCATGGGCCGTGTGTACGATGTGCACATTGAGGAGAAGTAATTTCGACTCTGTTAATTGAGTGTCCCCCTGCCGTCATAAAGGATGGCAGGGGGATTTTTTTCTTGTCCGCAGGTAGGTGGATATGGTAGTATGTCTCTTGATATGAAGTATATACTGATGCTGCTTGTGGTGTGCATGAATGTGCTGGCTCTGGAGCCCAGAGAAGTGGCCGTGGTGTATAACGCTGATTCAGCCCTGAGTAAAGCTGCCGCCTTGCGCTATTGTACTGTTCGGCGCATTCCGCGTGACCAGCTTTTGCCGGTATACGGAGTAAGAAGAGGTGATATAACGCGTGATGAGTTTGATGGGATGGTAAACTCGCTGCTGACCCAAGCGCGCAGCCGGGGGCTTATGTGGCCTGCCGGTCCTCGTAATGGCCGTAAGCTTATGCGTGCCATGGTTCTGATGCCGGATATGCCCCTTCGTATTAAGGAAAGTACTATTATCGGGCAGCAACCTGCAACCGGAATGCGGCGTAATGAAGCTGCTTTGGATTCTGAACTTATGCTTCTCGGCTCTCATTATCCTTTAAATGGTATGGGGAATAATCCTCATTATCGGAAGAGCTTGCCTACGGGTAACGAGCCGCAGAAAGTGATGATGGTGTGCCGTATTGATGGCCCGAATGAGGAGTGTGTCTACCGTATGATTAATGATCCCGCGAACGTGGAGCGCTTCGGTCTGTGGGGTTGGGTTGTGGTGGACCAAGGGGGGCCTTATCCGCAGGGGGATGCTTTAATGAAGCGCGTGGCGGAACTTGCTCAGGAGCATCACCAGCCTTTGTTTTATGAAACCTCTCGCTCCACCCTTGCACAGGCCTTTCCCCTCATGCAGGAGGTAGGAGTATACTTCGGCTGGTATATCAGGAACGCCAATGGTCCATTCGGCTCATCCGCTCCTGCTGATTTTCGCTTTGCTCGCGGCGCCATCGCCAGCCACTTGCATTCTTTTAGTGCGATTAGTCTGTATGATGGGAAGTCCTGGGTGTCTGCGCTGCTGCAGCGTGGTGCTTGCGTTACCGCTGGTAACGTGTCAGAGCCTTATCTGAATGCCTGCTTGAATTATGGAGTCTTTTATGAGCATTTGTTGGCGGGTGCTCAGGTGGGAGAGGCTGCTCTTTTGGCTACGCCGTTCGTTAGCTGGCAAGCGATTGTGCTGGGAGACCCTCTGTATCGTCCATTTCCTCGTAATGCAGTTTCAGGAGGAGGGAATCCTTATGCAGCCTGGCGGGAATTTTGCCGCAGGGCAAACGGGAATCTTCAGGCTCTTCAGCGGGCTGTGGAGCAGAAGCGTAACTCTCCGCATGCTGCTGTGTATGCCGAGATGCTGGCATGGCACTGCACGGAGTTGAAACAATATGAACAGGCCTCGGCTTATTTTAAGCTGGCTGAAAGGCGCTATTCTCGCTCGCGAGATAAACTCCGGGTTGCTATCATGCAAGCCTCTACGATGGCCGCCGCCGGAGATGTTGAGGGTGCTAAGGCTGCTTTCCTGATTCTACTGGATGAGTTCGCCAGTTCTCCTCATTTGCCAGCACTCCAGAAGGCTGCTAAGGCTGTCGGGGTGGAAATAGTAAATCAAAACGCTCCGGCTTCTTAAAGTCGGAGCGTTCATGTGTAAATTGTTCAGAAAGGGGGAGGTTTCAGCTCTCATTCTGCTTCTGCTGTGCCATGAGCTCGTGAGCGGCAGCAAATACTACTGCAGGGTCCGCTGCATTTTTCTTTAGCTCCTTAAGCATGGCATTTCTGAGCGCTACGGCAGCCTTGAATGCAGCCGTGCTATCTCCGTACTGTCGGTCAGCGAAATATTTTACAAATTGATGTCCCTGCCGCCTCAAAGCAAGCCGCCATCCTTGAAACGCCGTCTTTTTGTACGTGTATCGCGAGATGTTTTTAGCCCTCATGATGAACTGATGAAAGAATACTTGTTCTGAGGGCTATTTTATCATGCAAAATTGATATTTGCAAGCTGAAATATCAAAAAAATAACAAAAAATTATTCCTCGCTTCCCAGCATGCAGCGCACTTTCTGCCAGCATAGTGCGAATGAGGAGGCGAAGTCTTCCGGGCGCTTGGCGAGCCATGCATCAATGAGTTTTGCCGGGAAGGGGAGCACACCCTCGATTTCTGCCGCCGGGAAGGAAATACGGCCGTCCTGCATGGCGGCAAAAATACGCACGTGCTCGTAGCCGGTCTGCTCTGATGGGGGAAGACTTCCTACTTCTACTAATCGTGCATTTTCGATACCGAGTTCTTCCTTAAGTTCACGGTGGGCTGCTGTCGTATAATCTTCTCCGGCGTCCAAGTGGCCGGCGGCTGAGGAGTCCCATACGCCGGGGTGACGATCCTTAAACATAGAGCGCTTTTGAAGCAGGCAGTCATGGTTCTTGTTGAAGACAAGAATGTGCACCGCTCTGTGTATCAGGTTGTTATCGTGAACCTCGCGTCGAGTAGCTTGACGGAGCACATTGTCCTGTTCATCTACGACATTGAATAGTTCATCTTCTCGCTGAGCGATAGTGGCAAGCGGATGGGAATCGTAGTGGTTTGTGAGATTGACCCACTGAGAAAGCCCCAATTCTTCAGGGCGGGCTGTAGTGGGAATGCCGACCGCCGCTGCCACCTCCGGCCAGGGCGGGCTGTCCGGCAGTTGTTTATGCATCTGCTTGCGGCGCTGAGCGAAGCAGCGGCGCATGAGTTCGTCCATGAGGCGGTGGTCAAAGGGGGGCAACTCAAGGGGATTGCGCGGAGTGAGAAGCATGACGGTGGAGTCAATTTTCGGGCGGGGTGAAAATGCTTCAGGGGGGACTGTCTTGAGGGCCTTGGGTACCCAATCCATCTGGATGCGCAGAGACAGTAGGCCGTAAGCATCATCTCCGGGTACAGCCAGTATGCGGTCAATGAACTCTTTCTGCAGCATTACCACTGCGCGTTCGCAGGCGCATGGGGAGGTCAGGAAGTTGGCCAGAATGGCTCCTCCGGCAGAATATGGCAGATTCCCCATGAACTTAACCGGTCTCTCCGCAAAAAGCCTGCGGGGGTCCCAGCAAGCACCATCTGCATGGTGTACTTCCACGTGCGGGGTTTCAGCCCAGCGCTCTCGCTGGTATTCTGCCAAGCGTGCATCAAACTCCACAAGAATTAGTTTGCGGCACAGCGGTGCCATGTGCTCCGTAAGGGCTCCGGTGCCTGGGCCTACTTCCACCACGCAGTCTTCAGGCTGAATATCCAGTTGGCTCACAATCCAGCGTGCGATGTTTTCATCCGTCAGGAAGTTCTGCCCGAGGGATTTTGAGGGGGTAACATTGAAAGTGTTCAGTACCTGATGAATTTGCTTGGAGTTCATGCGCGGGCTATTGTATCCTGCCTCACGCTGAAAAGCAAGTGATTATTTGCCCCTGCACGTAGTCTAGGCAAGTTTAATTGCATAACTGTCAGACTCAAGGCTTGATTTTTTTGCAAAGTGATGTATAATGTTCGCTCACCACATCAGAAGTAACATGAGTACTGATTTAGCACAGAGAGCTCTGAATTATCACGAGACGCCGCGCCCCGGCAAGTTGGAGGTGCTGCCTAATAAGTCTTGTTTCACCATTGATGACCTGACGCTTGCATATTCCCCGGGCGTGGCGGTTCCCTGCATGGAAATCGCAGAGGATCCTAACAAGTCTGCGGCTTATACCGGCCGTGGCAATTTGGTGGGTGTTATCAGTAACGGTACGGCCGTGCTCGGTCTGGGTAACATTGGTGCCCACGCATCCAAGCCCGTGATGGAGGGTAAGGGCCTGCTGTTTAAGATATACGCTGATGTGGACGTGTTCGACATCGAGCTGGACATCAAGAAGCCTGAGACTCTCATCGAGGTTATTAAGACCATGGAGCCCACCTTCGGCGCCATCAATCTTGAGGATATTAAGGCTCCTGAGTGCTTCATCGTGGAGCAGCGCCTGCGTGAGGAAATGAATATTCCCGTTTTCCATGATGATCAGCATGGTACGGCCGTAATCTCCGGTGCAGCACTGCTGAACGCCGCTCACCTTACCGGCCGTCTCCTGCAGGATATGAAGTGCGTCGTATGCGGTGCCGGTGCTGCCGGTATTGCTTGCGCTAAGTTCTACATGGCTCTGGGTATCCGCCGTGAGAATATATTTATGTTTGACTCCAAGGGCCTTATTCATACCGGCCGTTTGGACCTGCACCCCACAAAGGCTATGTTTGCTCAGAGTGAGGACTGCACGCTGGAGGTTGCCCTTCAGGGTGCTGACATCTTCCTTGGCCTTTCCAAGAAGGGCCTGCTGAAGCCTGAGATGGTCAAGAGCATGGCTCCCAATCCCATCATCTTTGCTTGCGCTAACCCTGACCCCGAAATTACTTATGATGAGGCAAAGGCCGCCCGCCCGGACTGCATCATGGGTTCCGGCCGCAGTGACTGGCCGAATCAGGTGAATAACGTGAGCTGCTTCCCCTACATGTTCCGCGCTGCTTTGGATATGCAGGCTACCTGCATTAACGAGGCCATGAAGATTGCCGCTTCCCGCGCTCTGGCTGACCTCGCTCGTGAGGAGGTGCCTGCTGAGGTAGTGGCCGCTAATGGCGGTGTGGAGCTGAAGTTTGGTCGCGATTACGTGATTCCCAAGCCCTTTGATCCCCGCATGATTGAGTTCCTTGCACCTGCTATTGCTGAAGCTGCAGTGATTTCCGGTGTGGCCCGTCGCCCCATGCCTGACAAGGAGGCATACAAGGCTGAGCTGAAGGCCCGTGTACAGAAGGTACATGAGCGCACTCATGCTCTGGTGGATAGCTACAAGAGCTGAACCATCCATTCCTGCGCCGTACCATGAAAAAGCAGTTCTTCAGAGGTTCGGCGCTGTTGGTATTTTCTGTGGCCTTCTCTGCATGTGTTGATGCAGAGAAGGCTTCGCCGTCTCATCCTGAAGCTATGTACGCCCGTGCTCAGGAACTCCTGAAGCCGAATGTTGAGGGTGAAGCCTCAGACTTTGCCGGCGCTTTGCAATGGCTTACTCGCTCTGCAGAGGGCGGGTACCTGAAGGCTCAGCTTGCTCTTGCAGGCATCTATCTTGAGGGTGGTAAAGGGGTTGAGGCGGATTTTGCCAAAGCTCGAGAGTGGTTTTCCAAGGCTGCTGCTCAGGGCAGCGCGGAGGCGGAGTTTTATTTGGGATATCTCCTTTATAATGGAAAAGGCTGCACGGTGGATCGAGCTGCTGCCATGCAGCACTGGCGCAAAGCTGCAGATGGTGGTGTTTCTGAAGCTCAGTATCGCTTAGGTCTGCACTTGCTTACTGCTCCTGATACACAGGCTGAAGGCTTGCAGCTTCTCCGTACTGTCGCAGGTTGTAATGTGCCGGCTCTGGCGGCCCAAGCCGCATGTGATTTAGGTAATATATATGCCAAGGGGCAGGCCGGAGTGGCTGCTGATATGAGGCAGGCCGCCGAGTGGTATGCCCGAGCCGCTGAGGGGGGTAATTCAGCGGCTCAATTGGTGTATGCCATTATGCTGCTTACCGGGGATCCTGTACCGGCTAATCCCGAGAGGGGAATGACGATTTTGCGCCTTTCTGCTGGGCAAGATAATCCTCGCGCCATAGCATTGCTCATTAATCTCTTGCGCAATGGTGAAAACCCTGAAGCGACTGAGGCTGAGGCCGCCGCTTGGGCCGAGCGTCTAGAGTCTCTCCGGAAGGACTGATTCGTTTCATTTATTTGCGCTTGCCTGTGCTTGGTTGAGGCGCATTCCTGCTCTACCGATTTTTTTGAGGTAATGAGGATAGATGAGTAGGAGATTTTTTATTCATTTAATGGGCTATGGAATGATTTTGGCTTGCATTTGCTTCATGAAATAATTAAACTGTAGCCTGATGTCTTCCTCTCGTGTATGGATTGCTCGCCGATTCCATTAGCCTTTATCGTTTAACCTCTTTCATCGATTCGTCGACACGAAAATAGCTCATAGTTCTGTTATATCTTTTTCCTGTATGTTGCATATCTGATGATTGCGCTCATTTTTCTTTATATTCCCCTCTCTTAATTGCCATGTACATTATCACTGTCACCACTCTTGCTGATTCCGGCGCCGGCTCACTCCGCGAAGCTATTAATCTCGCAAATGTTTATAACCGTTCGGATGATGTCCGTATAGTGGTGGATGAGTCCCTTGCCGGGAAGACGATTGCTCTTTCTTCTGCTTTGCCGAGTATCACCAAGGCTTGCCGTCTTCAGGGGAACGGCATCGTTCTTTCCTCCTATAGTCTTACGGCTTCTGCTCCGCTTGCGCTGTATGACATCACGCTGCCGCAGCTTATTCTTTCGGGAGTTGGGGCTATCTCCGGTGAGAATATTACTCTCACTTCTCAGCAGGCTGTGCGTCTGGATAGTTGGCGTGGCTCTGAGGCAGACTTTTCCGGGATCAAAACTACTGCAGAAAATCCGTTCATTGCGATTTCGGGCTCCCCGGGTGGTGGCTCTCTGCCGGCTGAACTTTATGCGCTTACCGGCGGTTACAAGCTTATCGGTAACATGAGCGTCCCCGCAGATGCCGTTGTGTCGGTGGAAGACGGGGTTACCATTGATATGCAGGGCTATGACTTGGGGGTATACGGTGAGCTCAAGGCAGAGTATACGGAGACTCATGATTTGTTTACCACGACAGGTGATAGTGCGTATCTTGGGATATATGAGGGTGGCATCATGAATCTCAAAAATGCTTCGGTGAATCTCTCTAAATGGAGTAGCGTACGAGTATATGACAATGCTCTTCTGACCATGGAAGGCGGAAGTTTATATGCCTACAGCGGGGTGGGCATTGATGCCGGTGGCGAGGCGCGTTTGGAGGGGAGCCTTGTCCAGAGTGTCATTAACACCCAAGGTACACTCAAAATAGAAGACTGTACTTTCAGCACTTACGTTACTATCAGTAATCCCTCAACCATCAGCGGCAGCGGTAATACCTTTACCGGAGATGAAGTGTTCCGTCTGCAAAACTTCAGTGGCTCAACCTCCTCTCTGGGGACTATCGTTTCTGCAGCTACGTCATCAAATGCCTATGTAGGTATATATGGGGCTTTGGGGAATAGTACTCTTTCTTCCTTTGAGGATACGATTCCCGGAGGGTACAAGTTTGTCGGCAATGTGAGCATTTCTGCCGATTCCGTGGTGACCGTGGAAGACGGAGTCAGCATTGATATGCAAGGCCTCGACTTGGGGATATCCGGTGAGCTCAAGGCAGAGTATACGGAGACGCATGATTTGTTTACCATGACCAAGACAGGCGATTATGCGTATCTGGATATTCTTGCGGGTGGTGTTATGAATCTCAAAAATGCCTCCGTGAATATCGGCTCCGG
>JAZOMC010000034.1:0-44947 GCA_045653545.1 Akkermansia sp.
GGAGTTTTGCCGAGATATGCAACCGGAGATTCGTTGGAAACGACATATTACCGGCGTACTGCGTACTCATGCCTGCAACTTAAGCACTACTCAGAAATCAACCCTCAAAGCATTCCTCGAGGCCAACCCCATCATTGCAGCCGCATACAATTTTAAGGGAAAGTTGTGTAAGCTGCTTAATCTCAAGAAGAAAACAAAAAAACAATGTTTACCTCTTATACGAGAACTCAAACTCTATATGGAGCAGATGCGAAGTGAGGCAACCAAGCACTTTCATGCGTTAGCAAAGACGCTAAGCAACAGGTTTGAACCCATCATCCGCATGTAGCGCTTCTCAAAAAATAATGGAATTACCGAGGGCTTCCATCGTAAGATAAAAGGAATTCAGCGGCGCGGTAATGGCTACAGAAACTTCCAAAATTACAAACTAAGGGTATTAGTAGAGTGCGCACATGGCCGATGACTCAAATAACAGCGTTCCCACACTTTTTGGAGTTGACCCGACAAATTCCACCTCTCCATTCTGCGTGAGTTCGAGCGCCGCTACCCTGCAGCGGCAAAATGAACTCAGGGCAGAAACAGACGTAACTCGGGCAGGCTCTCTATGAGGGGCTGCAGCGCGGTCTGCATGTCGGGCGTGAGTGGGAGCTCGCCGCTCGCGCCCTCCCGGTCAACAAGCAGGCGCAGAACAGAAACACGGGCATATTGCTCGGCCATGGCTCCTACACGCAGGCGGTCAGCAGTGCCCCCCTGCAACAGATAATCGAGCACCGGCTGCAACTCCGCCAGGGCAGCAGCATTCCCCTGCTCCAGAGCCGCCGCAAAATCACGAAAAAAAACTGTAGCTGTCTTGTAATCCCGGCACAGACGCTCATCCGCCAACTGCCGCGGCAACTGCAACACCTGCTCCCCGCCACCCATGACTGCAAGCATACGGCAAAGCTCAGCAGCCACAGCCGACGGCTGCTCATCTGCCAGCACCACCTCTATCTCGTGCGCCAGGCGGCACCAATCTTCAAAATACCCCTCTGTTGCACCGTCTTCTGCACAGACGGCACACATGCCCGAATCCCCCTGCGCCACCATACGCGCCCAGCGCCCCTGCCAAAGCATCGCATCAGCCAGCAGGCAAAGCTGCCGCAGCTCGGTCGGCGGTAACTTGCGCAGTTCTCCCACCAAGGGCAGAATCTTATTGTTTATCGTGAGGGTTACCTGTGAGTGGCGCTCGGGAATCTTCAAATCATAGCGCAGCGTTGTCAGCCCCTGTGCCAGTTGGCGCACCATTGCCAGCTGACCTCGCAACATCAGCTCCTGTTCAGACACTTGTGAACAGTTCGGTACAGCCCCTGCTTGGCCCTCCTCTGCGGGCGACATGGAGCTGAGCAGTATCAGAAATGCCGTCAAGATGTTCCGGCGTACCATATTCATTGCAGTGTGTTTGAAATCAGCGGTGCAAACAGTTGGAGCTGCCCATTCAGCCTTATTTTGCCACCTCGATGGGTAAACGCAAAAAAGGCCGGAGAACTTAGTCCTCTGGCCTTTCAGCTCCGGCGGTTGGGGTCGAACCAACGACCTAATGATTAACAGTCATCCGCTCTGCCACTGAGCTACGCCGGATTTGCGTTTCCCGTTGTTGTCGGGGTGCGGGAGAATTATACACAACCTCGCGACCCATTGCAAGCTTTTTTTGTAAAAAAATGCATTTTTTTTGATTTTCTGTTGAAAAATGGGGGGAAATAGGGTAAAAAAGGGCCATGAACACCCCCCGACCCACCACCGGCACCCTTTATTTCACCCTTTTCGGCATACCAGTCTGCATTCACCCCAGTATTTGGCTGATTCTGTTTCTGCTCGGCCTGAGCAATGGCGATGGCCTGATGAACGCGGCGGTATTCGTCGTAATGGGTATGCTGGCACTTCTGGCACACGAACTGGGGCACGCTCTGGCGGGGCGATACTTCACGAAGGAGCAGCCGTACATTACCTTAGCCATGATGGGCGGCGTGACAGAGCTGCGCTCGCGCCCACGTACGCGCACGCAATATTTCCTCTATGTACTGGCCGGCCCGGCTGCCAGTCTACTGCTGGGGTTAATTGTCGCCATTATCATGGGGCTTCACGTAGGCAATGTAGCTGCAGGCATAAACTTCTACCTACTGGCCCCCTTTAGCCAGCTTGCGTCCATGCCTTTCGAGCAGCAGTACAGTATCGCCCTCGCTCTGGAGAACGGTACCATCCCACATTCCGGCATGATGGTGTACAGCACAGCCATGTTCATCTGCATGTGGTGGAGTATCTTTAACCTGCTGCCCATCCTCCCGCTGGATGGCGGACAGCTCCTCCTCACCGTAACGAACAACCTAAAACTCTGCTCCACCGTGGGCATGATTCTGGGCGGGGCTCTGGCCATCCTCTCCCTGATGAACGGCATGATATTCTTCACCCTCTTCATGGCGTACTTCGCCTATATCAACTGGCAGATAAGCCGTGGGGTCTGGTGAATTAACGGCATGTCCGCCTTTCCGCTTTACTCACACCACCTTCCGTAGTAGCATATACGCAACATCTGATACAACATGAACGCACCTTTTACTGATAAATCACTGCACGTGGCATGGTCCGCCCTTACCCCGGAGCGAGCCCGCACGGAAATCCGCGCCGCCATTGAACGTGCCAAAGCTGCTGTGGCCGCCATCTGCGCCGTGCAGGAACCCACTTACGAGAATACTTTCGCTGCGCTGGAAAACTCCGGAGCTGACATCATGCGCGCCTGGGGCAGACTCTCACACCTGCAGTCCGTCATGGATTCCCCCGAACTGCGCGAGGTCATTAATGAGCTCATGCCTGAGGTGGTCATCTACTCCTCCAGCGTCACCCTGAATCCGCAGCTGTACGCAGTGCTGAAGAAAGCAGCAGCCCAGCCGGAAATGCAGCAGCTCAGCGCTGTGAAGCAGCGCTTCGTATCCGAAACGCTGGCAGACTTCCGTGAAAACGGCGCGGACCTCAGCGATGAGCAGAAACTCCGCTACGCCGAGCTCACCACCAAACTGGCGCAGCTCTCCCAGACCTTTGGCGAGCACGTGCTGGACTCCACGAACGCTTGGGAATACGTCACCGCTGATGAGACTGAGCTGGCCGGCCTACCGGATTCCGCTCGCGAAGCCGCCCGCGCGGATGCCCTCAGCAAGGGCCATGGCAGCGAAGAAGCCCCGCAGTGGCGCTTCACCCTTCAGTTCACTTCCGTGCAGCCCGTGCTGACTTTTGCTGAGAATGAATCCTTGCGCAGCCACGTGTGGCACGCCATGAATGAAAAAGGCACCGGAGCATATGATACCGTGCCCTTCATCCATGAAATCATGGCACTACGCACAGAGAAAGCCGCCCTACTGGGCTATGAGCGTTACTCGGATTACGTCACCTCCCGCCGAATGGCCGGCAGCGGCACCACTGCACTGAACTTCATTAACCAGCTCCACGAACGCGTGAAAGCCCCCTTCCTTGCGGAGCAGGAAGAGATTCGCCTCTTCGCAGAGAAGGCTTCCGGCACCGCCATCCCCGTCATGAAGCCGTGGGATATTGCCTACTGGTCAGAAAAACGCCGCAAGGCTCTGTATGACTTTGACAGTGAAGAACTCCGCCCCTACTTCTCCATGCAAAGCGTGCTGGATGGCATGTTCTCCATCTATGCCGGCTTGTATGGCATTAACTTCCGCCAGCTGCCCACAGCCTGCATCAAAGAAGGCGAAAGTCTGCCGGAAGGCGCCGTGGAAGTCTGGCACCCGGAAGTGCTCTTCTACGAGGTATATGATGATGAAAGCGGCGAGCACCTCGGCTCCTTCTATGCGGACTGGTATCCGCGTGACAGCAAGCGCGGCGGCGCTTGGATGAATTGCCTTGCCACCGGCTGCCCGCCCACGGCTGAGCAGCCCCGCCGCCCGCACTTGGCTCTCATGTGCGGAAACATGAGCCGCCCCGTGGGTGACAAGCCCGCCCTGCTCACCCACCGTGAGGTTGAGACGGTATTCCATGAGTTCGGCCACCTGCTGCACCAGATTCTGAGTGATGTGGAAGTAGAAAGCTTGGCCGGTTGCAACGTGGCATGGGACTTCGTGGAGCTTCCCAGACAGATTAATGAGAACTGGTGCTGGGAAAGCGAGGCACTGGACCTCTTTGCCCGCCACTGGCAGAGCGGTGAGCCCATGCCCGCCGAGCTGAAGCAGAAAATGCTTGCCGCTAGGAACTGCGGTGCAGCTACCTTCTTCATGCGCCAGCTCTGCTTCGGTAAGCTGGACCTCGAGCTGCACACCAACACCGCCGCCTATCAGGGCCGCGATGTAGAGGAAGTGGACCGTGAAATCCTCGCGGACTACCGTATCCCCACCACAGAGCCCGCTAACAGCGCCCTGCGCTGCTTCAGTCACATCTTTGACGGCGGCTACGAATCCGGCTACTATTCCTACAAGTGGGCCGAAATGCTGGAGGCGGATGCCTTCTCCCGCTTCGCTAAGGAAGGTATCTTCAATCCTGCCACCGGGCGTGACTTCCGCCGCTGCATCCTCTCACAGGGCAACAGCCGCCCCGCTGCCGAGCTCTACCGCGACTTCATGCAGCGCGACCCGGATACCGAGGCCATGCTGCGCCGCTGCGGCTTAGCCTGATTTTTCACCTTCATCCGCACACCACCGCCCTGCAGGCAAACACCTGCAGGGCGGTTTCTGCTTGACATTTGTAGCTTAAGCTGTACAATCGCGCGCATGCAGCAGGCATTGGAAATCATGGCCCCGGCGGGGTCCTTCGAGTCATTGGCAGCGGCGCTGCGCGCCGGAGCAGACAGTGTGTACTTCGGCGTGGGCATGTTCAACATGCGCGCCCGCTCATCCGTGAACTTCACGCCGGATGACCTGCCCAAGGTCGCCCGCCTCTGCCACAGCTGCAATGCTAAGGCCTACCTCACCTGCAACGTCATCATCTATGATGAGGAAATGGAGCCCATGCAGGAACTCCTGCGCAAGGCAAAAGATGCCGGGGTGGATGCCGTTATCGCCGCGGATTTAGCCGTCATCACTTATGCTCACAGCATTGGGCTGGAGGTGCACATCTCCGTGCAGGCCAATGTGTGCAACCTCGCTTCCGTGCGATTCTTCGCCGCGTATGCAGATGTGATGGTACTGGCCCGCGAGCTGAAGCTCAGCCAGATTCGTACCATCATCGAGGGCATTCGCAAGGAAAACATCACCGGCCCCTCCGGCAAGCAAGTCAGAATCGAAATCTTCGCCCATGGTGCCCTCTGCATCGGCATTTCCGGCAAGTGCGGCATGAGCCTCGCGGCCTATAACCACAGCGCAAACCGCGGCCAGTGCTTCCAGCTCTGCCGCCGTAAGTACCGCGTCACCGATACCGAAACAGGCTTCGAGATGGACATTGATAACCAATACATCATGTCCCCGAAGGACATCTGCACCATCCGTGTGCTTGACCAGCTGGTGGAGGCCGGCGTATCCGTCTTCAAACTGGAGGGCCGAGGCCGCTCTGAGGCCTACGTTTCCACCGTCACCTCCGTATATAAAGAGGCACTCACCCCCTGCGCTGCCGGGGAGTGGAGCCCAGAGAAAGTGGCTGAGTGGGAGGACCGCTTGCTGCACGTCTTTAACCGCCAGTTCTGGCACGGTGGCTATTACCTCGGTGAGGAATGGGAAACATGGAGCGGCTGCTCAAACAGCCTTGCTCTGGAGCAGCGCCAGCACCTCGGCCGAGTGATGCGCTGGTACCCGAAAGTGGGTGTGGCGGAAATCAGGCTGGAGGCTTCCGCCGTTTCCGTAGGTGACAAGATTGAAATCACCGGGCCGACCACCGGCATCGTACGCCTCACCGTTCCCGAGTTGCGCTATGATGATGAAACCGGCACCACCCTCGTAGTCACCACAGCGCCCAAGGGCGTGCGGGCCCTCATCGCCACCCCCGAAAAAGTGCGCCACGGTGATAAGGTGTACCTCGTCACACGCCGCAAGCTCAAGTAATATCTCATAGTCTGACAGTCTCTTGCCTTGCATGGCTGCACGCTATCAGGTAATATAAGGGAAAAGTTATGTCCAGCACATTCGGTTCCGTTTTCAGAATAAGCACCTGGGGTGAATCACACGGTACAGGTGTGGGTGTTGTAATAGATGGTTGCCCTGCTCAGGTACCGCTCTCCGTAGAGCAAATTCAGGCTGAGCTGAACCGCCGCCGTCCCGGCCAGAGTGATATCGTCACTCCTCGCAACGAAGAAGACCGCGTGGAGATCCTCAGCGGCGTACAGGATGGCCTCACGCTGGGCACGCCCATAGCTCTTTCCGTGCGCAACAAGGACCACCAGTCCTCCGCATATAATGAAATGCAGCACACCTACCGCCCCTCCCATGCAGATTACTGCTATGATGCCAAGTACGGCATCCGTGCGTGGGCCGGCGGTGGCCGTGCCAGTGCTCGTGAAACCATCGGCCGCGTGGCTGCCGGCGCCGTAGCAAAAGCTCTGGTGCAAGCGCTTTGTCCCGGGCTGCAGGTTATCGCATGGGTGCAGCAAGTTCACACCGTGTTCTGCCACGTGCTGCCCGCAGACGTGGACCCTGCCGTGGTGGAGAGCAACATCGTTCGCGCTGCGGACCCGGAAAGCGCTGAGGATATGAGCGTCGTCATCCGCGAGGCCCGAGCCAAGGGCGATTCCGTGGGCGGCGTGGTGGCTTGCACCGTGAGAAACTGCCCCGTTGGGCTGGGTGACCCCGTCTTTGATAAATTGGAGGCTACACTGGCACACGCCATGCTGAGTATTCCCGCCTGCAAGGGCTTTGAAATCGGCAGCGGCTTCGGTGCCCCAGCCCTGAAAGGCTCCGAACATAATGACCCCTATTATATGGATGGCGACCGCGTACGCACCCGCACAAACAACTCCGGCGGCGTGCAAGGCGGCATCAGCAACGGTGAGGACATTAACATGCGCCTTGCCTTCAAGCCCACCGCCACTCTCATGATTTCCCAGAATACCGTGAATGACGAGCACGCTGAGGTGCAGCTGCGCGGCAAGGGGCGCCATGACCCCTGCGTGCTGCCACGCGCTGTACCCGTGGTGGAATCCATGGCTTGGCTTGTTCTGGCAGATCACATCCTGCGCCAACGCTCCGCACGCATCTGACTCACATGAAGATAGATAAATCCACCTCTCAGGCTGACCTGGAGAAACTTTACGCCGCCGTGGTAAAGCGCGAGTTTCTGCGCGGCACGCCGCTGAATGTGAAAGCATTCCTCCGCTATGCCGTGCTGTTTCTGCTTTTTCCGGGCATGATACTTGGCTTCTATGTGGGGCTGGCAATCACGGCCGCTTTCTGTGGTGTACTACTTACTCTGGTACTCACGGATAACACACATTGGGGCATGACAGCCACGCTCTCGTGGATAGGCCTCGGCCTCATCCCGACCACATTCCTCACCATCAATACTTGGCGCACCGCAGCCAGAACCCGCGCTCTGCGCATGATAAACCGCGAGCCGCTCGCCGGCACTAACGCCGCTAAAGCGACCATCCCCGCCCACATGCCCCTCAAATGGCGCCCCAAAAAGGTGGAAGGTAACACCATCCGCATCGCGAATGCCACGGTGAAGGCTGAGCAGGATGGGGTGTACGCCTTTTTGCTCTGCATTAAAGACTATTCCGGCACCCGCTTGGTGACAGACGGCCCGGCTGGCATGTGCTTAGTGCAGCGAGTAGGTAAAAAAGGCGAAGAATTGCAGGCTCTGCTCCTTTACCGCCTGAAGGCCGGAGCTCATGAACTGCTCTGGACCCTGCATAGTGATGAAGCCCCGCAGACCACACTGAGCCGTTTAAATTAATCAGCACCCGCCTGCTCTATCAATCAACTCAACGCAGGGAACAAATTACAATAAAGAAGAAAGGCAGAGTGGATATCCACTCTGCCTAAACTTTATATAAAAACTGGAACGCTATCTTTAGTAGCGCACACGGTAGTTACCGGGCTCACGGGGAGCCTCAGGCTCGCGATCGCAAGCGGGCAGCATCGTGTTCAGAGCACGGCGCTGAATGGTGCGGCGCATGCCGGCATCATTGCGCTCAGTGACGCGCTGTGCCTCACGGGCAGCCTCCTCACGCTGACGCTCAGCCTCTGCGCGGGCCTTGCGATAGCGCTCAAAGCTCTCACGCTGGCGCTCAGTAGCAAACCCTTCACGAAGAAGAGTCTCCTCAGAGAGGTCAGACTGCTCAATAACGGGTGCAGCCTGAGCCAGCATGGCAGCAGCTGCAAAAATGGAGAAGATGGAAAGCGTTTTCATAAATATAAGACAATCTCAGTATACGTAATACACCTGCCATGTCAAGCTCATTCTTATGTTTTTTACGGAATTTTTCTTGCAATTTGTCCGCGCACACGTTAGGATGTGTCCCCGCAGGTCGAATACCATGAGTGAGCGAACCAAAGAAAAGCCGGACTTCAAAGCAGCCGCCATTACCGAGGTGGACCGCACCATCATGCCCCAGGCTCCCGGTGTGGAGAAGAGCATGCTCTCCATGATGGCGATTGACCCCACCAACATCATTTCCCAGTGCATTGCTGACGGCATGAACAGCGAGTACTTTTACGTGCCCGCTCACCGCATCCTCTGGGAGCTCTTCCGTGAGCGTTATGAAAAGGGAATTGCGCTGGATATCGTCTCGGTAGCTCAGGAACTCTCTGACCATAAGCAACTTGAGGCTGTAGGCGGACACCCGGGCCTCACTGACATTTTCGCGTACGCCACCACCACGGCACTTTACAACGTTCACTTCGAAACGCTTAAAGAAAAATTCATCCGCCGCAGCATCATCCTCACGGCCAACAAAGCCTCTGACTCTGCCTTCACCTCTGAAGCCGAAATTGACGAGCTACTGGATCAGACAGAACAGGACGTGCTGAAAATCCGCATGAACTCCGCCAAGGGCGAGGAATGGAGCCTCAAGGCTGACATCGATAAAGCGGTGACCAATCTGGAGCGCATGATGTCCACTTCCGGCGGCATACTGGGTCTTTCCACAGGCTATCCCAAGCTGGACACGATGATTAACGGCATGAAGCCGGGTGAGCTTTTCATCATCGCTGCACGTCCTGCCATGGGTAGAACCTCCTTCATGCTGAACATCGTGGGGCATGTGGTGTTGGATTTGTAGAAACCCATGATGGCATTCTCCTGCGAAATGCCCAGTGAGCAGCTCGTAGAGCGTCTGCTCTACGCCCGCAGCGGCATCAACAAACAGGACCTCAAAGCCCGCCAAGGCAAGCTCAATCATGATGAAATGAAGCGCTTCCGCTCCGCCATCACCGAGCTGAAAAACAGTAAGCTCATCATTGATGACACCGCAGCCATCTCCATCTCCGAGCTGCGAGCCAAAGCCCGCCGACAGATGCGTAAATACCCGGATTTGGCCGCCATCGGCATTGACTACCTCCAGCTCATGCGCTCTCACACCAAGCAGGCTCAGAACAGCCGCGAACGTGAAATCGCTGAAATCTCCGGCGGCCTGAAGAGCCTCGCCAAAGAACTTAAGCTTCCCATCATTGCCCTTGCCCAGCTGAACCGTGGCCCGGAAAGCCGTACCGGTAAAAACAAAGGTACACCCATGATGAGCGACCTCCGTGAATCCGGCGCTATCGAACAGGACGCTGATATGATTGGCCTGCTGTGGCGCTCCCGCTACTACGCCGAGGACGATGCCGAACGCGAGGAAGTAGGCACGGATGCTAACCTCCTGCTGGCCAAGAACCGTAACGGTCCCACAGGTGATGTGCCGCTGAGCTTCCACGCAGAAATCATGCGCTTCGTACCGCGTATTGTCACGGATAACGAGGAAGAATAAAAAAGCACCCGCCATCAGCGGGTGCAGCATACAAGCGGGCAAACTCTGAAAAATCAGTATTCCATGCTGATGATGCCGGCATCTATCAGAGCCTCATCGCCACCGTGGTAATTCACCGTTTCAAGCGGTACGTAGGCCACCACGGCCTCAGTCACGCCAGGGCGGGGATATACGATGGTGTTACCGCCCATATTGGCTGCTTTCTCCTTCACGGCCTGTACATAGTCCTCATTCTCATACGGCAGCGTAGCATTGTTCAGAATACGGAACTTGCCTACGATAACCGTACCTGGCACGGAGGGCACAACCGGGAGGAACTCTACCTCGTACACCGGTACATAAACGCGCTCCCCTGCCACCGGAGAGGGCTCAGCCTTCCAGTCATTCACATTCGGCCCTATAGCGCAAGCGCTCAGGAGCACAGCAGGTATTAGCAGGAGAATATTCTTCACAGCCTATTATCAGTACGTTATTACAAGGGGCGGCACCATCACAATCTACGGCTAACGCCTTCCCCTCACGAAAAACTATACACCAAATCGCCGTATTGTCAAGCCACTTCTCTACAGGCTTTTTCCATAACACATCATTTTTTTCTTGCAGGAGATAGGAGTTAGGGATAGAATGAAGCTATGGCGGACATTCATCCTACAGCAATTATCGATCCGACCGCAGAACTTGCGGACGATGTTAAAATCGGGCCTTACTGCGTGGTGGGCCCTCACGTGAAGATGGGCTCCGGCTGCGTGCTGCACAGCCACGTGGTCATCGGCGGCCCCTCCACCTTCGGTAAGAACAACGAGTTCTTCCCCTTTTCGGTCATCGGCCTGAAGACTCAGGATTTGAAGTACAAGGGCGAGCCGACCTATCTGGAGGTGGGTGACAACAACGTTTTCCGTGAGAACTGCAATATCAACCGCGGCACCACCCCCGAGACCAAGACCATCATCGGAAACAATAACCTCTTCCTCATTAACAGCCACTGCGGCCATGAGGTACACGTGGGTAATAACGTCATCATGTCGGGTTACGCCGCTGCAGCCGGCCACTGCATCATCAATGACTGGGCCATCATCGGCGGCTGCGCAGCACTCCACCAGTTCGTTCGCGTAGGCGAGCATGCCATGGTGGGCGGTGCCTGCCGAGTGGTACAGGATGTTGCACCCTACATGATTGCCGAAGGCGGCCTCCTGCGCTCCGTGAACACCGTGGGCCTGCAACGCCGCGGATTCGCTGAAGACGACATCCGCGCCATCAAGTACGCCTACCGCAAGCTCTTCCTGGACAAGAAGTCCAACATGACGCTCAACATCGAAACCCTGCTCAATGAGGGCGAAGCCAAGCACGTGAACAATCCTCACGTACAGCACATTCTGGAGTTCCTCAAGACCTCCGAGCGAGGCTTCCTGCACTAATGAAACGCCATATTGTCTTTGACTTGGACGGCACCCTGGTGGATTCTCTGCCAGGGATTGCCGAAGGCGTGAACCGCGCCCTGCAGGAGCTGGGACGTCCCGTGCTGAGCCTGAAAGCCATCAGCCGGATGATAGGCAGCGGCGCGGCGAACCTGTGCGGCAAGGCTCTGGGGTATGAGGATGCCGCCCACACTCCGGCTGAGGAGCTGGAGGCCATGCATGCGCAGTTCCGCAAGCATTACCCGCAGTGCTGGCAGTACCCGCTCACCCGCGCTTACCCGTGGGTGGCCAATATGCTCACTCTGCTCTCTGCAGAAGGTGCGCAGCTTGCCGTGCTTTCCAACAAGCCGCATGATGTCACGGAGCCTATGGTGCGCGCACTCTTCCCGCATATCCCCTTCACCGCCATTATGGGATATACCGGAGAGTTCCCCCGCAAGCCTGCGCCGGATGCCATCCACCACATCGCCTCCCTCTGGGGTGTTCCTGCGAGTGAAATCACCCTCGTGGGTGATAGCCTGTACGATGCCCGCACCGCTCAAAATGCCGGCAGCGACCTCGCGCTGGTGGCCTGGGGTTATGCGGAGGTAAGTGAGCTGGTAGCATGGCCCGCACCGGTATTCGGCTCAGTGGACGAGCTTCGCCATTACCTGCTGAACGCCTGAGTCTCCCGCCATGGATTTCATCATATTCGCTGCAGCTAAACCCTCTATCGCCTATGCGCGGCAGGGGGTGCAGTTTTTTGAAGAACGCCTCCGCCCACTCGGCAAGGTGGAAATCCGCTATGTGAAAGCGGGCAGCTCAGAAGAGGTATCCGCCCGCCTGCTTGAAGCGAGCAAAGGCTGCCTGCGTATCGCCATGGACGAACGCGGCGAAAACTGGACCTCTCGAGAGCTGGAAAAACGCGCCAAAACATGGCAGATGCGCGCCGTCAAACACGTTGCATTCCTCATCGGTGCCGCCGATGGTCACACACAGGAGCTGCGCGATGCCTGCGACCATGTGCTCTCTCTGGGCCGCCACACCATGCAACATGAGCTTGCTCTCGTAGTGCTTCTGGAGCAGATTTACCGCCTGCACACCATGCTGGCCGGCAGTCCCTACCATCGAGACTAACGTACCCGGGGCCAAAGCAATATCCCCCGGTCACTTATCCGGCTGAGCTGCATCAGGCTCAGCCTTTTTCTTTTCCACGGCCTTGGCGGCAAGATTTTCTACCGACAGGCAGCGGGAAAAGACTTGCTTTTCAGGGGGGTATCTGCTAGACTCAGCTCGCAGATTATGGCGGACGATTGCAAGATAAGCCCAATGATGGAACAGTACCTGCGCATGAAGCAGGGATTGCCGGATGACGTGTGGCTTTTCTTCCGGGTAGGAGACTTCTACGAAATGTTCTTTGAAGATGCGGTAGAGTGCTCAGCTGCGCTGGGGCTCACACTCACTAAGCGCCAGTCCATCCCGATGTGCGGCGTGCCGCACCATGCAGCGGAGGCGTACATAGGCCAAGTAGTTCAGGCCGGACGCCGCGTAGCTATTGCGGACCAGATGACAGACCCCGTGCCGGGCAAACTCGTGGAGCGCCAGATTACCCGCATCATCTCCGCCGGTACCCTCTCGGACCTCACTCTGCTCAAGGAGAACGAGCACAACTACATCATCGCCTGTTACAAGGACAAGAAAACTTGGGGCCTAGCCTGTGCTGATCACACCACGGGTGAGTTCACGGTGGTGGATTATGACACCCGCGAGGCCATGGCTGAAGAAATCAACCGCATCCGCCCGCAGGAAATGCTGGTGAGCGATGAGCAGAAAGACCTCTTCACCGGACTGCCCGTCACGCAGTACTATGATGGGTACACCTTCCTTCCCGGCGTGGCACGTCCCTTCTTGGAAAGCCACTTCCGCGTGCACTCGCTGCAAGGCTTCGGCTGTGCTCATCTGGTGGCAGCCATTGGCGCGGCAGCAGCCATCCTGCACTACCTGAAGCACCAGATGCGCCGCAGCACGGATCACTTGCGCCGCATCGCTCTGCGCCCCACGGATAACGCCGTGCTCATTGATACCGCCAGCCGTGCGAATCTGGACCTCGTGGAGGCCCGCGGCGGCATGCGCAACACCCTGCTCGGCACGCTGGATGGAACATCCTCCCCCATGGGTGCCCGCAAGATGCGTGACTGGGTGCTGCACCCCATCTGCGACCTCACAGAACTGCTGCGCCGTCAGGAGCTTATCGCCACCTTCCTTAGCGAGTCCTTCCTGATGAGCAAGCTGCGTGACACATTCAAGGGCGTGCGAGATATGGAGCGCCTCACGTCCCGCTTGGCTCAGAACGCCGGCAACGCCCGAGACCTGCTCGCGCTGGGCACCTCTCTGAGCCTGCTGCCGAATATCGCTGAAGATTTGCAGGCCTTGGCCACGCGCCAGCCGCTGTTCGAGCCTCTGCTGCAGAACCTCGGAGATTTCACCGAGCTCACTGCCCTGCTGGAGCGCGCCATTTGTGATGAACCGCCCGTCACCATCAAGGAAGGCGGCATGATTCGTGATGGCTATGACGCCCGGCTGGATGAACTGCGAACCGCCTCCCGCGAGGGCAAGGGCTGGCTGGCGGAACTGGAGGCCCGCGAGCGCACCGCCACAGGTATTGACTCCCTCAAAATCCGCTATAATAACGTCTTCGGTTACTACATCGAAGTCACCAAGGCCAACTACGCCAAAGTGCCCGCCCACTATGTGCGTAAGCAGACCCTTGCCAACGCTGAGCGCTACGTCACGGATGAACTCAAGCGCATGGAAGGCACCATCCTCGGCGCGGATGAGCGCTCCCGCCAGCTGGAGTATGAACTCTTCTGCCAGCTGCGTGATGAAGTGGGCCAATACATAGACCGCATCCAGATAAGCTCTGAGGCGCTGGCTGAGGTGGATGTGCTGCTGAGCCTCGCAGAGACAGCCCGCCGCTACAACTACTGCCGCCCTGTGCTGGATGAAAGCCGCGTGCTGCACATCCGCAATGGCCGCCACCCCGTCATCGAGCAGGTGCAGACGGATACTGCCTTCGTGCCCAATGATGTGGAGATGGATGAGGAGCATGACCGAGTGCTCATCCTCACCGGCCCGAACATGGCCGGTAAGTCCACCTACATTCGCCAAGTGGCCCTCATCACCCTCATGGCGCAGATGGGGTCCTACGTGCCCGCGGAATCCGCCAGAATCGGCCTCGTGGACCGCATCTTCTGCCGCGTAGGAGCTAGTGATGACATCGCCCGCGGGCAATCCACCTTCATGGTGGAGATGAGCGAGACGGCCCTCATTCTGAACAACGCCACACAGCGCTCCCTCGTCATTCTGGACGAAATCGGCCGAGGCACTGCCACCTTTGACGGCCTCTCCATTGCTTGGGCAGTAGCCGAGCACCTGCATGACACCACCGGCTGCCGCACCATGTTTGCCACGCATTACCACGAAATGGTGGACTTGGAACACACGCACGCCGGCGTGAGCAACCGCCACGTGGAAGTGCGCGAGTGGAAGGATGAAATCGTCTTCCTGCGCAAGGTACTGCCCGGCCCGGCGGATAAATCATACGGCATTCAGGTGGCTCGCCTTGCAGGTCTCCCCGCCCCCATCATCGAGCGCGCTAAGCAGATTCTCACGCATCTGGAAATGAGCGCCGGTACCCGCGAGCCCAAGACAGTACGCCGCAAGAAAGCCCGCGAACACGGCCTGCCGGCCGCCGAGCCCACAGCCGACATCACCCAGCTGGATATGTTCTCCATGCTGGATGAAGGCATCTAGCACTTTCAAACACTCATCATTAAACCACCCAACCGACTCCGCAACATGAAATCGCAATACACTCTGAATTACCGCGTAATGTACTACGACACTGATGCCGGCGGTGTCGTCCATAACCTCGCTTACCTCCGCTGGGTAGAAGAAGCCCGCACCAAAATGGCCATCACTCTGGGCATGGATTATGGAGCTATGGCTAAGGAAGGGCGCCACCTCGTGCTCGTGAGCCACGAAGTACACTACCACTCCCCTGCCTTCCTCGCTGATGAAATCCACGTGAACACCTGCTTGGAGAAGGTAGAGAAATCCTCCATGTACGTACGCACCGAAATCCGTCGCGCAGAGAATGATAAGCTCTGCGTGAGCGTGGTGCAGCGTCTCGCTCTCGTGCAAATGCCTCAGGGCCGTCCCTGCCGCATGCCCGCCGAGTGGGTTGCCCTTGCCGTCTCCACTGATAACAACGATTAACCTCTCTTTCCCCGTATGAAACGTATCATCGCCACTCTTACCATTCTGCTCGGCCTCTGCACTTGGGTAGCCCCGGAGGTAGAAGCCCAGAGAGAAAACCGCCAGAGCAGCTCCTCCCGCACACGCCGTGAACGTGCAGCCCGTCCTCAGCGACAGACTGCCCAGCAGCGCCGCGAAGCAACCCGCGCCGCACAGGCCCGCCGACTCGCTGAGCGCAGAGCCGCTCGCCTGCAGCGCGCTTTCAATGATGCAGAACCCACAGCCCCTGTGCCTCAGTTCCTCAAGGCCCAGACCTACGGCACGGATGCTCGCCCGAATCTGGAAGCCAAGTACTACGTCATCTTCCGTTCCTCCTCCACCTGCCGCCACTGCCATGCCATACTGCCTCAGGTGATAGATGCCCACGCTCAGATGCTGGCTTCCGGCATTGTGGATGTGATTTTCGACAGCTATGACGGCGAGCTCTCCGCCACCCGCGAATATCTGGAGAAGAACAACGCCCCCTTTGCTGCCATTCATAATCCGAATATGGTTAAGATGCCCGGCGGCGTGCACCAGTACCTCCTCCTGCCGCCCGCTATCTACATTGTGGACGCTCAGGGCAACCGCATCGCCAGCGGCCCGGCCGCTTCCGTACTCCCGGACTGGAGAAAGCACACCATTGAGCGCGAAGAAGCCGCCCAAAAGGCCGAGGAAGCCCCCTCTCAGGATTAACCGCTTTCGGCACAACCCGCTTCCGAAATCCCCGCCTTCGCTCATGCCTAGGCGGGATTTTTATACGACAGTCGTATAGTACGAAAGCGGCAGATAAAACGAACGAAAACGATATAAAAAACCAAAGCAAACGAACATCCACGCCCATAGTATAATCCTCGTCAATTAAATCAATTGCAATCATCGTTTTGGCTTGTTTATTTTCGTTTTATCTGCTATGTTAGCAGCATAGTAAGTGCTACCGAAAACCCTATCATAAGCACTTTTAACCGGAAATTATCTAGGAAGAAAATGATTACAAGTAAAAAGCAAGGGATGCCGATAGTTGGCACACATCCGGCGCAGCCACGACAAGGCCAAAAGCCAGCCTTACCAGAAATAGGGAAAGGTGGAATCAAGCTGGATATTCACGAATTAAATCAGCTGATACACTGGGCCCGTATTTTCATGCAGATAACGGTGATATTAATGGTTATCTCGTTCTTTGTAGGCCTTATTACCCTTTTGGAATGTTTAAGTTAATTCCCTCTTTTTTTAGAAGATTAGGGATTATATTCAGGCGAGGTGGCAGGCTCCGCCCGGTAAGAGGAAGCGGACCAGCTTCACCGTAGGCCAGCTGAACTCCGCCCCCGCAGTCGGCCTACTGTCATTCTTCCCAAACTCGCAAATCGTCCCGAGTGTAAAAAATCGCAAGGCGGACCTTTCGATCCGCCTTGCTATCTTCTCTCTCTCTCTTCTTTTACTGACGAACTGAGGAATCAGCTCGTCAGAATCGAAAATCTACGCCGAAGGACACATAAAGAGCCGGCCTGTAATGGTGACTTTCCCAAGCGTCCTTTCCGGCATTTCGCTCCAAGAACTGGGCGTTCGTGGTCAGCGTGGAACCCACAGCAGCCGTGATAATGCGCTTGGTCTGCCCGGGCTCTGAAAAATCATACTCCATGCCGGCACCCACCACCAGCGAGCGCACGCGGAAAATGCGGTCGCCCCGCTCCGTTTCCACCGCCCAGATGCCGCCACGGCTCGCCACAAAGGGGCCGATGGCCAGCCTGTCCGTAGCCTGATACATGGCCTCCAGCTGGTACCCCTTGAGGCGCACCGTCCAGTCCTGACACGGTTTCCAAGAGAAGTTCACCACCGGAACGGCAAAATACTCTGCAAAGCGCGGAGACGTAGCCAGCCCCACGGAATACGTAAAGCTTTCGCTGTGCTTTATGGTGTACATCACAAAACCGGTAAGGTCCATACCCGTGCGCACTGCGTCACAATCCGAGGCCAGTTCGGGAGCCACACCATAGGTCCAGTAATTACCATTCGGCTCCGTAGTGATGAAAATCACAGGCAGCGCGAAGTTATACAGCGTACTGTGAGCCAAATCCAGCGAGCCGCCGGTATTAGCCACTGTAATCTTAGCGTCAAACTGCACATTCACCATCGTATTCCCCCAGCCGGTACGGCGGGGATCAGAAAACGGAAGTGTCAGCGCATAGCTCTCCAAGCTCAGCTCAGAGCCTCGCCCATGGCGTTCCCCCATGCGGGTGAACCACTCAAACTTTCCATAACTCGGCAAAATGCCCGTATCCGGCAGGCCATAATGCCAGCCCGTCTCCGTTCCCGTGGTGGACGTACCGGCTTGAACCACCCCAGCGGCACATGCCGCCAGTACTGCTGCGCGAATTATCCTCATGCGCTCCAATATACCACATTCGTTTGATTTTGGCAAGTGTTATATTTATTTAAGTTTTCTTGAGCATTTGATATTTTATCATATAAGACACTGGCATTCAATTGAGCTCCTTATATACCGAGCATCCTAATGATGACATAACCAGAGCCCCCGCAGCCCCCATTCCCGCATTCTTCCGCCCTTCTACCCTCTTACTCCTATGGAGAATCTAGGCTACAGCTACTGGCAGAAATCAAAGAAAAGCGAGCTCTCACCGAAATGGCAGAACATACACTCGGCATGAAATAACACGCTTTTCCTTCACTTGTAAGCATCAACATACATGATTTCCGGCACGCCAAGGTGTTAAATTCTCTAATTTTTTTAACCAAATCGCAAAAAAAGCTAGCGTTTACTCTAATTTTATGCTAAACTGAAGGCGTCCCGAAGAGGGAGAGAGTATATCATCATACAGGAGTGCAAAAAGCTATGAACGATCTCACTAAACCTTTCAAGCGTCTGCCGGTGGCTCTCATCGGCACTGGTTCCTACGTACCTGAAACCCGCCTCACGAACTCCGATTTGGAGAAGATGGTGGACACATCAAACGAGTGGATTATCGAGCGAACAGGCATTGAAGAGCGCCGCATCGCCGCTCCCGGCGAGAGAACGAGCGACATGGCCACACAAGCCGCCAAGCGCGCCATGGAGGCCGCAGGCGTCACCCCGGAGGAGATTGACCTCATCATCGTCGGCACCGTAACGCCGGATACCTTCACCCCCTCCACCGCATGCTACGTGCAGGCAAACATCGGCGCCGTGAACGCCGCTGCCTTTGATATCTCCGCTGCCTGCTCCAGCTTCCTCTTCGCCCTGAAGACTGCTGTGCAGTACATCGGCTGCGGGCAGGCCCGCACGGCCCTCATCATCTCCTCCGAGAAGCTCAGCCACATCGTGAACTGGGAAGACCGCAGCACCTGCGTGCTCTTCGGTGATGGTGCCGGCGCCGCCGTGCTGCGTACCGGTACAGGTGAGGAGGGCGACAGCGCCATTCTCGCCTCCGACATCGGTTCTGACGGCACACTCACGGACCTCCTGCTGGTGCCCGGCGGTGGCTCAGCCATCCCCACCACGGAGGAAAACATCCACGAGAAGCTCTACACGCTGGCCATGCGCGGCAATGAGGTGTTCCGCTACGCCGTGGCGCACATGAAAGACTCCGCGCTCTCCCTCATTGAGCGCACCGGCATTAAGCCCGAAGAAGTCGCCCTTGTGATTCCTCACCAGGCCAACCTCCGCATCATCAATGCCGTTGCCCAGCGCCTCGGCATCCCCGTGGAGCGCGTCTTCATCAACCTTCAGAAGTACGGCAATACCTCCGGCGCCGCCTGTGCTATCGCACTGGATGAGGCCATCCGCTCCGGCAAGGCCAAGAAGGGCGATATCGTCCTCATGGTCACCTTCGGTGCAGGCCTCACATGGAGCAGCGCCGCCATTCGCCTGTAATCGCGAGTTAGCCGCTTAGGCTTTACCCCCTGTCCCGGGCACAGACTGCACTTGTGCCCGGCAAAGGGTGCCTGAAGTGAGCCTTGGTACTCGCAGTCACTTTTGTCCTTCCGGATTACAAGCTACGTCACTCGCAGCTCAGCTTTCAGCGCTGAGCTCGCAGCTTTGTGCACTCGTAGCACGCGAGAAGAGCCGCTGGTATTCCCCCGCACCTGCCCGGCAGCCTTTGCCTTTGTGGTGGCCCTAGTAGCAGAGCAGAGCAAAGCCCCGCGGCGCATCTGGGCCGTGGCGGATGCCCTGCCCATGCAGGAACGCGTGGCAGCCGAGCTCCCGCTGTGGGATACCCCCTGCGTCTTCATCCCCGAGCGTGAAATTCATGTCAATAACGGCCTGAGTGACCCGGACCTCGCAGCCGAGCGTTTGGAAGCCCTGCGCGCCATCTCAGCCCCGCCGCTGGCGCCGCAGGTGGTAGTCGTCACCGCCGCCGCGCTGAACCAGCCGGCCCCGGTATTTGCCGAGGCGGCGGAAGGCACCACCATCAGCCTGAAAACCGGTGAAGAATATTCCCCCGAGAGCCTCAGCAAAGCCTTCACAGAGCATGGTTTTGAGCGCGTGGAGCAAGTCACGGCCCGTAGCCAGTGGAGCCTTCGCGGTGGCATTCTGGACGTCTTTCCCCTGCAGTCACCCTGGCCGCTGCGTGTGGAATTCTTCGGGGATGAGGTAGAAAGCATCCGC
The DNA here is from genome assembly GCA_045653545.1 of Akkermansia sp. Taxonomy (GTDB): domain Bacteria; phylum Verrucomicrobiota; class Verrucomicrobiia; order Verrucomicrobiales; family Akkermansiaceae; genus Akkermansia. The sequence continues at coordinate 20,171 of JAZOMC010000034.1, forward strand.
GCCTTTGATGTGGATAGCCAGCTCTCCTTCCGCAAGCTGGCGGATGCCGAGCTCGTGCTGGATGAACCGCCGGCAGACCGCCAGCTGCGGGATTTCATTGCCAAGGAAGACTGGGTTATTTCCCTGCCCGGCTGTGGTGAGGCGGGTGGTGTACTCGTGTTCGAGAACCCGCCGGATGTCGTGGATGTGCTCCCCGAGCTGGATGAGCTGAACGCCAAGGACCCCCTCGCCTTCTTCGGCACACCATTGGGCAGCTTTGACACCGGTGACTTCGTGATGCAGGAGGCCCGCCGCGCCCTAGCTCGCCAGAGCCTGCTGAAGTGGCGTGAGGAAAAGTGGCGCGTGGTCATGTTCTTCCCCCATGAGGGCGAGAAAAAACGCTTTGAGGAGATATGCGGTGAGGATGAAGCATGGCGAGCCGTGCAGAGCCGTGATGGCGACCTCCCCTTCGGCTTCACCGTGCCGGGTGCCAAACTGGCCGTGCTCTCCGCGGCAGAAATCTTCGGCCGCTATTCCTCCCCCCGTGCCCGCAAACGCGATGACCGCGAGGACCGCCTCCGCCGTGAGCGCGCCCAGGCCCCGCTGCGTGAAATCGCCCCGGGCGACCTCGTCATCCACTCCGCGCACGGCCTCGGTCGCTTCGTGGGCATCGTGCAGGATGACAAAACCGGTGAGCAGGAGCTGCACATCCAGTACGCCGGCGGCGTGCTGCTGCGCATTCCCCTGCAGCAAAGCCACCTCGTGAGCAAATATGTGGGCCTCGGTGCCAAGGCGCCTGAGCTCTCCCGCCTGGGTGATGCCCGGTGGCGCCGCGCCTGTCAGGCAGCGGAGCGAGCCGTGCAGGATTACGCCGCCCAGCTGCTGGAGGTACAGGCTGAGCGCGAGAGCAACACCGGCTATGCCCACCCCGCGGATTCCTCGTGGATGTGGCAGTTTGAGTCCTCCTTCCCCTACCGCGAAACGCCGGACCAGCTCCGCGCCATCAACCAGTGCAAGGCGGATATGGAAGCCCCCCGCCCCATGGACCGCCTCATCTGCGGCGACGTCGGCTTCGGCAAGACAGAGGTGGCCATCCGCGCCGCCTTCAAATGCGTGACCGGCGGACGACAGGCCGCCATCCTCGCCCCCACCACCGTGCTGGCGGACCAACACTACCGCACCTTCCGCAGCCGCATGAGCGAGTACCCGGTCCGCATTGAGCTCCTCAGCCGCTTCACCCCCGCCAAAAAAGCCGCAGAAATCATAGAGGGCATGCGCAGCGGCGACGTAGACATCGTGGTCGGCACGCACCGCCTCATTTCCAAAAACGTCTCCTTCAAGAATCTTGGTCTAGCCGTCATTGATGAAGAGCAGCGCTTCGGAGTGCGCCACAAGGAGCAGTTCAAGCGCATGTTCCGCATGGTGGATATGCTCACCCTATCCGCTACCCCCATCCCCCGTACCCTGTACGTGGCGCTCATGGGCGCTAGGGATATGAGCACCATTGACACAGCCCCGCTGAACCGCCTGCCCGTACAAACAGCCGTCTGCCCCTACAGCGAGGAGCTCATCGCCCGCGCCATCGAGCGAGAGCTCGCCAGAAACGGCCAAGTCTTCTTCCTGCACAACCGCGTGCAAAGCATCCACAGCGTGGCGGAAACCCTCCAGCGCCTCGTGCCAAAAGCACGCATCGTCATCGGCCACGGCCAGATGGATAAGAGCGACCTCGAGTGCGTGATGCGTGACTTCGTGGCAGGAAAAGCGGACGTACTCCTCTCCACCACCATCATCGAGAGCGGTATCGACATCCCGAACGCGAACACCATCATCATTGACCGCGCTGACCGCTTCGGCCTCGCAGACCTCTACCAGCTCCGCGGCCGCGTGGGCCGTGGAGGCCACCGAGCCTATGCCTACCTCCTCCTCCCGCCGGATGCCCTCTGCACTTCCGATGCCCGCAAACGCGTGGCCGCCATCAAGCAGTACACCGAGCTCGGCAGCGGTTTCAAAATCGCCATGCGCGACCTCGAAATCCGCGGCGCAGGCAACCTCCTCGGCACCCAGCAGAGTGGCCACATCGCCGCCATCGGCTTTGAGCTGTACTGCCAGCTGCTGCGCCAATCCATCGAGCGCCTTCAGGGCAAAGCACCCGCCATTCGTGCAGATGCCCAGCTGAAGGCAGATTTCCTCTGCGTGAGCGAGGCCGTGCTCGCCACCCGCCCGGATACCGAAAACCTCATCGGCGCCTTCATCCCGGAGGCATGGGTGGAAAGTACACAAACCCGCATGGCCTGCTACTCCCAGCTAGCCAAAGCCCTCACCGAGGATGATGTGGACGACCTCGAGCGCCAGTGGATTGACCGCTTCGGCCGCCTCCCCCGCCAAGCTCGTAACCTCCTCATCTGCCACAAAATCAAAATCATCGCCTCCCGCCGAAATATCTCGAACGTCGAAATCTCCGGCCAAAAGCTCATGCTCACCCGGAATAAGGATTACATCCTGCTGGACCGCCGCTTCCCCAGACTCGCCAAAATAAAGCCTGCAGATAAACTCCGCGAAACACTCAGGTTCCTGCAGGAGATGTGATACGCCCAGAGAATGAGCAACTACCCAAAAGTTGGTTTATAAGTTCTCCACTTGTTTTAACTAACTACTTGCAGGAGCAAAGGTGTTAGGATAAAAGGGAGGCATGAACTATATAGCAGCGTTGGCGTTACTGGTGGCGGTGATGGCGTGTCTGGTGGGGGAATATGTACGGCTGGAGCACCTGAAAAGGCGAGTGGAGGGAGCGTGGAACCAATGGAACCACGCAACGCGGCGCCGCAATGAGCGACTGGGGGATTTTGTGGCGGTGCTGGCAAGTTACCTGCCGCAGGAGGATGAGCTAGCGCGGGAGATGCGGCGTTGGGTAACAGACAGCGGACGGGCGCTTGCGGCACAGCACGGGGCGCCTGCCCTAGGTTGCGGAGCAAGGCTGAGCGAAGCCGAGCGGCGCTTGCAAGTAATGATGCGTAGCTCAGGGCACGCGGTGGAAAGCAACGCGGAAATGCGGGCATGCGTGCAACTGCAGGAGCTGTACCATGCAATGGCGACATCACACCTCATGCAGAGTGCGGAGACGCAGCATTACAACCGGCTGGTGCATGATTATAATGCGGCGCTGTCAGCGCCGATGACGCGCCTGCTGGCACCGGTGCTAGGCTTCAGCGCGCTGGAGGAAATCAGTCAGGGGCGCCGACTCCCATAAAATCAAAAAGCCCGCGGCCTGAGAGACTGCGGGCTTTTCGGAATAAAAACCGAAGTAAGTTTTACTTAGCTTCTTCCACGGTCACCTTGGCGTTGCGGGCCAGGAGGTCAATCACCTTGGAGGTGATGATGGAAAGGCGGATACCGGTCATGCGGTTCTCACGCTGCAGCTTGCGAATGAAGCTCTTGAGGTTCTTCTCACGGGCCTGCTCAGCCATGTTGGTGATGGCCTGAAGCATTTCGTTATCGGAGGCGGAGATCATCTCACGGCGAGCAATCTCCTGCAGAGCGAAGTACACGCGGAGGTTGCGCTCGGTCTCAGCCATAGCCTGCTCAGGCATGGGGGCCATGTCCTTAGCGGCGTCGTAGTTACCGGCCTGGATAGCGGCGTAAAGGTTGCGCTGCACGGTGTTCTCGTTCTCACGCTCCACAAGGTCGGTGGGAAGAGCGAAGGTGAGCTGGTCAGCGAGCTTCTCAGAAATCTGGTCAGCCTTAGCCTCATCATTGCTGCGCTCCTTGCTGCTCTTAAGGTTCTCACGAACGATGTCGCGGATTTCCTCCATGGTCTTGCCGGGCAGAGCTGCTGCGAAAAGCTCCTCAGTCACGGCGGGAACCTGCTTCTCACGCACCTCCTTCACCACGCAGGAGAAGGTAACCTCCTTACCGGCGAGGTCAGAGATGGGGAAGTCCTCCTTCAGCTTAGCCACGATGTCCTTGGACTCACCGGCGGAAACGCCCGCAAGGCCCTCAGCGAGCCCGGGGATGAAGCGCTCATGCTGCAGGCTTACCCAGTAATCCGCACGGCCCTCAAGGAAGCCAACGCTCTTGCCGCAGTACTCGGCGGTGGGCTTGCCCTCGCAGGTGGTCTTGAAGTCCACTACCACGATGTCACCCTTGGCGCTGGCACGCTCTACGGGCTCGTGCTTAGCGGAAGACTCAGCGAACTTCTGGAGAGTCTCGTCGATTTCAGCGTCAGCCACCTCAGTGGTAGGAACGGTCACCTCGATACCCATGTACTCGGGGAGCTCGAACTCGGGCACCACGGTAAGGGTGGCGGTAAGGGTGTAGGAGCCATCCTCAGCGATGGAGCCTTCGGGGGTACCGAAGTCCAGCACCTTCAGGTCGGGATTCTGCTCGAGGCACTTGTCCTGAATGTCGCTCTTAAGGCGCATTTCAAGCTCTTCGTTCACGTCAGCGGCATAACGCTTGGCGATCACGCTCTTGGGGGCCTTGCCGGGGCGGAAGCCGGGCAGGCGCACGCTCTTGGAGTAGGCAGCAAGGATGGAGTCCTTGGCGGCGGGCACATCACTGGCCGGAACGGTGGCGCTCAGGCTTACCTGACAATCGCTGATTTTGTTGATGCTGATTTCCATAATAACTAGAGGTTTGAAAAATTTTCGCGTGGCGCATTATAGCCCTGAAAGCACACAAAAGCAAGCGCATAGTGCGAGATGACGTAATTTTATCAACATTTTCGTGAGTAAGATAAACAGCAAAGCCGCCGCTCCGACATACCGAAGCAGCGACTTTGCTGAAAATCCACTACGAGAAGGATTACACGGAGTTTATTGGGCGGGGGTGTAGATTGTCACTCCGGTGATTACGTAAGCAGGCATGTATTCAGCGCCCCACACGCCTTCCACAGTGCCAGTGATAATGTTGCCTTCCTGAGAGGTAAGTGTGATGAAGGCTGGATCTTCACTATACTGATAGCCTTCATCCTCAGTCTGAAACGCCTCACGGCGCAGAATATCCCCATGGCGGGTGTTGACGTTCACGCTAAACTTTATGGTATCGACGTCAACAGAGTATACCTCCAGCTCCCCCATGTAATGATAACGGCCAAAATTGTCCTCATATAGCAGATATGCATTAGATGAAGACCCCCGAACCTTATCACCCATGCTTTGACTGTCGATGCGCGTGGGAGCAACAAGCTCACCGTTCACCTCCGGGGTTCCGTTACACATCCACAGCTTGCCATTCAGCATAAAGAGCCATATCTCGTTCGAATTGTCCCGTGCCAAGGTAAACTTTACCCAGCACCCCTCCAGAGAGGCCGGGGCAGTTACAGCAGAAGCGCTGGAAGTTGCACCACCATCGGCAGCAGAACCGTTAGCTGCAGACTGCTGTCTCGGGCGTTCTACCGGCTGCTTGGGCCAAGCTTCTGCAGCTCGCACGTCAGTACCTACCACGGGCAAGTTAGCGTACCGAGCCCCCAGAGAGCGGATACTGCGGACAGAGGAAGAACGGGGTTCCTGGGAATTCTGGATATCCTGAATACGCCGCTGAAGGCGCCACTGCAGTTCTCTTGCACGATATTGGGAACTCGCAGAGCTAAGATAGGTGCTCAGCGCCTCTAGGCGGTCCACATCGTCAGTAGACAGCATTTTCTCCAACCAGAATTCTGCCACGGCCGGTTGCCCCTCTAAGTGCAGCTTCACCAGCTCGGCCTGAGCAGGCACATAACCGGCGGCGGCAGAGGCCAGCAAACAGCGAATCACCACACTGCGAGGCCAGTCATTCTTGACTGGATAGGCAGAGATAAGCGCATCCACAGCCCCCTGCTCCATACTGGAAACTCTTTCTACGAGAGTCTGAAAATCGGCAGGAATCGCAGGCGCATTGCTAGGCACCTCTGACACAGCCTGACGAGGAGCCGGCCTTGGCGGCGCCACGGGAGCCACAATCGCCTCCTCCTCTTCATCGTAATCCATAGCGCCCGCTTGGTTCGGCGCTAAAACAACAGCCGCCATAGCGAGAGGCATGAAGATATTTTTCATGGTAGACATTGTAAAATCTTTATGGTGAATCATGGGAATCAGTCCTTTCTATCGCAGAGCATTTCATGAGCTGCCTGAGCACGCAACGCGGCAATAAGAATGGCAGCAGCGAAATCCATCCAAAGCATCAGGATTACCCACAGCAGCCAGCCGGCAGCAGGCCCGGGGAATGCCCACCAGAACATGGTCACTATTGTATTCTGAGAGCTAGCACAGTCTTCCTTCCAAGAAGCCTCGATACGAGCCAGAGCGGCGCTCTCCTCGTTCTGATATTGGGTAATAAGCTGATTCTTCTTATTCTCGAAGGTCACGCGGAGCTGCTCCAGAGCGGAGATTGCGCTCTGCACGCGGCTCAATGCTCCCGGAAGGGGGCTGAGAGCAGCATCCACCTTCCAGCCGCTCAGAGCAATCGCTTTACCAGCCTCCATATCACGCTGAACCTGAGCCAGGTTCTCCAGCTCAGTACTGCAGCCTTTAATCTCTTCAGACAGTGCATTCATCTGCTCCCTACTCTGATAGATTTGGTTCTGTAGCTCCTGAATGCGAAGACGGTCAGCCTCAGAAAGCACCAAGGGGTCCATCGGGATCTGCTCTTCCGTGCGCACCTCCTCCTTGCCGCCAATGGCCACTATCGGCAACCATGCAGACAAGCGGGAAGCGCTGAGGCCCAGAGAAGCAAGCACCTCCGGAGACAGCAACTTGCTATCCGGGGAAAGCCTGTTCACATGAACCGGCAGCATGTATCCCACGGTCGAAAGGTCTCGCGCATGCTGAGACACATCCTCACCTGACTGAGAACGCAGATCATACACGCAATGGTCACGCAGCAGCTGGTCGCGCTGCCAATAGGTGGTGATAACCTCACGCGTCACAGTATAGCGGGCTTTAATAGCCTCTATTTCCGCCTGCAATCTGGCAATAGCCTGCTCCAGTTCTGCAACTTTAGCAAGCTTCTCGCGCTTTCGTTCTTCAAGAGAACGCACCAGAGTATTGACGTCAGCCTCCATGTCAGCGAAGAGGGAGTTCTTCATCCGGCTGACATGCTGACTAGCCTGTTGAAGCAAGCCGGAAGCTGTCTGACAATCGGCCAGTGTAGCCAAATTTTCCAGCCCGATATTTTGACCGTTTATCTGCTGATCAGGCACTGCTGCCTTCACACTTTCGGCAGTAGCCGTGCGGCATTCATTATAGGCCCGGACGCGTTGCGCCCAATCCGTATTCGCGGCAGCAATCTCATTTTTCAGGCGCTCGGCCTCCTGAGCTTCTTGCTGAGCCAAGGCCGCGACGGCCTTATCGCGCTCGGCCGGGATGGCAGCGATTCGCTGCTCCAGTGACTCGCGCTCATCGCTCTGGTTCCAGAAATCACATACGGAGGACCCCATAACAAATAAAGCCCAAATGGCAGCAGCTACGCTTAACAGCCACAGCTGCACATTAGCCAGCGTACGAATAACACGCACAAAAATGCGTCCGATATAAAAATTTTCTTTCGGCATCATACGTATATTCTCCTTACTGTTGAGCAATCTGCCAAGCTGCTATACCGTATATAATACCGCAAATCACAGCAGCGGCCAGAATGGCTAATATGCTGTAAAGAGAGGTCTTCCTAGTAAATCGCTGAAAGCAATCACTCCATTCTTCAAATGTGCGTTTCTTTGCCGGCTGCACCGCTTGCTCCACCTCGCTGGGAGGAGGAGGAGGCATCGGCACGTCCGGTTCTACGGGTGGCATAGTGTCGTCTGCATTCATAACTGTTAGCTCCTATAACAATCCTAGTCTAGCATATTCAATCTCCCGCTGCAAGGCATAATCGCCATTTTCCCTGAATAATGAACCAAACGTGGACAAGGCACAAAAAAGACAGACTTTTTTTTGCTTGAGAAAAAATCGGGGTTCTGGTAGAATGGTGGGCATGAAGCGAGCATTTTTCACTGGGCTTGTGATGGCGCTAGTGGCGGGGTGGCTGCACCCGGCTGCAGCTGCTGAGCAGAAGCCGAATATCATACTGGTGCTGGTGGATGACATGGGCTGGGGTGACTTGGGGCTCAACCAACCGGCAGAGCATGCAGACACGCCGCGTATAGACACCCCCACGCTGGACCGTCTTGCCACACAGGGCGCACAGCTGCGCCGCCATTACACATGTGCCCCCGTATGCGCCCCGGCTCGCGCCTCCCTCTTCACCGGCCTGCACCAAGGGCACGCAGAAGTCATCCGCAATAACAGCTTTGACGCAGCCTTGGAAAACGGCCACACACTGGGCAGCGTGCTGAAAGCCGCGGGCTACAGCACAGCCCTCATCGGCAAGTGGGGTATAGGCGGTGGCCGCGAGAGCGGCGGCACGCCCACCACCTGCCCGGCTTGGCCCACCCTGCGCGGCTTTGATTTCTTCTTTGGTTACAATAACCACTTAGCGGGGCATCGTCACTACCCGCTGGAGGAAAGCAATGCGGACCCCGAGACACACCGCAACGCCATATGGGATGGTGATGAAATGATTACCGACAAGCTGGCCGGCTGCTACTGCACGGATCTCTTCACCGCCCGCGCTAAAAAGTGGATAGTGGACCAGCACACCGCTGACAGCAGCAAGCCCTTCTTCTTGGCCCTTACCTATGTGGCCCCCCACGCCCGCTTGGGCATCCCCGCAGGCCCCTACCCCGCCGGCGGTGGCCTGAACGGCGGCGTGCAGTGGCTGGGCACCCCCGGCAAAATGATTAATACTGCCATGCCTGAAAGCTGGGATAGCTTCATCCATCCCCAGTACCGTGAAGCATGGCAAGATTACGCCCAAGAGCGCTATGGCAATGGCGCACCTCACAAGCTCATGACCGCTCGCCGCCATGCTTCTATGATTACCCGAGTGGACGAAGCACTCGGTGACCTCGTGCAGCTTTGCGAGGATTTGGGCATTGCGGATAATACCGTCATCATCTTCACCAGCGACAACGGCTCGCATGATGAGCCGGGTGCCGTGGGCGGTTTTGCCGGGCACCCCGCCCCGGCGCAGGACCCATCCTTCTTCCGCAGCTACGGTAATCATGACGGCATCAAGCGTGATGTGTTTGACGGCGGCCTGCGCGTGCCCTGCGTGGTGTACGGCCCGGGCATCGTGAACAGCGGCCTCATCAGCAACACCCCCACGCAGTTCCAGGACTGGATGGCCACCGTGTGCGATTTGGCAAACATTCCCGCCCCCATGCGCTGTGATGGCACCTCCCTGCTGCCTCTGCTGCAGGGGCATGATACACTCAGCACCCAGCCGAACCGCGTGCTGTACGCAGAATACGCCTTCGGAGGTGGAATGGCCCAGTACCGCGACTACACAGCCGACAAGCGCGGCCGCACCCGCGGCGAGCAGCAGGTGCTCATCTTCTTTGACCACCGCACCCGCCGCTGGCTGAAAGCCCTCCGCACCGGCATCAGCACCGGTCAGGAAGATTGGGAGCTCTATGATACGGAGGCAGACCCCCATGAGAGCACCCGCCTGCCGGAATCCGCCAGCCCGGATATGCAGCGTTTCCTCTGCAACCTTGCCCTCTGGAACCGCCGAGCCTATGATTACTATCGTGACCCGCAGGCACCCCGCCGCAATAACAGCTGCGGTGGCTTCCGCAGCTATGATATGAATCTCGTGCCCGCAACTCCGGATGCTACCACGGATGCAGGAACCGGCCTTTACATGCAGCAGGTACAAGCCAGCGCCCCTTGGGTACCCGCAGCGGTGGACGCCCCAGCCACGGCTGATTTGCGCATTGAAAACCCGAACGGCATCTCCCTGCCCGCCGGCACTATCACGACCTTCACCGGCTACATCAATGTGCCCCCCACCGGCCACCACTGGCTCTTCTACCTCACCCTTAGTGATGTGCCCGGCTCTCGCGCCTTCGTGAAGATGCACAACTTCAACCTCATCGACGCTGACGCCTCCTACACCCCCGGCGCCACCGCCACGGAGAGCGCAGCCGCTAACACCGTGGAGCTGGATGCCACCCGCACCGGTTTCAAAGGCATCCCCCTCACCGCTGGCCTGCACCCCATCACCATCACCGTGGTACAGGGTGAATCTGCCCCCGGCACCCTCAAGCTGGAGTGGAACCGCGGCCCGCAGAATGGCCAGCAAACGCCCCGCGTGCCCATCCCTGCAGAGGCTTTCCGCCCCGGCCCCATCTATGTGCCGGCTGTACCTGCAGCGAAATAACTCAGCCACAAGGCTCCGACTTCACAGCGCCTCATTCTCTCACGTGGAATGAGGCGCTGTTCCTTTTCATGGTTGCCAAAAAGTGAGAGCTGTGTTAAACTGAGGCCATGCAGGCAGGGAATGAAGAAAAAGTGGATGCACTGTGCAAGCGGCACTGTGCCTTTGCCCTGTATGCCCTGCCGGGTGAAACCCAGACGCATTTCTGCATGGCCGCAGATGGCCGCACGGAGAAAGCTGGCAGCTTAGGCGCAGGTTTTATCGTGGCGACATTCACCGGAGAGCAGCTCTTCATCCCCGCAGAGCTGGAAGAGCCGCCCACCACGGCAGATGCTTGGACGGAGCTGGAACTAGACCCCGAGCACCCAGCCACCACACGAGAGCAATATGCAGCTCTTTTCAAGCTCTATACCGGGTACATCCACAGCGGACGCGTACGCAAGATTGTGTTGGCCCGCACGGCAGATGAGGCCGTGACTCCCGATTTCTCGCCCTGCCGAGCCTTCCAGCAGGCCTGCGAAGCCCGACCGGAGGCGTTCAAAGCATTGGTGCACACCCCGCAGCACGGCACATGGCTCTTCTGCACGCCCGAGCAGCTCATCACCGGGCATGACACGGACTGGCACACCATGGCACTGGCCGGCACCCGCATGCCTTGCCGCCTGCCTTGGGATTCCAAAAACCGCAGAGAACAGGCGCTGGTAACGGAGTTCGTGCGAGAAATCCTCACCCCGCTGGCCGACGAAATCAGCGAAAGCCAGCCCGAGAACCTGCGTGCCGGCAATATCGAGCACCTCTGCACACGCTTCCACCTGCGCATGCCTCAGGAGAATCTGCTCCGCGTGCTGGCACAGCTGCCACCCACGCCGGCTGTATGCGGCTCGCCGGTGGAGACTGCCCGCGAGCTACTGATCTCCACTCCGGACATTAACCGCAGCTGTTATGCGGGGTATCTGGGGCCATGGGATAAAAGCGCCGTACAGCTCTACGTTTCCCTGCGCTGCATGCAGATATTCCCGGGCTTCTGCCGCCTGTATGCCGGTGGTGGCCTCATGCCGGATTCTGATGAGGAAAGCGAATGGCAAGAAACCCACGCAAAGATGCAGACCATGTGGGCGCTTATCAGCTAAGCGCGCGCGGGTGAAGAAAGATTTATTACCAAGGGGTATGAGTGAGTATTTGTTCAAGGTAACCGGCATGAGCTGCTCTGCCTGCTCAGCCCGAGTGGAACGCGCCGTGGCACCCATACCCGGAGTGCAGAGCGTGCAGGTGAATCTGCTGACAGGCAGCATGCGGGTACTCGTCTCAGGCGAACAGACGCCGGAGAACATCATCTCCGCCGTTGAGGCCGCAGGTTATGGCGCCACACTCTGCACCGGAGAAAGCCTGAGCACGCAACGAGAAGACGCAGGGTTGAAGCGCCGCTTTTTCTCCTCCGTAGCGCTCCTGCTGCCGCTCATGCTGGTGCACCACCTGTGGCACGGCACGCTCTCAAACGTGGTGCAGCTGCTGCTCTCCCTGCCCGTACTGTGGCTGAACCGCAACTTTTTCGTGAATGGCTTCAAGGGCCTGCTGAAAGGCGCCGCGAATATGGATACACTCGTGGCGCTGGGTGCGGGTGCCGCCATGGCTGATGGTCTGGCCAATTTATATTTCCATCACCGCGGGGTCTGTTATTTCGAGAGTGCCGCGATGATTGTGACGCTCATCACGCTGGGCAAGTGGCTGGAAGGCAGAGCCACCAGCCGGACAGGCGGCGCACTGGAGAAGCTGATGGAGCTCATGCCCCGCGTCGCTACCGTTTTAAGAGACGGGCAAACGATGATCGTGCCGGCGGATGCCGTGCAGCCCGGCAAGCTAGTGCTGGTACGCCCCGGCGAACGCATCCCCGTGGATGGCACGGTAATGGAAGGAATCTCGGCAGCGGATGAAGCCGCCCTCACCGGCGAAAGTCTGCCCGTGGAAAAATCCCCCGGCAGCCCGGTATATGCAGGTACAGTGAACCGCCACGGCACCCTCCGGCTGCGCACGGATAAAACAACAGCTGAGAGCGAGCTGGCCGGCGTCATCTCGCTGGTGGGTGAAGCCTCAGCCACCAAGGCGCCCATCTCCCGCTTGGCGGACCGCATTTCCGGGGTATTCGTGCCGATTGTCGTCGGCATCTCCCTGCTGACGTCTATCGGCTGGTTCCTGAGCGGAGCCGGGGTCGGATTTGCGGTATCATGCGCCATTGCGGTGTTAGTTATCAGTTGCCCCTGCGCGCTGGGGCTCGCCACGCCGGTGGCCATCATGGTAGGCACGGGACGCGGCGCGGAATGCGGTATTTTATTCCGGAACGGCACAGCTCTGGAGAACGCCCACCGTGCCACCACGGTGCTGTTGGATAAAACCGGCACTATCACCACCGGACATCCGACCGTGACAGATGTCATCCCCGCAGCCGGGTACACGAAAGAAGAATTGCTCAGGCTCGCGGCGGATTTGGAAAGCGAGGGTAATCACCCGCTGGCAGAGGCCGTACGAAAAGCCACAGCAGCCCTCACACCACACGGCATCACGAATGCCACCTACCACCCCGGCCGTGGCATCACCGCCACCATCTCCGGCATCCCCTGCGCCGCCGGAAATGCCGCAATCATGCAGGAACTGGGCATCACCACACCGGATACGGCCTCCCTCACCGCTCAGGGTAAAACACCGATTTTCTTTGCACAGGAGCAGACGCTGCTTGGCACCTTGGCCGTGGCAGACCCGCTGAAACCGGAAGCACCCGCCGCCATTGCCGCGATGAAAAAACTCGGTCTGCGCGTGCTCATGGTAACCGGTGATAACGCCCGCACGGCGGAGGCCATTGCCAGCCGTGCCGGGGTGGATGAAGTGCATGCCGATGCTCTTCCGCAAGACAAAGACGCGCTCGTTCGCCACCTGCAAGCCACGGGCCAGCGCGTGCTCATGGTGGGGGACGGAATCAATGACGCCCCGGCCCTCACACGAGCAGATGTTGGCATGGCCATCGGCGCCGGCACGGATATCGCCATGGAAAGTGCGGACATCATCCTTGTGCGCAGCAACCTGATGGACGCCGTGGCAGCGCTGCGCCTCAGCCACGCCGTGCTCAGAAACATCCGCGGCAATCTCTTCTGGGCCCTCCTGTACAACTGCCTCGCTATCCCCCTCGCGGCAGGGCTTTTCTTCCCCTTCACCGGCTGGGTTCTTCACCCGGCCGTGGCCGCAGCAGCCATGGGCATGAGCAGTTTCTGCGTGGTGACTAATGCTCTGAGGCTACGCCGCTTCCACCCCCTTCCACCACTGACCATGAATACCATCACCATTAAAGTAGACGGCATGATGTGCCCCCATTGTGAGGCCCACGTCACTAAGGCTCTGCTCGCCATTCCGGGCGTGACTGAGTGCAAGGCTGACCACAAGGCAAAACTCGTCACCCTCACCACCGCGCAGGATATTCCCCTCGCCACCCTTCATGCCACCATCACAGAGCAAGGGTACACAGTGCTGTAAAATCAGCACTTTTCGTCCTGAATACACAAAAAAATGACAAAAGCGCGATAAAAAACTTGACACAGGGAACGGAATGCGGTATTCTCCCTGCCCGTTCCCGGACAATTTATCAACCACAATCAATTACATCATGCGTTCCGTTATCGTACGTAAAGGAGAACCGATCGACCGCGCTCTTAAGCGCCTCAAGACCAAGCTGGACACCGAGGGTATCCTCGAGGAAATGCGCCGTCGTCGCGCTTTCGAGAGCCCCATGGATGAGAAGCGCCGCAAGGCTCGCTCTGCCAGCAAGCGCAACAAGGTAAAGTGGCGCTTCACCAACAAGGAAGAGATTCCCGCCGCTGCCGTAACCCCCGCTGCTGAGGCTTAAACCTTCTCCGTCTGGGAAATTTTCTGAAAAGACGCATCTGAAAAGATGCGTCTTTTTCTGTCTAAACAACTGCCAGAGAAAGAAAATCTTATTTTTGGGCTTGAATGAAGGGCAGCTCTGTGCTAGTCTCATGCCGCTATGGAACCTGATTCACCTCACCTAAGGGGCTGCCTGGTCGTCTTTGAAGGCATTGACGGCACGGGCAAATCTACCCAAATTAAGATGTTGGCCGACTACCTGCGCAGCCAGGGCAAGGAAGTAATAACGGATTACGAACCCACCCGCGGCGAATGGGGTATGAAAGTGCGAAACGCAGCACTGAGCGGCGAACGTCTGAGCATAGGAGAGGAAATCAACTGTCTGCTGCAGGACAGGCGTGAGCATGTGCGCGAGCTTATCGAGCCCGCTCTGGAGCGTGGCGCTTGGGTTCTACTGGACCGCTACTATCTTTCCATGATGGCTTATCAAGGAGCCTCCGGTGTGAACGTGGAGGAAATCCGCGAGATGAATGAAGAGTTCGCCACCATTCCGGATGTGGCATTCTGGCTGGATATCCCTGTGGAAATGGCCATGGAGCGCATGAACGCCCGGGGCAACGGAAAGGATGCGTTCGAAAATGAAACGTTCCTTCAGGCATGCTCTGATATTTACTCATCAATGGAAATGCCCTGGCTCTTCCGCATAGAGGCTGATGGCTCAATTGATGAAGTTCACGCCAAGGTGTGCGATATCATCCGCACCGAACTCACCGGAGCGTAATTTCATGCCAACAGCCCTTACCCTGCGCCCGTGGAGCCTGACAGATGCTCCGCGTGTCGCTGAGCTCATGAACAGCCCACAGGTTCTGCGCTATCTGACCTGCATGCTGCCTAATCCGTACACCTTAGCAGATGCTGAGGCCTTTCTGACGAAAGTAGTGGAACAAGGGCAGCCGCAGCGGGCTATTCTGTTTGACGGCAAAGTTGTCGGCTGTGTGGGTGTGCGTCCTGATTTCGAAACGCAGGACTGCATGCTGGGCTACTGGCTAGGCACCTCTTGGCAAGGACGCGGTATTACCACTCAGGCTGTCCGACAATTTCTGAAACTTTTGCCGGAGTTAGTACCGGACACCAAAACGGTAACAGCCTATGTGTACGAGCCGAATATCGCCAGCATTCGCGTGCTGCAAAAATGCGGATTCTCCCATCAGGGAACACAGCCAGACCCGCCCCAAGCCGGGGACGGCAATAACTACCCCGGGCTTTGTTTTCGCAAAGCGCTCTGAGGAAATTATACCTTACGTCTGGCCCACTTGAGCTTGACAAGCATGCGGTTCAGCACAAGATACTCCACCGCCAAATCCACGGAGAAAAGAAGCCAAATGCCCACGAGCGAAAGCGTCTCCGGCCAGAAGTAGTTCCACAGGAACAGGCAGCCCACGCGGAAAAAGCCCATGCAGCCGTACGACACGTACATCACGCGGCGAGTATCACCCGCGCCGCGAAGGCACATCTTCAGCATCAGCATGGCCGCATAGAATGGCTCCACCAGCAGGAATACCTGCACCACAGGAACCGTGGCAGTCATCAGCCCCGCTGAATTGGAGGCAAATATCTTCACGAAAATCTCAGGGAAGGCATAGAACGCCACGCCCATGAGCCCCATGAATATCACGCTGTAGCGCACGCATTTGCGGATAGTCTCTAACGCCAAGCGCACACTACCGGAGCCGAGATACTGCCCCACCAGCGTGGCTCCGGCCATACCAATCGCAAAGCCCGGCAGGAAACTCATGCTTTCAATGCGGATAGCAATGGTGTGAGCCCCCACATAAGCATCCCCCAAGCCGGAAATGACGCGCAGCACGTAAATCTGAATGAGCCATATACCACCAATTTCCAGCGCCTGAGACAAGCCAATGCTCAGAATGCGATACATGGTACGAAGATTCGGCAGAAGCTGGTGCAGGCTCAAATACAGCGGAGGCACGTAGGTGGCTGACTGTCCTGCCGCATATTCATCCAGCGAGGAGCCGGCCAGGCAGCGGCGCATCTTTGCCGCACGGCTCGCCAAAATGCCCAAAAGAATGCCAGCAGCCACCGCCATACCGACCACCATACCCAGCGCTAGGCCTTCTATGAACATGCCAAAGCAGTACACGAACATCACGCTGAAGACGATGTTCAGTCCATCCACCGCCAGCATGATGAAGAAGGGAGTACGGGTATCACCGGCGCCGCGCAGTGCCGCATTCACAGCAAAGACGATGCCTGAGAAAATCGCCACCCAGCACCCGGTATGCATGTACATCAGCGCCACCTCCTGAGCATAATCACTAAGGGTGAGCGCCTTCGTAACAAGAAACTCTGCGGTCAGGTACATGAGCAGCGCAGAAAGCACACCGGCCAGCAGGCCCAGCACAGCCGCCTGATTAGCGGCATAATTCGCCTCGCCGAACTTTCGGGCACCCGTCATACGGCTCACAATGGCGGTGGCCCCCATACCAACGGCCCCCTGCATGAGGAAGCCCAGCCACATGACATATCCGGTCACGCCGATGCCGGAGGCTATCTGCTCCGTCACCTCATCAGGCGTGTTCATGTGCGTGGCAAGGTAGAGTGAGGTGGAGGCACAAATGAAACTCATCACCTGCTCCAGCAGCGGCCAAAGTGCAATATGGATAATCTGACGCGGAAGACTAAGGCCGGCAAGACTGCCACCGAGCTGCCCTTTACCATGCAGCGCGGCGCGTACTTTACCTTCTCGCCCGTCTCCAACACTCATGACAACGCTATTTAAGCATATTTCTCTGAGAAAGTGAAGCTAAAAGTGGCAATAAGTTCGGCTTGACTGAAAGGGGGTGTTATGGTATATACGCTCGCGTATGAAGAAACTCATTTCCGTATTCATCGTTGCCCTTGCCCTGAGCTCCTGCGCCACCAAGACAGTTAGCCGCACTGAGCTCTTCACCCCCACCACTGCCACCCTCATTAATTCTGAAGAGCTTACCGGCATGATGTACTACGGTGCTGACGACCAGTACGACTACTTCACCCGCGGCTGGCAGCGCCTGCGCGTAGCCAAGACGGAGAACGCTGTACCCTCCTACGCACGCTTCACCTTCAACCACTGGCAGGGTGGCAAGAAGTACACTGAATGCCTTCAGCAGAGCACCGTGAGCCAGCTGCAGAGCCTCCTGAGCGGTTTGAGCAATGCCCAGCCCCTCCCCTCTGCCACCAGCACGCCTGCCACCTCTACACCCACCACCACTCAGCAGCAGCGCGCTCAGATGATTCAGTCCATCCTGCAGAGCGCCCTTCAGCGCTGATGGATATACTCCAGCCACACCGGAAACCATGGCCTCACATCCTCAGTTCCCTCGGGTAGACATGGCCGAGCGCCCCTTCATCCTCTTCTGGGAGGTGACTCGGGCTTGCGCTCTGGCCTGCAAACACTGCCGGGCTATTGCCCAGCCGCAGGCTCACCCCGATGAACTAAGCCATGATGAAGCCATGGCTCTGGTGGATAAAATCGCGGAGCTGGCACCTCCCATGCTTGTGCTGACCGGGGGTGACCCGATGATGCGCAGCGATATCTTTGAGATCATCTCCTATGCCACCCGGCGCGGCCTGCGCGTGGCTCTCAGCCCCGCCGCTACTAACCGCCTCATCAATACCGACTTCGCTCGGCTGAAAGAGGCGGGCGTAGTCAGCATGAGCCTCAGTCTGGATGGTGCCACCCGCGAAACGCATGACCGCTTCCGCGGCGTGCCTCACACCTTCGAGCGAACCTTGCAGGCTGCCCAAGCCGCGATGGACGCCGGAATCCAGCTTCAGGTAAACACCACCTTGGCAAAGTCCACGCTGCCGGAGCTGGATGGCTTCATCGAGCTCATGAACCAGATAAAACCGGATGTGTGGAGCGTCTTCGTGCTTGTGCCCACCGGCCGAGCCTCTTTGGAAGACCTGCCCACCGCCGAGCAACTGGAAAACGTATGGCAGCGCTTGGAAGGCCTGCGCAGCACCCTGCCCTTCGCTATCAAGACTACAGAGGGGCACCACTACCGCCGCGTGCTCATGCAGGCTGCCACGAAAGGCGGTCAGCCCCCGCGCCACCTCATCCCCACTCGTGATGGCAAAGGCGTACTTTTCATCTCGCACACCGGCGAGGTTCAGCCCAGCGGCTTCCTCCCCCTTACCGCCGGCAACGTGCGAACGGATGATTTAGCCACACTTTACCGCACACACCCCATTTTCGTTCAGCTGAGGGATGATGACGCCCTCGGTGGCAAATGCGGGCTCTGCGAGTTCCGCCGAGTTTGCGGTGGCTCCCGCGCCCGCGCCTTCGGCACTTGCGGAGACATGATGGCCGCTGAGCCGCTCTGCAGTTACATCCCCGCAGCCCTTCGCAAAGGCTGATAACTTTCACACGATTCCGTCCATGATTAACATCACTCGCCTTTGGTGCGGTGCCGAGCAGCCCGCAGACCACATACGCTATGGCTTAGGACACGGCTCCGCCTCGCCCCACGCCAG
Organism: Akkermansia sp.; assembly: GCA_045653545.1. Taxonomy (GTDB): domain Bacteria; phylum Verrucomicrobiota; class Verrucomicrobiia; order Verrucomicrobiales; family Akkermansiaceae; genus Akkermansia. Next base: position 38,783 of record JAZOMC010000034.1, read on the forward strand.
CACAGCCGCCTGCTCCCCCACTTCATCTCGCACGCGCAAACCCATCGTGGTGTGGAATATCACCCGCACCTGTAATCTGCGCTGCGTCCATTGCTACGCGGACTCCCATGCGCAGAAATATCCCGGTGAACTCAGTCTGGAACAGTGCCGCGCCGTCATTGATGATCTTGCGGATTACAAAGTGAACGCCCTACTACTTTCCGGTGGCGAACCCCTGCTCCACCCGCACCTGCCTGAGCTGCTCCGCTACGCCACAAAAAGAGGGCTGAAAGTCACCATCTCCACGAACGGCACCCGCATTACCCCGGAGTATGCAGCCATGTTCAAGAAGCTCGGCGTGGCATACGTCGGCATCTCTCTGGATGGTATCGGTGCCGTGCATGATTCCTTCCGCGGTGTGGAAGGCGCCTTTGACGGCGCTATCCGTGGCTTCAAACGCTGCGAGGAAGTGGGCCAGAAAACCGGTCTGCGCCTCACGCTCACACGCAACAACGTGCAGAGCATGGAGGAAATCCTGAACTTCATCGAGAACGAAGGCATTCAGCGCATATGCTTCTACCACCTCGTCCCCACCGGCCGTGGGGTGGATGTGGCCAGCCTGAAGCCGGAAGAAGCCAGAGCCGCGCTGGACATGCTCATTGCCCGCGCTGAAGCTTGGCATGCCGCCGGGCAGACGCGCGAGCTACTCACCGTCACCCAGCCGGCGGACGGCATTTACATCCTGCTGCGCCAGCTCCGTGAGGGCTCACCCCTTGCCGCCCAGACACTGAAGCTTCTGAGCTGGAATGGCGGCGGCGCCAACTCCTCTGGCCGCGGCATCGCAAACATTGACACCCAAGGCAACATCCACCCGGACCAGTTCTGGCAGAGCGTCACCCTCGGCAATGTCAAAACGCAGAAGTTCTCAGACGTGTGGGAAGCATCAGCAGAGCCCTCCGCCGCAGAACTTCAGAAACTCCGCGGAGCTGAGAATCCCCTCGAACGCCAGAAACTGCTCAGCGGCCCCTGTGCCACCTGCAAGCACTTCGCCCTCTGCGGCGGCGGCTTCAGAACACGTGCGGCCTTCGCTAATGGCCATTGGTTCGGCAGTGATCCCGGCTGTTACCTCACGGAAGAAGAGCGACAGACTGAAATTAAGCTCTAAAGCCGCTGACACGCTTTTTTCTCAGGCCGCAGCTTACCCTGCGGCCTTTTTCATGAAAAATTAGTGTTTTTTTCCTGAAAATTGGCCTTTTTGCTTGCATAGGGAGAAACAATGTGATATCACTATTTATGTCATGAAGCGCTTACTCCTTTCTACACTTCTTCTCGCTATGCTCGGCACAGCTTATGCCGACATTCAGGCGCCCCCTGCGTCTGAGTATACCGCCACTCGTAAGCTTGGCCGCGCCCTCGGTAACATTTTCTATGCCATCGAGGAACTGCCGGTGACCGTCATCCGCTGGAACTCCGCTGAGGGCAACTACGCTGGTGCCTCCGTGGGTCTCGTTGAGGGTGTCACCCGCACCATTACCCGCATGGGCTATGGCCTCTATGAGCTTGTAACTTTCTGGGCACCCACCTACAAGTGCACCTATCGTCCTCCCTATCAGGGAAGCTGCGGTCGCAGCGGCCTTAAGGAGTACAATGTTTGGTCCGGCTTCTCCGAATTCCCCGAAGAGCTCGGCTTCCAGTCCGATGTGCCCTACACTCGTGTAACCGGTCAATAATGACCTGAAGGTGCTGAGGATCGCAACCTGAGTACCTTCAACACCAATTAATTTTCTCTCCCCACCCTCGGTGCGCACCGAGGGTGGACTTTTTTTATTTATCTACGCAGCACAAAAAAAGCAGCCTAGACATTACGCATACAAAAAGGAGTACGGCTGACTTATCAATGAGATTTTTTCCCGCCAAACAAAAACGTCAGAATAAGAAACGTAGGAGCACAACAACCAATAAAGAAGTATTGCAACATCCCGCCGGCTCCCATTCCCTCTTCTATGGCATATATAACACCAAAGACACCACAAATAAACGAGATAATGAGATAGATAACGCAACCGGTAGGAAGACCTTCTTTCTTAGGGATTTCAGATTCCCCCAACATAGCTCTGCGCTGAGCTTCCTTCTCAGCCCGGCGCTTGGCTTTATATAACTCACGGATTTGCTCGCCATCCAAATACATGTCCGGCTTCGGAAGCACAGGCGCAGGCTTCGGAAGCACAGGCGCAGGCTTGGGAGGCTCTGGCTGAGGCAACTCTACAGGATACATCTGCCGAGTCTGATTAGAGGCTTTATCCAGATAGGACAGCCATTGCCTAGCACTCTGCCAGCGCTTACGGCGAGACATGTGCAGAGCGATGTCAATAGACGTAAGAAGTTCATGGCTGAAACGCTGGTGCAATTCTTCACTTCGGGACAACAACGGCAGATTATCCTCCACCACGCGGGAAAGGGCTCGCTGAGGGTCGTTACCGGTAATAAGGCGGAAACAGGTAGCCCCCAAAGAATACAAATCCGTCCACGGCCCATTCTTATCACCATCACTGAACTGCTCCAGAGGCCCATAACCGGGCGTTCCCATCAGGGTGAGGGAATATGATGAGTTCAGCGCACGAGCCGTACCGAAGTCTATCAGCACGGGGTCACCATCATGCTCCAGCAAGATATTTGCAGGCTTAATATCACGGTGCAACACACCTTCCCCGTGCAAGTATTCCAGCGTCTCCAGAAGCTGACGGAGGATTGGCAGTAGCCACTCCTCATTTATCACATCTGGAGGAGGTGCCGCTTTATGAATATCTATCCCCGGCACAGGCGGCATCACATAATACGCCGTACCCAATGCCTCAAAAGTGGTCAGTACCGGCACAATCCCGGGGTGACTCAGCCGCGCCAGCATGCGAGCCTCATCCAAAAAGCGGTCCAGCGCCCATTCGAACTCAGCCGCCTGCTCTTCAGAGGATGGCCCCACCGTCAGATTCATCGAATGGCGATGCGAGCACTGCCGCGGGAAGTTTTCCTTTATCACTACCGGCCTATCTGTCGCCGCTTCATGAGCTAGGTAGGTTACACCGAAACCACCCTGCCCCAGTTTTCGATCTATAACGTAAGCCCCCAGCTCAAACCCCGGAGGTAACTCCGTTGAATGCACAATGGTCTGGGCTGTGGGTATGTCGTTCATAGCGTACTTCAAACATGATTATATCATGCACATGGCCATTAGCAAGCATTTTCGGATATGGGCCTCCCCCAAGATAGACATACATATCGAAACAGGTCTAATCTTGTGGACCTGAAATAAAGCCGCAGATTGCACCTATTAATACGCCAACGATGGCCATGACAATTCCCGACTCGGGACTCACCTCGAATCGTGCACCAGCGGATACGCCGCAGCATCCCCCAATGATTCCCCCCATGATTGCCCGTCCGATTTTCTCTGGCGTATGAGAGTCTTCAACGCTTCTGGAATTATTCGGAAACACAACGGGCAAAGGCTTCCTTCTGAGAGCTAACCACCCTCGGTTCGACATCATTCTGCGGAGTTTACCCACGTTTTTTTTGCGAGCGCCCGGCTTGGCTGACCTGCTCGCCACACTTTTAGGCCGAGGTTTAACCGGTTCTTTTTTGCGTTGCTCAGAGGATGTATCCAAGTAGGACAGCCATTGACGGGCGCTCTGCCAGCGCTCACGGCGAGACATATGCAGAGCAATGTCAATAGACGTGAGAAGTTCATGGCTGAAACGCCGGCGCAATTCCTCATTCTTGGCCAACATGGGAAGCGTATCCTCCACCACGCGAGCAAGGGCCCGCTGAGGATCATTGCCGGTAATAAGGCGGAAACAGGTAGCCCCCAGAGAATACAAATCCGTCCAAGGCCCATTCTTATCACCATCACTAAACTGCTCCAAGGGGCCATAACCGGGCGTTCCCATCAGGGTGAGGGAATACGAAGTATTCAGCGCTCGCGCCGTACCGAAGTCTATCAGCACAGGGTCACCATCATGCTCCAGCAAGATATTCGCTGGCTTAATATCACGGTGCAGCACGCCCTGGCTGTGCAGGTATTCAAGCGTTTCCAGAAGCTGCCTGAGAATAGGCAGCAGCCACTCCTCACTTATCTCATCAGGTGGTGGAGCCGCCTTATGTATATCTATCCCCGGCACCGGCGGCATCACATAATACGCCGTACCCAATGCCTCAAAAGTAGTCAGTACCGGTACAATCCCGGGGTGACTCAGCTTCGCCAGCATGCGAGCTTCATCCAGAAAGCGGTCCAGCGCCCATTGAAACTCAGCAGCCTGCTCTTCAGAGGCCGGGCCCACCATCAGACTCACCGAATCGCGGTGGGAACACTGCCGCGGAAAATTTTCTTTTATCACTACAGGCCTATCAGTCGCCGCTTCATGCGCCAGATAGGTTACACCAAAACCACCCTGCCCCAGTTTTCGATCTATAACGTAAGCTCCAATCTGAAAACCCGGAGGCAACTCCGTTGAATACACAATAGTCTGGGCGGTGGGTATGTTGTTCATAGCGTACTTCAAACATGATTATATCATGCACATGGCCATTAGCAAGCATTTTCAACTAAGCTCAACGAGCATGGTTGCATCAGAGGGAGTACCCTAGTTTAATTTCCTGCTCTACCGCTTTTCGATTTTGTCAAGGATAACACCAGCACTTACCGCGCCTATTCCCAAGCCAATAATCAAGCCTATTACACCGCCGCCTTCCCACCCGATTTGCCAACCAATTCCCCAGCCGCCTAGCCCGCAGCCGCCTAGAAAGAAGAGATACAATGCCACGAAGGGTATGCAGCCTAAACTCCAATCATCGGGTTCATCCGCTTGCTGGGTGGTCAGGGGCTCGGCGACTGGAGAATCTTTCTCGGGGGTATGAGGCTGAACCGGAGTATGGGCAGGCGCAAGTTTTTCCAGCCATTCCTGCGCACTCTGCCAACGGTCTTTGCGAGGTACACGCATAGCCTTATCAATAGTACTAAGGAAATCTGAGGAGAAGCGGCCATGTAATTCATTACGCTCAGCCAGCAACCGGAGTTCATCCTCCTCCAGGCGCCCCACGGCGTCCTGCGGGACTTCGCCGGTAATCAAATAATAACAGGTGGCACCCAAGGAGTACAAATCCGTCCACGCGCCGTTCTTGCCATGAGCCGTAAACTGCTCTGTCGGGCTAAAGCCCGGAGAGCCAATCCGCGTGAGAGTGTGCGTTGCATCAGATGAGCGCGCAGTTCCGAAATCGATAAGCAGCGGTGAACCGTCCGCACACATCAAAATATTAGAAGGCTTAATATCACGGTGCAACAAGCCCTGCCCATGCAGGTAATCAAGGGCCTCCAGAAGCTTCTGCAGCACGGGGCGCAGCCATTCTTCATTTATCGTCTGCGGAGAAGGAGCCGACTTATGAATCACCTTGCCCTCCACCTGGGGCATCACATAATACGCCGTCCCCAAAGCCTTGAACGCCGTCAGCACGGGCACTATACCGGGGTGACTCAGGCGGACAAGCACCTTCGCCTCATCCAAAAAGCGCGTCAGCGCCCACTCATAGAGCTCTTTATCCTCCGCAGATGACGGGCCTACCGTCAGGTTCGTAGTATGGCGCTGGGAGCATTCCCGAGGAAAATTTTCCTTTATCACCACGGATCTATCGGTCACAACTTCATGCGCCAAATATGTTACACCGAAACCACCATGCCCCAACTTGCGCTCGATGACATAATTCAACAACTCATATCCTTTCGGAAGTTCGGAGGAATTGATAATAGTCTGCGCTGCGGGTATACTGTTCATGGCGTAATATGGACGTCATTATATCACGCAGATGCCCAATGACAAGCTTTTTCCCCTACCCGACTAAAGACGAAGGCGGCAGTTACAGGCATAGACCGCGCAGAAGACAAAGCCTGATGCAAAAGCCCGTGAATAAAAAGGCTGCAATTTAACAACACGCTTTATGCCACCCCTCACCGGGGTTCATATTTGTTTTTATCTTGGCACCCGGGGTTCCGCCTCTTACGAGGCTCCACCACCGGTCTACCATATGCCGCCCCTGAACGGGGCTCTAAGCTAGGCTCGCTGCGCTCGCAGGCATTTCTTGATAACCGTCAATTTTTGAAGCCCAGTTACAAATTTCGATGGACAAGTAAAAAATCCGTGG
>JAZOMC010000035.1:0-164428 GCA_045653545.1 Akkermansia sp.
GGAGCGGGAGCAGGGGCGGCCTCCTGAGCGAAAGCGGGCAGAACGGCCACGAGTGCGAGTATGATGGACTTCTTCATTTATGTTTTTGAGTTAGATTTTTGAAGTGGTTCAGAGCCTTGCGGCGCCTTACGCAGAGGAGAACGATAGCTGTGTCATAAATTCTACAGATAAAATTCATTTTTTACAAAAAAATAAAAAATGTGTTAGGTGAAGAGTGGCTATCAGCTGTAGCTAGGGCCGTGTTTCAAGAGAGAAAGAGGGTGGTAGAACCCGGTGAGTGTGCTCATGAAGGCGCAGAAATATCTGTGGTGCAGCACTTAGCTCTTGTCAGACGGTTAGTTAAAGCGTATGATGGTGGCAGACATGAATACGTATAAGATAGCAGTGCTGGCGGGTGACGGAATCGGCCCGGAGGTGATGGAGCAGGCCTTACGTGTGCTTGACGCCGTGGAAGAGAAGTATGGTTTCCGCACTGAACGCACGTCCTGTTTTGTGGGTGGTGCCGGTATTGATAACTGCGGCAAGGCTCTGCCTGCTGAGACGCTGGCTGCCTGTGAAGCAGCGGATGCTATTCTGTTTGGCTCAGTGGGTGGCCCCAAGTGGGACACTCTGCCGCCGGATGAACGCCCTGAGCGTGGCGCTCTGCTGCCCCTGCGTCGCCATTTTAATCTGTATGCAAATCTGCGCCCCGGTATTTGCCTGCCGGAGCTGGTGGACGCTTCCCCCATTAAGAACAGCATCATCCCGCAGGGGTTTGATATTCTCTGCGTGCGAGAGCTTACGGGCGGTATGTACTTCGGCGAGCCTAAGTTCTATGGCGAGCGTGATGGTGAGACTGTGGCGCTGGATACTCTTTTCTACAAGAAGAGTGAGGTGGAGCGTATCGCTCACGTGGCTTTTGAGGCAGCTCGCGGTCGCAGTGGGCGCCTGTGCAGTGTGGATAAGGCGAATGTGCTGGCTTCCTCTGTGATGTGGCGTGAGGTGATGAACGCTATCGCCCCGCAGTATCCGGACGTGACGCTCACGCACATGTATGTGGATAATGCCGCCATGCAGCTGGTGCGTAACCCGAATCAGTTTGACGTGATGGTCACGGAGAATACCTTTGGTGATATTCTGACGGATGAGATGGCCATCGTGTGTGGTTCTCTGGGCATGCTGCCTAGTGCTTCCCTCTGCAAGAATGGTGAGAGCACCTTCGGTCTGTATGAACCTTCCGGCGGCTCTGCTCCGGATATTGCGGGTAAGGGTATCGCTAACCCCATCGCGCAGATTCTTTCCATGGCCATGATGCTGCGCTACTCTTGCCATGAAACTGCCGCTGCGGATGCTGTGGAGGCCGCTGTACGAGCTGTTATCGCCGCCGGTTACCGCACGGGTGATTTGAGCACCGGTGCAGAGGGTGAAATCCGCGTAGGCACGGCAGGCATGGGTGATGCCGTTCTGGCTGCGCTGAAATAAGCCGTTTTACTTCTATCCGGAGTTCATCCGGTAAAAACAGAAAGCCGGGCAAGCTGTTATGCTGCCCGGCTTTCTGTTTTATATTTATTTTCCGAAGTCTTATCAGAGCTTCTCGGCGTGTGCCACGATGTTCGGCACGTTCATGCCAAGCTCCTTAAGCACCACATCACCGGGGGCGGAGAAGCCGTAGTTGTCGATGGAGATGATGCTGCCTTCAGTGCCCACGTAGCGATACCAGAGATCGCTCTTGCCGGCCTCCACAGCGAGGCGGCGTGTGCAGGCTGCCGGCAGTACGCTCTCGCGGTACTCAGCGCTCTGGCGGTTGAAGCGCCACATGGAGGGCATGGATACCACGCGTACATCCGGGCCGAGCTGCTTGGCTGCTTCCAGCGCAAGGATGAGCTCAGAGCCGCTGGAGATGATGATGCGGCCGGGCTGCTCTGTCTGCTCCTTCAGGGCCACATAAGCGCCCTTCAGGGTGCCCTGACGGCGGTCTTCCGCGCTGATGGGGTACACGGAGCTGAGGCTGGGCACGTTCTGGCGGGTGAGGATGAGGGCGGTGGGGCCGTCCTTGCGCTCCATGGCGCACATCCAAGCACCGGCGGCTTCTTCTTCATCTGCGGGGCGAACTACGTCCAGATTCGGGATAACGCGCAGGCCGGTCACGGTTTCCACCGGCTGGTGGGTGGGGCCGTCTTCGCCCACGGCCACGGAGTCGTGAGTGAGAACGTAAGTTACGGGAAGCTCGGAGAGGGCGGCCACGCGGATGGAGGCGCGCATGTAGTCCACGAACACGCAGAAGGTACCGGCGGACACGCGGAAGAGGCCATCATAGGCGATGCCGTTGCAGATGGCGGCCATGGCGTGCTCGCGGATGCCGAACCAGAAGTTGCGGCCGGCGTAGTTCTCAGCTGAGAAGTCACCACCGTTCTTCAGGTAATTCTTGTTGGAGGAGAAGAGGTCTGCACTGGTGGAGAGCAGGGCGGGGCACTGATCTGCGATGGCGTTCTGAGCCACGGCGCCGGAGGAACGGGTGGCCTCCTTGCAGCCTTCAGCAAAGGCGGGAATCATGGCGCTGCTCTTCTCGGGGCAGAGGCCGTTCACGGCCAAATCCATGCCGGCATCCAGAGCGGCAGCCTTGTCCGGGTTTGCGGCGCGCCAGGCATCGTATGTTACCTTCCAGTCAGCATAAGCGGCTTCACGCTCAGCCTTCAGGCCGGCCATGTAGGTGCGTACTTCCTCGCTCACGTAGTAGCGCTCATCGGTGGGCAGGCCCCAGTTGGCATGAGCCTCAGCCCATACCTTAGCGCCGCCTTCGCCGTGGCCCTTAGTGGTGCCTTCAAAGCCGGGCACGCCCTTGGCGATGATGGTCTTGGCGATGATAAGCTTGGGACGGCCATTCTTTTCCAGGCGAGCGGTGCGCAGGGCGGTGCGAACCTGCTGCAGGTCGTTGCCGTCGATGGTGACGGCATCCCAGCCCTGAGCGGTGAAGCAGGCGGCGATATCGTCCACCTGAGTCTTCTCAATGGCGGCATCCAGAGTGATGCCGTTGGCATCATAGATGAGGATGAGGTTATCCAGCTTCAGGCAGCCAGCGATAGCAGCGGCCTCACGGGAGATACCTTCCTGTATGCAGCCGTCACCGGCAAGGCAGTAGATGTTCTGATTGAAGATTTCGTGCTCGGGGGTGTTGTAGCAGGCGGCAGCGTGCTTGGCGGAGATAGCGAAGCCGACGGCGTTTGCGATACCCTGACCGAGGGGGCCGGTGGTGCACTCCACACCGGGGCAGCACCCGTATTCAGGGTGGCCGGGTGTGTTCGAGCCCTTAGCGCGGAAGGCCTTCACGTCATCCATGCTGACGCCGAAGCCGCTCAGGTGCAGCCAGCCGTACAGGAACATGGAACCATGGCCACCGGAAAGGACGAAACGGTCGCGGTTAAGCCAGCGGGGTTCAGAGCGATCCACATTCAGCAGCCCGCCGTACAGCGCAGCGCCGATTTCAGCACAGCCCAGCGGCAGACCCATATGACCGGAGGCCTTGTCATAAATCGCATCTATGGCGAGACCGCGAGCCTCATTGGCAGCTTTAAGTAGAATTTCCGTGTTCATGCGCGTCTATCTTAGCACAAAATAGCCATTTGTAAAGTAGTAAGTGTACTTTCAGCCCGTAGTTTATGCGCTTTCCGGCTCTTTTTCTCTGAAAGCGTAATACGGAGTGTCTCCCCGTTTGCACACAGGGCGCCTGTTTATTGCTTTTGTTATACCTGCCTCCGGTATGAATTGTTTTCTTCTGTGGTACGAAAAAAGGGAGCTGTTGCTCCCTTTTCCGGTGGTTGTTTCTCAGACTAGTGTGATTTTAGCGGTGGTTTGTGGCGTTAATCTGAGTGAAGTCTCTGATTACATGTCCGCGGGGAGCTTGGTTGAGTTCACGCTGGTCAATGGACCCCCAGTCGATGTTGCCCATGTGGTCAGTGTATTTATTAATGAACTTGCGGTATTCTATGGCGTATGAGTCACTCACATAAGTGTCTCCGTAAGTTTTGCAGCTTGCGCAGGAGTAATCAGGGAAGTGGCGCTGCAGGAAGGTTCGGGCCACGTGCATGGCAAATCCTTCAATGACGAGGTGATCAACTGTCTTGCCGTACTGCAGATGAGCATAACGCAGGAAGAAGTAGCAGTGAGCCAGCTCGTGCACGATGGTGTCCACCATGTGCATTTCAGCCTTTCGCTCAGTAGGTTGATTATCGTTACAGGCGAGGTTGATAGACAAGGTGTAGCGCATGGTGTGATTCTTTTCGGAACGCTCAGGTCGTATGCCACCTGCTGCTGTTCTGCTGTTGATGAAACGGAGGGCTATGAGGTTATCATCCACCTCAGGGAGGCTACCGAGGTGATACAGCTCGGGATGGGCATTCAGTTCCTCTGTAATGAGGGCCATGCGGAGTCTGATGCCCTCCTCTGTTTCCGGCAGGCCTATCAGGCGGCTGCCCAGCAGGGAACAACCGGTCTTTGTACTAATCTCTACTTCAGTTTTGACGGGTTCGGCCGCAGAGACGGTGGTGATAGTGCTCAGAAGGCCGAGGAGTAACAGGGGCGTGAGGAAGAATTTCTTAAACATTGTTGTGTGGGAGTAAATTGTGTAAATAATCAGAAGGAATGCTCTGATGTTAATATCTGTTTTTGTGTGTTGTGAAGAGCAGGCCTGTGGTGGTGTGCAACGTGGCAGTTTATGCTTGCGTGCCCTCACCGTCGGCTTATGTAGAGTTGACTAGCCTAGCCGGAAATATGTTCAAAAGAAATTTGAAAAAAACAAGGCACCCTTAATAGGTGACTTGGTAATTTTTTTCCTAATATGAAAAATGTGGGACCCCACCCGCATGCCGTTATCCAAGCATCCTTGTTAGCTCTTGCCAATTTTTTGCAAAAAACTCCCCGGTTGTCAGGTGACGACCGGGGAATTTCTGGATAGAGAAAAATCAGTAGCTGATTCCAAGGAATCAGAAGTTCCTGCTGCCTCTGCGCTGGATGCGGTTGGTGATGGTGTAGCCGCGGGGAGCAAAGGATACTTCGATGCGGTCAAGCTCTTCCCAGTTTACGCAGCCCTTGTTATCCGTGAATCTGGAGCGGAACTGGCGGTATTCATTGGCATAATTTCTGCTGACGAATGTTTCATCGTAGCGCGTAGTGGCGGTGATGTGCGGGAAGTTTCTGCGGAGGAATGTGCGTGCTACGTGCATGGCGAAGCCCTCACTGATGGTGTAGCCGAGGCCGTCATCCTTCTTGCCGATGTAGTTGTAACGCATGTGCAAGTAGCAGTGAGCAAGCTCGTGCACAATCGTGTCCACAAGGTGCATCTCGCGCAGGTGCCTTTCGCTGTCCGTGCGGGCGGCGGGGAGTGTGGAGGTGAAGATGCTGTGGCTGAAACGAGCGGAGGAGCTGTTGGCATCCCAGTGAGTTACACCCATATTAGTAGATCTCTTGGGGCTCACGCGGATGGGGATGAGGGAGGAATCCAGCTTGGGCAGGTTTTCCATGTGGTAGGCTTCCGCATTTTCGTTTAGCTCAGCGATGATGAGCTCGATTTTGCGGCTAATGCCCTCCTGCGTTTCAGGGCAGGCGGCAAGCTGTTCTGCAAGAGCAGAGCGGCTGAAATCAGTGGCTGCGGCAGGTGTGACCTGCTGAGGTGCAGCGGCCTCCTGGCTCATCACCGGGGTGGTCAGTGAGAGCAGCAGCAGGGAAAGAATGCGGAATGTTTTCATGATATGTGAAAGGGGGTTAGAGTATTCTACTGGGAATTAAGACGCGTGTCAACGTTGTTTTTGTTCAAAAAAGGTTTGATTTTATATAATAAGGGACTTAGCAGGTAAGAGCATTGCGTGCAAGGCCTGCAAGAGCGGTTTCCTTGTACCCGCTGTGGAGGTTTTGCCCGGTTTCATACATGGTGGCGATAACGCTGTCCAGACTGACGTAATGGGAGCCGTCTCCGCGGAGGGCCAGGCGGGTGGCATTCACCGCTTTCACGGCGCCTATGGCGTTTCGCTCGATGCAGGGCACCTGCACAAGGCCGCAGATGGGGTCACAGGTGAGGCCAAGGTTATGCTCCATGGCGATTTCAGCGGCGTTTTCAATCTGTTCATTGGTGCCGCCCATAGCGGCAGCCAATCCGGCGGCAGCCATGGAACAGGCTACACCCACTTCACCTTGGCAGCCTACCTCTGCGCCGGAGATAGAGGCGTTCTCCCGGTACAGGCAGCAGATAGCTGAGGCGGTGAGGATGAATACTTCACGGCCCGTCTCGTAGGGGAAGGGGGATTCTTTGTGGCCGTAGCGCTCATAATAGCGCAGCACGGCGGGCAGCACGCCGGCGCTGCCCATGGTGGGAGCGGTTACGACTCTGCCGCCCGCGGCATTCTCTTCCGCCACGGCGAAGGCCCAGAGGTTAATCCAGTCTATGATGGTGAGGGCGTCCGTTCGGTTATCATGGAAGAGCTTTTCCAGACGGCTGTAAATGATGGGGGCGCGGCGGGTGAGTTTAAGGGGGCCGGGGAGTGTGCCGGGGGTGGAGATGCCACGCTCAATGGCCGCACTCATGGTATTGCAGAGGTGGCGTATGCGGTGGGTGACCAGCTGCATGGGGCGCAGGGAACCTTCGTTGCAGCGCACAGCACCGGCTATGGTGATGTTCTCTCTGCGGCAGAGCTCTATCAGCTCAGAACAGGTGCGGAAATGGTATGGTACAGGGCGGGCGGTTACGGGGTTCTGGCTTGCCATCTCACTGCGGCGGCGCACAGCTCCACCACCCACGGAGAAGAATGTTTCCTCATAAAGTAACTCTCCGGAGGCGGTGAGGGCGCTCAGGTGCATGCCGTTTGAGTGTTCCGGCAGGGTTACCTCTTTATTCAGGATGATATCCTGCTCAATTCTGAAAGGGATGGAGTGCTTGCCTCCAAGAGTAATTTGGCCGGAACTTTGTACCTGCGAGAGGTAGTCTGTGTTCAGGTCAAAAGTTTCAGCATCCAGCCCCAGCAGGCCGTATACCACGGCGCCGGGTGTGCCGTGGCCTTCACCGGTGAGGGCAAGGGAGCCGTATAGCTCCGTCTGTACCTGTGAGGTGCGGCTCAGGTAATCTTGCTCTTCCAAATCCTTTACAAACTGCGCAGCGGCGCGCATGGGGCCCATAGTGTGTGAGCTTGAGGGACCGATGCCGATGGAGAAGATATCAAACAGGCTGGTGTACATGGGGCTGACCAGGTGGGGAATGCTAAAAAAATCCCGCTCGCCGGCCTGCAGTGCGCAGTTCCGGCGAGCGGGGGAAGATTAATCCGTATGTTGTAAGGTGGCAATCATACTTAGATGACGCCCAGTTCCTTGCCGGCCTGTGCGAAGGCGGCGATGGCGCGGTCCAGCTGCTCGGTGGTGTGAGCGGCGGAAATCTGGGTGCGGATACGGGCCTGACCCTTGCGCACCACGGGGTAGAAGAAGCCCATGGCGTATACACCCAGCTCCAGGAGGCGGTTGCTCATGCGCTGAGAGAGGGCTGCGTCACCCAGCATGACGGGCACGATGGCGTGACCGGCACCGGCGAGGGTGAAGCCGCACTGCTCCATGCCCTTGCGGAAGTAGGCAGCGTTGCTCTGTACGCGCTCAGTGAGCTCAGTGGAGGCCTCCAGCATGTCAATCACCTTGATGGTGGTGGCAGCGATGGCGGGCATCACGCTGTTGGAGAACAGGTACGGGCGGGACTTCTGGCGCAGCATGTCTACGATTTCCTTGCGGGCGCTCACGTAGCCGCCGGAGGCGCCACCCAGAGCCTTACCGAAGGTGCCGGTGGTGATGTCTACCTTGCCGAAGAGGCCGCAATGCTCGTGCGTACCACGGCCACGGCTGCCCAGCACGCCTGTGGCGTGGGACTCGTCAAAGTGTACAAGTGCGCCGTATTTGGCTGCAATCTCGTGAATCTTGTCCAGGCTGGCTACGATGCCGTCCATGGAGAATACACCGTCCGTGGAAACAAGGATGGTGCGAGCGCCGTTTGCCTTAGCCTCCTGAAGCTTGGCCTCGAGGTCAGCCATGTCGTTATTGGCGTAGCGGTAGCGGGCGGCCTTGCAGAGGCGTACGCCGTCGATGATGGAGGCGTGGTTCAGGGAGTCGGACACGATGGCGTCATCCTTCGTAAGAAGAGCCTCGAAGAGACCGCCGTTAGCATCAAAGCAGGAGCCGAAGAGGATGGTGTCCTCTGTGCCGAGGAAGGCGCTGAGGCGCTCCTCAAGCTGCTGGTGGAGGGTCTGGGTGCCGCAGATGAAGCGCACGGAGGCCATACCGAAGCCCCAGCGGTCAATGGCTTCCTTGCCGGCCTTCTCCAGCTCAGGGTGATTAGCGAGGCCAAGGTAGTTATTGGCGCACATGTTGATGGCCTTGCTGCCATCCTTCAGGCCCACCTCGGAGAACTGAGGTGTGGCGATGTAGCGCTCCTGCTTGTAGAGACCGGCCTCTTTCAGAGCGGCGAGGTCGGTGATGATGCGGTTCTTAAAATCTTCGTTGTACATAGTGGGTACTGCCTTTGTTGGCGGGCAGGGCATTTTATTCCTTAGGCGTGTAAATGTCAATTGCTTTTGCGCCTAGCCCGGCCCTTATGGCGCAAAAAAGCCTCATTCTTTCGGTGAAAGAATGAGGCTAGTGAGGATAAGTATTGAAAATTAGTAATTCACCTGCTCGAGTTTGGGAGCATTGATGATGTTCATAACTTCCTGACCGGGCTGAGCTGCATTGGGCAGCGGGGTAAGCACGCGGGTATCATACGGGGCGAAGTCTGCCTCGGGGCGGATATTGCCACCGGTGGCGAGGGAGAAGTAGCCACGGGCGGGATTGCGGCGGCAGTTAATCTCCATGTTCGGGTTAGCGTCACGCGTGAAGCGGAACTCAGTGGCCTGGTTCCACTCGCTGCCGGTCCAGCGCCAAGCCGGGCCGAATGTGGCGCGGCGCTCATGGTTCTTGGAGTCCACGTTGCGCATGAAATCTTCCACGAAACCGCAGCCGCCGCCCAGGCCACGGCTCAGGGCCTGAATGCGCCAGCAGCTGATGAGCTCCCAGCGGTTGGTCTCCGGATCCCAGATGTAACCGGCAATCTGGCGGAAGTCTTTGCCATCCTCCTTTTCCACCACGAGGGTGCGGATGATTTCACCTTCCTTCCAAGCAAAGGGGCGCATGGAGTTACCCCCTGTGCCTTCACCGCCGAAACGGCGGGTCGTGACGAGGCGGCCGCGCTGCACAAGCTTGGCGCGCTCTTCCTCAGGTGCTGCGTGGGGGTTGTCGCCGGTATCCTTGGCGTCCCAGATGGAGAAGATAGCCACACGGCGCGGCTGGCCGTTAGCGTCCTTCTCACAGAGTTCCTGTACACCGATATAACCGCAGCTGAAGTTATTCAGTGCGAAGTAGGTGCCGGGAGCGCTGCGTTCAATGACGGCCTCTGTGTAAGCTGCGTTGTGGAACGGCAGCTGGGGCAGGTAACCGAGGTGCACGGAGGTGCACTGGCGCTTTGCCATGTTTTCAGGTGCCCAGTAATCAGAATAGCGATCAGCTTTGACTTCTTGGCCGAACAGTGCAGCCAGAGCCAGAACTCCTGCCAGAATAGTGTTTACGGGTTTCATCGCGAAGCATTATAGCACATAATTTTCCTCAGTGCAAGTATAACATATAGTCGAGTCGAAGTTTAGCGATTCATCATATGGCCGTTAGAAAGCAGAACCCCGCGCTTTGTGGGCGCGGGGTGTTATCTTTTAGCACCGGCCACAGCCGCTGCTGAATGAAGGGATTATTCTGCTTATTTGCCTTTTTCCTCGAGCTTGGCCTTGACCTTTTCTTCCACTTCGGCGTAAAGGTCAGGGTTAGCGCGGAGGGCTTCCTTAGCGGCGTCGCGACCTTGGGCGAGCTGGCTGCCGTTGTAGCTGAACCAGGAGCCACGCTTCTGGATGACGTCGTACTCCATAGCGAGGTCAATCAGGCTGCCAACGGAGGAGATGCCTTCGTTGTACATGATGTCGAACTCACATTCAGTGAAGGGAGGTGCCACTTTGTTCTTAACAACCTTGAGCTTGGTGCGATTGCCGGCCACGGTGCCATCAGCTCCCTTAATCTGGCCGATGCGGCGGATATCGCAGCGTACGGAAGCGTAGAACTTCAGGGCGCGACCGCCGGGAGTGGTTTCAGGGTTGCCGAACATGACGCCGATTTTCTCGCGAATCTGGTTCGTGAAGATGCAGACGGTGCGAGCCTTAGCGATAAGGGAGGTGAGCTTGCGCAGTGCGGCGCTCATCAGGCGAGCCTGAGCACCCACAGTGCTGTCACCGATTTCGCCTTCGAGCTCCTGGCGAGTGACGAGGGCGGCCACGGAGTCCACTACGATGACGTCAATGGCGTTGGAACGTACGAGGGCTTCGCAAATTTGGAGGGCTTCTTCACCGCTGTTCGGCTGGGAGACGAGGAGGTCATCCAGATTCACGCCGAGCTTAGCGGCATAGGCGGGGTCCAGAGCGTGCTCCACGTCAATGAAGGCGGCGAGGCCACCGGCGCGCTGAGCCTGAGCAATGACGGTGAGGGTAAGAGTTGTTTTACCGGAGGATTCAGGGCCGAATACTTCCACGATACGGCCACGGGGTACACCGCCGGCACCGAGTGCGCGGTCAATGAGGAGATTACCGGTGGGGATGACTTCCACTTCCATGGTTTTCTTGTCACCCAAGCGCATGATGGCGTTCTCGCCGAAATCTTTCTGTATCTGGAGCATGGCGGCATCCAGTGCGCGCTGACGCTGGGCCTGCAGCTTCTCCTGTTCGGGAAAAAGTTCTTTACTCATATCAATGCTGAGCTTACCTGTTCGTGCAGCTGCTTGCAAGCACAAAATCTGGCAGTATCCGAAAAAGGGCGGTACCTTATACGGCGTAAAGAGGGTGGGCTGAAAAGCAGGAGTTTTAGTGCACTTCAGCGGTAGGCTTCAGCAGGGCTGCGCATTCTGTATGTCCGGCCTCTTCTGCTAGCTGCAGAGGCGTTTTTCCGGTGGAGTCCTTGCGCTGCATATCTATGCCCGGCAGCTTCATTAGAAGTTTCAGCGCACCGGGGAAGTTATGCGCTGCAGCCATGTGCGGCCCGTAAAGATATACCGGGATAGGCAGGAGCACCAGAGGCAGCAGCGCTGCTGTCGTGAGCACGCGGCGGCGTATTCTGCGGAGTGTTTGCTTGCGCATGGCCTCCTGTATCATCTCCACGCAGGCGCTGTGCTCGGCATCTCGCGCTGCTCGCAGGGGACTGCGGCCGCGTGTATCCGCGGCTATGAGGTCAATGCCTTTGTGAGCCAGCAGGAGCTTCAGGCTGCGGGTACGCCCTTCTTCTGCGGCACGCGTGAGCGGTGTGACACCGTCTTTATCCGCCAGGTTCACGAGGATGCCCGGGGCTTTCAGCAAGAGTTCCACGCAGCGGGCATGTCCCATGCCGGCAGCTGTGTATAGAGCCGTGTGGCCGATGTTGGTCGTGTGGTTAACATCCGTGCCCGGGGCTTCCAGCAGGCGTCTCACGCAGGCAGGGTGATTTCTTGCCGCTGCGAGGATGATGGGGGAGGCACCGCTGTCATCCATCGGGTTCAAATCAGTTTCCGGGCAGTCCAGCAGGAGTTGCAGGCAGTTGGCCTGGCCTGCTGCTGCGGCGAGGCAAAGTGCGGTTTCAGCTTTGTGGGTGAGGTGGTTTACGTCCGCTCCGGCTTCTAGCAGGAGGCGCATGCATTCTGTGTGGCCATTTTTGGCCGCATGGCAGAGGGGGGATTCCCCGGTTTTAGTGGCGGCGTCCACGTTCACGAGGTTACATTTCAGCAGTAGCTGTACGCATTCGGTCTGGCCAGTGGCGGCAGCACGGTGGAGGGGTGTCTCGCCTTTTTTGTTTGTGCAGTCTGGCTCAGCGCCGGGGGCCGCGAGCAGCATGCGCAGGAGCCTGGGCTGACCGGTGGCTGCTAGGTGCAGCGGCGTCTCTCCGGCTGCGTCTGCCGCGAGTATATCAGTGCCTTCTGTTGCGAGAAGTTGTTTCACTTTGTCTGCGGCACCATCAGCCACAGCGAGGTATAGCGGCGGATAATCTCCGGAGGTGAAGGATTCCGCTCCCACGAGTAGCTTAATGCAGGCTTTGTGGCCTGCAGCCGCTGCGAGGGTGAGGGGTGTCTGCTCGTCCTTGTTTCTGCGGTTTGTTCCGGCTTTGCCGACACGCAGAAGGAGTTTCACGCCTTCGGTATATCCCTTTGCTGCCGCGAGGTGCAGGGGGGTGTTTCCGGAGTAGTCCGCCGTGTTAACTTGGATGCCGTCAGCTTTCAGCAGGAGCTCGGTGCAGGCTGCTTCCTCTTTGTCGATGGCGTGGTGCAGGGGCGTGTTGCCGGAGGCGTCCGGCAGGTTTGGGTCCACGCCTTCAGTGGCCAGCAGTTGCTTCAGGCATTCGGCCCGGCCGCAGACCACAGCACGGCAGAGCGGGGGCAGGCCACCGGGGTCAGGCTGACTGAGTGCATTTTTCTCAGCTGCGAGGGCCTGAGGTATTTCTTCAGGCCGGTTCCGGATGATGGCAAGGTACAGCGGGGAATATCCGGCAGTAATGGCGCCGGGGGTATTCAGCATGAGGCGTATGCATTCCGCGTGGTCCTGACGTATGGCTTCGCTGAGGGCTGTGCAGCCGTAATAGTCTTCCCTCTCGGTGTGGATGCCGGGTATGGAGAGCAGGCGCTGCACGCAGTCTGCATGCCCACCATGGCATGCGAGTATGAGTGGGGTGCGGCCATTATCATCCGTCACTTCGGTGGAAACGCCTGCTGCCAGCAGCAGGCTGAGCTTGTCATGCTCGCCACGTGCTGCGGCACGCAGCAGATGCTCGGGGAATTCTTCTGGGCTGATGTTTTTTTGGCTCAGGGTGGCAAGGGCCGTGGTGGTATCCGGTATGGCTGCTGTGGGCTCTTCCGTGTGGGTAACTTGTGGCCCCGGAAGCTCGAATAGCCAGTCCTCTGCGTTAGACCATCGGTCCGCCGGGTGTATGCTCAGGGCGCGGTCTATACCACTGAGGAGGTCCACTGAGTAGCGCCCTTGCAGTTCCTCCCGGTGGCTGAGTGGAATGTATTCCTCCTTGCCCTGTGCTCGCAGCACTGCGTTGGGCGGTGTTTGACCTGTGATAAGCGTGTGGAAGGTGGCGCCAAGTGCGTATATGTCAGCTGCTAGAGTGCCTTTCAGGCTGCCTCGGAGCTGTTCGGGCGGCATGAATTCCTTGTGGTGTGAGGCGGCGAGGCCGGGTGCTGCATCCACAAGAATGGGTGTGCGGCCATCATGTAGCAGGATGTTGCCGGGGTGTAAATCATGGTGTGCGAGGCCTTCCCTGTGCAGGTAATCCAGTCCGGCAAGGACGTTACGCAGCAGCGGCAGCAGGCGGCTCTCTGATAAGCGTGCGGGCGGAGGCAGTGCGTGCTGAATGCAGGGGGCTTCCACATATGAGCTCACGCAATATGCTGTGCCCAGCTCCTCGAAGCAGGTCACGCCCGTGGCCAGATTTGGGTGGCCCAGCTGTGAAAGGACGCCGGCGTCCTCTAGGAAGGATTCCAGGGAACTCTGCCACTGCTCTTTCTGCAGCTCCTCCGCATGGCTCACGCGCATGGCGATGGAATGGCGCTGGGTGATGCCGGCAGGGAAGTGCTCTTTAATGACCACGAAGCGGTGGTTGAGCGTGTTCTCCGCCAGATAGGTAATGGCGGAATTGCCGAAGCCGAGCGTGCGGATGATTTCGAAATGCTGCAGCATGAAGCCGGGCGGAAGCATGGGAGGTTCCGTGCGGGCAGCGGAGGACAACGGAGCGGCGGCGGGCGAGGCCGGGCTGGTGGGGACGGTCATATGGCGGGGGCTCGTCAGTTTTGCGGGCGGAACATTTTTTCCACGTACTTGGCTATCATGTCCACCTCGATGTCAACGATGCTTCCCACCTCATAGCAGTGCATGATGGTGCGTTGCCAGGTGTGCGGGGTAATCCAGAACTCCAGTTCTCCTCCCTCATGAATGGCAGCGATGGTGAGTGAAACGCCATCAATGGTGATGCTACCTTTATCAATGGTATAACGGGTGAGATGCTCAGGGATGCGAATGCGCACCATGTGATCCTGACCTACGGGGGTGATGGAAGTGATGCTTCCTGTGCAGTCCACATGCCCCATGACGAGGTGTCCGCCGAAGCGGCCGTCGGACTTCATGGCTCGCTCCAGATTACAGAGTGAACCCTCTACCAGTGTACCCAGAGAGGTGACTCGCATGGTCTGAGTGAGCAGGTCAAACTCTACGTTTGTGCGGTCCACTTTATCAACAGTGAGGCAGCAGCCATTCACAGCCACGGAGTCCCCGAGTGCGAGCTCAGCAGCAAAAGGAATCTGGATGGTGTAGCGCGCACCCTTTTCCACAGAGGTGCGCTTTACTACGGTGCCGGTGCATTCAACAATACCGGTGAACATGTGCGTTTATCAGGTTTCAGCGAATGAGGATGAAGAACAGGAACATGATGGTGGTGGGCAGGAATGCCCACAGGAAGAGCTTCAGGGCGCTGATGCCGCTCTTGAAGTACTTACCAAGGATGGCTTGGCCGGCGGGGTTCGGCGCATTTGCGATGACGGTAAGGCCGCCACCCGTCACGGCACCAGCCACGATGGCGTACTTGATTTCCTCCTGAAGATTCGGCACTGTGCTGGCCAGGAATGTCACGGAGGCGTTATCATTGAATGCGGTCAGAATGCTGGCCACGCCCATGGTGACGGTGGCACCCAGCTCGGAGAGGGCCTGCAGCATGGGCTGCATCCACCAGCCCTGCACGCCGCCCATTATCAGCAGGCCCGCAAGGAAGAAGGCCACAAGCATGGGTACTTTAATGGA
The DNA here is from genome assembly GCA_045653545.1 of Akkermansia sp. Taxonomy (GTDB): domain Bacteria; phylum Verrucomicrobiota; class Verrucomicrobiia; order Verrucomicrobiales; family Akkermansiaceae; genus Akkermansia. Next base: position 14,883 of record JAZOMC010000035.1, read on the forward strand.
GAAGGCGTTCTGGTACTGCGGAGTAGCCATGGTGAAGCCAAGGAAGAACATGAAGCCGCCGATGAAGCAGGCCGGGTGGTGGGCGAAGTACACCGTCCAAGCCAAGAAGAGGATGGAGGTGATGTATACCCACACGGGGATGATATCCTGACGGTCCTCCCAAGAGGTGGGCACGGCGCTGTCATAAGCGCTGTTGATGCGCTGCACCTCTGCTAAGCGGGCGAATTCCTTGCGGAATATCATGAAGTAAATCACATTTGCCAGAGCAATGCCGATGATGGCCTTCCAGCCGAAGTGCAGGAACATGTGGCCCATGCCCCAGTCCCACTTGCCGGCCACCATGACGATGGGCGGAGCGGCGAAGTGTGTGAGCGTGCCGCCCACGGAGACGTTCACGAAGAGCAGGGCAATCGTGGCGTACTTCAGGGAGTCACAGGGCTTGAGCTGATAGAACTTCTTGCCCAGAAGAATGGCTGCCAGAGTCATGGCGGCAGGCTCGGTGATGAATGAGCCCAGCAGCGGGGCTATGCAGAGTACGGAGAGCCACCAAGCGGCGGGTGTGCCCTTGCCCAGCGAAGCGCCGAACTTCAGCGTGTTTTCCGCCAAGCGGTAGATGGGGCGGGAGGAGGCAATCACCATCACCACGGCTACGAAAAGCGGCTCTGTGAAGCTGGTGTCGTGGTCAATGTACAGCAGGAAATCCTCCATGGAGTAGTAGCTGTTGCAGACCAGCGCGAAGGGGATAATCCACAGGCCGAACACCACTTCCACCTCACCCAAGAAGTGGCAGAGCGTGGAGGTAAAGGACACGGGCACGCGCTGCTCCGGGTGGAGAATGCGGAACTTTTCCTGCTTGAGCTTCTGCTTGTGATTGTGCTCCAGCTTGTGGGCCAGTGCCTGGAACTTCGGTGCCATGAAGGTGTGCAGAATGGCGAAGAGGAAGATGAGGGTAGCCGCGAGGTTAAAGTTATCCACTTCCACACGGTGGCAGAGTTTTTGCCAGAGTGTCATGCCTTCTTCCTCGGAAGCGTAGATGCTCAGGGGGATGGGGAAGCGGCTGTATTGCTCCTTGTCGCCCGTGTAGTGGCGGGTCCAAGCGGGGATTTCGTCCTTGTCGCGGTTCCAGACGATTTCGCCGCAATCCGGGCAGGGCATGCCATTTGAAGGCGGCAGGAAGCGGGCTTTCATGCGGGCGTGTTCCAGCGCGGAGTGACCGTCAAAAGCATGGTGTTCTTGCAAGTTCAAGTAGCCCAGCAGGAAGCGGTAGCTCATATCATGTGATGCAGCGCGCAGAGCAGCACGTGCGCGGTCGCTCAGGTTAGGAGCGTTCGCAATGAGCTCTTCCTTCAGCTCATCTTCAGTTTTTGCTCGTTCTGCCGGTACCTCTTCGGCCAGCACGGTGGCTGTTTCAGCTGCAGGTGTTTCTGCTACTGTCTCGGCCGGTGTGGCGGCTGTAATTGTTATCGCTTCCGGTGCGGGAGCGGGCTGAACCGCTTCTTCCTGTGAGAAGGCGGTACATCCCAGAAAAGATAAGCATGCCAGGGCTATCTGATATTTCAACATCTGCATGGCGTGAAAGTGACGTTAGTGCACTCATACTAGCATAAATACAGCCACTTGGCGAGTGAAAAATTTTGTCCGAGTTTCAAAAATAGTCATAAATGGCTGAGATGAAAAAGAAAAACCGCACCGAGTCATCTGCTCGGTGCGGTTTGAAAAATGTCTGATGCCCTTAATCAGTCCTGTTTATCCTCGGCTGAGGGAGTCTCCTCGGATGTTTCCGCAGGAGTTTCTGCAGCGGGTGTTTCTTCCGGTGTATCCGGCTGCTCTGCTTTCTCCGGGGTATCCGGGCGCTCGCTGGCAGCGCTCACCATCAGCTCGCGGCCCATGAAGGGCTGGCCGTGCAGTACTTCAGCAGCCTTGCGGGCGTCATCAAGGTAACGCATTTCCACGAAGGCGTATCCTTTGCTCTTGTGGGTGCGGGGATTGTAGATGATTTCCACGCTCTTCACATTGCCGAAGCCTTTGAAGAGGTCTTCGAGCTCGCTTTCGTTGGCCTCGTAAGAGAGGTTGCCTACGTAGAGACGGGCATTGCGGGTGGGCGGAGTGGAGGTGGCGCGGCGGCGGCCTTTGTTACCTGCGGCGGGGTTGCCGCCGTTGTTGTTAGTTTTGGCCACGCGTACCTTTTGGGGAGGATTGTTACGCTGGTTTTTCTCTCGTTTGGGGGCTTCCTTTTCCTTCTTCTTGAAGCCGAAGAAGCTCAGGATGCGCTGGAGAAGCGAGGGTTTGCGTGCGGGAGTGGGCTCGGGGCGCGGCATGCGCTGCCTGCGGCGACGGCCCTGATTGTTATTTCTGCGGCGGCGGGCGCCTTGGCCCTGCCTGCCTTGCGTGTGGTGTTCAGCCATTGTCTGTATTTTTATTGTGTAGCGCGTGGCGCATCATCGCGGCCTGTAATTCACACTCAGGTCGGGAGCAGCCACTGCGCTGCGGTGATTTTTGTATGTGCTATGCGGGGTGGGCACTGCTGCATATCAGAGAGAGAAGCTGTGCCATGGCGGTATGAAGATACGCTGCCCCTGCGAGACAGTATGCACAAAGTGACTGAAATTGCAAGCCTTTATTGCGTCATTTGCTCTTTCTCGGGAAAGATGTGCTTACTCTCTGCGCTTAATGGCTGAAATTACAGGCTCCAGAGCTCGAATAAGTCTTCCGGTAATGTGGTGAGGAAGCGTGAAGGAGGGCAGAATTGGCTATCGTAGCTGTGGCCGTTATAGCGGGGGTATGTGAGGTAGAGCTGGTCCTCAGCGCGGGTGATAGCCACGTAGAAAAGGCGAGTTTCTTCTTCCATATCATCCGTATCACCGGAGGAGATGACTCTGTAATGCGGGAAGAGGCCTTCCCCCAAAAAGATGACGAAAACGATTTTCCACTCCAAGCCTTTTGCTTGGTGGATGGTGGAGAGTGTTACGCAGTCGTCTTCCGTGGCCGTTTCTTGGTCTACTTCACTCATGAGGGCCACTTGGCTGAGGAAGGATTCCAAATCCGGTGTATCAGAGAGGGATTTCTCCAGCTGGCCGATGTCTTCCAAGCGCTCCTCGTAGTTATCATAGGTGGCGCGCAGGTAGGCGTCCATGAAGTTGCGGATGAGTCTTACAAGTTCCCGCGGCGTGAGCTCGTGGTCTGCCGGGTGGAGGCTGTCCATGGAGGTGAGGAATCCTCTCCAGTGGAGGCGTGCAGCGGCAGGTACGCTGATTTTATCCATCACTTCCGTGTGTGGGGCTGTGATGGTAGTGGCTTCCGGGTGCTTGGAGAACCAAGCTTCAGCTGTGGAAATCCAGCCTTGCCAGAGCTTGGCGGCGGTGGCATCCCCCACTCGCGGGAAGGTGCTGACGATGCGGCGGAAAGCTACTTCATCCCGGGGGTTGGACAGCAGGCGCAGCCAGGCCACGATATCCTTGATATGCGCCTGCTCAAAGAAGCGCAGTCCGCTGGTGATGCGGAAGGGAATGTGATTGCGCGCAAGTTCCATCTGCACATCCATGCTGTGGAAGTGTGCGCGGTAGAGCACGGCTATGTCCTTGCCGGGTATGCCGGATGCCAGCAGCTCATCAATGCGCTGTGCTACAAAACGTGCCTCTGTGCGGTTGTCCGGTGCCGGTACTACGGCGGGTTTCAGCCTGCCTTCATCACGCGCGGGGCGAAGGGTTTTTACGAACTGACGTGTGTTCTGCGCGATGGCCGCGTTTGAAATGTTCAGAATGGCGGGCACGCTTCGGTAGTTCGTTTCTATCTTGTAAATGACGGCATCCCGATACGTGGTGGAGAAGTCAAAGATGTGGTCCACATTGGCGCCGCGCCAGGAGTATATACTCTGGGCATCATCTCCCACCGCCATGAGGGATGTCTCGCTGCCGCCGGAAAGTAAATCAATGAGTTCTGCCTGTAGGGTGTTCGTGTCCTGGTACTCATCCACGAGCACGTGGAGGAAGCGGTCCTGCAGGTCGCAGCGCACGTCCTCATGTTCGCGCAGGAGGCGGATGAGGTTCGTGAGCAAGTCATCGAAATCCATCGCGTTGCTTTCCAGCTTGCGGGTGCGGTAACCTTCAAAAATCTTGCTGATAGCTTCCTCAAAGCGTTCCAAATGGTCGTAGTCATCGGCGAGCGTCTGCTGCCAAGAGCGCCCGGTGTTGATAGCTAGGCTGTGGAGGCTGATGAGAACTTCCGGCTTGGGGAAGCGGTCGCTCTTGGTGGTTTTGCCGGAGAATTGCTTAATGAGGGAGCGGAAGAGGGCTCGCTGGTCATCGCTATCCAGGATGGAGAAGCCGGGCTGGTAGCCAAGGCGCTGGGCGTGGCGGCGCAGGAGGCGGTTCGCGACAGAGTGGAACGTGCCGCCCCATATCTGGTCATTCCCGCGGCCGGTCAGGCTTGCCACGCGTTCGAGCATTTCGCGAGCAGCCTTGTTCGTGAAGGTGAGGAGCAAAATGCGCCAAGGTGGCACGCCGCTGTCCAGCAGGCGTGCCACCCTGTAAGTGAGTGTGCGTGTTTTGCCGCTGCCGGCGCCCGCGATGACGAGGGCGTGGCGGGCCTCTGTGGTGACTGCTGCATACTGCTCAGGATTGAGCTCGGCAGCGTAGTCACGCCCACCTGTGGCAGGGCGCAGCACGTACTTCATGATTCGAAGTCGAGGTAGATTTCAGCGCGGCGGTTTTCACCGCGGATGTAGTCGATGGTCTGCTCAGAGTCCGTAGCGGCGGGGAGGCGGCGGGGCTGGCTCATACCAAGGCCGTGCGTGGTAATCTGATCTGCGCTGGCACCATAACCCACGAGGGCTTCCTTCACAGCAGCGGCGCGGCGCTCAGAGAGGGACTGGTTGTAACGCTCGGTACCCACGTCATCCGTGTGGCCGGAGATGTTAAGGCGGCGTTCCGTACCCTTCAGGAGCTCCGCGATAATCTGGAGCTGGCGAAGTGAGCGCGGGGTGAGGTCAGCCTCATTGAAGCCGAAGAAGAGAGCGATGGAGTCACCACCTTTGGGGTTCTTTACGATGGGGAAGTAACGCCCGCCTTCTGCCACAGCGCTGTTCTCATAGCTGAGCAGCAGGCCTTCAAGGCCGGCTGCCTTCACGCGCCAGCCCTCAGGGGTGCGGGCAAGCTCAACGGCGATACGGGCTTCCTGAGTGATTTCAGGATTGGAGGAGGTGAGGTATACGAGGTTACCGGCGAATCCATCATTCACGAAAGTATTGCGGATGGGGCTGTGCTCGCGCATTCTGAAGTTGTCTTCCTCGAAAATCATGCACAGGCCGGCCACAGTGGCGAAGCTGATTTCTTCACCAGTAATCATGCTGCAAGCCTTAACCATATCACCGTTGCGCACGGCCTCGAAGAAGCCCTCAGTGGCGGTGATGTGATCACTGTCAACAGTGATGGCGGTCTTGTCCGCAGGAACAGTGGAAGCGTTTTCGATGATGGCTGCGCCGTTTCTGTCCGTAACGACATCCAGAATAAGGTCTTCAGTGCCGTTGGTGGTGTGAACTCGGAAACGGGTTACCTTATTGCCGTCCTCGCGGCGGCTGTTAGCAGTCTCGATAAGTTCTCCGGGGGTATTGTTTGCTGCCCATGTCTGAATGACGGCAGCGGCGGAATCAGTCATCAGTCGGCGCTTGATGAGGTATTCCAGAGCTGCTTTCAGGTCACCATGGCGAATGGCTTCAAGGGCAAGAAGGGCCACGCGGTGCTCTTCGTTGCGTGCGGATTCCGGGTTCGGCAGCGTGAAATCGGGAGCCGTGGGAGTGGGTTCAACCTTGGGGGTGTCAGGCTCTTCAACCGGCTCGGGTGCGACGGGCGGCTGGGGATCAACGGGGGGCTGAGGTTCGACGGGCGGCTGAGGGGCAGCGGGAACAGTCGTCTCCGGAGTGGATTCCTGCACCTGCGGCTCATCCTTGGGCTCCGGGGTAGCAGGTGTTTCTTCGGGCGTCTGGTTGCCGCTGGTCATCTGCCTGCGGTTCGCGTCAGTATCCGTGCCGGGGTTCAGGATAGAGGCAATCTTGCCTGCTCCCGGAATCAGATTGTTGGTGAATGCATAATATATGCCGCCGCCTACGCCAGCTGTGGCGAGGAAGGATACGAGAAAAAGTACGATGCTGCGTTTCATTTATCTGAGGAATTGTGAAGGATTTACCTGAATAGTGTCTGTAGGGTTGGAAGATGTGGAGTGTATGGTGGCCGGAGCGGCATGGGCGGTTTCGCGTATCATGAGCCTGCGTACCTGTTCGTACGGGTCATGCATGGCGGGAGCCGGATGCGCGGCGATGAGTTCAGCAGGGTTGAGGCGGTTCATGGTCCCGTCCGGATGGTAACCGGGCATGCCTGCTTCCTGGCTGAGGGATTGAATGGCTTCAAAGTGCAGGTGTGCGAGGTAGGCGCCATCCGCCGTGCCGATGCTGCCTACGCGCTGGCCACGGCCTACGAGCTGGCCGGGGTGCACAGTGCTTTCCTGAAGGTGGGCGTAAAAGGTCTGAATGATGTCAGCGCTGCCCGGCAGGCGGTGGGCGATGATGACCACGTTCCCCCAATCCGGGGAGGGGCAGCCGCTGTACAGCACGAGGCCACGGGCCGCTGCGCATACGGGCTCGCCTTCATCCGTGTTTTCACCGCCTATACCGTTGAGGTCTTGTCCGGTGTGGAGGCCGCCGCGGCGGTCATTCTGCTCAGCGAATCCCTGAGCATCATACATCATAGCCATATTCGGTGCGCCAACGGGCCATTGGAAGCCATCCGCCAGGGGGATGCGTACCATCTGGCTCGCGGTGAGCTGGATGAGGCCGGGCATGATAGTGGCGGGCATGCTGCTGAGCGGTTCCGCTGCCGCGAAGCCACTCTCCCCGGCCTGTTCTGCACGGCCGGCGGCTCCTGAACCATGGGTGGATACATAGTAAGACCCCGCCACAACTCCCGTGACCAGAAGGCCAAGGAAGGTGAGTTTAAACGGGTTTCTGTACCACCTCTTTTTCATGCGCGGAATTATACTAGACTGCTTGATTTTGTGCAAGCAAAATAGGTAAGATTTTCGGTCAAGCTGTACCGAATTATCTCACTTACTGCTCTGACAAGCCTTGTGTGCCTTTTGTTCAAAGCTGTACGTTTTTTTACAGCTTTTCTGAGTCAGCAGGATTTTCTTGATGAGGTCTGGGCTTGTAGTGGGTGAGCGGTGTGCGCTTTTTCTTCTTCTTGGGGGAGAAGTATTCGGGGTGGGCGTCAGCCCAGGCTTGGTAGAGGTCCGGGCGGTTGGCTTTGGTGCGGGCGAGTGCTTGTTCCAGCTTCCATTCAGCCATGGCCTTATGGTTTCCGGAGAGGAATACCTCCGGCACTGCCATGCCGCGGAAGACGTTCGGTTTGGTGTATGCCGGTGCCTCCAGCAGTCCGTTCGCAAAGGATTCTTCCTCACTGCTGCGGGCGTCTCCCAATGCTCCGGGGAGTAGGCGAGCAATGGCGTCTATAACGACTACGGCAGCGATGGCGCCGTTCGTGAGAATGTAATCACCGATGGAGAGTTCCATATCCACCAGTGTATCAATAACGCGCTGGTCTACTCCCTCGTAATGCCCGCAGAGGAAGATGTAGTGCACGTCTGCATCTTCTTCCATGCAAGGGGCCGCCAGCTCTTCTGCCACAGGCTGGGAGAAGACGCGGCCCTGAGGGGTCATGAGGATGACTTTTGTGTTTTCCCGGCGCAGTTCTTCGATAGCCTCGAAGATAGGCTCGCACTTCATGAGCATACCTTGGCCACCGCCGCAGAGGTAGTCATCCGTGCGGTGGTGCTTGTCATGCGCCCAGTTTCGCAGCTGGTGGGCGCGTACGTCAATGATTCCCTTGTTGGCCGCTCGGCCCATGATGCTCTGGGAGAGCGGAGTGGTGATGAGCTCGGGGAAGAGGGTGAGGACGTCAATGGTAAGCATGGCTGTGCGGAGATGGGCGAGCTGCGAATTACGAATCTGAGCATCGTAACCCGCAGCTCGCTGATTTACAATAGTTGGTTACATGTTGTGGCGGAGCATGCCTTCGATGTAGGCATCAATATTGCCATCCATGACATCCTGAATGTTACCGGATTCCACGCCCGTGCGGAGGTCCTTCACCATCTGGTAGGGCTGGAATACATAGGAGCGAATCTGGTTACCCCAGGCGATATCACCCTTCTCGGAGTACTGGCGGTCAGCCTCAGCGCGCTTGCGGTCTTCCTCCAGCTGGATGAGGCGGGCCTTGAGCATGCGCATAGCTTCTTCACGGTTGCGGAGCTGGGAACGCTGCGTCTGGCAGGCCACGATGATGCCGGTGGGAAGGTGGGTAAGGCGCACGGCGGTTTCCACCTTGTTCACGTTCTGACCACCCTTACCGCCGGAGCGGTAGGTATCCATCTTCACGTCCGCCTCCTTCACTTCGATTTCGATGTCATCGGAAATGTCCGGAGTGGCGTCCAAGGAGCAGAATGAGGTGTGGCGCTTGCCGGCGGAGTCAAACGGGCTCATGCGCACCAAGCGGTGAATGCCGCGCTCGTTCTTGAGGTAGCCATAGGCATATTCACCCTCAATCTTCACGGTAACGGAGCGGATGCCCGCTTCATCACCATCCGTGCTTTCCATGATTTCCGTGTTGAAGCCGTGGCGCTCGCAGTAGCGCAGGTACATGCGCAGCAGCATGCTGGCCCAGTCACAGGCCTCAGTGCCGCCGGCACCGGCATGAATAGTCACGTAACAGCCGGCGTTATCATGCGGGCCATTCAGCAGGGTGATGAGCTCAAACTCCTGCAGGCTCTTCACGAAGGACTGGTATTCCGTGGCGGCGTCAGCTGCCATTTCCGGCTCTTCTGTAGCCATCTCAATGGCTACTTCCACGTCCTCAAGTTTGCTTTCCAGTGCGCGGAATTGCTCCAGGCGGCGTTTGATGGGGTTCACCTCGGCCATGAGGGCACGGGCGGCTGCGGGGTTATCCCAGAAATCCGGAGCGCTCATGCGCTCATCCAGTTCTGCTACTTTTGCTTCCAGTGAAGCCGGGTCAAAGATAGCTCCCGAGCTCGGAAAGACGGCTGCGCATGGCCTCCGTGTCAAGCGTCGAGAGATCGATATTGGTCGTCTGGTTCTCCATACGGGGGCGGAGTATACAGGGAATATGTCTGATTGTCAAGCCGTACTTTTCTGCGTGAGGGAAAGAGCTTCACCTGTTTTACGGGCAAGAAAAAGCTCCTGCTGTCCACTCGGGGCAGCAGGAGCCGGAAAATACGGGAAAAGCAGCTTACATGACCATGCCGCCATCGCACACCAGCACCTGACCGGTGATGTAGCGGGCCTCGTCAGAGGCGAGGAACAGTGCGCAGTTCGCAATGTCCTCAGGCTTGCCCATATCACGCATCGGTATGCGGCCCAGAATTGCCTCACGTGCGGCCTCGGGAATGGCATCCGTCATTTCCGTAGCGATGAAGCCGGGGGCGATAGCATTGCAGGTCACCTTGCGGCTGGCAAGCTCCTGTGCCACGGACTTGGTGAAGCCGATGACGCCGGCCTTGGAGGCTGCGTAGTTGGCCTGACCCAGATTACCGGTAAGACCCACCACGGAGGCCATGTTAATGATACGGCCTGCGGGGCTCTTCATGAGCGTGCGCTGCAGGGCTTTCACGAAGAGGAAAACGCTCTTCAGGTTCGTGTCCAGCACGGCGTCCCAATCTGCCTCCTTCATGCGCATGAGAAGGGTGTCCTTTGTGATGCCGGCGTTGTTCACCAGAATATCAATAGTGGGGTACTCGGCCAGTATCTCCTTGATGCAGGCCTCCACAGCGGTGGCATCGGCCACGTCACAGGGGAATGCCTTGCAGCTGTCCGGGAACTCCGCATTGATGGAGTCTGCTGCGCCACCACAGGAGGCAGGGTTGCGGGAAATGAGAATAACCTTGGCGCCCTCTTCTGCAAAGCGGCGAGCCACGGCATTGCCGATACCACGACCGGCACCTGTCACGATAGCAGTTTTTCCTGCGAGTCTTTTCATAACGACATCATTCTACCCTAGACCTCACTCTAATGCAAGAAAAAAAGAAATGCGTACAACATGTTGCGAAGAGTTAGGAAAAGTTCTGGCTGGACTCAGATGGTGATGTCGCTGCCAGTGGGTATTTGATACGGAGGATATCGCCGTCAGCCAGGTTATAGTGGTAGCTGCTGTGTCTCGCATATTCGGTAATATGAACGATGTAAAGAAGTTTTTTACGTTTCCTGTTTGACATGACTGAGAGTAGTGTGGTATAAACGTAATGCGCGCTTTCTGGGCATGGTGAGAAAAGCTAGTTTCAGTTTTTGTTACAGGTACGTAACCTTGTCTTGCTTGTCCGGTGCAAGTTCTCGTTAACAAAGAATCAAATAAAGGCTATGCTTAAAAACATATTCAAACGCGGCAGCAAGCTGATGATGGCTGCTGCTATGGCTTCTGTTGTGGCTCTTCCTCTTGTCGGTTCCGAGGCTGAGGCTGCCCGCGGCAATACTCAGAGCGTGTTCCGTAATGCTCTTTCCAGCGCTGACATTTCGTACACAATTGTTGAGGGGCACATCCGTATCGCGCTTGATGGTAATATTACAATTTATGTAATTGTCGATGATTCCGATGACGTGGTTCGTGTGTGGGGCTGGATTCCCACGAGCTTGCCCAGAAGCCGTTGGAGCAGTGCTTATGCTACCTGCAATGAGCTGAACGATAAGTTTGCTTCTAAGTTCTGGCTGGACTCCGATGGCGATATCTGCTGCCAGTGGGCGTTTGATACGGATGACATTGCAGTCAGTCCGGCTGTAGCCAAAGCTGCTGTTTATCGTGTAATTAATGGCCTTGAAGAGGCCAGAAAGCGCTTCGGCCGCTAATTGTTCTTTGTTTTTGTCTATACACCCCCTTCTATGTAATGTGGTAGGGTGTATTTTTTATAATTCTCGTTTGACATATCCGGGAATGGTATGCTATAAAGAGAACACGCACTTTCGGGTTATGGTGAGAAAAGTAATTTTCTGATTTCGTTTCAGTTAGGATATCTTATTTTGCTCGTTCGGTGCCGTCTCTCGCTAAAAACAATAAAATAATACTATGCTTAAAAATATATTCAAACGCAGTGGCAAGCTGATGATGGCTGCTGCTATGGCTTCTGTAGTAGCTCTTCCTCTGGTAGGTTCTGAGGCTGAGGCTGCCCGCGGCAATACTCAGAGCGTGTTCCGAAATGCTCTTTCCAGCGCCGAAGTTCCGTACACCATTGATGAAGATAATGATATCTGCATTAAGATTGGTGATATCACGATTTATGTGTCTATCAATAATTCTGATGATGTGGTGCGTGTGTGGGGCTGGCTTTCTACGGGCTTCCCCAAGAGCCGCTGGAATAGCGCCTGTGTTACCTGCAATGAGCTGAACAGAAAGCTTGATACTCAGATTTGGCTGGACTCCGATGGCGATATCTGCTGCCAGTGGGTATTTGATACGGATGACATCGCAGTAAGCCCTGCTGTAGCTGAAGCTGCTGTATTACGCGTAATCAATGGTCTCAGCGAGGCTAAGAAGGCCTTTGGCCGTTAATCGTTCTGCAAGTTATTCAAAAAAACTGCCGGAGCTGTGTATGCTCCGGCAGTTTTTTTTGATTGTGGGCAGGCAATGAGTTCAGTTCATAATGGCATTGTTCTGCTCTCACGCTCGCCCTAATAAGAAAGTGGGCGCCATCCCTCTTTTTTTGCTTTCAAAGCAAGGGCTTGTTACATACCCTGTGAATGGTAGAAACTGCGAATTTCATATTGGCTGGGGGGGCTATAGGAGCTTCCACCATCACCGCTACTGCTGGAACCGCTTGAGTAGGAGTTTGCGCTTGATTGCATTGCTCTGCCAATGGCAGCGGCGCAACCGGCTATGAGGAGAGCATTTTCCACACAGGTGATGGGCAGGTCCACGCACAGCCAATCAAGTACGCCGGCAGCGTACAGCCATGGAGCCGCGGAAGATCTATGCTGCCATACTTCAGCGTATTTGCCGGCATCTCTCACGACAGGCAATGTCGAACAACTGCTCTTAATTGCCGCTCCATTTTGCACTAGGGTCATCTCTGAGGGAACATCCGGTCCCTTGGCCTGCCCGGTAAGGTACATGGCAAAATCACTCGGTATACGGAACACGTCCGTTCCTCTTTCCTGCAGTTTCTCTTCGGAGCCAGTCTCATTTTGCGAAAAAGCATTGTATTGAGTGACCACCGGCTCCCCTAAGCGATAGCGAGTGAGTTCTACATAGTAATCCGACCCATCAGTATAAACAACCTGATTGTTGTTTGATCTCAGTTCACGGGTAAATGATGAAGCCTGATATGAGGCCTTATCAAATATGTGTCCTGCTGAATTGAAGTAGCAACTATTGAGCAATAGGGCCCCGGTCAGGGCTCCCGCAATCATAAGTTTATTTGTTGTGTTCATAAGTGATAAGATTTGATGTTCCATTATTTGTAGCTTCCTGCATTCTGTACTTTCACCGAATACCCGTACCTGAGGACAGGCTTATGAGGAGCTTTAAGGCGCGAAACAGAGAACGGGGCATATTTTCTGAGAGGATTATTTAATCCTTCGGCCGAGAGAAAGCCACTGTTAGCGGAATTATACCTCTTTCCGCATTTAGCGTCAAGTTAATTATATCTGTTAGGGAGTGTTGGACAGCTATGGCCGGTGCATGGGGGATGGGCGTCTTTGGGGTTGACAATTCGCGTTCCGGGTGATATGCTTTCCGCCGTAAGCCTTTGAAATCACATGATGAAGCACTCCATGAAACCTGTTAATTTTTACTCTGTTCTGCTGGCGATTGTTTATGCTGTGCTGTTTTTGCTGGGCAATTACGAGGGCGGCGAGTATGCAGAGTGGTATAAGCAGGTTGCCCCGTGGCTGGGGGAGGTTCATGAAGGGCTTGTTGTTGAGCAGTGCCGGGCGGCGAGTGGTGATGATTTTCCCGTTACGGTGTATCATCTGCCGGCAGATGAGGAGATGAAGCAGAGGATTATTTCCACTTTTCAGCTGGAGGAAAATGGCGCCGGCTTATATGAAAATCATGGTGTGAGTATTGTGTATCCGGAGGGGAAGGAAATGGTGCTGACGGTGTCAGATACCATTTATCCTCGCTTGCTGGTAAGGCAGGATGGCAGCATGAGTTTCAGCTTGGATGATTATAATCTGAGTGTGCTGAAAAATCCCGATCTCGTTAAATCCTTGCAGCTGCCATACCCGGATTATCTGCCGAGCAAGTATGGGGAGATGGCGCGCTCGCTCATGCTGGCTGTTCTGTGCTACTTGCTGCCGGCGGTATTCTGCTGCGTGGGGTGGCTGTGGATTCAGCGCCGCCCGATTTCCTGCCGGGAAACGGCTGTCATTTGCCTCATTGTTCCGGCGGCCGTTGCATTCATCGGCGCCTATGTGGATTTTTATTCCCACGGCTTCCACAAGTCATATTGCATCTTCAGCGCGGTATTCAGCGTTGTTACTAATCTCATCTGCGCCTGTATTCTGATAGGCGCCACTGCAGCCGTGCGCGGACTTTGGAAGATGATTTCCGGGAAAGCTTAATGCCGGGGGCTAGCCGACTTGCGACATAACGCCCAGGCATATCCCGAAGGCTATCAGCAGAATCCACACCACAACTGTGGTCAGCGTGATGCCGAGCGTGATGAGCGAGCTCCTCAGCCAGTTCAGCTTGGTAAATACTCGGCCTATCCACAGCGGTACCAGCATTGCCAGTACGGCAAACAGGGCCTTGACGTATGCTAGCCATTCCGGAGCGGTGGCTGGATCCCCTCCTCCCATTTTGTGTTCCAGCCATATGCCCAGCGGGAACAGCAGGAAGAAAATCAGCATGCTGCAGAACAGTGCTGCCACCCCTCTGCGTACTATCCCGCACCCGCTGCCTATACCCCCGAGAAAGAAGAACAGCAGGCTGATGCCCGCATAGCTCAGCGGCAACAGCAGAGCTGTGGTGAAGAACGCTGCTACTAGGCCGGCAGGATTGTGTGCGAGTATGGGAGATGTCATCATGTTTTCGAAATGGGGGTATTTGAATTATATATAGCACAAGGCCGCTGCCGGTAGAGGTGGCAACGGCCTTGTTTACTATGAATAATTAAAGGAGGAGCAAGCTAAACCCGCTCTCACCTGAAACATTTTACTTGCGGCGGCGGCGAGCAGCAAGGCCAGCAAGAGCAAGCAGGCTCAGCGTAGCTGTGGTCGGCTCCGGAACGGAGGGAGCCACGAACTCAGGAGCAGTTGTACCCATGATGGCTGTTACATCGTTCACGCCGTTAATCACGCTGTCAGAGGTAAAGATGGTGAGGCCGGCAATCTGGCCATTGAAGGTTTCGCGAGCGTTGCCGGAGTTACCGGAGCCGATGGCAAAGGTCTGATCAGCTTCGCTGGGGAGGGCAAAACCACCCAGATTGCGTGTATAGAAGTTGCCGTTGCCAGTGCCGGCAAAGTACTTGGCGCCGTCAGCGGCATCCGTGCCACCCTTGAAAGAAATGCCAACAAGGGTCCAAGTGTTGGCAGCCAGTCCGGCGCCTACAGTTTCTTTATCGGCCACGCCTTTGGCGGTGTACTGAAGGCCGCTACCGTTTGTGCAGAACTTGAAGCCATTGGCCTGAGCACCATAGCCGAAAATGCTTTCCACACCATTGGTGTCGCTCATATTCACCCATGCAGCGATGGTGATGTACTTGGAGTCATCCTGCAGGGCGCTGTTTACTGCACCAAGCGTAATCCCGCCGATGTAGGCACCATCGCTGAAGCTGTATGTGGTTACGGACATATCGTCCACTTTGCTGGCGCCGTTCCATGTGGCGGCGGCCACCAGCTCGTCCATAGTGGCGATTGTGGTCAACTCAGCAGCGGAGGCCACGGAAGCCAGAGCTAAAAGAGCTACGAGGGTCTTCTTCATTTGAATGAGGTTAGGTTAGATTTTTTGAAGTTTGTTACAGTAAGGGTAGGCTATTTTTAGCCATGCCAAACTGCTTGAGAGCAGTATACATGAAGCAGAGGGAGGATGCAAGCCTAAAAGCTGAAAATGATGCAGGTTTTGTGATGCGTGTTGACATTTTATATGTCTATGTGGTACAACAACTACGTAAACTTTTTGTATTCGCCATGCCCCCTGAGAACGCAAGAAAAAATGCACCGATTATCTCGCCAAATATCAACCCGCGCCATGAGGAGCCGGGGCTGACTACGGGGCTGCGCATTATGGGGAATCTGCTGGTGCTGCCGCCGGTGATGGCTTTGCTGAGTTTGCTGGTGGTGGGGCTTTTCAGGCATTATGCTCTTGGTGCTGAGTTTTTATGGTGGGTGCTGCCTTTGGCATGTGAGGTGGTGATTGATATGCTCAGCATCACGTGGCCGGTGTATCCGCTGATTTGGCTGCTTTGTGCGCTGGGGGATGCTCTTGTGAAGCGGGGTGTTCCGATGTGGCTGGTATGGTCCGTTGTGATTCTGCTTTGTTTGGCGGGGTGCTGGCTGCTGCTGCTCACGATTCCTGCGGCTTGCATTTATGCTGCAGAGTGGTATACACTTGCCACGCACATCTTGTATATGCTCAGTACCTGCGGTGTGCTGCTGTGGCTTTTGTGGCGCAGAAAGTCACTTGTTCCCCGCCGGGCTCTCCTGAAGGGACTGTATCTGACTATTCTGATATTTAATAGCGTGTTGATTCTCTGGGCTTGGAAGGATGGCACCTTCCAACTGCGTAATACTGCGGATGCCGTGGGGCGCTGCGGTCATCGTGCAGAGATGTATAATCCTCTGCTGGACTGATTGAGAGCGTGACGGAGTTATGATAAAAAAGTGGGGAATAGAGCTTGGCGTGGCGATAGCCGCAGGTGCTCTGGGTACGTGGCTGTACCCATGGGAGTCGCTGGCCTCCTGTATAGCCAGCTTCTGCATCGGGGCGGGTTTTGTGCTGAGCTGTATTTGCTACTGTGATGTGTATGTTCGCCATGCTTCTGCGACGCGTGCCGGGGATTGGCTGCAGGATTTATGCACGGCTTGGCGGTTCACTCGCCGAGGGGTTCTTTTATACAGCAAGGCCGCTGGTACTCCTGTTCTTTTTCTGCCTTGGGAGAGTATCTGCAATGTCACCAGCAAGGATGGCGCTCTCTGGCTGGAGGATAAGGTGAATGATAGCTTTTATCAGCTGACGGCAGCCGCTCAGGAGCAGGAATCTGCGCTGGAGCGTATCCGGCAGCAGGTGGAAAAGCACAGGCACCTGCACAAGGAAGATGAGGATGTAAGCGCTCCTGTGTTTTGCGAGCGTTCTCCCTTTAGTGTTCCGGTGCTTCCCTTTGTGAAGATGGGAATCCCATGGCTACTGGCGGGAATCATTTGTCCTTTCATTCCCGGCATGGAAATGGGTATATGCTGCATTTGTTTTGTTCTTGCAGCGGCGGTGGCTGTATCCGGGTTCAGTGAGTTGGACGATGATTTTTGTATGGAATACTACATGGGCGAGGAGCTGCGGCGTACGAAGCGCGGCATCATCGTGCGCATGAACGGAGGCATTACCTGCTTTCTGCCATGGAGTAGCATGGGCGAATGTATACGGCTTACGGAAGAAACGGTCTTTCTGCGCTTGAATGGGACGCATGATGGCATTATCTGCCGCGGGCAGGAGGTGCCTTTGCCCGTGACTCGCCATTACAGCCGTTGGCACCGCCGGGGCAGAATGATTATCTGCGTGGGGCTGGTGCTGCTGTCCTTCGTGCTGGGGGTAGTGTGGTGGAACATCTGGGCCTGAAGCCGGAAGGCTCCGGGAATCATGGCTGGATGCTTACCCGAGTGCCGAGGCGTACACGGGAGAAGAGCTCCAGCATGTGCTCCGGTGAGAGGCGTATGCAGCCATGGGAGGCGGGGGTGCCGAGCAGGTGGGTTTCGTTCGTGCCGTGAATGTAGATGTAGCGGGCGCGGGTGTTGGCGTTATGCTCTTCCAGCCCGTTCAGCGCCAGAATCCTCGTGAGGATGACGTCATTCCCCCGCGCAGCCTCAGGGTAGGTGCCTATGGGGAGGCGGCCTTGAAAAATCGTCATGAGCGGCGCGTTTTCGCCGTGCATGCTGCAAATCTCGAAAAGCCCGAGGGGGGTGCGCCCTGAGCCTTCCTGCGAGCCAACGCCATTTTTACCAGTGGAGCAGGGAAAACAGAGCTCAGCATAACGCAGGGTCTGCTCGCTGATGGAGATGTGAATCATGGTGCGGGGGAACTGTAAAAAAGGGAAGGACGAAGCAAGTAAGCCCACTTCGTCCTTCCCGTAGAAGTTAGAAAGGATTAATACCTGTAAGCCTCAGCCTTGTACGGGCCGTTGACGCTTACGCCGATGTAGTCTGCCTGCTTCTGGGTGAGTGTGGTGAGGTGTACACCCAGCTTAGCGAGGTGGAGGCGGGCCACTTCTTCATCCAGCACCTTGGGCAGCACCTGCACGGTGTTGGCGCGGGTGTCGCGCTCCTGCCAGAGGGCAATCTGGGCGAGCACCTGATTGGTGAAGCTGTTGCTCATCACGAAGGAGGCGTGGCCGGTGGCGCAGCCCAGGTTCACGAGGCGGCCTTCTGCCAGCAGGTAGAGGCTGTGGCCATCCGGGAAGGTGTATTTATCCACCTGGGGCTTGATGTTCGTGCAGATGATGCCTTCACGGGCCTGTAGGCGAGCCACCTGAATTTCGTTATCAAAGTGGCCGATGTTGCACACGATGGCCTGATCCTTCATCTTCTCCATGTGCTCCAAGGTGATGATGTCGCAGTTGCCGGTGGTGGTCACATAGATATCGGCCATGCCGAGGGTGTCCTCCACGGTGAGCACGCGGTAGCCTTCCATGGCAGCCTGAAGGGCGCAGATGGGGTCAATCTCCGTTACGATTACCTGAGCGCCCAGCCCGCGCAGAGCCTGCGCACAGCCCTTGCCCACATCACCATAACCGCAGATGACAGCCACCTTACCGGCAATCATCACGTCCGTTGCACGCTTAATGCCATCCGTGAGGCTTTCGCGGCAGCCGTAGAGGTTATCAAACTTGCTCTTGGTTACGGAGTCATTCACATTAATGGCGGGGAAGAGCAGGCGGCCATCACGCTCCATCTGGTAGAGGCGGTGTACGCCGGTGGTGGTTTCCTCGCTCACGCCCTTAATTTCAGGCATCCAGCGGTGGAAGATGCCGGGCTGCTCAGCGGCGATGCGCTTGAGCAGGGCCTTAATGACGCTCTCTTCCTCGGAGGAGGAGGGGGTGTTCACCCAGTCGTCACCGTTTTCCATTTCGTAACCCTTGTGCAGCAGCAAGGTGGCATCACCGCCGTCATCCACGATGAGCTGGGGCCCGAGGCCATCGCGGTGGCTCAGTGCCTGCCAAGTGCAGTCCCAGTACTCCTCCAGTGTTTCGCCCTTCCAAGCGAACACTGGTACCCCGGCTGCGGCAATGGCGGCAGCGGCGTGGTCCTGGGTGGAGAAAATGTTGCAGGAGGCCCAGCGCACATCGGCGCCGAGAGCCACGAGGGTCTCGATGAGGATGGCCGTCTGGATGGTCATGTGCAGGGAGCCGGTTATGCGCACGCCCTCCAGCGGCTTGCTGGGGCCATACTTTTCACGGCATGCCATCAGACCGGGCATTTCGTACTCAGAGACCTGAATTTCCTTGCGGCCCCACTCTTTCAGTGAGATATCCGCCACCTTGTAATCTGCTGTTGCGTTCATGTCGGGGGTGATTGTACCTTTTCTCCTGTCATTCGTCAATTCTAAGTTGACATAAAGCGGCTTGTCCATTAAATTATCGCGGTATGAAGAGACCTGCCAATTATGTTATCCTGCTGTTATGTGCGCAGATGTCCGCGCTGAACGCCGCCCCTTCAGCCGCGGTACATGAGGCGCCATCGGTAATTCCCATGCCGGTGAGCATGCAGGTGCAGGCAGGTGAGTCCGGCTTCTCCATGCGGGATGGCATTAAGGTGCACTACAGCGTGAGCCGTAGCGAGGTGGGGCGGGCCGCCATCCGCGCCTTTATGGCCGCCGGTCTGCAGATGCTTCCGGAGGAGAATGAGGGCGAGCTGACGGTAACCATCGAGCCCGGTAAGGGAGCGGAGTGGTATGCCTTGGAGGTGACGCCGCAGGAAATTCGCGTGCGGGTGGGCAGTGAGCAGGCTTTGCATTATGCCGCGCAGACGCTGGCCCACAGCGTGGTGAAGGATGCCGAGGGGCAGCCTGCGCTGCCGTGCATGCAGGTGGAGGATGAGCCACTGCTGCCCTACCGCGGGCTGATGCTGGACCCCTGCCGCCACCCGCAGACGGTGGAGCAAACGCGCAAGATGCTGCGCATCATGGCTCGCTATAAGCTGAACCGCCTCCACTGGCACTTGGCGGATGACCAAGGCTGGCGAATCGAGATTAAGAGCTATCCGCGCCTCACGGAGGTGGGCTCTCACCGCGAGGAGACGCCCACACTGGCCAACCACGAAGTGGGGGACGGCAAACCCACGGAGCCCTTTTACTTCACGCAGGATGAGGTGCGTGAGATTGTGGCGTACGCGAATAGCCTGGGTATCACGGTGATTCCGGAGATTGAAGTGCCGGGGCATTCTAGTGCCGCCATTGCGGCTTATCCCGAGCTGGGGAATACGGATGTGCCGGGCTATGCACCGCGTGTGGCCACCACTTGGGGCGTGCTGCCGTACACCTATGCTCCGCGGGAAAATACGCTGAAGTTTTTGGAGAATGTGTTTGCGGAGGTGTGTGAGCTGTTCCCTCGCGCGGAGTTCGTGCACATCGGCGGGGATGAAGCTCCGCGTGAGCAGTGGGACAACAGCCCCTTTGCCCGCAGTTTCATGCAGCAGCATGGCCTGCGCAGTTCCGGCCACATTCAGCATTGGTTCACCCACCGCATGGCTGAGATGATGGCCCGCCACGGCCGCCGTATCGTGGGCTGGGATGAAATTATTGATGATGGCAAGGTGCCCTCGGATGCCGTGGTCATGTACTGGCGTTCTTGGGTGAGGCCCTGTGCGCTGCGCCGTGCTCTCCGCGCCGGGCATGAGGTTATTCAGTCCCCGGATTCGCACTTTTATTTCAATTTCAGTCAGGGCAAACTGCCGGCGGACCCTCAGTATAAGCCCCATGGCTCCCTCACCGCACAGCAGGATTGGCGCCATGTGTACTCGTATAACCCCATCCCGGAGAATCTCACCCCGGAGCAGCGCAGCCGTATTATCGGCTTGCAGGCGAACTGCTGGAGTGAAAGTATTGCGGATGGTCGCAAACTGGAGTACCAGACCGTTCCGCGTATCTGCGCCCTAGCTGAGGTGGCATGGTGTGCCCCTGAGCTGAAGAATGAGGCTGAGTTCCTGGAGCGCATCCGGGCTCAGTACCCGTGGTTCGAGGCCCAGCAAATCAATTACCGCCGGGAGGACGGCTCCCCCGCGCTTTAAGCGTGCTGGGGGATTCCCTTAGGGGCCGCAGCCAGCAGGGTGCGGGTGTATTCATGCTGCGGGTTGCCGAAGACGTCTTCCGCACGCCCGTATTCCACGATGCGTCCGCGCTGCATCACCGCGATGTCATCCGCGATGTAATGCACCACGGATAAGTCATGAGAGATGAATATCATCGTGAGGTTCAGCTCGCGAGTTAAATCCGTGAGCAGGTTCAGGATTTGGCTCTGGATGGAGACATCCAGAGCGGATACCGGCTCATCCGCCAGCAGTAAGGCAGGCTCCGGTGCTATGGCGCGTGCAATGGCAATGCGCTGGCGCTGCCCGCCGGAGAACTCATGAGGGTACTTGTACATGTGCTCAGGGCTCAGGCCCACGCGGTTCATCAGCTCCGCCACGGCTTCTTCTCGTGCGCTGCGGGGCAGGGGCTTGCGGCGGCTGAGCGCTTCCACCAAGGTGCGGAAGATGCTGAAGCGCGGATTTAATGAGGCGTACGGATCTTGAAATACCATCTGGAAATCCAGTCGGCGCTGGCGAATTTCACTGCGGCCGAGGGCGCTGAGGTTCGTGCCGTCCAGATGAATGCTGCCGCCCGTGAGCGGCTGAAGCTGCATGATGGCGCGCGAGAGGGTGCTCTTTCCGCAGCCGCTTTCACCCACAAGGCCCAGTATGCGGCCACGCTCCACCGAGAGGCTCACCCCATCCACTGCGCGTACCACTTCGCTTGTGCTTCCCCATGTGTTCCGCACAGGATAATGGACGCTCGCTTCTCTGATTTCCAGATATGCCATGCCCGCATTCTATCAGATTTCACCACACCTTGACAAATAAAAAACGCGTCTGAGGGAAACCCAGACGCGCTATCGTAAAATGATATTCAGGGTTAACCCTGTCTTCACTTACTTCTTGATGGGGGCAACGGGAGCGGGCTCCGGAGTGGGAGTCACAACCTGCTGCTGCTGCTGCTGCTGGCAGGAAACCAGAGCGGCGGCCGTAAGGGCGAGAATAGCGATGGTCTTCATTTGATCTTTACTAGTGTTGATTGTTTGAAGTGCCCCAAACATCCAAGAGTAGGAAGGAGGCGGGCTTAGTATACTCTTTTTTCAGCTCTTGACAAGCCTAAAATGAGAATTTTATGCAAAAATCTCGCTAATTGAATGAGTTAGATTACTTAGAGCTATCTCAAACCTTAGCTGCTTGCCTATGGGTAACTATTTAATGAGTCTTTATTTTCAATGCATTGAAAATAAAAAACACCTGACCGAAGTCAGGTGTTTTTTTATGAAAAAGACTTTGTAGAAGGGGTCAGGCCCCTAATAACTTACTTCTTGATGGGAGCAACGGGAGCGGGCTCCGGAGTGGGAGTCACAACCTGCTGCTGCTGCTGCTGGCAGGACACGAGGGCGGCGGCGGTAAGAGCGAGAATAGCGATGGTCTTCATAACTTTCTTGTCTATGTTAATTTTTGGTTCAGTCACCACCAACCAGGGGTAGGATGGCGGTCGGCACAGTATACAGATTTTTTTTCAGACGTCAAGCGTATAATGTGATTTTTTTAAATAATTTTCATTTTTTATTGATTTTGGGCTGAAAACAGTTGCAATTTGCAAGTGAATGTGAGAGTATGAGGCCGAGATGGAGATACGCGAAACCATAGCCGCCATAGCCACACCGCCGGGAACAGGTGCGATAGGTGTTATCCGCATGAGCGGAGCATCCGCGGGCTCAGTGTTCCAAGCGTGTACCGGGCGTGAGCTGAAGCCCCGCCGTGCCACGCTGGTGCAGGTGAAGGATGCCGCCGGTCTTGTACTGGATGATGTGGTTGCCACGCGATTTGCCGCGCCTGCGAGTTACACGGGTGAGGAGGTGGTGGAGCTGAGCTGCCATGGTGGCATGCTGGTGGTACGCCGCGTGTTGGAGCGCTTGCTGGAGTGCGGTGCACGCCCGGCGGAGCCCGGTGAGTTTTCCCGGCGTGCATTTGAAAATGGCAAGATGGATCTCACGCAGGCCGAGGCTGTGATGGATGTTATCAGCGCCGGGAGTGATTTGGCCCTGCGCGCTGCCCATAATCAGCTGCATGGCGCCATCAGCAGCCGCGTGGCTGCGGCGGTGGACCGCCTTATTTCCGTGGCGGCCCATGTGGAGGCTTACATTGATTTCCCTGAAGAGGATATTGCCCCTGACACCACCCAGCAGCTGGTGGCGGGGGTGGATGATGTTATGGCTCAGCTGCGGGCTCTGCTGGCTACGGCGGATGAAGGCCGACTGCTGCGTGAGGGCGTGCGGACGGCAATCGTCGGCCCGCCGAATGTGGGAAAATCCAGCCTGCTGAATGCGCTGGTCGGTTATGAGCGCGCTATTGTAAGCGAGACTGCCGGTACCACGCGTGATACCATCGAAGAAAGTGTTTCGCTGGGCGGCCTGAGGCTGCGCCTGATAGATACAGCTGGGCTGCATGAGAGCTCGGACAGCATAGAGCGTGCCGGTATGGAGCGCAGCCGCAGAGCCGGAGCGGAGGCTGACCTTGTGCTGGAAGTGGCGGATGCCTCTGCCGCGCCTGCACGGCCTGAGCTGCCGCAGACGGGGGCGGTGCACCTGCTGCTGCTGAACAAGTGCGACTTGCCTGAGCACCCGGATTGGGCGGGGGTGAAGGCTATCCGCCTATCATGCCACTCCGGTGCGGGGCTGGAGGCGCTTTCCTCCGCCATTACGGAGAGCTTTGTGCATGATACTGCTGAGCTGGATTCCCTTTCCGCGATTAATACCCGCCACCGCTATGCTCTGCAGCAGGCGCTGGAGTATCTCTCGGCAGCTAAAGAGAATTTGCTTGCCGGCAGCTCACCGGAGTTTACGGATGTGGAGCTGCGCGCTGCTTTGGATGCTCTGGGGAGCATATCCGGTCGGGTGGATACGGAGGATATTCTGTCGCGGGTGTTTGCTACCTTCTGCTTAGGGAAGTAGGCCTTTTTTCTGGCAGGTAATCTTTTTTAGCTTGCCTTTTCACGGTGAAATTGCTAAATTTCAGAGTGAAATTCAGCTTCACAATTTCCATGAAAAGAGCGATTTTACTTTCTATACTGGCAGCCGCCACAGCTGTGGCTGAACCTCAGCAGGCTCCGACTACTCCCGCTCCCGAGGGCTCTGCGGTGACGACGTCCACTCGCCTGTTCATCAATGGGCGGGAGGTTACTCCTGCCGCTCAGACACCTCCTGCCGGTGAGACAGGGAGAGCCGAAGGTCAGCTGCGTATCAGCTCCGCTGTTTTTGCTCCCGGTCAGGCTCCACAAGTGCGCGCCCGTTCCTTCAGACTGGTTACCGGTGAGGATGGCTGCACACGTGTGGTGGAAGTGACACCCTCTGAGCCGCAGCCCGCTCCTGAGGCAGCTCCGGCCCCGGGCCCTGAGGCCCAAGGTGAGGTGTGCCGCCGCTGTGGCCGAGACCATGCTCGCCCTGTGCGGATTATTCGCCGTGAGCGTGAGGCGCGTCCGGCATGCGCAGCACGCCCCGTTCGTGCGGCTCGTCCGGTGCGCGTAGCTCGCCCGCTTCCTCCGGCCCCGACTGCTGCTCCGCTTCCTCCCGCTCCTCAGCCCGAGGCTGCAGCACCTGCTCCGGCTCCTGCACCCCAAGCAATTAAGGTGATTATCAATGGTACGGAAACCGTTGTTCCCCTGAGCCCGGATGGGGTGAATATCACCATTAAGCCGCTCTGAGAGTCGCCCGGAAATTTCCGATAATATGAAAAATCCTCCGCAGCATAATACTGCGGAGGATTTTTTGTGGTAGAATTATCTTTGGCGCGAGTTATGAAGCGCTGTCATCCTTCTGCTCTTTTTTCTCACGGGTGAGGTACTTCATCAGAGCATACAGGGCGGCGAGGAGCACAACACCGGCTACAATGAGGTGCGATTCTGACTTCACAGCATCAATCAACGCCTCCGGAGATTCCAGAATCCCGGGGTGCTCACGCCCCACTTTATCACCAAACCAGGCAAGCACCCAGCACCAGATGGCGGAACCGGTGATGGTGGTAAGGCTGAACATGGCGAAGTTCACACGGGCCATACCGGCCGGTATGGAAATAAGGTGGCGGATAACCGGCAGGAAACGGGAGAAGAAGATGCCGGCTGTGGAGTATTTGCGCATGAATACTTCAGCCGTTTCCACTTTGTGCTGAGGCATGAAGAAGTATTTACCGAAGCGGTAAATGAAGGGGCGGCCCACCCAGAGGGCACACAAGTACATGACGACAGAGCCGATGTAGGAGCCCACTGTACCGGCCAGCACAACTCCCCAGAAACTCATCTCTGCATTCGGAAGTGCAGCCAGAATGGCTGCAGGCGGTACCACGACCTCACTCGGTACAGGCAGAATGGAGCTTTCCATGGCCATGAGAAGCACGACTCCCCAGTACCCCCAGTCTACTACCCATCCCATCCAGATGCTGATAAGTTCATGTAACATGCGGGATATTATGCACACCCCGCCCCAAAAGACAAGCCCTATATTTATGGTGGCGGTATTTCAGTGGCTGTTTCAGATTTGCTGGTAAAAGGAATGCCTACTTCCCATTACTGCGTCATTAAACTTGCCTCACGGTGGTGTTCGGGGAATTATTGCGAAAAACCGCGGTTCGATGCACGAACCGCGGTTTCTCGAGATAAATTAAATGTATCTTGTTTTACTTGCGACGGCGGCGGGCGGCCAGGGCTGCCAGCGCCAGCAGGCTAAGTGTGGCAGTGGTCGGCTCAGGAATGGCCTGAGATGTTACCGCTATCTTCAGCTTGCCTTCGCCCGCGATACTGTTGTCATAGACGAGATAGTAGTACAAATTACCATTTGCATCTACGAGATTAGAGAAGCAGGTCGAGGCCAGCATCGCATCGCTCAGAGTGAGACTGTCGATAGCTTTCTCACCGATATAAAGCGTATCAATACCAACTGTCAGGGTGATGATATCCTTATCTTTTGCACTGAGAATTGCTGCGAGTAACTCACCTTCGAGGGTAATACTGCCGTCCAAGTGCAGGTCACTACCCATAGTGAGTGTATTCTCAAGAGCCAGAGTAGAGCCGTGCAACATATGCAGATCAGCAAATACGGTAGCATTTTCTCCGAATGTCGCGGTGCCTCTTACGAGTACATCAGCTTCGTTCTCCGGGGTCTGTAGCTCGGTGAGATAGGCTGCAAATGATTTGTCATCGGCTACCGTGAGAGAAGTCAGGGAAAGCGTTTCCTGATTTAGCACCACGATATTACCGCCCACGGCAGAGACATTCACCAGTAAGCTGTTGGCATTGGTGAGTGACAGCGTGCCACTGCCGGTATTTTTCACTGAACTGTTGCTGAGCTGCCCATCTATAGCCTGGGCTGTGGAGGAGTTTGCCGTGATGTCGGCTCCTCTGAATTCCGTGATAGCTCCGGACTGAATCTTTACCTTGGCGCCTTCGCCATGGATGGTGAGCGCTCCACGTTCGATGGTGGCTGTCTTCTCTAAGTAGATGTCGGCGCTATCTGCTATGTTCATCGTGCCGTTCAGACTCGCGAATGAGCCTGCTGTCAGTGTCAGGACGGAGGCGGACTGCATGGTGAACAAGCTGCCTTCCGCCATTAGCAGATTTCCGCTGATGGTGCTATCTCCTGCGATATTCAGCTCTGTTCCGGTTTGGAACACCAAGCTGTATCCCGCATGATTCAGTGTGGCATCTTTCACCAGCACTGTGGCTCCTGAGCCTTCGTGCACCATAATGCCTCCGCCTTGGTATACGGCGCCATCCTCCACACGCAAACGACCGCCGTATAAATTCGTCAGCGTATTCACTATTGAGGTGCGAGAATTGCGGATTTCTGAGACCGTGCCGGCTCTGCCCTTCACGGCCAGCAAATCTGCTTGCGTGGTGGCTCCGGTAAAGAGAATATCACCCTTTTGTTTGTGGGTTACTCCCTCCGCGTCCACATAATCCCCATTGAAGGAAACCGTGGAGTTGCTACCAATATACACAGAATCGCGGAAGGTGATACTCTTCCCCTCCGAAGCAGAAAGAGCGACATTGTCTATAGCATAAATACTGCGCAGCAGATAGGTGGACCCTGAATTCTCTACATTACCAGCAAAAACCACTGAGTCATTGTTCCGAATCTCCAGACTACCGAGAGCATAAATTGCGGCGCCGTAATGCCCGGAACCGGAAGTAGAGTTTCCGCTGAAGGTAATCGAATCGTTATCGCACAGCGAGATGCTGCTATAATACTGCCCATAGATCGCGCCACCGAATAACGCAGTATTCCCGCTGAAGGAGATTGCGCCGTTGTTGTTCAGCATCACAGAGCTTCTATTATACCCAAAGATTGCGCCACCGCAGGAAGCCGAATTCTCGCTGAAGGTGAGCTCACTGTTATTGCTCAGCGAGATGCTGCCATTCAACGCCGCATAAATTGCGCCACCGTAACCAGAGGAGTCGCCGACTGCAATATTCCCAGTGAAATTGACCACACCATTTCTATTCAGCGTGATGGTGCCACCATTCTGGCCGTTAAGCGCGCCGCCGTAGGTGGCAGTGTTTCCGCTGAAGTTGACCGCTTCATTATCGCTCAGGATGATGGTGCCAGCTCCATAAACCGCACCGCCGTAGGTGGCTGTATTCTCACTGAATGTGACCGTGTCGTTATCACTCAGTGTGAGGGTGCCTGCCGTATAAATCGCGCCGCCGTAGCAGGAATTAGAGCCGGTAGCCATATTGCCGCTGAAGGAGACTGCGCTGTTATTACACAAGGTGACAGTGCTAGCATTACCCCCATAAATCGCGCCACCGCGCGCATTAGTGGCGGCAGTAATATTTTCACTGAAGGTGGCCGTATCGTTATCGCTCAGCATTATGGAGCCAGCTCCATAAATCGCGCCGCCGTAGCAGGAATTAGAGCCGGTAGCCATATTCCCGCTGAAGGAGACTGCGCCGTTATTGCACAAGGTGATTGTGCTAGCCGCGTCCCCATAAATCACGCCACCGTAACTGTTGGTGTCGCCGAAAGTAGCATTCTCGCTGAAGGAGACTGCGCCGTTTCCGGTCAGCGTCATGGTGCTATCTTTTATCAAATAAATCGCGCCGCCGTAGGTGGCAGTGTTTCCTCTGAAGTTGACCGCTTCATTATCGCTCAGGATGATGGAGCCAGCTCCATAAACCGCACCGCCGCTGGAGGCTGTATTCTCACTGAAAGTGACCGTGTCGTTATCACTCAGCGTGAGGGTGCCTTCCGTATAAATCGCGCCGCCGTAGCAGGAATTAGAGCCGGTAGCCATATTCCCGCTGAAGGAGACTGCGCCGTTTCCGGTCAGCGTCATGGTGCTATCTTTTATCAAATAAATCGCGCCACCGCGGGCATTTGTAGCGGCAGCAATATTTCCACTGAAGGTGGCCAAGTCGTTATTGTCCAGTGTGACGGTGCTACCTTTTTCCCTTACATAAATTGCGCCGCCGTAGCTGTAATCGGAACCGGACGCCATATTCCCGCTGAAGGTGACCGCACTGTTATCGATTAGTGTGATGGTGCAATTATAATGTCCATGAATCGCGCCGCCGTATGCATAAGTGCCGGAAGAGGTATTCTCACTGAAGGTGACCTCGCCGTTTCTGCTCAGCTTGATGGAGCTATTCTCCTGACCATAAATTGCGCCGCCGTAGCCGTTGAAAGCAGTATTTCCGTTAAAGATGATTGCGTTGTTATCGCTCAATGAGATGGCGCCTGTCATATAAATCGCGCCGCCGTGGCCGTAATCAGTGCCGGAAACCGTATTTTCGCTGAAGGTGACCGTGCTGTTACCAATCATCGTGATGCTAGACGCATAAATTGCACCGCCGTAGCCGCATTTAGAGTCGGAAAGCGTATTCCCGTTGAAGATGACATTACCGTTATCGCTCAGAGTGATGGTTCCAACTCCATGAATTGCGCCACCGTAGGCGTAAGTAGCGGAAGTTGTATTCCCGCTGAAGGTGACTATGCCGTTATTGCTCAGCGCGATGGTACTAGACTCTGACCCATAAATTGCGCTCCCGCGAGCGTAGGAGGAGTCAGAGGCGATATTTCCGCTGAAGCTGACCTCACCGTTATCGCTCAGCGTGATGGTGCTATTTGTATACCCATAAATCGCGCTGCCGTTGGACGCCGTATTTCCGCTGAAGCTGACCTCACCGTTATCGCTCAGCGTGATGGTGCTATTCGTATTCCCATAAATCGCGCCACCGGCGGAGGAGACTGTATTCTCGCTGAATGTGATTTTCCCGTTATTGCTCAGAGAGACGGTACCTTTCGTAAAAATTGCGCCACCGTAGGCGGAGGCTGTATTCCCGCTGAATGTGGCCTCGTCATTATAGCTCAGGGTGACGGTGCTATCTGTCTCCCCAAAAATCGCGCCACCGGTGGTGGAGCCTGTATTCTCACTGAAGGAGACCGTGTCGTTATCGCTCAGTGTGATGGTACCTGTCGTATAAATGGCGCCGCCGTAGGTGGCAGTGTTTCCGCTGAAGTTGACCGCTTCATTATCGCTCAGCGTGATGGTGCTATCCGTATTCCCATAAATTGCACCGCCGTAGTAAGCCTTATTCCCGCTGAAGGAGAGCGCACTGTTGCCGTTCAGCGTGATGGTGCTATTCGTGTACCCATAAATCGCGCCGCCGCAGCTGGAGGCTGTATTCCCGCTGAATGTGGCCTCGTCATTATAGCTCAGGGTGATGGTGCTATTCGTGTACCCATAAATCGCGCCGCCGTCGGAATCTGCCGTGTTTCCACTGAAGGTTACTGCGAGGTTATCGCTCAGCGTGATGGTGCTATCCGTATTCCCATAAATCGCGCCACCTTCGGAGGCCGTATTCTCGCTGAATGAGACCGTATTGTTTCCGCTCAGCTCGATGTAGCTATCCGTATACCCATAAATTGCGCCACCGTAGTAGGCTGTATTTCCGTTGAAGGAGACCGTGTCGTTATCGCTCAGTGTGATGGTACCTGCCGTAGAAATAGCGCCGCCGCAGTCAGCCGTATTCCCACTAAAGGAGAGCTCGCTGTTTTCGCTTAGCGTGATGGTACTATCATTACCCCCTCTAATAGCACCGCCGTAACCGATGTACCCGTCTAAGAGAGCTGTATTATTGCAGAAGGAGACCGTACCGTTTCCGGTCAGCGTCACGGCGCTACCTTCATCCCCACAAATCGCGCCACCGACGGCGGCTGTATTTCCGTTGAAGGAGACCGTGTCGTTATCGCTCAGTGTGATGGTGCTATTCGTATACCCATAAATCG
This sequence comes from Akkermansia sp., assembly GCA_045653545.1. GTDB lineage: Bacteria > Verrucomicrobiota > Verrucomicrobiia > Verrucomicrobiales > Akkermansiaceae > Akkermansia. The sequence goes on from JAZOMC010000035.1 coordinate 44,649, forward strand.
CGCCACCGTAAGTGGCCGTATTCTCGCTGAATGAGAGCGCACTGCTGCCGTCCAGCGTGATGGTGCTATTCGTGTACCCATAAATCGCGCCGCCGCGGCCGGAGACTGTATTCTCGTTGAAGGAGACCGTGTCGTTATCGCTCAGTGTGATGGTGCTATTCGTATACCCATAAATCGCGCCGCCGTAGGAAGCCGTATTCCCGCTGAAGGAGAGCGCACTGTTTCCGTTCAGCGTGACGTTGTTCCTCCCATAAATCGCGCCGCCGTAGTAAGCCATATTCCCGCTGAAGGAGAGCGCACTGTTTCCGTTCAGCGTGATGGTGCTATTCGTGTACCCATAAATCGCGCCGCCGCAGCTGGAGGCTGTATTCCCGCTGGATGTGGCCTCGTCATTATAGCTCAGGGTGATGGTGCTATCTGTCTCCCCATAAATCGCGCCGCCGTGGGAATCTGCCGTGTTTCCACTGAAGGTTACTGTGTCGTTATCGCTCAGAGTGATGGTGCTATTCACCCCATAAATCGCGCCGCCGTAGGATCTTGCCGTATTCTCGCTGAAGGAGACTGTGTCGTTATCGCTCAGAGTGATAATGCTGTTCGAATCCCCATAAATTGCACCACCGTGGGAAGCCGTATTCTTGCTGAAGGTTACTGCGACGTTATCGCTCAGCGTGATGGTGCTATCATCCTGCCCAGAAATCGCACCACCAGCGACGGAGGATGTATTCCCGCAGAATGTGACTTCCCCGTTTGCTCTCAGCGTGACGTTGCTACCCCCATCAATAGCGCCGCCATAGGCACAATTTGCGGAAACCGTATTTTCGCTGAAGGTGACCGTATCGTTATCACTCAACATGACGATTGTACCATAAATCGCGCCGCCGTGAGCGTATTCAATGCTGGAAGCCGTATTTCCACTGAAAGTGACCTCTTTGTTTCCGCTCAGTGCGATGGTGCTATCTTCCTTTCCACTAGCATAAATCGCGCCGCCCATGGCGAAATCAGAGCCGGAGGCCGTATTTCCTCTGAAAATGACCGAACTGTTGTTGTTCAGCTTAATGGAGTTGACATAATCTCCACTGATTGCACCGCCGCGGGAAGCTGTATTTTCATTGAAAGTAACCTCCCCGTTATCGCACAGCGTGATGGTGCTATTATCCCGTCCAAAAATAGCGCCGCCAAAACCGTTATCTGAGCAGGTAACTGAGTTCCCTGTGAAAATGACCGAAGTGTTGTTGTTTAGGGTAACGGTGCTATCAAAATACACAAGAATCGCGCCGCCTTCGTTTGAGGCTTTGTTCCCATTGAAGGTGACCGTTTCATTGCGGCTTAGTGTGAGGGCGTTGCCGCTGAAAATTGCACCGCCTGAGGCGTATTCAGTGCTGGAAGCCGTATTCTCGCTGAAGGTGACCGTGCCGTTATCGCTCAGAGTGATGGTCCTATTCGTATTCCCATAAATCGCGCCGCCGTGAGCAGAGGAGAACTCGGAAGCTGTATTCTTACTGAATGTGACGGTTGCATTTCCGCTCAACGTGATGGTGCTATATTCATACCCATAAATCGCGCCGCCATAGGCAGCCGTATTCTCGCTGAAGGTGACCGTATCGTTATTGCTCAGCGAGATGGTGCTATTTGTATACCCAAAAATCGCGCCGCCGCGGTCAGCCGTATTCGCGCTGAATGAGACCGTATCGTTATTGCTCAGCGTGATGGTGCTATGTGTAGACCCATAAATCGCGCCGCCATAGGAAGCCGTATTCTCGTTGAATGAGACCGTATTGTTTCCGCTCAGCGTGATGGCGTTATTATCCCGTCCAAAAATCGCGCCGCCATAGGAAGCATCGTTCCTGCTAAAGGAGACCGCGCCGTTGTTGTCCAGGTGAATGGTACTTTTACTATACCCAGAAATTGCGCCGCCTTCGCTTGTTGCTGTATTTCCGTTGAAGGATATTGTGTTGTTATTTTTCAGCGTGATGGTGTTATAGCTAAAAATCGCGCCACCGGAGAAAGCTGTATTCCCGCTGAAAGAGACCGCGCCGTTTCCGCTCAGAGTAATGCTGCTAGAGCTACTCCCATAAATCGCGCCGCCGAGAGAGTAGGTGGCGCCAGTAGCAGTATTTCCGCTGAAGGTGACCGAGTTGTTATCGCTCAGCGTGATGGTGCTAAACGTGTCCCCAAAAATCGCGCCGCCGTAGGAGGCCTTGTTTCCGCTGAAAGAGACCTCGCCGTTTTGGCTCAGTGAAATGCTACTATCATCCTCACCACAAATTGCACCGCCGTAGCTTCCTTCAGAGCCTGAAGCCGTATTTTCGCTGAAGCTGACTGTGTCGTTTTCGCTCAGTGTGATGGTATCAGTCACATAAATCGCGCCGCCGTAACCGTAATCAGAACCGGAAGCTGCATTCTTGCTGAAGGAAACCTTACCGTTTCCTATTATCGTGATAGTGTTGCTTCCGCTAATTGCGCCGCCGTAACCGTAGCCGCCGTAACCGTAATCAGAAGCGGAAGCTGTATTCCCGCTAAAGGTGACCGTGTCGTTTCCTCTCAGTGAGATGTAACTAATGGGGTTGGCTCTATCGTAAATCCCTAAAATAGCGCCGCCGGAGCCGCGGGAAGCAGTATTCCCGTTGAAGATGACCGCGCCGTTGTTGTGCAGCTCAAGGAAGCTATCACTATGCACGCTGATTGCACCACCGCCGGAAGCAGTATTTCCGCTGAAGGTAAGCGAGTCGTTATCACTCAACGTGATGGATTCACCATGAATCGCGCCGCCGCTGACAGCCGTATTCCCGCTGAAGGTGACATCACCATTTCTTCTCAGCGTCATAGCATTAAAACTATGAATAGCGCCGCCTGTATTAGTAGCCGAATTTTCGCTGAAGGTTATTGCGTTGTTTCCGCTCAGCGTGATATTGTCACCATAAATCGCGCTGCCTCCGGAAGCCGTATTCCTGTTGAAGGAGACCGATTCGTTTTCGCTCAGCGTAATATCATATAAACCATAAATCGCGCCGCCTGTGTCAGTCGCCGAATTCTCGCTGAAGGTTATTGTGCTGTTATTGCTCAGCGTGATATTGTCACCATAAATCGCGCCCCCCCTGTAAGCTGTATACTTATTGAGAGTAATCTCACCTTTGCCGCTTAGCGTGATGTCGCCACCTTTTATCGCACTGCCGGAGCTGTTCTCTCCGTCTCCACTATCGGTGAGCGAAGGGGTATCATTCACACAAACGTTGTTATACTGTTCTCCATCAATGGAGGCAGATAGTTCTTCTGCATGTAACGTGTAGGAAGTAGTCACCGTTATGGCGATGACGGCATAAAAGAGACGAACAGGAAGATGAAGTTTCATAACAAAAACTCTAATAACTCTCTTCTAGCCTAATAAATGTCAATATAATGTCAATCAAAATGGAGTTTTTATGACGTAATAAATGAGGGCTGCTGCATGTGTGCACGCAAACAGGCAGAGCCGCTTTCCGCAGCTCTGCCTGTCTGAAAAATAATCCTGTAGGCTTGGATATTAGTCCACGTTATCAAAGAGCTCTTCAGGCTTGAAGAAGCGCTTGATTTCAGCCTCAGCGCTCTCAGGGGAGTCAGAGGCGTGGCAGATGTTCAGCATGCTGTTAGTGCCGAAGTCACCACGGATGGTGCCTTTATCAGCCTTCATGGAGTTGGTGGGCCCAAGGATGGTGCGCACGCGAGTGATGACGCCGGGGCCGCTCAGCACGAGAGCCACCACGGGGCTGGTCTGCATGAATGCGGAGAGCGTGGGGAAGAGGGGCTTATCGTCAATTACCAAATCAATAATGTGGGCGTAGTGCTCACGCAGGATGGCGTCGTCCAGCTGCATCATTTTCAGGCCGCGCAGGCGGAAACCTCCGCCCAGAAGACGCTGCAGGATGATACCGGAGAGGTTCTTGCGCACGCAGTCCGGCTTGAAAAGTATGAGTGTTTTTTCGTCTCGATTCATGATGATATGATAAGTTCGTGGGGTTAATGTACTCCCCTCATTCGCTGCTGTCAAGCTAAAAGGAGAGCCTGCAGCACGGAATTACATGATTTCGCGCGCGCGGGCGGTAAGGGCTTCCTCACTGTTCTCCAGCAGCTCGTCCTGTACCTCCTCCAGCAGGGTGCGCAGAATACGCCCCACATCCGGGCCGGCGGGTACACCCATGGCCATGAGTGCTCGGCCGTTAATTTGGAGGTCTTTGATGGTGAAAGCATGCTGTTCATCCATAAGCTCATCGATGAGAAGAGCAGCCTTGCGAAGTGCGGTGTTTTTCAGCTCCTTCTCATGGTTTGACTGGGCTGCCATGTCTGCCCGCTTCACGTCAAAGAGCTGCTGGATGGTGTCCTCGCCGAGTCTGCCAATGAAGCGGCGCATACCGGCTCGGGTGGTGGGGAACTGGTTATCATGCTCGCGTACGAGCGTGACCACGCGGTTCAGGGTGGCGTTATCGCTCTTCAGGCGCTGCAGAATGCTGAGGGCCATTTCTGCACCTTTCTCCGGGTGGCCATAGAAGTGCCCCTTTCCATTTTCGCCGAGAGTGAAGCAGGCGGGCTTGGCAATATCATGCAGGAGCATGGTGAGGCGCAGCACTTCATCAGCGGGGGCCGCTTGCACGGCGTAGGCGGTGTGGGTCCATACATCATGGATGTGGTGCGGGTTCCGCTGGTCAAAGCCAAAGCTCGGGGCCAGCTCAGGGATGATGCAGGCCATCACATCCGGGAAGGCTTGCAGCATGCTCAGCACGCCTTTGCCCATAAGCATGCCTTTAAGCTCTTTGAAAATGCGCTCCACGCTCACATTTTCCAGTAGATGACGATTGCGGCGTACGGAGAACGCTGTCTCGCTCTCGATTCCGAAGTCAAAACGTGAGGCAAAGCGCAGGGCGCGCATGATACGCAGGCCATCTTCATTGAAGCGTTCATCCGGCTCACCCACGCAGCGGATGAGCCCGGCAGCTAAATCCTCTTGGCCGCCGAAGGCATCCACGAGGCCGCGAGCGGGGCTGTAGGCCATGGCGTTTATGGTGAAATCACGCCGGGAGAGGTCTTCCTCCACGCGGCTGACGAAGATGACTTCATCAGGGTGGCGATTATCTGTGTATTCTCCATCCACGCGGAAAGTGGTGACTTCCACCGGCTCATGATTCACCATGACGGTGACAGTTCCATGCTTCAGCCCTGTTTTAATAACGGGGCGTTTGCGGAAGACTCTTAAAACTTCCTGCGGCGTGGCGTTCGTACAGACGTCCCAGTCCTTCGGAGTGATGCCCAGAAGGCTGTCTCGCACGCATCCACCCACTACATAGGCTTCATATCCGTACCTTTCCAGACTTTGGATGACGATTTCAGCATATTCAGGTAATATAATAGAAGTTTTTTTCATATGAAATGTGGATAATGATTAATGCGAATATACGATAGATGCATTTGTCATATATTATCGTGAAAAATGCTTACGTATATATAGGATGATAGTATTAATTTCTTCTTCACTGCTGAGGCCGGGAGGGAGCATGATGGAGTTCCATTCTTGCCCGCGGACGGTGATGGGGCCTTGCAGTCCATTCGTGAGAACTTCCGGTAGGCGTGAGGGTTCCTCGGTGAGCCATTCTGAACCACGCAGCGGCGGGTAGAGGCCAGGGCTGCCATGGCCATCCGTGCCGTGGCAGGCGGCACACTTGGCTCGGTACAGAGTGGCAGCAGCTTCATCACGGCGGGAGTCCGCCAGCAGAGGCAGCTGACAGCTGTGCATCCATTCAGTGAGTTCATCTTCCGCCCCCTTGCTGAGGCTGGGATGTGCCTGGGTAATGGCAGCGCGGAGGACGGGGCGAATAGCGTTGCCCGGCTTGTGGCGTTCCAGCGTAGGGAGAAGCTGAGAGGCCCATTCGTCACCATGGCAGAGGGCGCAGCCGCGCATGCGCGCACTGCGCTCCGCGGGTGAAGGCGCTCCTTCCACCCATATCCACAGCGTCAGGCCAGCGGCTACCAGTAGAAATACAACTACGCAGAGCGAGACTCCGAGAATGCCGGCTTTGTTCACTCTGCGCATGTAATATCTCTTCCGGGTGGCTTTATTCTACCAACCCGCCTTCGAGATCCGGGACGCGCCGCACGCGGGCTCCCAAGAGCTCGAGCTTGTCGTCCAGCAGCTCATAGCCGCGGTCGATGTGGTAGAGACGGTGAATTTCCGTGGTGCCTTCCGCTGCCAGAGCTGCCAGTACGAGGGCGGCGCTGGCGCGCAGGTCGCTCGCCATGACGGGGGCGCCGGAGAGGCCTTCCACGCCGGTGATAATGGCGGTGCCGTTATCCACTTTGATGTTGGCGCCCATGCGCTTAAGCTCAGAGCAGTGCATGAAGCGCTGGGGGAAGATGGTGTCCTTCACTCCGCTGATGCCGGGGGTGAGGGCGAAAAGGGCGGTCATCTGTGCCTGCATATCCGTGGGATAGCCGGGGTAGGGATTCGTGAGAATTTTGCCGCTGCGGGGGCGCTCGCCGGGCTTCACGAAGACGGATGTGCCATCCTCGTTATATTCCACCACGTGGCCGCACTCCACGAGGAGGTCAGAAATGGACTTCATGTGCTCGCGGCATACGCGGTTTAGCGTGATGCCATCACTCATGCCCATGCAGCCAGCCACCATGAAGGTGCCGGCCTCGATGCGGTCCGGAATGACGGTGTGCTCGCAGCCGTGGAGGCGCCCCACGCCGTGAATGGTAATGGTGCGAGAACCTGCGCCCTCAATGCGGGCACCCATCTTATTCAGGAAGTTTGCCAAGTCCACCACTTCGGGCTCACGGGCTGCGGACTCAATGACGGTGGTGCCGCGGGCGAGTACAGCGGCCATCATGAGGTTATCCGTTCCCAGCACGGTGGGGCCACTGTCGCCACGCATGTCAACCGTGGTGCCGACGAGGCCGTTCGGTGCTTCAATGACCATGTTGCCGCCCTTCACGCGCACACGAGCGCCGAGAGCCTGAATGGCGCGCAGGTGTAAATCCACCGGGCGGTCACCAATTACACAGCCGCCGGGAAGGGGGAGTGTGCAGCGCTTCATGCGTGCCATCATGGGTCCCAGCAGGCAGATGGAGGCTCGCATCTTGCGCACCTGCTCATAGGAGGCGCTGGAGCTGATGCCATCAGGGGAGGCGATGCGGACAGTGCCACTGTAACGCTCCACGGAGGCGCCTAATTGACTCAAAATCTGGAGCATGTAGTTCGTATCCGAGACATCCGGTACGCGTGTGATACGCACGGGCTCATCCGTGAGCAGTGCCGCCGCCAGAATGGGCAGCGAGGCATTCTTGGAGCCACTGATGTTTACTGATCCACTGAGTCTGTAACCGCCTTCGACGATGTGTTTTTCCATGGCTGTGTGTATGAGATGCTATGTGGTTGCATGCATTCTACCATATCATGCGCAATTTGCAAGCTTTATGTGACATATATCACCGCTCTTGGGTAATTTTATACCAAAAAAAGCTCCGAGGATTACCTCGGAGCTTTTTAGTAGGGCTACAGGGACTCGAACCCCGAATAGCGGTGCCAGAAACCGATGTGTTGCCAATTACACCATAGCCCTGTGTTACTTGGAACGCCGAAAGTATACGCCTCTTTCGGCCGCTTGTCAAGCTAAATTCTGACTTTTTTTAATTTTTTGTGCAAAAAAAGTCGGTTGCAAAATGCAACCGACTTAGGAATAAACTGTTATTGTATCAGGGGAAACTTAAGCAGTGGGCTGCTTGTCGTCCACCTTCACCAGACGGATGGGAGTGCGGGAAACGAGCTCGCCATCAAGGGTGACGTCTACGGAGTATACACCATCCTTCTCGAAGGGCAGGCCCTGGAAGTTCATGATGAGGTTACGGGTGAAGAAGGAAACGCCCTCGGGCAGACCTACCTTCAGGTCACCGATAAGGGGCATGCGCTCCTTGTCCAGCATGTTGCCGTCTTCGTCAGTGATGGCCACGCCGAGCTTGTGATCACCGATGTCCTCGGGCTCAAAGCAGAGACGAAGAGCAAGGGCGCAGAAGGGGTGGATAACGGGGAACTGGCGGGCGAAGAGAGTATCAAAGGCGCCCTGGATGCAGAGCTTACCCTGATAGTCGGCGGCGTAGTCGCAAAGGACAGCAACTTGAACGTTCATGGTGTGTACTATTTGTTGATATTGAGATTTTTAATAGCATTCGCGACGATTAGCCGCGGAATGATGACTCTCTGAGATTATCAAAATTATGTACGATTGCAAGCATAAAATGTGCCTGTTTTGACATGCTGGCACAGATTATTTTAGCACGCGGCCGATATCTCTGTTTGCGGCGGCGGTTATAGGTATACAGGAGATGAGGATGCAGCCCAGTAATGTGTAACAGATGAGCTGCACTTCCGGCATGATTTCTTCCAGCGTGAGGGAGTAATTCCCGAGTTTAAGTATCTGAGTGACAATAGGCTTCTGGAAGTACATGAATGTGGCGAGAGCCCCGATGAAGGAGGCGCCTACGATGAGAAGATTTTCTACGATAAATGCACCCACCAGCATGATAGGGTGGATGCCGAAACTCTTCATGAGAGTATATATGTATTCATTCTGGCGGTATTCCATGCCGGCCAGAGCAGTGAGGAGAATACCTACGATGGCGCTGATACCCACGCAGAAGGCCACGCGGCACTGCGTCTGCTTGCTGAGCATGAGGTCCATTTCTTCCAGCTGGCGCTGGGCTGAGACGATGCTGCCATGGCGTTTGTCCAGGCGCATGAAGGTGCGGAGGTAATTTTCAATGCGGCGAATATCTTCCGAGCTGTTCAGTTGCCTAGCGCGGATAATTATTTGCTGCGTGCTGCTGGCCTTATTCAGGATTGGGGGAAGATACTCTGGCTGGACGATGAGGCCGGCGGAGCCGATGATGCGCATGAGCGGGTGGTCTTCCGGCATGATACGCACGAATGCCGGCTGGCGTATGGAACTGTAGGAGATGCTGTTTGGCCCGGGGGCGATTCCGCTTTCAGGTGTGGCGAGGATGGTGGGGATGCCGCTAGTGGCCATCAGGGGATAAAACTGGCCGGCGCGGCAGAAATCAAAGGTGTACATGCTGACCGTCTTGCGGTTTTCCATGGTGGCAGAGCCAATGATGGAGAGCGCGTATGAATCCGCATTCAGCAAATCGCTTATTTGCTGTTGGGTTGGCATGGCAGAGGGTGTTTCTTCTGCGGGAGTGAATGTGGCAAATACCAAATCACCACCCAGCCTCATGATTTTATCCATGACCAGCTTTGTGGAGATGGCGTAGCTGCCCAGTGCGCTTAATGCACTGAGACTCAGAAAGTATACCACCAGAATACGTGCCAGCGGGCTGGATACTCGGGTGAACCAGCGGTGGACGGTATCCTTAGCGAGATACAGGAGTGTCAAAATCAATGATTTCATCTGCCAGTTCGAGCAAGCGCCCATCATGCGTGCTGATGATGCAGATGCGCTCTGCGGCATCCTTCAGCACAAGTTTTTTAATGATATCCGTGTTCGTGTCATCTAGGCCGGAGGTTGGCTCATCCAGTAGCACTGTCGGGGCATCCTTCATGAGGGTGCGGGCAAGAGCTGCTCGCTGTGCCTGACCACCGGAAAGCTTATCAGCGCGGCGGTGGCGCAATTCTGTGAGGCCTAAATCTTGTATGAGCGCTTCCGCTCGGGGCTTCCACTGTTTACCCGGGAGTACCGCCATTTCAGCGGCGAGGCGCAGATTGCGCTCCACGCTCATAAGCGGCAAAAGGTTAATACCTTGGAACATGTAAGCGACATCCTGCCTGTGGTAGCGGCGGCTGGTTACGCGGCGCCCTGTGGGGGTGATGATTCTGCCCTGCTTTACCTTCAGGTAGCCAGCGAGCAGTTTGAGCAGAGTGGTTTTACCGGAACCGGAATAGCCTTTAAGTACGGTGATGCCAGGGCGGAATACATGCGAAAAGTTACTAATGACCTTGTCTCGGCGTGTGTAACCGAAGGAGATATTTTCGCAGATGAGTTCCATGGCGGTAGCTTATTCTGCTCTGGGGACGAGCACGATTTCTCTCTGCCCTATGAGCAGAATAGCGTGCTGAGGATAAAGGCGTGAGATAAGCTCTGCCCAGTTTTCGCAGGTGGCTGCTTCAGGGGTGGCTGCGAGCTCTGCCTTCTTCACTCTCAGTACCTCAGTACCGGTTTCGTAGGTGAGCTGGGCTGTGGAGTTACTGCCCAGCATGGAGAAAGCGGTTTCGTGTGTGGATTCCGGCAGGCGGAAGTAGTAGACGAGCATGTCATTTCCGTTTCCGGCGCGCTCCACGCGGCGGTGAGAATAGGCGCCCTGCAGGCGGCGGCCTCCGGGGAGGTTAATGGTAGCAGTAAAGCGCTGCTCATCCAGCAGCGCGAGATCACTTTCACCCACGCTGATGGTGATGTAGAAGGCTGAGTCATCACAGACGGTGGCAAAAGAACGGCCATTATCTGTGTATTCGAACGGCTCTGACAGGTTTTCCGGCAGGGGGAAGCTGTACTGGATACGGCCGCTGAAGGGCATGCGCAGTGTGAGTGGGCCGTGCTTGTGTTCGAACTCATCCCTCCTGCGGCGCTCCAAGGTGCGCAGCTCTCGTTCTAATAGGGAGATGCGGTCATCTATGTCCTGCAGCGTATCCGCCGTGGGAATTTCGTCCGGCGCAAAATCAGAGTTGTAGCGGCGTTCGGAGGCGTTCAGGGAGAGGTAAAACTCTACCTGTCTGCGCTTAAGGCGCAGCTTTTGAATCTCATCACGTTTGGTGAGGCGGTCCCGCTCCAGCTGCAGTTCCATATCCTCACGTTCTGAGGCTGTGCGCTCTTTATTAGCTATGGCGATAATTGTGCCCGCCTCCAGCCTGCCGGTGGGGTCCGCTAAATCCGTGATAATGCCGCGCTCGGGCAGCCCCAGAACAGCAACTCGTTCCGGAACGATTTTAGCGGTGAACTTACTCACCAGCACAGGCTCTGCCATCAGAGGCAGAGCTACCAGCATGGAGGTGATGAGGCTACGAATCATGGCCTGAAGCTGTTACGCACACTTACATGGGGAAGCCCAGGCCGCCGGTTACCTTGCGCATCTCGGCTTCAGCCATGTTGCGGGCGCCGCTGAGGGCATCCTGTACGGCCTTAAGTACGAGAGAAGAAAGGAAATCAGCGTCATCAGGATCCACTACGGAGGGATCAATGGAGAGGCCAGTAATCATGCCGGTGCCGTCAGCTGTGGCCTTAATCTTGCCGCCAGCAGCTTCAGCGGTGAATTCTTTTTCTGCGAGGCGAGCCTGAGCATTAGCCATGTTTGCCTGCATGGCCTGAGCCTGCTTCATGAGTTTCTGAAGGTTCATAGTGTGATTCTGTGTTGTTTATTGTTTGATAAGTGTGGCGTGGAATACCTCCAGTGCCTGCTCGATGAGCGGATCATGGTAGAACTCCTCATCTGAGGGCTTCAGGCTGGGGGGCGCGGTGTTCTCTGCGGCCGGGCGAGGGGCCGGAGCGGGCTGCTCAGCTTTTGGCTTTGGTTTGGGCTGAGGTGCAAGCTCTTCGAAGTTCGGCGGAGGCAGAATTTCTACGGCTTCAGGCGGGGGAACGCTGTTATCCGTAATAATACGCAGGCGCAGGCCATGGCCGCAGAGGCTCTGAGCAGAGCTGCTGATGAGCTCACTGAGGGAATCACTCAGGAGGGCGTCTCGTGAGGTGGTATCCTCCGGGTGAATGGCGATGGTGGCCAGCCCGTCATCATCACTGATGAAGAGAGTGTGGCCTATGTCCGCTCCGGCGATGGGTGATTTTTCACGCACGATAGCGAGCGCAGCTTCCCATTCCTGCGGGGTCAGGGCATGCTCTGCAGGTTCCGCCTCAATATCCGGGGCCGGGAGGTCGCCGAAGAGCGGTGGCGCGTCATCTATAGGCTCCAGTCCAGCGGGCATGATAGGCTGAGGCTCGGGGGCCGGTGCCACGGGGGCTGGTGTCGGAATCGGCGCTGGTGCAGGAGCAGGGATGGGGGCAGGAGCCGGCGTTGGTGCAGGCATGGGCGCAGGGGCTACTGCTCCCGAGTGGGTTACTGCGGGCAGAGGTACGGTGGCAATGGGTGTCTCGGGCAGGGGGGCGCCATTCAGCGCGCGAATGATGTCGCTTATATTAGCCTCTGCCAGTGAATGTACGGCCTGAATGAGGCCCATCTCCAAGTACAGGCGCTTGTTAGTGCTCCAGCGCATCTGCTCCTCAGCATGGGAGAGTACTTCCATCAGGCGGATGATTTTATCCGTCGGAGTGCGGGAAAGTAGTTCGCTGAGGCTGGCGCGCCACTGCTCAGGAATGGTGCTGTGAGCTTCCTGTGGGGCTACTTTCGTGATAAGCAGCTCGCGCACAGCTCCCATGAGCTCGCTGAGCAGCTGCCCCATGTCGCGCCCGGCTTCAGCCAGCTCATGCACGAGGTGCAGCAGGCTGGGCAGCTGGCGGTCTAGCATGTAGGTAAGTGCCTTGGCCACGGTGTCGCGGCTGGTGACGCCGAAGATGTCATTCACGTTCTGCTCAGTGATGTGGTTGCCGCAGAAGGAGACGAGCTGGTCCAGCATGGACTGCGCGTCACGCATGCCGCCGTCTGCCACTGTGGCGATGGCGTACGCTGCGTCTGCATCCAGCGTAACTCCCTCATTACTAGCGATGTTTACGAGGTGATTCGCAATCGTCTCCGTCGGGATGGGGCGCAGGTCAAAGCGCTGGCAGCGGGAAAGAATGGTGGGGAGGATTTTGTGCGGTTCCGTCGTGGCAAAGATGAACATGACGTGTGCCGGCGGCTCTTCCAGGGTCTTAAGTAGAGCATTGAAGGATTCCTTCGTGAGCATGTGCACCTCGTCAATATAAATGATGCGGTATTTGCCACGTGTGGGAGCGAACTGGACATTGTCGCGTAAATCACGAATGTTATCGATACCGCGGTTTGATGCACCGTCGATTTCTTGCACGTCCAGACTTCGACCTTCTGCGATTTCGAGGCATACATCTTCATCCGGGTCAAAATCTACCTTCGGACCATCTGTGCAGTTCAGGGCTTTTGCGAAAATTCGTGCCGTGGAGGTCTTACCGGTACCGCGGGGGCCTACAAAAAGATAAGCATGTGCTAAGCGCTGCTGCTCAATGGCATTGCAGAGGGTGCGCACTACATGATCCTGCCCAAGCACATCTTTGAATGTGCGCGGACGATACTTTCTGGCAAAAACCTGATAACTCACGACATGCATTCTAGCCAAAACCACGCGCCCGCGCAAGGATAATCTGTGACACGTTGGTATTCCGTTCGTTTTTTTGATATCTTGAACTTTGTGAGGGAAATAGGGAGAGGCTGCTCCCTCTGAGAAAAATATGCATGATATTCAGGTGTAAAGAAAGTATAAAAATGAAATTAAAAACTATAGAAAAATATAGTAGAAAACAAATCTAAAAATATTAAACAAAATAAATGAAAATTATGAAAATCCAATAATAAACAAAATGAAAAATATAATATAAAAGTATTTTTTCGCTTTTTAAAAGAATGGATACAACACCAAGCATATAGGAACAGTAGTAAAAGAACTAGGAAAAAAAATGTTCGTTATGAGAAATCGGCAGCATGCTTATAGGAAGTTGAGAAATCCTAGAAGAAGTAAGAAAGGAGGATGTTCACTGTTACTCAAAATGTGAAAAAACGAAAAAATGAGACGCCTTATTCCTGTAAACTTACAGGAATAAGGCGCGATAATTTATCTTCACCTTACCCATTGTACATAAAAATTAAATTCTAAGGCACCCTGATTTTCTGAAAATCCAAAAGAAAATGCCTGATTTTAGCTTGCGAAGTTGAAATATTTTACAAAAATTGCAGGTTAATGGGTACTAAAATATTGTTTAACTGTTCCCGAGAGGTGTTTTCGATTGGAGAAGTTGGGGTGAATGTTTGCCGTCAATGAGTGATTAGAAGAAAGAAAAATGCAAAAATATGTGATTTTTTTGAGTAAAATAGGCAAGAAAACGCCCAAATAAATAAAGCGCGCTTTATCAACGTTGCAAAAATGGCCTTATTGTGTGGTTGAAATGGGTGTTTTTTAATGGACGAGAGCTGGCGTTTCTGGGTAGGCGATTTTTCTCGACAATGGGTTCAATTTGCAGTAGAGTGTGGGTAGCGCGGTAGGGAATTTTGCCGCGTTTAAATTAAAAATGGAAGAAGTGAACAGCATGAAAAACATACTCATAACCGGTGGGGCAGGATTTATCGGTTCGCATGTGGTTCGTTTGTTGGTCAATAAGTACCCGGAATATAGGATAGTTAATCTTGACTTGCTGACCTATGCTGGGAACTTGTCAAATCTGAGGGACATCGAGAACCGTCCCAATTATGCGTTCGTGAAAGCAGATATCTGTGATTTTGAGCGTATGCGTTCCATCATGGCGGAGTATGAGATAGACGGGGTCATTCATCTGGCTGCCGAGAGTCATGTTGATCGCTCCATTAAGGATCCTTTCAGCTTCGCTCGCACCAATGTCATGGGGACGCTAAGTTTGTTGCAGGCGGCCAGACTTTACTGGGATGGTAACTGGGAGGGTAAGCGTTTCTACCATGTCTCAACAGATGAGGTTTATGGAGCACTGGAGCTTGATAAACCTGAGGGGTGTGCGCCCTATGGTACAGAGTTCTTTTCAGAGAGTACTAAATACAGCCCTCACAGCCCCTACAGCGCGTCTAAAGCGAGCAGTGACCATTTTGTACGTGCCTACCATGATACCTACGGTATGCCCACTCTGGTGACCAATTGTTCAAATAATTACGGGCCGTATCAATTCCCTGAGAAGTTGATTCCGCTTCTCATCAATAATATCCGCCTAGGTAAATCTCTGCCGGTTTACGGCAGGGGAGAGAATGTGCGAGATTGGCTGTATGTGGAGGACCATGCCCGTGCTATAGATGTTATCTTTCACTGTGGCAGGGTGGGTGATACCTATAATATCGGTGGGGGCAATGAGTGGAAGAATATTGACGTCGTGAAGCTGGTTGTCAAAACGGTGGACCGGCACCTAGGTAATCCGGAAGGAACCAGTGAAAAGCTTATCACTTATGTCACTGATCGAGCCGGTCATGACCTTCGCTACGCTATTGACTCTACCAAGCTCAGAAATGAGCTTGGTTGGGCACCGTCTATGCAGTTCGAGGAGGGGATAGAGAAGACAGTTCGCTGGTATCTTGCGCATCAGGGATGGATGGATAATGTGGTCTGTGGCGAGTATGAAAAATACTATGATGCCATGTATAGTGCTAGTGCAAAGTAGTATAAAAACTTTCTTGCGATAATATGATATTAAATACTTGATATTGTATTATAATATTACACGTGAACCGGATGACGTGTTGTCATTAATGAATAATGAAATAGATGATAAAAAAGGCAGGCGATGAGCCTGCCTTTTTTGGTGTTTGTACGGAGAAGGGTGAGGTAATATTACGCATCTACTGAAGGCTTAGCGAGTACATCGCGCAGGGACATGCGAGGGATGGATTCGATTAATGTGGTTGATGAACAATTGATAAGCTTAATTCCGCGTTTATGGCAATAATCGTGGAACGTTCTGTACTGTTGAAGAACGTGGTAGAATGAAAGTGTTTGTTTTTCAAGTGTTTGGCGCTGAAGCATGCGCTGGAGCCTAACTTCTTCATTTTCGCTTAAATCGTAGCAATAATCATTATTGTCAT
Source organism: Akkermansia sp. (assembly GCA_045653545.1). GTDB lineage: Bacteria > Verrucomicrobiota > Verrucomicrobiia > Verrucomicrobiales > Akkermansiaceae > Akkermansia. Next base: position 60,396 of record JAZOMC010000035.1, read on the forward strand.
TTATCTTGAGGAATGTCTTTATATTGACCAGTAGGCTCGTGGTGTCTACACCTAAAAGATAAATTTCAGCGTACCCCATATAAATGGCAAGTGCGATTCCATACATTACAACAGTGTTGAGTCCTGGTATTGATTTTGTGAAATCGAAATCCTTATCAAAAATACTTGTCAGGGTTTTTCTTGTATGGAAATAGCCTACTCTGAGTTCTTTTTGTAAGCCAAAATGCTCAACGAACTTGATTTGGTTGAGGGGGAAGAGGCAAAGTGGCTTATTGCCTGGGGTATTGATTTGCTTCATTATCTCAATCAACTCCATATCTTCTTCTCGTTCTTCATCAATCACGAAGAAGTTCGGGTCAGCCCAAAAATGAACCATGCTTTTGAGCAGGGGGAAATCTGGATGGCGTGCTGCTTGGTTGACTGTAAACACGTCCTCTCCGGCAAGTGTGGCTAAATCCTCAGTTTTAAGAGAGGGCCCATTACCAAGAATAAAACACCTCTTACCCTTCTTTGTGTCTTTGTAGGCTGCATTTGCACCAAGAGCTTGTACCACCGCCTTGCTGTGCATGTAGACGAATCTTTTTATGTTACGTTTGAGTCCCATAATTTCACAAAATGAGTTTAGCTTTTTTTATGGAAACAGGTAGGAAATTGAGCAGAAAGATTTTTAGTGCAATGGTTTCAGGACTGGTTATCAGTGGGATGTGTTGATAATTTGCGGATTTTTATTCCCCCGGATTTACCATTTTTTCTTGATGTAGATGAGTGGTAAACCAAATATGCGAATCCTTTTAGTATTATCCTTATATTTAATACGCATAATGGGGAGGCCCAGTAATTTATAGCTGACAGAGTAATTAATGCCCCAATCTTTGCTCTGCTGCGGTTCGGAGTTCTGCTTATAAGGGGGATACGCGCGGACTGTAGGCTCGCCGAGTTGTAAATCCGGGGCTCGATGTAGTACTTTGGGAACGTAGGTTACAGCCCCCTGACTAGTTGAATACATATCAAACTCTGCCATGATTGAGGGGTGGAAGATGCTCCGAAGCACGACCATCAAGTTCGTAGGTACAATCCCTTTTTTTGCTTCATGTTCATCAAAATTTTCTACGTATTTACCGTAATATTCTTTTAGAATTGACGTATATTCCTGATAAACAACGTCCGCAGAACTAGAGAAGCCACCCAATCTGAAAGATGTGAAGCAATGTGGTACGAATACCGGCTTAGCGCCGCTTATGAGCAGGCGAGTCAGTAAGTCGTAGTCAGCCGTTATCTTGTATTTTTTATGTGCAAACCCATTCAGCTTCTTTAATAGGTCTGTTCTGGTAAACATTGTTTGATGGCAGAATGGATACCTAGTGAATAAGACTGCTAATGAAGCTTCTTCATATTCCGTATGAGAACCATCCTTATTAATGATTCTCCTCGGCGCATATGAAAAGTCCGCATGGGTTTTTTCCAGAAGTTTGACACTGTTTGATATCCCTGATGGATCGTGCCAGTAATCATCGGAATTGAGGAAAGCTATATATTTGCCCTTGGCTATGTTAATGCCTTTGTTCATGGCATCGTATATGCCTTCATCTGGCTCAGAATGGCAGGTAATCCAGCCATCTTTCTCATACTTAGAGAGAAAGTCGAGCGTGCCGTCATCCGAAGCGGCATCAATAATCAAGTGCTCGATGTTAGGATAGTCTTGGTTGTGAACAGACTCAAGGCACTCAGCTAGAGTGTCTTGTCTGTCAGCTCGAATAATGTTCCAAGTCGTCGTTATGACGGTAACCAACGGCTGGGAGTAATCGGCTTGTGTATTTTGACTCATATATGGAGAGACGATATTGAGCAACTGCTTCGGATGAGAATTACCGCTGTTTTATCGTTAATAGCGGAATGAACCCGAATAGTTTAAGCTTGTATGAAGAATCGTTTGTTACATGGGTCATTATAGGAATTCCTATGAACTTAACAACTTCCCTTATTCTACAAGCATCTGATTTCTTGCGGATTCTAAAGAATGGTATGCCTAACAGGCGAATCGTTTTATCGTTCGTTCTGTGTTTAATGCTAACAACGGGTAAAGCAAGAAATCTATAATAGACTGTGTAGCTTGTTTGCTTGGCGCTCTCTTTTTCACCATTGCTACTTTCGGAAGGTACGGGATTAGGAACAGAATTGCGCTGCAGTTTGTTGGGGAGAATGGTTATTCTTCCTTGGCTTACTGCGGATTTATCTAATTCCGCTATGATGGACGGATGGAAAAAGCTTCTTAAACAAGTCAGCAGGTAGGTGGGCACGACTCCCTTTCTTATTTCTGGAATATCCGCTTCATCTACATAATTTCCATAATTATGTTTATGAATAGCCAGGAATTCTGCCCAGACGGCCTCTCCTGCACTAGATGCGCCTCCTAATCTGAACGAGGTGAAACAACAGGGCACGAAAACCGGTTTGGCTCCGGATAAGAGGGTACGGGTAACCAAATCATAATCGGCTGAAATTTTCAGTCTGTTGTTTGCGAAGCCATTCAGCTTTCTTATCAAATCGGTTCTTGTAAACATCGTTTGATGGCAGAAGGGCATTCGGGTGAAAAGTACAGCTAAATTCGCCTCTTCATATGCCAGTAGGGTGCCATCCTCGTTAATGATTTTTCTCGGTGCGTATGAAAAATCAGCTTGCGAGTCCTCCAGAAGACGAACAGATTGGGAGATGCCTGAGGGATCGTGCCAGTAGTCGTCGGAGTTAAGGAAGGCTATGTATTTACCTTTGGCTTTGCTGATGCCCTTATTCATGGCATCATATATGCCGGTATCCGGTTCAGAATGGCAGGTGATCCAGCCCTCTTTTTCATACTTTGAGAGGAATTCAAGAGTTCCGTCATCGGAAGCACCATCAATGATAAGGTGTTCAATATGAGGATAATCCTGATTGTGTACGGATTCTAGGCATTCTAACAGAAATTTTTCTCTTTCTGCGCGAATTATGTTCCAAGTTACAGTAACTACAGTAACTAAGGGGAGAGATTGCGTCAATTCTGTATTTTGACTCATAGATAAGAAGTGTGAATGTTAGCGACAAACACGACCTGAAGTATGGCCTTGCATCAACTTGCAAACTTCATCGTAACTTACACAATTATAATCACCTTCAATTGTGTGTTTCAATGCGCTTGCAGCTGTGGCAAACTCTAATGCTTCCTGTGTTGGTTTGACCGAGGAGAGAGCGTAAATAAGGGCCCCGGAGAATGAGTCTCCTGCGCCGACACGATCCACTATATCTGTGAGATTGTAACAGCGAGACTGATAAAGTTTTTCTGCATGGTACAGTACGGCCTGCCATGTATTGTGCTCTGCACTGATGGCTCCTCGCAGTGTGAGGGCTATGGTGTGGGCCTTCGGGAACTTTTTGAGCATTTCACTGCACACGTAGGTGAAGGAGTTAGCATCAATTTCGCCGTTAGTTTTCTCAGCATCAAACTTATCCGGATTGATGTTAAAAACCTTGCAGCAGTCTTCTTCGTTGCCTATAATGACATCTGTCCCCTGAAGTAGCTCAGTCATCACCTCAGTGGGAGATTTGCCGTAATTCCACAGTTTGGCACGATAGTTTATATCGCAGGATACGCACACATTTAACTCATTGGCTACTTTAATCGCCTCCAAGCAGTTATCTGCTGCTTTTTGAGAAATAGCGGGAGTTATGCCGGACCAATGAAACCATGTGGCCCCTTGCATAACTTTACGCCAGTCAATGCAATCCACGTCGAGCTGAGATATGGAAGAGTTTGCCCGGTCGTAAAAGACCATAGAAGGTCTCATGTTTGAGCCGCTCTCTGTGTAGAGTATTCCCATTCGCTCACCACAGCGCGCGATGTGGGATGTATCTACCCCATATCCTTTCAGCTCATTGATGCAGCGCTGAGCCATGGGATTAGCGGCAGGTAGAGCCGTCACATAGACGGATTGCATACCGTAGTTAGCCGCTGACACGGCGACATTTACTTCCGCACCGGCATAAGAAACTTGCAAGTCTCCGGACTGGACGAGTCTTCTGCGCTCATGGGGCTGTAAGCGCAACATTACTTCTCCGAAGGTAACCAATCTGCTCATAACATGTATTGCTTGTAAAGAGCTTCTGCAATTTTGAAATCTTCGTCCCAATCGATATCGAAGGAATGAATCTTATCCATCACATGTAGTACGGGCTTGCGGCCGATACGGTTTTTCTCGTTCAGGTACACGTCACGGCTCGCAATAAACATAGTGTGATTGATTTCGTATATCAGCTCTAAATCTTGGGTGCGGGGCCAGGGCAGGGCTGTTGTGTTGTTTATGACGCGAGCGTTCTTATCAAGCAGGAAGTTCCTAAGCTCGCAAACACCGATGAGTGAATCATAGCCTTCTTTTATCTTTTCGAGGTAATTGCGGATGGCTTCATCGTATTGCTCGGCTCCAGTCAGCGGTGTTGTTACATGTCCCCACAAGATATGCTGAGCCTCTGTGACCGTTGGTACATAGCATATGAGGTCTTGTAGGTTAGTAGAACTCTGGCACAGTTCATCGGGACGCCAGATTAACTTGAAGCGGCTATCAGTTACGATGCGTTCTGCCACTTCGGCGCTTACTTCATCATTGGTGGAGAGTATAATCTCATCCAACTCTTTACTGCAGCAAAGCTGTCGTAACTTGTTTGCCAGAAGGCCTCCTTCTATACCCGCAAATGGTTTTGTGTTCTTATTAATGACTCGTTCACTCCCTTTGCGTGTAGGTAGATAAAATGTTACAGAATGTTCCTTATTCATAATGAGAGATTATCAGATGTATTGATAGAGGGATTGCTTTTCGAGACTCGGGTATAGTGTCGGTGTCAATGATATCAGCTTATTACTGGAATGCTTGCAGAAACGGTTGAAGAGATAGCGGTTTTCCAGTGAAAGCGTTGATTCCTTTTCGGAAAGAATACCATTGGGATAACCATCATATCCGCAGACATACACATTGTTTGCGGTTAAGTCCAAAGCCAGTTGCAGAGCTACTGCGGTGCATGAATCACTGTATTCATCCGTGAACTCCACCTTATTGAGCTCATACACTTTAACATGCTCGAGTTGCGGCACATCTGTTCCCATCTGGCGGGGGTATGGTGGCAGGATGCATGTGCGTTCCTTTGTTAAGTCTGACACATTTTGACTCATTCTTTTTGACTCGCTGCCAACTAGGCAGTAGTAGCACTTGTTGTTGATGTCGTCTAGTTCGGGAAGTCTGCGAGTAGAGGCGAATATTACGGCAGTCTGTGGGTGTTGCTCCAAGTAGCAGCGCAGAGCTTCCGCATGGTCGGTGATACTTTGCCCACCGCCCACGATTAAGACGTCATCAATATGCTGTTTTTCTAGAACGTCGTATTTAGCGTTGTCTTCCAAGCCGGCCGTTTGGTTACTGAGAGCACGAACGATACTGTTAAATGAATATGTGCGGTTAGCAACCCAATCCATGACTTGCTTCTGAGGAAGCGAATTGACGCCGGAAATCATGTACGGAAGACTGGCTCCCCAGCGATATTTGTCTTTCAGTTCGGTAAACTTATCAACGATGTCTCCCAATTCATTGAAGTCCACTTCAAGGCCTTGTTTGCTCATTACGGACAAAAGGAGCTCCAGCTCAAGATTGCCGGCTCCTCTCCCCATGCCGCATATGGTGGCGTCTATATACTCTACTCCGTTGTCGCTGGCAGTCAATGCATTTGCAAGTGCCATGTTTAGATTGTTGTGTCCGTGGAATCCCAAAGGACAAGTCAGCTGCGTCCTAACAAGAGAAGTAATTTTGCAGACATCTTCAGGCATAACGCCACCATAGGAATCTACCATGTTAAAGACGCTTGCTAAGTCATTGACGGAGCTCAGGCTGTTGAGGAACTCCGGCATCTGCAGCCATTGCGACATGTACATGACATTGAAACCTATTTCAAAACCGTATTCACGTACGGCGGTCGCAAGCGCTACTGCTCTTTTGAAGTTTCTGGGGTCAACGGCCAGGCGAATCATGTCCGCCATTCCTTCTATGGGAGAAAGGAGCTTAGGAAGCACGTCGATACTCACGGATTTCTCATTGAGCATTAATGCAATCTTCCGGTTGCATATCTTCCTGAGTTTTCGGAGTATATGAACTGGGGTATAGGCGTATTTGCCTTGGTACTCGTTGGACGGCAGGTTTCTATAGCCTAGCTCGACGTAGCTAACGGGAAGGGTATTTACTGCATGAAGATATGATTCTACTATATCATTGGAAAAATCCCATTGAGTATAGTAGCCACCGTCTCTCAGTGTACAGTCAACAATTTTCATAAATCACTTGTTTAAAACTTCTTTCAGGCTCATGCGGGGAAGCGATTCTACCAGTGTGGTGGATGAACAGTTAACGAGTTTGATTCCACGTCTCACGCAGTATTCATTCATAATTCGATACTGTATCAGTGATTTAAGGAATGCCTCGGCTTGTTGTTCCAAACTCTGCCTAGCAAGCATGCGTTCAAGGCGCTTCTTTTCATTATTTGTCACACTGTAGCCGTAATCGTCATCATCGTTTGTGCCGAGGAATGACTTAATGTTAACCAAAATGCTTGTTGTATCAATACCTAAGACATAAATCTCGGAGTAACCCATGTATATGGCCAGTGCAATGGCGTACAAAACTACCCCATAAAGTCCGGGGATGGTTTTGGTGAAGTCTATATCATCTCCATCCGGTTTAGGTACACCGGTAGAATGGAAATAGTGAGCATTCACTTCGGTGTGCAGATTGCGCTCTTCCAGAAGTCCATGCAAGTCTACCGGGAAGAAGCACAGAGGCTTATTGTCATCTGTATTGACAGCCCTCATGAAGTTGATTAGCTCTTGGTCTTCGGGCTTAGAGTCATCCCAAACGAAGAAATTTCGGTCTGCCCACACGTGTATTTTGCTTCGGAGAACAGGGAAATCAGGGTGTCTGGCAGCCTGATTTACTGTGAATACATCCTCTCCGGCCAGCTGAGTAAGATCTTCTGTTTTCAGGGAGGGGCCATTTCCTAAAACAAAGCAGCGCTTTCCTTTGCCGACGTTTTTGAGTTTACTGTTGGGCTCGAGGTAGTCAGCATACTGGTGCCAAGTGTTTTTTGCTTTTTGAGGTTGCGTAACTGTTTTACCGGCGGCTTTTGTCATTTCTTCGATGACTCGTCGCCGTACGGCTCGGCGAAATTTTCGTTTTTTAGATTGCTCGTCAAGCCAATTCTTAATTATTGTAACAATCTTCATAATTCAAACTTGTTTAAGATATTGCCGTTCACTGTATACGCATTAAGCTTTTTTGGCTGCGTGGAAATTTTTATCTTCAGCGCATACCCGTTATAGCACTTTGTGCTTTCAGATGTCAAGCTATTTTTGCGGGAGGGGGGCTGCGAGTTGTAAAAAAAACAAGCGCGGTTTTGAAATGCCTCTTATAGGAATTCTTGGAGATTTCTCATGCCTCCAGCACTAGGGAGGAAGGTTTGTGATGAGTTCTCCACTCTTGTGGAGATGATGAAGTTGAGAAGCGCACCATGGGGGCGCTCGGGGTAGTTCTTTTGGTGCTCAACGCAATCTCCTGTTGGAGATTAATATTCATCGAGCAATGGTTTTCAGAAGGAGTTGGCTAATTTCTGTTCTAATGGTGTATTTGGGCTTAGTTTTTTGGTCAGCCACGATGGCTAATATTATATAAGAGATTAATTCAGCTAGCACATAGAGAAAAAGCGCTATACGGTGATAGAATGGAAGGCCTTCGATAATATCTCGTAAAAAAGCCGATAGCCTTTCATAGTCCTTGTTTTTAATGGAGTCGTCGCTCTCTGAAAGGATTTTTTGTGTGGCGTAGCGGCGTATGTGCTGGGTGATTGGGTATACGCAAGTCGGTCTGGCAGAAACCTCTTTTTTGCACGCCTCCTGGAAGTGAATTATGAGTTCATAGCTTTCGCTTATAACTGCCGGAGTGCTGCTTAGGCCTCCAGCGTGGAAATGAGAAGCCGTGGTCGGTATCACTTCGTATGGGATATGGGCAGCATAGAGCCGACGCATAAAATCAGTATCCGCTCCGATGTGAAATTTTTTCCACTGGAAACCGCCGAATTGACGTAAAAGCTCCGTGGCGCAATACATGGACTGGTGGCAGTATGGCTGCCTCCAAAGTATGCGGTTCATGCAGGGGGATAAGAGTCTTTGCTCAGTTTGCGTCACGTAGAGAGCGCTTGCAACTGTGTATTTTGCACGACCGTTCAGGATAGGTTCACAGCAGGCTTCAACGGCCGCCGGGCATATTTCATCATCCGCATTGATGAACACAATTACTTTGCCATGAGCTAGCTCAATTGCTTTGTTCATAGCGTCGTAAAGCCCCTTGTCGGGCTCGCTTATAAGGCGGCTTATGTTGCCGTTAATCAGTTCCTGCTGTAGATACTCTTGCGAGCCATCCGTGGAGGCTCCATCTATCAGTAAATGTTCCACGTTGAGCGTCGGATGCTTAAGAAGCGGACTCACAGAAGCTATGCAACGAGGCAACGTGGCCAATGCATTGCGGCATACAGTGGCCACTGTTAAATCGTGTGTATAGATTGCGCTCATGGTGCAAGTGTAGTGTATCGCATTTTTGTCCCGATGTACAGAAAAATAGTACATAATCCCAAGAATGAGAGGGCTAAAATTAAATACGATACCATGAGGTCAGAAAAAAGGTGCTCTTCAGAGTAAGAAATGGCATAGTAAATTCGATAAATGTTGAAAAATTGTACAGAAAACATGTGAGTATTGCTCAAATATCCGCTTTTATCGCCTCTGTCGCATTTATCCGTGCAGTTTACACGCACTAAAAATGGATTGACATCCGAGGGTGTAGAATGATATAAGTATCGTGTACGCCGTATGCTCGCAAGAATGAGGCTTGAGTGGGCTTCCCTAGTGTCGAAAGAATGGCGTTGGTATAGCGACCTCAATTCGGAAAAATGAGCTGTATTCATAGGATGATTCACATGCGGAACGCAAGGATGTACATGAGTGGTGTGGTATTCCGGTGTTTGTGTCGGATGGAGTTGATGTTTGATGGCGTTATGAGATTTAAGATTCGTAGTCTGATATGAAGAAAGTTATCACATACGGTACGTTCGATCTTTTGCATCACGGGCATCTGAATATCCTCCGCCGTGCAAAAGAGCAGGGGGATTATCTGATTGTCGGCGTTACCAATGATTCTTTTGACCGCGAACGAGGTAAGCTCAATGTGCGCAATAATGTTCTGGAGCGAGTCGAGGCTGTGCGCGCCACTGGTTTGGCTGATGAAGTTATCATTGAGAATTATCTTGGTCAGAAAATTGATGATATTGAGCGTTATAACGTTGATGTTTTCGCTATAGGTTCGGATTGGGAGGGCAAGTTTGACTATCTCAACGAGTTCTGTAAGGTTGTTTATCTGCCGCGTACGGAGGGTATTTCGTCCACTCAGCTCCGCAGTGAAAGCCAAGAGGTGGTGCGTGTGGGCATCATCGGTGCCGGGCGTATAGCAGAGCGCTTTACGCCGGAGACCTCATTTGTGAATGGTGTAGAGGTTGTAGCTGTATACGATACTAACCAGGAGACAGCTTCAGACTATGCCCAGCGGCACGGGATTGCGCATGTGTGTGATTGCCCTGAAGGTTTGCTGGCTATGGTGGATGCTGTTTACGTCGCCACTCCGCACCTGAGCCATTATGATTATATCAAACTTGCGCTTAATAAGGGTAGGCACGTTATCTGTGAAACTCCCATGGTGCTCGTGGAAGCGCAGGCTCGGGAGCTCTTCGCTCTGGCGGAGGAAAAAGGCTGCATCCTTCTGGAGGCGAACAAAACTGCTTATTGCTCGGCCTTCAACCACCTGATGGTGATGATTAAAAGCGGGATTATCGGTGAGGTTGTTGACGTTGAGGCCTCGCTCTCTAAGCTGTGGACTGATTATACGCTGCGTGAGCTTGATGCGACGCAGGCCGGTGGCTCTATGTATGAGCTGGGCTCATACCCATTGCTGCCCATTATCCGCTTGATGGGAACTGATTTCGTAAGCGTGCATTTCTATAGCCGTTGGAAAAACGGGATAGATGTGTATACTAAGGGGACGGTCCGGTATAATACGGCCCTCTGCACATTTAAAGTTGGTTTGGGGATTAAGACTGAAGGTAATTTGGTCATTTCCGGTACCAAGGGGTATGCTTATGTGCCGGCACCTTGGTGGAAGACTGACTACTTCGAGCTCCGCTACGAAAATCAGAACGAAAACAAAAAGTTCTTTTACAAATGGGATGGTGCAGGGCTTCGTTATGAAATTCAGGAGTTTATCAGTTGTATCATCAATAAGCGCTTCAACACTTCACGGTTGCGTCACAACGAAAGTGTGACTATGGCGGCTATTATGGAGCAATTTACCAATAACATTAACACTACAGAGATATAAGATGAAAGAGGCACTTGTTGTAGGCGGTGCCAATGGTATTGGGCTTGCCATCGCTATGGAACTGGCTGACCGGCCAGATATGCGATGTGTGCATATCGTGGATAAGTCTCCTCTGGCAGAGAAGTATAAAAGAGATAATGTCAGAAGCTATGAGTTTGACCTCGCTCAGGCGGACTACAGTTTCTTTGAGCGCTTTGATGCCATCGATACTCTCTTTATATCTGCTGGTTTTGGACGGTTATCTCTTTTTAAGGATATTGATGAAGAGCTCATCTCAACTTACTTCTCGGTGAATGCTATCGCCTCCATACGGATTTTCAAGCATTTTTATGCCAAGCTTGAGAGTTCTGAGCCCTTCTATTGCGGAACCATGGTTAGTATAGCAGGTTATCTTTCTTCGCCCTTCTTCTCTGTTTACGGCGCGACCAAAGCAGCCATGCGCTTCTTTATTGAAAGCGTAAACGTTGAGCTGGCAAAGGCAGGTTATGACAACCGTATCCTAAATGTGTCACCCGGCTCCATCAAAGGAACTTCCTTTAATCAGAGTGAAACGGATTTGGAGCAAATTCGTAGCTTGGCTTGCCAGATTATCGAGCATCTCAACGCCCGCTCGGATCTTTTCATACCTCAGTATGAAGAGGTCTTCAAGAATGTCATTGCGCGTTATCAGGAAGATTTTCGTGCGGAGGGGTTGAGAAGTTATGATTACAAAGTCAGCAGTGGGAGAATTAAGAGTTAATGCCCATTGTAATGGTGAGGTTGTAATCGTTACTTCCTAGGTCTACCATTAGCTGATGTTCGATGGGAGGAATTTCGGGTGAATTATAGGAATGGCTATCTGATTACCCAAGGTGATGATAAGGGGCGAGAAGGTTTTAAGAGTGCTCAGATATTGAGCTCACTGAGTGTTTTGTGGCCGCTGTGTTCTGTTGGAACATGGCGGTCAATTTTTTCTGAAAAGAAAATTCAAAAAAAGGCTTGCATTTCAGGGGGAAGTATGGCATATATCTGCAAGTTTACACTTGTACCATGCCTAAAGACACATCTATCAGGAAGATACTGGTCATCGGTTCGGGCCCCATTATTATCGGCCAGGGTTGTGAGTTTGACTACTCCGGCACCCAGGCTTGTAAGACTTTGAGAGAAGAGGGGTACGAGGTAGTGCTTGTCAACTCCAACCCCGCCACCATCATGACGGACCCGGAGACGGCACCCCGCACGTACATCGAACCTCTTGCCCCCGAGTACATTGAGAAGATTATTGCCCGCGAGCGTCCGGATGCTCTGCTGCCGACGCTGGGTGGTCAGACGGCATTGAATGCGGCTATGGAGCTGCACCGCAGTGGCGTGCTGGAGAAGTACGGCGTGCGCGTTATCGGCGCGGATGCTGATGCTATTGATAAGGGCGAGGACCGCCAGCGCTTTAAGGATGCCATGCTGAAGATTGGCTTGGACGTGCCCGCCTCCGGTGTGGCTCACAGCATGGCTGAGGCATGGGACATCGCCAAGAATGTTATCGGTAACTCCCCCATGATTATCCGCCCCGCCTTCACGCTGGGTGGTACCGGTGGTGGTATTGCTTACAACAAGGCTGAGTATGAAGAGATTGTGCAGCGCGGTCTTGACCTTTCCCCCGTGCATGAGGTGCTGATTGAAGAGTCTCTGCTCGGCTGGAAGGAGATTGAGATGGAAGTCATGCGCGATATCGCTGACAACTGCATCACCATCTGCTCCATTGAGAACCTTGACCCCATGGGTGTGCACACCGGTGACTCCATCACCGTGGCTCCCGCCATGACCCTCACCGCCCGCGAATATGCTGAACTGAAGGGTGCTTCCTTCGCCATTATCCGCGAAATCGGCGTGAAGAGCGGCGGCAGTAACATTCAGTTCGCCGTGTGCCCCCGCACCGGCCGCCAGGTGGTTATCGAGATGAACCCGCGCGTGAGCCGCTCCTCCGCTCTGGCTTCCAAGGCAACGGGCTTCCCCATCGCTAAGATTTCTGCTAAGCTCGCCGTGGGCTACACACTGGACGAGCTGAAGAATGACCTGACTCAGACCTCTCCGGCCTCCTTCGAGCCCACCATTGACTATGTGGTGTGCAAGGTGCCGCGCTTCACCTTCGAGAAGTTCAAGAAGGCTGATGAGCGCCTGACCACCGCCATGAAGAGTGTGGGTGAGGTGATGAGCATCGGCGCTACCTTTAAGGACTCCCTGCAGAAGGCCCTCCGTTCTCTGGAGACCGGCCGCTGGGGCTTCGGCTTTGATGCTAAGGACCCCGTGAACCCCAGCCGCAAGGAGATTGCTGCCAAGCTTTCCGTGCCGAACGCTGACCGTATCTTCTGGATTCAGACGGCATTCGTGAACGGCTTCACCGCTGAGGAAATTGTGGACCTCACTCAGATTGACCCCTGGTTCATCGATCAGCTCCAGCAGCTGGCTGAGGCCGGTATGCAGCTGAAGACTCTGGATCTACTTGAGGCCAAGAAGCTTGGTTTCTCTGACCGCCAGATTGCATACGCTCGCGGTTGCTCTGAGGATGATATCCGCGCTGAGCGTAAGGCTAAGGGCATTCTGCCCACCTACAGACTGGTGGATACCTGCGCCTCTGAGTTCGAGGCCGTGAACCCCTATTACTACTCCTCCTACGGTGAGGAGCAGGAGGCCCGCATCTCTGACCGCAAGAAGATTATGATTCTTGGCGGTGGCCCGAACCGCATCGGCCAGGGTATCGAGTTCGACTACTGCTGTGTGCACGCTTCCTTCGCTCTGAAGGAGCTCGGTTACGAGACCATCATGGTGAACTCCAACCCTGAGACCGTCTCCACCGACTATGACACCTCTGATAAGCTCTACTTCGAGCCCCTGACGCTTGAGGACGTGCTGAACATCTGTGACGTGGAGAAGCCTGAGGGCGTTATCGTGCAGTTCGGTGGTCAGACTCCGCTGAACCTCGCTGCTGCTCTGGCTGAGCGTGGTGTGCCCATCATCGGCACCAGCCCCCGCAGCATTGAGCTTGCAGAGGACCGTAAGTACTTCTCCGCCCTTCTGGATGAGATTGGCCTGCGCCAGGCTGAGGCCGGCACTGCCACGAATGAGGAAGAGGCTGTGGCCGTGGCTCAGCGCATCGGCTTCCCGGTGCTTGTTCGCCCCTCCTTCGTGCTGGGTGGTCGCGCCATGATGATTGTGTATGATGAGGCTGAGCTGCGCACTTACATGCGCGAGGCTGTGGACGCTTCTCCTGAGCGCCCCGTGCTGGTGGACCGCTTCCTGCAGAATGCACTTGAGATTGACGTGGACGTCATCGCTGATGGCGAGACCAGCGTGGTGGGCGCCATCATGCAGCACGTTGAGCCCGCCGGTATTCACTCCGGTGACTCTGCTTGCATGATTCCCCCGAACAAGGTGAGCGACAAGATGCACGCTGAGATGATGCGTGCCGCTAAGGAGCTCGCAGCCAAGCTGAATGTGAAGGGGCTCATGAACTGCCAGTTTGCTATTAAGGATGAGCAGCTGTACGTCATCGAGGTGAACCCCCGCGCTTCCCGTACCGTTCCCTTCGGGACCAAGCCCGCCGGTGTGCCGCTTGCTAAGCGGGCTGCCAAGGTGATGAGCGGCATGAAGCCCAGCGAGCTGGGCTTCACCAAGGAAATCGTTCCGCCGTACTACACCGTGAAGGAGGCCGTGTTCCCCTGGAACCGCTTCCCGGGTATTGACGTGGTGCTTGGCCCGGAAATGCACTCCACCGGTGAGGTGATGGGTATTGATACGGATCCTGAGCTCGCCTACATGAAGAGCCAGATTTCCGCCTTCAACCCCCTGCCTGAGAAGGGCCTCGTGTTCATCTCCGTGCATGATCGTGACAAGGATGCCGCCGTGGAAATCGCCCGCAACATCGCTGAGGCCGGTTTCGATATCTGCGCCACCAAGGGCACGATGATTCACCTGCTGCAGCACGGTATCGAGTGTGAGCGCGCTTACAAGGTGCTTGAAGGCCGCCGCCCGAACATCGTGGACCGCATTAAGAACGGTGATATCGCATTCGTTATCAACACTCCCGGTTCTCATGACGCCCGTGAGGATGAGGTGGCCATCCGCGCCGCTACCGTGAACACTAAGGTATCTTACGCCACGGACCTCTCCTCCGCTCGCGCTTGCGCCGCTGCCATCCTTCACAATAAGAACAAGGTGGCCGGTGTGCGTACCCTTCAGGAGTACCACTCCTCGAACTAAGTTCGAAGTTTGAGTTTATAAAAAGCCTGCACAACGGCTGCTGTTATCAGCAAGTGTTGTGCAGGTTTTCTTTTTGGTAAATCAGATTGCTTTGCAAGCTCGCCTTGCGTGGCGCTCCCTTACGCTTGTTCTGCGAGGGTGGCGTAATAGTGCTCCAGCAGGGAGATGATGCGCCCTCGCTCGTAGGGGGCAAAGGAGGCCCAGCCCGCGGCATCCATCTCCATCCATGCGTTTTTGATGGTGCTGAGCATCTCATCGCCGGCAGGGGAGAGGGCTATGATGCGGCGGCGCTTGTCTACCGTGGCTTCCGTGCGGGTGATGAGCTCAGCCGCCTCCAGCTGGCGCAGCAGTAGGTTCACGTGCTGACGGCTCAGCTCGCGGGCATCTGCCAGCGCGGAGGGTTCCATGCCTTGCGGAGCTGCCTTCAGGCTCTCCAGCAGGAGGTATTCATTGTATGAGAGGTGTACTCGCCGCAGAACTGCATTGAAAGCATTGTCTATATTCTTCCACAGCGTCATCCAGCGGGCGAAAAACTCATTGTCAGGGTCACTCATCGTCTGTAATAGAAATTTTGTGTAGTAAACTTGCTTTTATTATGTGTATTTTTGCCCATCTGTCAAGCCTTTTGCCTGTATTGTTTTCTCTATGAGTCTAAGTTATGGCAAGCGGGTATTGGTTCAGAGAATGCGGAAAAAAACGCATATGAGGTTGACAAAACGGGCAGAAAGGGTAAAATGAGAGTCGGATGACGCGCCTATGGACGATGTTGAGTCTGCTGGTGACACTGCTGCTATTGCCTGCGGTGGGACTGGGTGCGTTTGTGAAGGATTGCGGATGTGGGCACATGGAGTATGTGCAGGTGCATCAGTGCCATTGCGATGGGCATGAGCATGGGCACGACAGCCCGCAGCAGCAGAGCTGCTTGCATGAGGGCTATCAGCTTCAGCTGAGTAACACGGAGGAGACGGTGCCCGTGATTCTGAGCGTGGAGCTGCTGGAGGTGGCGCTTCCCGGTTTTTGTTGTGAACAGAACGGCAGCAGTCTAACGCTGGCTGCCGGGCTCAGAAAGTGGCCGGATGGTAATCCACCGGGACATTTGATGCTGCCACTCCTGATTTGAAGCGTTTTTCTGAGGCTTTCCCGGGATATCGGGGCAAGCCGTGGCGTGACATTGTTCACACAGCCCCGCATGGGGTGAATCCTTTTATTTTTACGATTTTACAGAAAATGCTTAAATACAAATATATGGCGGCAGTAGTCGCCTTGCTGGTGACGGGCTGCGCACAGTATAGCCCTCAGCCCATAGATCTGAGCGCGGATATGGCGAACTGGCATCAGGTGTCAGCGCAGATGTGTGGCTCCCGCCGCAGCATCAGTACCCAAGAGCTGCGCCGGATAGGCCTGATGATGAACCCGGAGCTGCTGAAGGCTCGCCTCACGCATGCCCGCAGTAAGGGGCGTGCGGAGTACGCCGGCTTGTGGGAGGACCCGGGGATGGGCATGGAGCTGGAGCGCGTGTTTGCTCACAATATCACGAATTACTCCATTTCGCCTTCACTGGCGCTTCCTGTGACCGGGCTTCCCGGGCTGCGTAAGCAGATTGCGGAGCAGTACAGCGAGGCTGATTACTGGAATGTGCGTGAGCAGGAGCGCCAGTTCATGATGGAGCTGGACGTCCTCTGCTACAAGTGCCAAGCGGCAGATGCTCGCCTGAGCCTCATGCGCCGCCGCCTGAACGTGCTGCGCGATGAGCAGTCACGCATTACCCGCTTGCATGAGGTGGGTGAGGTGGCCTTTGCTGATTTTCAGACGGCTACGGAGCGCCTGAATGAAACTATAAAGCAGGTGCAGGAGCAGGAGCGTGAGCAGCTTACGCTGCGTCAGGAGCTTGTGAGCCGCTTGGGGCTTCATCCTTCTATCACCGGTATTCATCCTTCCGGTGGACTGCCGCATGGCGTGCCGTCCGCCGTGGCAGTACCCGGGGCTGATATGCTGCTTGACATAGCCTCCGTGAAGGCTCAGATGGCCGGTTATGGTGCTTCTGAAGATGAGCTGCGTGCTGAGATTCGCAAGCAGTTCCCGGAGCTGCGTCTTTCCGGCATGTTCGCTGAGGATGACGATACGGAGAAGGGCGCCTTGGGCGTGGAGTTTACTTTGCCTCTCTGGAACCGCAACCGTGAGGCCATAGCTGTGGCCGGTGCCGAGCGAGATATTAAGCAGGCCGAAACCCTGCAGACTTGGCGGGCTCTTCTTCAGGAAAGTTCTTCGCTGGGGGCTCAGCAGCGCCTGCTTCAGAACCATTGCCGCTCTGAGTATTCCCGCCTGCGTGAGCTGGAAAGCGCCACAGAGCGTCAGGAGCGCCTTTTCTCTCTGGGTGAGAGCAAGCTCTTGGAGCTTGCTGAGGCGCGACATCTGGAATACGAGCGTCGCCTTGCTTATCTGGATTGCCTTGTCAACCTTCTTGAGGTGCAGACCAAACTCCTTTACCTTAACCCTTCCCATAATCAGCAATGAAATTTTCCCATATTCTCGGATTAGCTCTTTCTCTGACGGCTTCTGCTTTTATAGCCAAAGCGCAAGAGCACCAGCACGGCCCCGGCTGCACGCATGACCACGCCCACGAGCACACCGCAACCACGGAAACAGCTCAGGAGCATCAGCATGGCCCCGGCTGCACGCATGACCATGCCCACGAGCACGCCGCTACCACGGAAACAGCTCAGGCGCATCAGCACGGCCCCGGCTGCACGCATGACCACGCCCACGAGCATGCCGCAACCACGGAAACAGCCCAAGAGCACCAGCATGGCCCCGGCTGCACGCATGACCACGCCCACGAGCACGCCACAACCACGGCAACAGCTCAGGAGCATCAGCACGGCCCCGGCTGCACGCATGACCACGGCCATGCCGGGCACAATCACGCTCCCGGCGAGAGCTGCGGCAGCGAGGTTGTTATTGTGGAGGCTGATGCCCGCGCTCGTGACCTGATGAACATGCGCATCGAGACCGTGCCGCAGCGTGGTGAGGTGCTTGTTCACTCCCTTTATGGTTTCCTGAGTACCCCGGACCACGCCATGCAGACCTACGCCTTGCCTTGTGGTGGCCGCATCACGCTGCATGTGAAATCCGCTCAGCAGGTGAAAGCCGGTGACCTTCTGTACTCTCTGCAGAGCCCGGATATCATGGAGCAACAGGCTGAGGTAATCAGAATTCATGCCGCCATCGAGCGCTGTGAGACTGAAATCAGCACCTTGGAACAGCGCCTTTCCGCGCTTTCTACCGCCGGTACCCGTAACAAGGATGTGGAAGTGGAGCTGGCCAACAAAAAGGCAGAGCTCACTCAGCATCAGCGTGAACTTGCTGCCGTGGAGGCTCGCCTGAGCATGCTTAGTCTCGGTGGCACTCTTGTGGAGAAGGATAATCTTACCGTGCTGGAAGTGCGTGCTGTGGCGGATGGTTCCGTGCGTAATGTGGGCGTGACTCAGGGTAGCTGGGGAGAGCAGGGCAAGCCCGTCATCTCCATGAGCAATACCGCTGAGATGGAAATCAGCACCTCCATTTACAGCTCGGATGTTCCCCACTTCAGTGCCGTGCGTGCTACCATTCCTGCGGGCCGTGAGCATGTGACGGTGGATGGTGTCTGGCGTTTGGCTGAGGAGGTGGATGCTGCCACCCGCACCCGCGAGCTTTATTTCAACCCCTCCAGCATTCCCGCTAACGTGCAGCCCGGGCAGCTCTGCCGCTTGGATTTGTATGATGCCTGCGAGGATCACGGGCGCGTATCCATCCCGGATTCTGCCGTGGTGAAAGTGGGTGTGGATGACGTGGTATTTGTGGAAGTAGCGGAAGGGCGGTTTGCCATGGTGAAGGTGCATGCCGGCACCAGCCGCCGCGGGATGACTCCTGTGGACGGTCTTACCCCGGGCCAGCGTATCGTGGTGAAGGGTGGCTATGAGCTGCGCTACATCATTCCCGGAGACGGCCAGCAGCGCCGTGCCGGGCACTTCCATGCTGATGGTGTGTTCCATGAAGGTGAAGATCACTAAACAGCCATGAATGCTCTTATATCATTCTGCCTGAAGAACCGCATCACCGTGGTGCTTATCTCCATCGTGCTCGCTGCCGTGAGCACGTGGCTGGTGAGTACCCTTCCGGTGGACGTGTTCCCTGAGCTGGAACAGCCGCGCGTTACTATCCAGACCGAGGCCGGCGGCCTCTCTGCCGAGGAGGTGGAGCAGTACGTCACCATTCCATTGGAATCCGCCATGCAGGGAACTCCTGGTGTGCGTAAGGTAAGCTCATCTTCCGGCACCGGTCTTTCCTTCGTGTGGGTGGATTTTGACTGGGATGTGGATATCTACCGCGCCCGCCAGATTGTTTCTGAACGCATGGCTACCGTGCGTGATAATCTCCCGGAGCAGGTGGAAACGGAGATGGCCCCCATCGTTTCCGTGACAGGTGAGATTATGGTCATCGCCATTCAGGGTGATGAAACAGCGGACCCTCTGGAGGTGCGCCGCGTGGGCGAGTTCGAGCTGCGTAACCGCTTGCTGGCCATTCCCGGAGTGGGGCAGGTCACGGTGCTGGGCGGGCGCCTTCCTGAGTACCGCGTAGCCTATAATCCTGAGCGCATGCGCCAAGCCGGTGTGAGCTTCTCTGATTTGCGGAACACTGTGGAGGCCGCCCAGAGCAGTATCCCTGCCGGGTATCTGGAGGATGTGGCCGGTGTGGAGCTCCCCATCCAGCAGCACACCCGCGCTTTCACCCCTGAGCACTTGCGCCGCGCTATTGTGACGGACCATCCTACCGATGGTGTGGTGCGCCTTGAGGATGTGGCGGATGTGCGGATAGATGGCGCTCCCCGCCGTGGTAATGCCGGGTATGCCGGCCGTGAAGCTGTGGTGCTTTCCGTGCAGAAGGTGCCCGGTGCCAACACACTGGAGCTTACCTATGCCGTGGATGCCGCCGTGAAGGAGTTTGCTTCCAGCCGCTTGCCTGCCAACATGAAGCTGCATGCAGACGCTTACCGCCAGGCGGACTTCATTGAGCTTTCTCTGGAGAATGGCAAGGAGACGCTGCTCATTGCCGCCGTGGTGGTGGTTATCGTCATCCTTCTCACCCTGCTGAATATCCGCACGGCTATCATCACCCTCATCAGTATGCCGCTTTCTGTGCTTTTTGGTATGGCACTTTTCCCTGTCTTCGGGCTGGGGGTGAACATCATGACGCTGGGTGGTCTGGCTGTGGCCGTGGGTGATGTGGTGGATAATGCCATCATCTTTGTGGAAATCGCATGGCGTAATCTTAGCCGGAATGCAGCTCTTCCTCCTGAGAAGCAGAAGAGCCGCTACCGCGTGCTCATGGAGGCCAAGAATGAAATCGTGAGCTCCATCAGCTATTCCTCCGTCATCATTCTGCTGGTGTTCGCCCCGCTGCTCTTCCTCAGCGGTATTGAAGGGCAGTTCTTCCGCCCGCTGGGTATCTCGTATATGCTGGCTCTGGGTGCCTCTCTTCTGGTGGCTCTCACTCTCATTCCCACGCTTTGCATCATTTGGTTTAAGGTTAGCCGCAAGAAGACGGATGATGGGGATTCCGCCTCCGCCCGCTTCATTAAGCGCATGTATATGCCCGTGCTGAACTTCTGCCTGCGCTGGCCCAAGTCCGTATTCGGTGCACTGCTGGCTATCACCGGTGCATCCCTTTGGCTGGGTAGTACGTATGGCACGAGCTTCCTGCCGCCTTTCAATGAAGACTGCTATACCCTCTTCGTGAACTGCGTGCCCGGCACCTCACTGGAGGAGACGGAGCGCATTTCCCGCCAAGTGATGCAGAAAATCATGCAGATAGATGGCGTGAAAACTGTCACCCAGCGTACGGGCCGTGCTGAGAATGATGAACATGCTGAGCCCGTGAGCGCCAGTGAGTTGGTGGTACGTGTGGACCTCTCGCGAGACCAGCGCCGCATGCGTGAGCAGTTCAAGGAGGCTATGCGCGGCATACCGGGTGTTTCCGGCATGGTCGGTTTCCCCATTGCTCACCGCATCAGCTCCGCGCTTTCTAACTCGAACTCCGAAATCGCCATCAACATCTTCGGTGACGACCTCCCGCAGATTCGTAACGCCGCGAAAAAGGCCGCTGAAATCCTTGCGTCCATGCCTGAGGTGGCTGATGCCCGAGCTAACCGTGAAGTGATGGTGGATACTATCCACGTGGAGTATAACCGCGAGATTCTCGCCGCATACGGACTCACTGTCAGCGAGGCTGCTGACCAAGTATCCGCTGCCATGAATGGTATGCAGGTGGGTGAAATTATCCGCAATCTGGACCACTGGGACGTTGTGCTGCGCTTGGATGATGACCTGCGCCGAAGCATGGATGACGTTCGGAATCTCCAGCTTGTGGCTCCCGGCGGCAGGAAGGTGCCGTTGAATGAGGTGGCGCATGTATACCGCGCTGAAACGACGAACCTCATCTTGCGTGACAACTCCCGCCGCAAGGCCATGATTTCCTGTAACCCCTCGCCGGATAGTAACCTCGGTGACCTCGCCCGCGCCTGCCGCGAGAAGCTGGACCCCGCCATGCATGAGCTGGGCTGCTCCGTGGAGTATGCCGGTACCATCAAGAGCCGTGAGGAGGCAGGCCGCCGCCTGTACCTGATGGGTGGTATCGTCTGCGTGCTCATTGTGCTGCTGCTGGCCAGCTCACTGGGCAGCGTACGCCGAGCCATGGTTACACTCATTAACATTCCGCTCTGCTTGGTGGGTGGTATCATTGCCGTGTTCTTGGCCTCGCCTGATACGGTGAGCTCGGTACTGAGTGGGGGATACATTCACCCCATCCTTTCTGTGAGCTCCATTGTGGGCTTCGTGACGGTTATCGGCTTCGCCATTCGCTCCGGCCTCATCCTGCTGAACCGTTACCGCGCTTTGGAGATGAGCGGCATGACGGCGGAAGACGCTATCCGAGCCGGTTCTTCTGAGCGCGTGATTCCCATCATCATGACCTCGCTCACCACCATCCTCGGCCTGCTGCCCCTCATCTGGGCCAAGGACCAGCCGGGCGGTGAGCTGCTGGCTCCGCTGGCCATCGTGCAGTTCGGCGGCCTCGTGAGCGCCACGGTGCTGAACCTTCTTGTCATGCCTGCTACCTGCAAGATTTTCGCCGGCTTCATCTCTCCCGGTGATAAGCAGGATTAACATAAGCTATCCAAGTTTAATCCGCAAAGCGTCAGCCAGATGCTTTGCGGATTACTGTTGCTATACCTTTCGGTCGCGGTAGAGAAGATGAAAAAAGATGAAAAAAGATGAAAAAAAGGGGCGCTTTTTTTGCTTGCAATAGTCAGGAGGGCGGGATAAGATGCGGCTGTGCAACAACAACCTACCGATGAAATGGAAACGCTCCGCCGAGCGGCTGAGAAAGATAACCCTGATGCCTGCTGTGGGCTAGGCATTTGTTATCTGTATGGTCAGGGGGTGGACCGTGATTTTGTTCAGGCCGCGTATTGGTTGCAAAAGGCCGCGGATATGGGGGATGCTCTTGCGTGCTATCACCTCGGTGAAATGTATGCCCTCGGCAAGGGTGTGCCGGTAGATGCTGCTCAGGCTGCTATTTACTACCGCAAGGCTGCCGAGCAGGGAGATGCCCCTGCACAGATGGAGCTTGCGCTGGCTTTGGTGGAGGGCAATGGTGTGGAAGAAGATGAGTACGAGGCTTTTTCATGGATGCAGAGCGCCGCGGAGGGCGGTTCCGTGATTGCTTTGTATAATCTGGGGCTTATGTATGAGCGAGGTGTGGGATGCGAGGTGGATGAGGCTGAGGCGCTGAATTACTTCCTCCGAGCTGTGGAGCAGAAATGTGCCGATGCTCAGTGGCGATTGGGAAAGGCCTACGAGAATGCTGAGCTGGGCCTGATGAAAAACATGGATGAGGCCTTTCGCTGTTATAGCCTTGCCGCAGAGCAGGGGAACCATGCGGCGGAGTATGCGCTCTGTGTGATGTATGTGCAGGGTGAGCCGGTGGAGTGGAATCCTTGTCTGGCGGCGGAGTGGTGCCGGAAATCGGCCGAGGGCGGGTACGCTCACGCTCAATACTTCATGGGGTATCTGTACACCCAAGGGCTGGGCGTGGGGAAAAACTTATCACTGGCGCGTGATTGGTTGAACAAGGCCATCGCTGCCGGGCATGGGCCGGCGCAGGAGGCGCTGGCGGAATTGGAGCGCATGCTCTGATACGCGCCGCGCCCCAAGTTTGATTGTTATAAAGTAGTTAAAAAATGACAATCTTTTTTTGCGGCTTTTTGTATTTTTATGTAGAATTAGGAAGCGTGCTGCGTTCTCCGAAATAAGGACCCGTCTGTTAGCGCGGGTTGTTAGTGTTTATAACTTGACAAGTAGACAGGAAGGAGTAGAATCTCAGCTGTGAATGCATTTATCAAATGGGGAATTGGAGCCGTACTTGTAGGCGGTGGAGCTGCTGCGTGGTATTGCTGGCCTTCTTCTGAGGCTCAGACCATCAGTTTTCGCACGACAGAGGTTGTGCGTGGGGATTTTGTGAGCAAGGTGCAGGCTACCGGCACTCTTGAGCCTCAGGAGCTTGTGGACGTAGGTGCACAGGTAACCGGTGAGATTGAGGAGTTCGGTACGGATGTGAACGGCAACCGCGTGGACTATGGTAGCGAGGTGAAAGCCGGCCAGCTTCTTGCCCGAATCGATGATACCATCGTGGAGCTTGATATTAAGCGCGCTGAAGCCAGCGTGGCTCAGGCTCGTGCTCAGATTCTCACCGCCCGCGCCAACATCTCTCAGGCAGAAGTGAACAAGCGCAAGGCAGACCGTGACCTTGAGCGTGCCCGCCAGCTGGGCGTGGGTGATGCTCTTTCCCAGATGGATTATGACCAGTACCTCACGCAAGCCGAGAATGCTGCCGCCTCTCTGGAGAGCGCTCAGGCTCAGATGGCCAATGCTGAGGCCCAGCTTCAGAGTGCTGAGGCCATGCTGGAAAGTGAGCTGCGCAACCGTGATTACACCCGAATCACCACGCCCGTGGATGGTACGATTGTGGTGCGTCAGGTGAACGTAGGCCAGACGGTGGTGAGTAACATGAGCGCCACCACGCTTTTCCTCGTGGCTCGTGACCTGAGCAAGATGCAGATTTGGGCCAGCGTGAATGAGGCTGACATCGCTAAGGTGCGCCCCGGTCAGGAAGTGCGCTACACGGTGGACGCCCTCCCCGGTGAGAGCTTTACCGGCGTGGTGAACAAGATTCGCCCGAACGCTACCATGTCCTCCAACGTGGTGACCTACATCGTGGAGGTGGACATTGAGAACCCGGAGCGCCGTTTGCTGCCGTACATGAGCGCGAATGCCAACTTCATCGTGCGTGAGATTAAGGATTGCCTCCTCGTGCCGGACGCCGCCTTTGATTTCCGCCCCTCCCGTGAGCAGATTGATCCCTCCGTGGCTGAGCTTCCCCGCCGTCCGAGACCTTCCCGTGCAGAAGGCCCCGAAGGAGAGGGCGCCGCTGAGGCTCCTGCAAGGGCTGAGGGCTCTGCCGAAGGTGAGCCTGCTATGGTGTGGGTACAGCGTGGCCAGTATGTCGTTCCCGTCCGCGTGCTTCGCGGTGAGAGTGATGGCACCCGCAGTATCGTGACCCCGCTGGCCGGCGAGAGTCTGGAGCCTGGTACGGACTTAGTGACGGGTGTATCCATGGTTGGTGGTGCTGCTGCCGGTCCCCGTGGTGGCCAGCAGGGTGGCCTCTTCGGCATGAATGGCCCGCGCCGTCGTCCTCGTGGCGCCGGTGGTGTGGAGGCCAAGCCCGGTCAGAATATGCAGCAGGGTGGTGGCCCGCGTATGTAAGCCTCGCTCTGTCTCTCTATAACCCTTTTATCAGAAGATGATTGAGCTTAAAGATATCACCAAGGTGTACCACCTGGGCGAGATTGACTTGCCGGTGCTGAAGGGCATATCCCTTCGCATTGATGACGGCGAGTTCGTCTCCCTCACGGGCGCCTCCGGTTCCGGCAAATCCACGCTCATGAATATTCTGGGCTGTCTGGACCGCCCGAGCAGTGGTGAGTTCTGGATTGACGGCAGGAATGTGGCCGGTCTGAATGCGAACCAGCGTGCACGCCTGAGAAATCAGCGTATCGGTTTCGTGTTCCAGAACTTCAATCTGCTGGCCCGTACCTCCGCCCTGGAGAATGTGATGATGCCTGCGTACTATTACCATCCCGCCCGCAGCAACTCGGAGATTCGTGCCCGTGCGCTGGAACTCATCGAGCTGGTGGGCCTGAAGGATCGCATGCACCACACCCCCGCCCAGCTTTCCGGTGGTCAGCAGCAGCGTGTGGCCATTGCCCGTTCCCTCATTAATAACCCCGGTATCCTTCTGGCTGACGAGCCGACCGGTAACTTGGATTCCACCACTTCCGTGGAAGTCATGAACATGTTCCGTGATTTGAACCGCCAGAAGGGTATTACCGTCATCATCGTGACGCATGACCCCAAAACCGCCGCTTTCACGGACCGCGCTATCAACATGAGTGATGGCCTCATCCTTGAAGGCGTATCTGATGAACTCTCAGCCACACTGAAGAAATGAAAATAGGAACTCTCCTTGTAACCTGCCTTAAAGCTCTGGTGCGCAATCCTATGCGCGCTGCGCTCACCGTGCTGGGTATCGTTATCGGTATTGCAGCTGTGGTGGCCATTATGGAGATTGGTGAAGGCTCCAAGAAGCAGGTGGCTGACAAGTTCTCCTCCATGGGTACGAACGTGGTCACCATCTCCGGTGCCTCCGTGAGCACCGCCGGTGTGAGCAGTGGTATGGGTGGCCGTGCCTCCCTGTACGCGGAGGACTCTGAGGCGCTCATGCGCGAGTGTCCCCAGTTTGTGAAGGCTGCCTCTCCCGTGGTGCGTGCCAGCGGTCAGGTGATTGTGGGTAACCAGAACTGGAGCCCGCGTTCTATCATGGGTGGTAATGAGCATTACCTCTCCATTGAAGGCTGGAAAGTGGCTTACGGCAGTGCCTTTACCCGCCAGCAGGTGAATGAAGCCTCCCGTGTGTGCGTTATCGGTCAGACCATCGCCAAGGAGCTGTATGCTGATACGGACCCCATCGGTCAGGATATCCGCATTAAAGATGTGGTGTTCACCGTCATCGGTGTGCTGGAAGCTAAGGGCGCTGATGGCATGGGTAATGACCAGGATGACTGCATCATGCTGCCCTGGACCAGTATCCGTACGCGTCTGATGGGTGCCAGCGGCAGTGCCGTCATTTCCAAAGGCGGCGCCGCTAACAGCGCTTCCGTTTCCTCCACGGATACCTTCTCCACCTCTTCCGTGAACTTTTACCCCGGCTGCGACCTGCAGCCGTATGCGAATGCTCCCCACCCGCTGCGTACCCGCACGGTGGACAGCATCGCGGTGCAGGTGATTGACGGCAAGTCCCCGGAGTCCGCCATGGATGCCATGACCCCCGTGCTGCGCCGTCAGCATGAGCTGGAGCCCGGCGTGCTGGATGACTTCAACATGCGTGACCGCTCTCAGTTCGTGAAAATGATGACGGAGACGACCTCCACCATCAGCAGCCTCCTTATCGCCGTGGCCATGATTTCGCTTGTGGTGGGCGGTGTAGGCATCATGAACATCATGATGGTATCCGTTACGGAGCGTACCCGTGAAATCGGCCTTCGTATGGCCGTGGGTGCACGCCCCTGTGATATCATGTGGCAGTTCCTGCTGGAGGCTGTGTTGCTGTGCACCATCGGTGGCTTCATCGGCATTGCTATGGGGCGCTTGGCGTCCTCCATCGTAAGTGAGCAGATGGGCTGGCCCGTTTCTTCCTCCGTCTCCGCCATGGTGCTCTCCGTTTCCGTAGCGGCTGTTATCGGTATCGTGTTCGGCTGGTATCCTGCTTGGAAGGGCTCCCGTCTGGACCCTATCGACGCCCTGCGTCACGAATAATTCTTACCTCACATTTTCCTTCGTTTCCATCACATGAAAATCAAATATCTTTCCCTTCTTGCACTTGCTGCATTCCTGAGCTCATGCCAGCTGGGGCCGAACTTTACGGGCGCTCCGGATCAGGGCTTGCCCGCCACGTGGGTGAATGCCTTGCCGCCCTCCAGCGGTGATGAAGACCTCACGGCTTGGTGGCAGAGCTTTGGAGACGTGCAGCTCTCCGCGCTCATTAACCGTGGCTTCCAGAGCAGCCCTGATATGGTAAGTGCCGCACTTGCCATCGCTAAGGCTGAGGCCTCCCTGCGCTCCACCCGCTCCGGGCTTTTCCCCACGGGCTCTGTTTCCTTTGGCGGTACGAATGCCGGTGATTTCACCACGTCCACTTCCCATGGCAGCTGGTCCGGCGCTCTCTCTGCCTCCTGGACCCCGGATATCTGGGGCGGCACTCGCCGTGAGGTAGAGGCAGCCTATGCCTCACTCGGCTCCACCAAGGCCGCGGCAAATGCCACCCGCGCCGCACTGGCCTCCAGCATTGCCACCACGTATTTTGAGTGGATTTCTGCTAAGGAGAGTCTCCGCATTGCCCGCGAACAGCTGGAGTATCAGGAGCGCACCTACCGCATCGTGCAGCAGAAGGCAGCTGTGGGTATGGTGGCTAATTTGGAGCTGGCAGAGTCCCGCGCCACCATCGCTTCCACTCGCGCTCAGATTCCCACTTATGAGGCGAACATCCGCAGCTGTGAGAACGCTCTCGCCACGCTGCTGGGTACCACGGTGGACCAAGTGCACCTGAGCATGCCTTCCCGTACCACGTACAACCGCATCCCCCGCGTGCCCACCGGCTTGCCCTCTGAGCTGCTGCGCCGTCGCCCGGATATTGTGCAGGCTGAGTATAATCTCCACCGCGCCACGGCAAACATCGGCGCTCGCGTGGCGGACCTCTTCCCGAGCTTCAGTATCACCGGCCGTGCGAATGCCTCCTCCGGCTCTGACTTCGCGAACTACTTCCAAGGTGCCGCATGGAGCCTGGGTGCCAGCGCCAGCCAGACTATCTTTAACCGCACGGCTCTGAATGAGAACGTGAACATCGCGGAACTGGAGCGTGATTCCTCCGCTCAGGCATACCGCAAGACGGTTCTGGCCGCGTTTGCTGAGGTGGAGGATTGCCTCATTGCTTATGCCCGCCTCACGAACCAGCTGCCGCAGTATCAGTCCGCCGCAGCTGCTAATAAGGAGGCCGCTGAGCTTTCTCTGCGCCGCTTTAACTCCGGTGAGAGTGACTTCCTGAACGTGGCCGCCTCTGAGCGTGCTTGGCTCTCTGCTGAGCTGAACCTCATCTCCACCCGTCAGCAGATTCGCATGACCCTCGCTCGCCTCTGCACCGCCCTCGGCGGTGGCTGGTAAAGCATGCGGTGCTATCGCTTTTGTAACACGAACCCGGGCTGCCGATGGGTAGCCCGGGTTTAATTTGTTGAGGGTAACGCCTTTTTTTAACTTTATCAGTTCATTGCAAAGAGTCGATAATTGTTGGCTCTTCGCGCAAAGTCATAGGCGTTACGCTTATTTTTGTCTTTCAGCAGCGGGTCCGCGCCATGTGCCAGCAGCAGGTGGCCTACTTTCCATCTGCCGCAGCGGGCGGCAAGCATGAGAGGCGTCGCTCCGGAGTGAGCGGGGGCATCTACTACCGCTCCGCGGTCAATGAGGATGGCGGCTACATCATAGAGCCCCATGGCTGCGGCATGGTGCAGGGCGGTGTAGCCGCGCCTGTCCGAGGCGTGCAGGTCGGCTTGGTGGGCCCATGCGGCATCGTAGGGAAGGGGAGTGCTGCGCCGCAGGGTAGTGCCGGGGCTGCGCGGAGGTGGCGGGGCTATGTAGTAGGCGCGTATTTCTTCGTCCGTATATGTGCTCGGGTATACGCTTCTTTTGCGATAGTAGTCCGGCTCGAGCCAAGGGATGATGCATTTATTCCCGGAGCCATTAGGTATGGGGCTGTAAGCGTGGATGAGCTTAATGACGTTTGTCAGCCTGTGGCGTAAAGCTAGTATCAGCGGCGTGTCACCCATACCATCAGGCAGGTAGGCATCCGCCCCGGCGGCCAGCAGGGCACGGGCACTCTCGGTGTGGGCTTCGATATGGTAATGACTGCCCAAACCATGGCAACACAGCCAATGGAAGGCGCTGCGGCCCCATAGCCCATCCTTTTCATTCACGAGGGCTCCATGTGCCAGCAGAACGGGGATGACGGCGTGAGCCCCGGCCCGTGCTGCCACCATGAGTGGCGTGAGTTGATTGGTGAACCTCTCATTTACTTTCGCTCCGGTGTGTAGGAGTTTGGCTGCCGTTTCTGCCTCATTGTGGCAGATGGCGGCGAAGAGTTCATCTTGAATCGTTGCTTCATTCATAACCCTTCAGGGTAGCACAACTGCCGCCGCTTGGCAAGCCCGAAATTGTATGCGCATTAAAAAGTAATTAAGGGCAATCTTCCGGTAAATATAGAAAGCCCATTCCTCGAAAATGGATTGACATCCGGGGGGGAGAATGTTATAAGTCAATAATCGTCTAAACCGTGCACATTAAATGAGGCTGAAGTGAGCTTCCGGCTTGTTGAAAAAGTGCCATGGTTAGGGTCTCACACTCTTCTTTTCTTACCACACAATAAGCATAAATGATATGAAACTTCATCTCCCTGTTTGCCTTTTTTGCGCTCTCATGGCGACGCTGGCTCCGAAGAGCTATGCTGATGTTTGGCAGAATATGCCCAGCGTAAGTTTTACGGATTACACTACCAGTACTCCGGTTGTAGCGACCGATGGGGCGGTTGCTCAATTCTACAATAATGTTGAGGTCACTATTTCAAATAATAGTTATTCGAACTACGGCTACGGCGCTGCCGTTTATTTGTATAGTGGTAGTGCGCTGACAATGACGGGAAATGAGTCCATATCGATTGCAAGCAATTTAATCTGCCCCAGCAGTGAAGGGAATATATATGTCCGAGGTGCCGCCATATACGGATATCAATCCAGCATCAACATAGATAATAACGGAACAGTTAACTTAACGAACAACCAAGGCGGCTTAGAATACAATGTGTGGGGCGGTGCCATTTTTACAGCAGGTGACAGCAGTAGTATCTCCCTCTCCGGTAATGATGTACTTAACGTTTCGTTCAACGGTGTAAAAAGTGAAACTACCGCCGAAGGTGGTGGCATCTATTCCTCCAAAGACCTGCAAATAAACGGTAACGGTAATGTTACCTTTAGGGAGAACTATGCAGAGGGCGGACGTTTCTCAATAGGTGGTGCAATATGTGGTACCTCCACATTAACAGGAAACACTGTTATAGATTTTAGCTATAATTGCGTTACAGTAAACGCCTCGGCTGAAGATATAGCTGCCGGAAATATTTCTGGTGCTAAGGGCGGAGCTATATATGGAAGTTTTACCATAAGTCAGAATGCCGAAAGTGTTTCTTTCATCGGAAATGGCGTATCAACCAATTGTAAAAGTGCCCTAGGCGGCGCAATCTGTGGCGGAGGTGAACTAACAAATAATGGGGAGTTGTACTTCACCGAGAATTATGCGATATGCAGAACTTCCGACATTGATGCCTCTGCAAATGGTGGCGCGATGTATACCCAAGACGATTATAGCATAAATGAAAACGGATGGATAGAAATTTGCAATAATGAGGCGAAGGCAGAAAGTGCCGCCGGAAATGCCTCCGCAAGCGGTGGGGCAATTTCATGTAAAGGCATTTCACTGGTTTCGAATCGGGGTATGCTTTCATTTATAGAGAATAGCGCAAGCTCCACCTCCGATGAGGGAACCGCATCTGCTTTTGGTGGGGCGGTTCACGCCACTTCGGACATCCTTCTGGATAAAAATCAGCATGTACAGTTCACCAGTAACGAAGCACTGGCTGATGCCTATGCCTCTGCTCAGTCTCAGGGCGGGGCTATTTTCGCCGCTGGGGTAGAGCTCTCTAATAACACGGATATCACGCTCTATGGAAACACAGCGAGCGCTACATCATCAAACGGTGACACAGCAGAGGCCTCCGGCGGCGCTATATACAGCACGACAAACGGCGTGACGTTGAGTGGTAATGAGGCCGTGGCCATCTTCAATAATTCGGTAGAAGTAAGCTCCACCGGTACCGCTAAAGCCCAAGGTGGCGCCATCTTCTCCTCAACCGGTGACATTACTTTAGAAAACAGCTTAGAAATCATTGTTGAAGAAAACTATAGTAAATCTACCTCTTCAGCATACGGCGGCGCAATTGCAGCGGGCGATAATGTAGATATCACCCTGAAAGGTAATGAGGTGGTAGAGTTCAACTATAACTATGCTCAGGGTGATAACACAGCATGCGGCGGCGCTATTTATGCAGCTGCAGGTCTTACCTCTGTCCGTGAAAATTCCAGCGTCTTTTTCAGTGAGAATAGCGTTTCATGCGATAAAGGTTTTTCCTCTGCGGGTGGCGCTATCTATGCATATAATCTAAACCTCAATGGTAACGGCCTTTTGGGTTTCGAGAAGAATAGCGCCAATTCTACTTCTGGCAATGTCCTTGGCGGAGCAATATATGCGGTCTCTAATTTGAACATTAATGATAACAGCGCTGATAGCAGCGAGGTCTCGTTCTATACGAACTCCGCTACCTCATCGAAGTATAGCTATGGCGGCGCTATCTATGCTGAGAAGGACTTCTCCATTCTTCGTAATAACAGCATCACATTCAGCGGGAATAGCAGTTCTGCTCAATATGACAGCATGGGCGGTGCTATCTATGCAAGGAACCTAAACATCAGTGATAACGAAACCGTCGTGTTCAACGGTAATCACGCCACCTCATCGGAGTACAGCTATGGCGGTGCTATTTATACCGAAAGAGAATTGCTTATCAACAAAAATACAGATGTCACGTTTACTGAAAATAGAGCTGTGTTTGGCGGAGCTATCTACAACAAAGGCGATTTCACAGTTATCAGCGATAATGGATCGGTCTCGTTTAGCGACAACACAGCTACCCAAAGTGGCGGTGCCATCAGTTCGGGATATATATTGACCATCAGTAATAACGACAGTGTCGCGTTTAGCAAGAATACCAGTTCAGATGGTCTTGATGATGGTTGGGGCGGTGCCATCTATTCACGCTCTTTGACTATCAGTGAGAACACCAACGTCACGTTCAGCGATAATCGTGCTAATAGCTCCGGCGGTGCTATTTATTCAAATAACGATTTGACGGTTAGCGATAATGATACTGTTCTCTTCAGTGGTAACTCCTCTCTTGATGGTGGTGCTATTTATGCGCGCAATGGTATGATTATTAGCGGTAATAGTGATATTACATTCAGTAGCAACTTCTCTACCGGGTGTGGCGGCGCAATCACGGCATATTCTGGTTCTGATAACTTGTTAATCAGTGATAATAAAGCGGTCACATTCATTAGCAACTCATCTAACTACTACGGTGGTGCTATTTATGCAGGCGATGCTTTGACGGTTAGTGGGAATGGTAATGTCACGTTCAAATACAATTCCGTTGTTGACGACGGCGGCGCAATCTATGCACGCTGGGGCTTGGCCATCAGTGATAATGATACAGTTGAATTTGCCGGGAACTTCGCTACCAATGGCGGTGCTATTTGTGGAGATGGTAATTTTACTATTAGCGGTAATGGTGATATCACGTTCAGCAACAACTCCGCTATTGAGGATGGCGGCGCTATCTGGGCAGATGGGCTGACTATCAGCAATAATGATACCGTTGCGTTCAGCAACAACTCCGCGAACATAGGCGGTGCTATCCGAGACTATGGTGGCGTAAATATTGAAGGCAATGAGAGCGTCTTGTTTGAAAAGAACTATGAAGAACAAGATGGTAATTACCGCTTGCGCAGTATTTATGGAAAGGGGGGAATGAATCTCTCCGCCAAGACCGGCGGTAATATTATCATTCATGATTCTGTATACATATCAGGAGCTTCACACTTCAACGGCAATTACACGGGAGCTGATGGCAGCACACAAATCGCCGGCGGTGACATTATCTTCAGCGGCAAGTATGCTGAGGAGCATCTGAATGAAATTCTGGCTGATCATTATGAAGACCGCACGGCCACAGAGGAAGAAATCCTGAACTCTCAGACCAGCACACTCAAGGGAGATGCCTACTTGCACGGCGGCAGTCTGCAGGTGGTGGACGGAGCCGTACTTGAGGTGAAAGGTAGCACAGTTAGCCTTGAAGATGGTAGCAATGCCACGCTGAAAGTCAGCGCCGCTAAACTGGACGCTGCTGACGCAAAGATTGAGGTAGGGGCCACGGCCACACTGCAGCTGAGCAATGGAGCCTCCATTACCGCTGATGAAATCAGCATTGAGGCCGGGGCTACCTTATCTCTGGGCGATATAGCCGTTACTGAGCCCGCTGTTATGAGCGTAGGGCTGTTCTCTATGAATGGTAGGGGGGCGTCCACCGTTAATGTCATCAATGCGGATTTGACCTTCGAAGCAGGTTCTACCCTTGTAACGGATGGCTCCGGTATCTACATGGCAGATGGCTCTGTACTGACATTCAATGCTACCAGTGAGGGTGAGAAAATCAATCTTGTGTTCACCCTTGGCACAGAATATAACGGGGATGGCCTGATGCAGATATTCTCCAATGTCGGCATTGTGAAGTTCCTTCTGGATGGTATTGAGGTTGACAGTTCAACGGGGCTGCAGGCAAGCGTGTTCTTCTCCGGTGATTACATCAGCGAAAATACCACAATTGTTTACGAGAGCACGACCGGGAGCCTCTACTTGCAGCAAGGCAACGTTCCTGAGCCCACCACGGCTACGCTGAGTCTCCTTGCTCTGGCAGCCCTTGCCGCTCGCCGCCGTCGCCGCTAATGCGCCGCGGTCACCGGCGTCAAAATCCTTATGAGGGGGCTTGGTAAATGCCAAGCCCTCTCATTAGTTAGGAGGCAGTCGGGGAGGCTCCCTTGCATGCACAAAAGTGAAAATCCTTGACCTGTCAGGCCGGGGAGTATAATATGGCGGTGCGATGAAGAACGCGGTTAAACGATCATTGGTGGCGAATGCCATTGTGCTGGGCGCAGTTGTCGGCGGGAGCCGTTTGTTTGGTGTGGCGGCGGAGGATTGTTGGGCTGTGTTCTGGTTTCAGCTGGTGGTACAGATGCTGATAAATGAGCTGTGGTTATATAGCTCAGCCCTGCCGGTTTTAATCGTCACATTCTTTCACCGGAAAGAGACCGCGCAGGAGCGCTCGGCTCTGCGGGCGATGAAGTTAATTTCTCCCGTTCTGGTGCTGGTACCTGCTTTGCTTTATACCGTGCTTTACCTGCTCAGCCCATGGATGGGCGAGTGGGTATACGCAGAGCTGGGCGTGCCCCTTTGTGGTGCTTTGCTGCTGGCCTCTCTGCTGGGGCAGGGGCTGCTGTTTGTTTTGGCGCTGCTGCTGAGCTTGGTGCCGGTGTGTCCTTCAGCGCTGTTTCATGCGCTGGATGACAAGTTGAGCTGATGCTCCGTAGCGCCCTTACTTCTTCAGCCACACGAGCAGCAGAGCAATATCAGCCGGGGTGATGCCCGGTATGCGAGAGGCTTGGCCGATGGTGCCGGGGCGCACGCGGCTGAGACGCTGGCGGGCCTCCGTTTTCATGGCAGGTATGGCATCATAATCAATGTCCGCCGGTATGCGCTTGTCCTCCTGGCGCTGCATGCGTTCCGCTGCCACTCTCATTCGCTCAATGTGAGCTGCAAAGACGACCTCAATGGTGATGGGTTCCCAGAGCTCGGTGGGGAAGGTGGCCAGCAGTTCCGGTGGGAGCTGGTGCCAGTCATTCTCCGGGCGGCGCAGCCAGAGGTTCAGGTTCACGCCTGGTCCCACTTTCACATGGTTCGTGTGCTCCACTCCCCGGCGTATGGCTGCAAGGCGCTCAGAGGCCGCTCTGCCGCGTTCTTCTGAGAGCAGGCCTATCTCTGCCGCGAGAGGTGAAAGACGCAAATCTGCGTTATCCTGACGCAGCAGAAGGCGCATTTCTGCACGGCTGGTGAACATGCGGTACGGTTCATCCGTGCCGCGGGTCACGAGGTCATCAATCATCACGCCCAGATAAGCTTGGTCACGGCGCAGGATGAGGGGCTCGCGGCCCTGCAGGGAAAGGATGGCATTAGCACCTGCCAGCAGCCCCTGACCGGCGGCTTCTTCATAACCGCTGGTGCCGTTAATTTGGCCGGCGAAGTACAGGCCGCGCACGCGCTTGGTCTCCAGAGTGGGCAGGAGCTCCGTGGGCGGCACATAATCGTACTCCACGGCATAACCGGGGCGGATAAGTTCTGCTCGTTCCAAGCCGGGGATGCTGTGCACGATGTCCTGCTGCACGAAGAAGGGGAGGCTGGAGGAGAGGCCGTTCAGGTAGTACTCATCCGTACTGCGGCCCTCCGGCTCGATGAATATCTGATGGCGCTCCTTTTCAGCGAAGCGTACCACCTTGTCCTCAATGCTGGGGCAGTAGCGTGGGCCCGTGCCCTCAATCACGCCGCCGAAGAGCGGGCTGTACTGCAGGTTTTGCCGGATGATGTCATGCGTGCGTTCATTGGTATACGTGGCAGCGCAGGGGAGCTGATGGAGCTCGAAATCGGCATCCGCCAAGTAATTGAGCGTGCAGTGGGGCTCAGAAGAGCGGTGAAGGACTTCACGCGAGATATTGCTGAAGAGGGGCGGGGGTTCATCTCCGGGCTGCACTTCCAGCGAGCTGAAGTCGATAGTGCTGCCCTTGATGCGCGGTGAGGTGCCGGTTTTGAAGCGTGCGAGCGGGAAGCCGAGCTTTTCTAAGCAGGCTGATATGCCGGAGGGTGCAGCACCCAGCCTGCCACCGGGCAGGTGGTCCATGCCCACATGCAGCAGTCCGCGCATGAAAGTGCCACTGCAGAGTACCACAGCGCGGGCGGCAATCTTTTGCCCCCAAGTGGTGGTTACGCCTGTCACTCGGCCATTTTCTACCACCATTTCAGCTGCATCTCCCTGCACGAGCTGCACGCCTTCCGCCGTTTCCATGACCCACTTCATGCGGGCGCGGTAGGCAAGCTTGTCACACTGGGCACGGGGGGCACGCACGCTGGGGCCTTTGCTGGCATTCAGCATGCGGAACTGGATGGCGGTGGCATCCGTATTCAGTCCCATGGCACCGCCGAGGGCGTCAATCTCGCGAACGATGTGGCCCTTAGCTAGACCACCGATGGCGGGGTTGCAGCTCATTTGGCCAATGGCGTCCAAATCATGCGTGATGAAAGCGACTGTTCCCCCCATACGAGCTGCTGCGAGGGCGGCCTCGATTCCGGCGTGACCTCCGCCGATGACGGCAATATCGAAAACAGTGGACATGTGGCAATGGTGGATGAATGGTTAGCGAAGCCCGCCGGCGTTTTCAGCCCTCATTAGCAGCTGGACACACTCGCTGTGGCCGGCGGTTTCAGCGTAATGGCGGGGGGGACGGCCGGAGTTATCTCGGTCCAACGGGCCAGCTCCTGCAGAGAGGAGCATTTTAATGATGTTTTTGTGGCCATTCATGGCTGCGGCGTGAAGGGCTGTCTGGCCGTCATGGTTCCTATGGTGAATGTGAGCCTTGGCTTTCAGCAGAAGCTCCAAGCCGAAAGCTTGACCAGCAGCAGCGGCTACAAACAAGGGGGTGTTTTGGAGTCTGTCAACCGCATTCACATCCATTCCGGCCGCAATGAGGTGTCTAAGGCTGTCAATGGCACCCTTTCTAGCGGCAAAGTGCAGGAGAGTTTCCTCCTCATTGTATTCATTCGGATTCGCACCACGCCGCAGAAGTGCTTGCAGACACTGCGTGTGATTATTCTCGATTGTCCAGTAGAGAAGTGTGCGGCCCGCGGTGTCTTTTTCGTTGGGGGATAGCCCTTTATCCAGCAGGAAACGTACGCTTTCCGTATGCCCGTTGCAACATGCTCTGTAGAGCGGGGATGGGATGGAATTAGCCGTTTGGAACTTAGCCCCGTTGTTCGTGAGGATTCGCAGGGTGTGGGTGGCTCCTAGCTCAGCGGCGATGTGCAGGAGCGAGGTGCCGTCTGGCGCAGTTTCATTCGGGTCCGCGCCGGCATTAAGCAGGGCGATTAGTAAGTCCTGTCTTCCGAGGGAGACAGCTTCCTTCAGCGGGCTGTTGAAAGCGCCGGCCTGAATCTCAGCGGTCAAATCCGTACCGGCTCTGACGAGGAGTTGGAAGAGCTCCTTGTCATTTGTGCGGATAGCGGCAATGAGGCGCTCCCGGTAATCAAGAGGCGCGATTCTTTTCGCGGCCAGCTCATTGACTGCGGTGAGAATATCCACGCACTCCGCGTGATTATTGGCCTGAGCAAGCTCCAGAGCTGTGGCATTCTGTGAATTGCTGACGGTGTAATCAGCACCCGCTTTAAGCAGACGGCGGAGGCAATTACTGTGTCCTCCGGCTGCAGCCAGATGAATGGGGGTGTTATTGTTCATCTGCTTGTCAGAGGGACGGGCCCCGGCTGCAAGGAGCAGCCCGAGCGCTTCATCCT
Organism: Akkermansia sp.; assembly: GCA_045653545.1. Taxonomy (GTDB): domain Bacteria; phylum Verrucomicrobiota; class Verrucomicrobiia; order Verrucomicrobiales; family Akkermansiaceae; genus Akkermansia. The sequence goes on from JAZOMC010000035.1 coordinate 97,642, forward strand.
TACCACGAGCTGCAGCCACACCCACAGGTGTGAGTTGTTCCTCATTGTGGTAATTTAAATCCACGCCTGCCTGAATGAGCAGCTGTAGTTTCTCACAGTTATTTTCGCTGATGGCTATGTACAGGTGAGTTTCCAGTCCTTCTGCGACCCCCTGTCGCCTCAGAATGCTACGCGCGATAGCGGTAAGACTTTCTCGGTTTGGTCTGTCGCCCAGTTTCTGGATGGCCGTTTCACCACGAGAGTCCTCAATAGTCGGGTCCGCACCTCTGGCAAGCAGCATCTCGATAACATCACCATGCATGCCTTCCGCTGCAAGGTGGAGTGGCGTTCTGCCATCCGGAAGAGGAATATTCATGGCTGCACCGCCTTTCAGCAGTTCGTCCACACAAGCAGCCTCTCCATCACGGGTAGCAAGGTGCAGGGCAGACCATCCCTCGGGAGTAAGTGAATCCGAGTCCGCACCACTAGCCATCAGCAGCTTAATGCATGCGGCATTGTGCGCTTTGGCTGCAGCCAGTAGGGGGGTGAGGCCGATATTGTTCGGTGTGTTAGGCGTTGCACCGTTTTCGAGGAGGATTTGTACACACTCGTTGTGGCCGTGTTCTGCTGCTCTGAGGAGAGGCGTGTCTCCGGCGCGGTCAGACGTATTCACCGGGGCACCGGCCGCAATGAGCTGCTCCAAGCAGGCAAGATTACCGATTCTTGCCGCCTCCATGATGGGTGAGATTCCATCACATTCTTCCTGAGCTGAGGCGCCGGCAGCGATGAGTAGCTTGAGACTTTCTACAGCCTGTTCGCGAACTGCTGTAAGTAGGAGAGAATGGCCTCTGGGGTCCTTGACGTGAATATCAGCCCCGGCGGCAAGTAGTCTGGAAACTATTTCATGGAGGTTTTGGCGTACGGCTTCATGAAGAGGCGTTACTCCGGACGCACTAGCATTCACCTCTGCGCCATGGGCCAGCAGTAGTTCCACAATTTCGAGACTCCTGGCCTGAATGGCATCATGAAGCGGCGTGCTTCCGCCATAGTTCTCAGCGTATACGTTCGCGCCATTTTCCAGTAGAATTTTTACGCTTTCCACGTGCCCGAGCTGGGCTGCCATATGCAGCACTGTGCGGTTATAGCTACCTATTGCGTTCAAGTAGGAGCCACGGGCAATTCTCTCCCGTAAGAGGGTTGTATTCCCTGATTGTACGGCATGAACAAGTGCGGTGTCCAGCGGGCCTTGTCCGGTGCGTGTAGTTGGCGTATCTGCAGGCACGTGCTCCTCTTCCGTGTTTGTAATGGTAGGTAGGTCGTACTGCTGAGAATGTTCAGTGGTATCCGGACTTTGCCCCTGAGGTTCCTCAGCGGCAGAAGGCGAGGTGTCCTCATTCGGTGTTTTTTCAGGCGGTGAGTATATGTAACTGACCCCCACCAGACCGATTGATAAAACGCCGATGAAAAGGATATTCAGCGTGATTCTGGTAGAACGAAACCTCATTTCTTGTATCAGGCAGAGATTGCCTTTGCGATTCGCTCCGCAGCATCAGGGCAAGCCTGAGTGAGCATGGCCTGCTCCATGGCGGTGCGAGCGGCGGGATTCATAATGGTGTTATGAACGAAGTTATGAACAATCTCTGAGGTGAGTTCAGCCTGAGCACACATGATAGCAGCGCCGGTATCCGTGAACACGCGGGCGTTACAGGTCTGGTGATCATCCGCTGCGAAGGGGAAGGGGATGAGCAGGCTGGCCTTGCCCAGGAAGGATAACTCCGTGAGCGTGGAGGCGCCTGAGCGAGTGATGACACCGTCCGCAGCGGCGTATGCTGCCGGCATATCGGAGCAGAAACCGGTCACAGTTATGTTCGCGGCTCCGGCTGCCAAGCTGTTGACTCGCTCGTAATCCTGCCTACCGGCAATGACGAAATAGTGAACGTCCGGGTCCGCTTTAGCCGCCTCTATCAGCATGCTGTTCAGGTTCTTTGCTCCCTGAGAGCCGCCGGTGACCAGAATGACGGTTTTGTCCTTGGGCAGCCCGAGACGTTCTCTGGCTTCCTCAGTGGTGGGTAGGTGGCGCAGCTCTTCTCGCACCGGGGTGCCGGTAACGATACACTGGCGGCCTCCGAAGTGGGCAGCGGCTTCCTTCAGGCCCAGCAGCACAGCGGTGCACCAGCGGGCCGTTAGGCGGTTGGACTTGCCGGGCATGGCATTGCTGTCATGCACGAAGGTGCGCAGCCCGAGTTTGTGACCGGCGAGAACCGGCGGCAGGGAGGTGAATCCACCCATGCCGATGACGACGTCAGCTTTTTCCCTGCGGATGATGCTGCGGCAGGTCAGATAGGTGCGCAGCATTTTCCAGAGGAATCCGGGCATGCGCAGGGAGAGTGTGGGCGGCTTGGCAATGGCCTGAACCGTGTGAAACTCCAAGTCACCATATTTGCGGGAGGCTTCTGCATCCACTTCTTTTTGAGATATGAGCAGCACAGGATGATGGCCCATACTGCGCAGCTGCTGTGCAACGGCAATGCCCGGGAAAAGGTGTCCGCCTGTACCGCCGCAGGCGATGATGACGTGAAGTGGTGTGCTCATGATGTTATGATTTATCCTGAAGTCTGCGAGTGGGCCAGTAGGTTTCCTTCTTGTTCGGTGTATGGCGTTGGATGCTGGTCAGAATGCCAATGGCCGCAATGGTGAAAACGAGGTTCGTACCGCCGTAACTGATGAAGGGCAGCGGCAAGCCGGAGTTCGGCAGAAGTGAGGTAACAACCATCATGTTCAGTGCCGCCGGCCAGAAGATGGTGCACACAAGTCCCACGGCAAGCAGGCGCCCAAAGGTGTCATTCGTCTGCAGTGCCAGAACAATCCCGGCGAGGGTCATCATCGTGAAGAGCAGTAGCACACCAGCAGTGCCTACAAGCCCCCATTCTTCGCCGATTTCTGCGAAGATGAAGTCCGTGTGGGCAAAGGGAAGATTGCCGTACTTCTCGATTCCGTCTCCAAGCCCCACGCCGAAGGCTCCTCCTCGGGCAAAAGCCAGCATGGAAATCCACTGCTGGCAGCCGGCCTCATGCTTGTAGCGCTCCGGGTCAAACCATGCGTATATACGCTCCAGGCGGTTTGGGCTTCCCGTGGCTTGGTCAAAAAGAACGAGGAAGCCGAGAGCTACAATCAGTGCCAGAATCCAGCCGCGTACACCCGCTACATACATGACGCAGAACCCGGACATACCCAGAGCCGCAGCCGTTCCCATGTCCTTTTCCATGAGAATGAGCAGCAGAGGGATGCCGAAGATAACGCCAGGCATAATGAAGCCTTTCCAGAAGGTGCCGGCCATCTCACGGTGAGTGGTGTACCAGTGGGCCAAACATATCATGAGAACACTCTTGGCTAGCTCACTGGGCTGGAAGGTGATGATGCCAAGGTTTACCCAGCGGTTTTCACCATTGAGGTTCATACCCACAATGGGTAGGAAACAGAACACCAGCAGGGCTACCAGAACCCACCAGAATGAACGCACCCAGTTACGCAGAATATGATAGTCAATCGTGCTGATAACCAGTGCTGCCGTCAGCCCTAAAGCCGCGAAGATGGACTGCTTGCGCAGGAAGGTGTTCGGGTCCTCATCGGCACCCTGAGGCGCGCACAAGCCGGTGCTGGCCACCATCATGATGCCCAGGATGAGCAGCGTGATGAAGCAGAACCAGATGCAGATGATACTGAGACGCGTAGACATGTACCGATGCCGGAAGAGTGGTTATTCGGCGATGCGAATACGGTCCCCAACGCGGATATTTCCTGCGCGAGAGGCCGGGATGTTGTTCAGTTCCAGAAGCTTGTTCAGGGGAATTCTGTTGCGGCGAGCGATGGCACCCAGAGTCTCACCTCTACGGATGGTATGGTACTTGGCTTCCTCGTTTGCCGTCTCTGTGGCCTGTTGTACAGCTACCTGACGGCCCTCTGCAGAGTCAGCTGCCACGGGGATGCTCAGGTAAGTACCGCTGATGATGTTGTTACCGCGAAGCTGAGGATTAGCGCTGCGGATATCAGCCACGCTGACATTGTACTTTTGAGCGATGCGGTAAAGAGTGTCACCAGAGGTAACGTGGTGCTTTACGATAGCCGGAGCTGCGGGGGCAGCTGCGGGTGCCGATGTCGGCTCCGGTGTTGCCACGGGTTCGGGTTCCGTTGCCACGACGGGAGCGACAATCTCCGGCTCGGTGACTGTGGCCACGGGAGCTGCGTCCACGGGAGCCTGAGTGATGTGGCTGGTGGCAGCGACAGGCTGGGGCTGGCGTACAGGATTAGCCACAGGCCCTTCGACAGGCTGGGGCAGTACATCATTATTCACCTGAGGCTGCTGCTGTTGCTGCTGCACGGGAGCGGGAGGAGCAGGGGGAGGTGTGATGGTGGTGGCGGCGATGGGGGCAACCTCGCCGGATTTAATCTTGCCACGCAGAATGACACCGCCGATAACGATGAGGTGAATGAGCAGCAGGCCGATGATGAGGCGCACGACTGTGACGCTGTTGGTGCGGTCCTCCACAAGGCCGGTGTCACTGCGGTGGCGCTTGAGTTTATTATTGATTAAGGCGCGGAAAACATGTTTATTGGTTTTCGCCCGCGCTAGGTCGGAATTGCGGAAGGAAGATTGGTTTTGACGCTTCATATGGGGACAGGAGATAATAAGAGGTGGGATTAGAGATTAAGAGTTTCAAGCACAGCAGAGCGGAAGCACTCGCCACGCTGCACATAGCCGGTAAACTGATCGAAGGAGGAGGTGCCGGGTGAGAAGAGTACCACATCACCCTGCTTGGCTTCCTGAGCGGCAGCCGCCACGGCTTCCTGTACGGTCTCTACCTGAATGGTACGGCACACGGGGGAGAAGGTGTTCATCAGCTGAGAAGCAATCTGGCCGAAGACGATACAGCAGCGGGCCTTCTCAGCCAGCATGGGATTGATGGCGGTGTAGTCCAGCCCTTTGTCCTTGCCGCCTGCCAGCAGGATGATGGGGCGGGTCTGGGAACGGACTGCAGCTTCTGTGGAGTGCAGGTTCGTGCTCTTGGAGTCGTTCAGCCAGAGGATACCATCCATCTCCGCTACGGTTTCACAGCGGTGGCCGGGCGGGCAGAAACTGCACAGGCCGGCAGAAATCTGCTCATCACTCAGGCCTACGGCACGGCATGCCAGAGTGGCAGCCATGGCGTTCTCCGCATTATGAGCCTGCTCCAGAGTAGTACCGCGAAGCTTGGTGAGCTGAGCGGGGCCCTCCATGATGTAGCCGTCTTTGTAGTAGAGCTGGCCGGTGTCCGCCACGGAGGAGAACTCAGCCACGCGGGGCTTTACACCGGGGAGGTTTTCACCCACGCGAACGATGGCAAGTTGCTCCTCACTCATGTTTTCAAAGACGCGCAGTTTAGCGTTGAAGTAGTCTTCCACCTTCGTGTAGCGGTCCATGTGATCCGGGGCGAAGTTCAGCCAGATGGCTACCTCCGGACGGAAATCAATGATGGTCTCCATCTGGAAGGAAGATACCTCCAGTACAGCGAATTCAGGCTGCTCGGGGAGCAGGGCCAGCTCGCAGAGCGGGTAGCCGTAGTTGCCGCATGCTTTAGCTGTGTGGCCGGCCTGCAGGAGCACGTGTTCCAGCAGGGCTGTGGTGGTGGTTTTGCCATTGGTGCCGGTGATGGCAATGATACGGCCTGTGTAGAAATGATAGCCCAGTTCAATTTCACCGATAATGGGGGCCCCAGCGCAGGTGAAAGCCAGCGTCCACGGAATATCAGCCTCAATGCCCGGAGAGAGTACCACGATTTCAGCTGCAAAGGCTTGGGCCTCCTGTTCGCCGGCGCCTGCTACGAAGCGGATGGCGGAATCGGCGCAGGTGGCTTTCGGGTTGCTGTCGAATATGCACACTTCACCGGCACCTTTGGCAAGTGCCAGACGTGCGGCGGCTACGCCACTGCGGCCGCAACCGAGAACTGCTACTTTTTTACCGGAGAGATTCATGGCCATGGGGGGTGGGGATTCTACTATATTTTAGTGACTCAGGCAAGAGAAATAGGCCCAGAACAACGAATCCAGGCAAGAGAAAAATAGGCCCAGACCAACGAATGCCAGAATACCAGCCACAATCCAGAAGCGGATGCATACCTGCGTTTCGCTCAGGCCGGCTTTCTCAAAATGGTGGTGAATGGGTGCCATGCGGAAGAAGCGGCGCCCCTCGCCGTACTTGCGGCGGGTGTACTTAAACCACGCTACCTGAATCATCACGGAAAGTGCTTCCGCTACGAACACACCGCCGATGATAACCAGCAGCAGCTCACTGCAGGTGCATACTGCAATGGTACCCAGTGCGCCACCGAGGGAAAGGGAACCGGTATCACCCATGAAGACACGGGCAGGATTACAGTTGAACCAAAGGAAACCGGCACAGGCGGATACAATAGTCAGCGCGAACAGGCTCAGGTCACCGGCAATGATTGCGAAGGTGATAGCGGCGATAATCATGCAGCCGCTTGCCAGACCGTCCAGACCATCTGTCAGGTTTACTGCATTGGAAGTGCCGATGATAACGAGGATGGCGAGGGGAATGAAGAACCATCCGATGTTCAGCGGGCCGTAGAAGGGAACAAGAATGTTACATACCTGCGGGCAGGCAAAGTACAGGTAGAAGCTGCAACCAACGGCGGCTACGAACTGCAGCGCAATCTTGAACCAGCCGCTCACACCATCCGTGCTCTTTTTAGTGATTTTGGCGTAATCATCCAAGAAACCGAGGAAGGCGGTGATGCTGGTGACTATCAGGCAGCACTGTACGCGTGCATCTGTCAGGTCACACACGAGAAGGCTGGTGAGCAGCACGAGACCGATGAGCATGATGCCACCCATGGTGGGCGTGCCTACCTTGCTGCTGTGCTCAGGTGCCAGCACTCCCCTGCAGGTGGTGCGGATGGGCTGGCCAGCCTTCATGGCGCGAAGGATGGCGATAAGTTTCGGCCCGATAATGAGGGAACCGACAAAGGGAATTACCAGTGCCAGAATGGCCAGAATAATCGGGTTAGTGTCACAGAGTTCGAGCATAACTTATTTGGTGGGGGTGAGAGTGGGGAAGAGTTCGTACATGGTGCGCTCCATGCCGGCGGAGCGTGAGCCTTTGAAGAGAATGGCATCACCCGGCTCAATCATGCGACGCAGGGCGGTAGCGGCTTCATCCGGCGTGCTGACGAGCATGGCCGGGATGCTTTCTGCTGCGGCTTCGCAGAGAGCAAGTGTCTCCGCACATTCCGGGCCTACAACAACGACTGCAGTGTATCCCAGACCCGCGGCACACATGCCAATCTCGGCATGCGCGGCTATACCGCCTTCGCCCAGCTCGCCCATTTTGCCGAGCACGGCGAAGCAGCGTTTGGGTCCGCGCAGGGAGGCCACCGTGTGCAGGGCGGCTTTCATGCTTTCAGGGTTGGCATTATAGGTGTCATCCACCACGGTGAAGCCATCCACCTCTTTGCAGCCCAAGCGGCCCTTTGTGAGGGCGGCGGCTGAGAGGCCGTCCGCTATCTGCTGCAGGGTGCAGCCGAGTTTCCAGCCAGCGGCGGCGGCCAGCAAGCTGTTGCTCACCATGTGAGCCCCGGGAACGGGCAGGTTCACGCGTATTTCGCCCACGCCTTCGATGTGCAGGTCATAGCTGCTGCCTGTGGCGGTGGAGCGTATATTGAGCGCGCGCACGAGGCTGTCGCACCCGCCTGTGGGCAGGGGGGTGGCTTTCGTGCTGGCGGCGATGGTGGTTGCAAAATCATCCGCGGCCGGGTAAATCATGTAACCATCCTCAGGCAGAGCGCGGGCTACGGTGCATTTTTCCTCAGCGATTGCCTCGCGGGAGCCCAAGAATTCCATGTGCGCGGAGCCGATGGTGGTGATGATGCCGATTTGCGGCTGAGTCATGCGGCAGAGCGGTGCCAGTTCGCCTGCGTGGTTCATGCCCATTTCCCAGATGGCAGCCTCGGTGCCTTTCTCCGCACTGAGAATGCTCAGGGGTGTGCCGATGTGGTTGTTCAGATTGCCCTTGGTAGCAATGGCTTGGAAACGCTGTGAGAGCACGGAGAGGCACATGTCCTTCGTGCTGGTCTTGCCACTGGAGCCGGTGAGCCCCACTACGTGCAGCGGAGCCAGCTGTCCACGCCACCACAGAGCCAGTTCCTGTAGCGCCTGCAGGGTGTCCGGTACAAGTATCACCGTGCAGGCAGGGTCATACGTGCCGGAGAGGCGGCTAACGATGACAGCCGCTGCATCTGCCGAGGCAGCAGCAGCGAAGTTGTTGCCATCGAAGCGCTCGCCACTGAGGGCGAGAAAGATGCAGCCCGGTGTTACGGCGCGGCTGTCGGTGGTGAGGCCTGCGGTGATGGCGCGGCTGCCCTGCGCCACGGCCTGGCCGGCGGTGGCGGTGATGAGGTCACTGATGGCGATGCTCTGCATGGTGGCGGTGGTGGGCTTTACTTTTTGCCTTCGGGCTTGCGTGAGGGAACGCTGCGTCCTTCAGGATTCTTTTCTTCGTAATATTTGGCTACGACGGCGGAATCCGAGAATGTGATGGTTTCCGTAGCAAATTCCTGATAGTTCTCATGGCCCTTGCCGGCGATGAGTACGCAGCCACCCGGACGGGCATTTTCCAGAGCGGCACGGATGGCTTCCTCGCGGTCCGTGATGCGGTGCTGCTTTTCCTTGGGAATGCCGGGCATGATGGCGTCTATAATCTTCTCCGGATCCTCAGAGCGGGGATTATCACTGGTGACGATGCATACATCACTGTAGCGAGCAGCGGCTTCACCCATGAGGGGGCGCTTGGTCGTGTCGCGATCACCGCCGCAGCCGAACACGGTGAAGACGCGGCCCTGGCGGCAGAGCTGCTTCATGGTGCGGCATACGTTTTCCACGGCATCAGGCGTGTGGGCGTAATCCACAAAGCACTGTACATTGTTTACGCTGCTCACCAGCTCCATGCGGCCCGGAACCTGCGGAGACTGAGCCAAGCAGGAGATGGCGTCACGGATGTTGATGCCAGCTGCCACGGCGCCGGCGAGGGCTGCCAAGCTGTTGCTGAGATTGAACTCACCGATGAGCGGCGTGCGCACGAGGTAGGTCTTCTTCTGGTAGTGCAGCTCATACTGGCTGCCCTTCAGAGAGATGATGCGGGGCTCAGCGCGGAAATCTGCCTCAGCCACTGTGCCGAAGGTGCGCACGCGCATGATGGGACGCAGTTCCTCTGCCAAGCGGCGGCCGTATTCGTCATCCACATTAATGACGGCTGTGGCCTTGGGGGCGCCAAAGGCGGCCATATCCGTGAAGAGCTTCTTCTTGCACTGGTAGTACTCCTCCATGGAGCCGTGATAGTCCAGGTGGTCCTGAGTGAGATTCGTGAAGATGCCCACACGGAATTCACAGCCGGCGGTGCGGTACTGGTGCAGGGCGTGGGAGGATACCTCCATGGCGCAAGCGCGGCAGCCATTCTGCACCATATCTGCCAGCTTGCTCTGGAGGTCAGCGCAGCCGGGGGTGGTGTTATGGGAAGGCTCGCGGCGGGCGCCGTCATCATAAAGGATGGTGCCGATGAGGCCTGCCTTCTGCCAAGTGGCGCGGAAGATGGCGTTAGCGAGGTAGCTGATGGTGGTCTTGCCGTTCGTGCCGGTGACGCCGAGCAGCACAAGCTGCTGGGAGGGTAAATCATTCCAAGCACTCATGAGAAGCCCATCTGCCAGGTGGCTGTTCTCCACCTGTACCCAGCAAATACCGGCTTGTTCCGCAGCGGCAGGGCAGGGCGTTTCAGCCACAATGGCCACGGCTCCGGCCTGAATGGCGGCATCAATAGCGCTGTGACCGTCAAACTTTGTGCCCTTCACGGCCACAAAGCAGCTGCCCGGTATAACGCGGCGGCTGTCATCTGTGAGCAGGGTGAGCGGCTTGCGCAGCTTGCCTGTCACCACGGCTCCGGGGAGCACTGAGAAGAGTTGTTTCTTATTCATATCTGTATGTGCTGGGTTTAAAATTACTGTTCTCTGCTATTGTTTCCGGCGGCCTGTTCTTCCAGATATTTTTCGTAGGCTTCCGGATCACTCGGTTGAAGATTAAGTACCTTAATGAAGCGCTCGGCAGCTGCCCTGAAAATCGGTGCTGCCACGGTGCCGCCACCTGCGCCACAGTCTCGGGGGTGCGGCTCGTCAATCACCGTCATCACCACGAGGCGAGGATTGTCGATGGGCAGGATGCCCGCGAAGGATACGGTGTACAAGCCCTCGTAGTAACCGCCACCGGGGCGGTTCTTTTTAGCCGTGCCGGTTTTACCGCCGATGCGGAAACCGGGGATGGCAGCTCGCGTGGCGGTACCACGGCCGGCGGGGCCGCTTTTCTCAGTGACGGTCTCGAGAGCTCCGCGGATGGCTCTGGCTGTGCCGGCTGACATGACTCGGCAGACTTCCTGCGGGGTGCAGGGGTCATACACGGAGCCATCTGCTGCGATGATGCTGTCAATGAGTCGGGGACGCATGCGTACGCCGTCGTTAGCGATGGTGGCGTACACCATTGCCATGTGCAGAGGGGAGACGGATACAGAGTAGCCGTATGCAATACGTGAGAAGTTTACCAAGTGGTTACCATTGGCCAGCCTGCATGCGCCGCCGCTGGGCAGGTCCACACCACTGCTTTCCGTCAGGCCAAAGCGCTGCACGTACTCGTGGTAATTGCCCCATTTACAAGCAATGGCGATACGGGCGGCACCCGGGTTACTGGATTTTTTCAGGGTCTGCCCCACGGTGAGAACGCCATAGTTGTACGGGTTGTCCGTCACGGGGCGGCTGTTAGCAATGGGGAGGGGGTGGCAGCTCACGGGGGTGTTAATACCCATGATTTTGTTATCCACAGCTGTAGTCACGGCCACCACCTTGAAAGTGGAGCCGGGTTCATAGCGGGTCTGGCAGGCGAAATTGAAGTCACCGGTGACGATAGAGCCATTATCATCACGCACAGTACCACGCTCGAAGGTGCCTTCGTGCGTGATAAGGTTTTTGGTGTTGAGGTTAATGGCCGGGCGACTCACCATGGCCAGAATATCACCGGTATGGGGATCAACCACAATCATGCAGCCTCTGCGGGCTCGGTAGTGCCTCATACCGCGGTCCAGCTCCTGTTCGCAGATGGCTTGCAGGCGCATATCAATGGTGAGCCTGAGGTTCAGGCCGTGTTTGGGGGGCAGGTAGCGGTCATCCTCATTCGGCAGCACCTGTCCGCGGGCGTTATGGCGGTATTCTCTCAGGCCGTCCGTGCCGGCAAGGTAGCTGTTGAAGACGCCTTCCACGCCGCAGGTGCCTTCATTACGGGCATCCACGTAACCGAGTACGTGGCTGAGCATTTCAGGCATCACATAGCTACGGCGCAGCTCGGTTTTCACCTGAACACCGCGCACGTGAGCGCTCCTGAGGGCCTCACGTATCTGGTCCGCTGTTTCTACGGGAAGTCCTCGTGCAAGAAGGATTTCCATGCGGTAGCGGCGGCGCTCTTCGGAGCCGCTGGCCTCAGCTTCACGATTGAAGGCTTCCACCTCAGGCTGGGCGATGAGGTTGATGATATCTTCCCGCGTGGTGTAGCGCACGCGTTCCTCGTACTTAGCGGGTATGGTAATGGTTCTGCCGCGGCGGGTGATGGTGCGCTCCGGCTCAATCTCCACACGCTCCTTAATTTCTATATGGCGGAGGAAGGGGTGAATGATTTCCGCCACAAGTTCATCATGCGCGCGGAAAAGTTCAGCCACCTTTGCGGGGTCGTAGTTCTGTATACGTGCGGAGCGGGTGGGGTCCGCCATGATTTCGCGGCGGCGTTCGGCTCGCTCTTCGAGGGTGAGTTCCTCCTCCACGGACTCGAGGAGCTTGGCGCGTGCTCGGCTGAATAATCTGCGGCGTACCTCGGGATCCGTCTCTTTTCGCCAAGCTTCACTGTTACTGACCTGATTATAGGCAAGGCCGTCAACCACGAGAGTGACCTCGCGGAGGTGATAGCGGTCACCGATGAGTTCGGCTGATTGGATATTGTTCGTGAGGATTTCCTCATTGCGGTCCATGATGATACCGCGTTCAGCAGGTATCGTTTCACGTTCAATGAGCTGCTCATTGGCAATGTTACGGCACTTTTGGCTATCAATTACCTGCAGTTCTACCAGCCGGAACGCCACGGTGATGGAGATGCCCATCACAGCGGTGCAGAGCCATAGACAGCGTCCGGCAAATGGTATTTTGGTTTTCATGCTTAAGGTAATATCGGAGCGGAGCAGCTTAACGGCTGGCTGTAGCGGCTGTGCGGTTCAGGTCTCGCTCGCTGCGGGCAAGCTCAATCTGATCACGTGTAATCTCGCGCAGGGGGGAGTTTTCCGCCTGCAGGCGGCTTCTCATGGCCCAGCGGTTGGTCTGAGCGTTGATTTTAGCGCGGTAGTGGTTGGCGCTCATGCGGCAGACGGTGATTTTGCGCTGCAGCTTGTCAATCTCAGTCTTGACGGCAACCTGCTGATTCTTGAAGTAGGCATAGGTTACGCCACAGCCGGCGGTAACTACGGCGAATACCACCATCCAGAGCAGGAAGGCGATACTGATGCGGCCGGCGAAGCGGGAGGAAGGGGTCTGGTTCTGAGACATGTGCTTGGAGAGGAGGAAAGGATTCAGAGTTTTTCGATGACTCGCAGCTTGGCGCTGCGGGAACGCGGATTGGCGGAGAGCTCAGCCTCTGCCGGGGTAAGGGGTTTGCGGTATACCTGGCGGGCGGCATATGCCGGGTTAGGACGGGGAGCAGGCCATTCCGGGCGGTCTATCTCGGGCTTGCAGACGAGTTCGAAATAGCGCTTTACGGCGCGGTCCTCCAGGCTGTGGAAGGTAATCACGGCGAATCTGCCGCCGCTCTTCAGAAGGCTCAGGCCACTCTGCAGCAGTTCATCCAAGGCGCCGAGCTCATCATTCACGGCTATGCGCAGAGCCTGGAAGCTGCGCGTGGCGGGGTGCTGCTTGCCCTTGCGCGGCAGTACCGCGGCGATGATGGAGGCCAGTTGCGTGGTGGTGGTGATGGGCGCCTTGGCTCGCTCCTGTACGATGCGGCGTGCGATGGCGCGGCTGGCACGTTCCTCACCGTACTGCCACAGGATATCAGCGATTTCGGCTTCCGGGGCAGTGTTTACGATGTGGGCAGCGCTGCGGGGGGCAGAGGGGTTCATGCGCATGTCCAGCGGGCCTTCATGCAGGAAGGAGAAGCCACGCTCTGCGCAGTCCACTTGGGGGGAGGAAATGCCGATGTCAGCCAGCAGGCCATCCACCTGATCCACGCCGCGCTTGCGAAGCATTTCCACGGCGTTGCGGAAATTACCGGCGATGACGTGCAGGCGGTCGCCGTAGGCGGCCAAGCGCGCCTTTGCTGCGGCTCGGGCTGCGGGGTCCTGGTCAATGCCCCATACTTCGGCGCCGGCTTGCAGAAGGCGTTCTGTGTGACCGCCGCCGCCCAGGGTGGCATCCACCAGCACCTTGCCCTCAGCCGGCTGAAGAGCCTCCACGGCTTCGTTCAGCAGCACGGTTACGTGGTGGAAATCACCGGAAGTGTACTCGGGTGTATCAGCCTCCTCTTCGCTGCAGCGGCAGGCTTCCTGCCAAGCTGCACCCTCGGCGGCGCTCATGGCCTGCACGATGGGGGCGCTGCACCATTCCATGCCGGGAGTGGCTTTCTGCCAGCGGGTTTGGGCGGAGACCATGTCATCTTCGCCCTGGAGCTCCATGAGCACTTCAGCGCAGGCTGTGCCGAGGCGGTAGGCCAGCACAGCAGCGTCCGCCTTCAGCGCCTGTGCCAGCGCCTCTGCGCGCGCGAAAGAAAAAGCTGCGCGGGGTGCCTGTGTGAGCGGAAGCTCTATTTTGTTGGCAGTAAGGGAGTAAAGCTCTTTTTCGAGCTGTCCGAGAAGGCCGCGGGAACCCTTGATGCCGGCGTCTCTCATGCGCGCGAGTAACTCGCGACGCTGGGCCGCCCAATCCGCCAATTGTTCTTCCGGCAGGGCACATTTCTCCCACATAAGCACCCGGTAACAGGTGCCCATCGGGGGGCGTGTAGCAGCGGAAGTTATGGATTCGGACGGAGTCATCAGAGCATGCGGAATTTCTTGTTGAGCGGATTTTCTTTGTTCGGTTTCGGTGCGTTTTCGGCGGCGAAGTCTTCAGTGTTCCAGATTTCGAAGTGAGCTGTACGGCCTACCAGCTGAGCGTATTCTGCCAAGCGGAGGCGGTCTCTCTGCTGCTTGGGAATGAGCAGTTTGCCCTGGGTGTTTACCTCGGCCACAAAGCTGTTTCCTGCTATGCTGCCGATGTATTCATCCACGTCTCCCAGCTCATGGCCGTCAGCTAGTGCGCGTTCGCGTATCTCATTGAGCTTCTGTGCGAAGCTTTCGTGAGTGAAGCACTTCAGTACGTTGTACTCGTGGTATGTGCTTGCCAGCATTACCACTTCCTGCCCGAACACTACACGCCAGCCAGCCGGAATCGCCACTCTACTCTTGGGATCCAGCTTGTGGGCATAATTGCCCATAAACATGACTTTGGGTGCAGATTCGAACATCTTCGTACACTTACCTGTACCCCTAGTACACTCCAATACACCTAAAAAGTCAATCCAAATTTTTAAAAATACGGAAAAAAGTGTGTCCGCTGCCACATTTTTTACGACTGAGGGAAGCGAATGAAAGCCAGTGAGAAAAAATGAGAGAAAGGGGATAAAAAGAAAGGTTGCAAGTGCGTGAAAAATAGGCTAGAATACCGCTGTTATGCTCACGATGAAGCTATTTTACGCATTTTTTCTTATGCCGTTTTTGATGATGCCTGTATCAGAGGCTCAGCAAGTAGCGGCACAGGAAGCCGTGGTTGAGGCAGGTGGGGATGACCAGGAAGAAGTGGTTGAGACCGTGCATCTGGGCGGCGAAGAGCTTAACGATGGTGTGGGTGAAGGTGTGGGACCTGCCGAGGAGTATGAACAGACCATTGCGCCGGATTCTCCCGTGCATGTGGATACTGGAAATGAGGTCGGCGGGACTCCGGATATAGCGGAGCCCAGTATTCGCCCTGTACCGGCTACTGATAATGTAGCGGAGCATGACCCTTCACGTGTGGCGTACGCACGCACGCGGCGCAATGCGCGCACCATGTCACTTACGGTACCTGGCCCCCGTGGGTTGATTACGGACCGCAATGGTGAGGTGCTGGCATGCTCTGAGGTAGCCTATCAGCCCACAATTAATTTTGGTCAGCTGGAGCAGGATGATGATGCTTCCGTGCTGGCGCTGGCCCGTAAGGTGATGGCAGAGTATGAGGCCGCGGGGTTCCGCGTTGGAGAGCGAACGGATGAACAGCTGCTGGACCATTACCGTCACCGCCGCTGGATGCCCCTGAGCGTGGGCCCGGTGGTGCGAGCTCGTGCCGTGGCTTCCCTCAGGGCCAAAGCTGAGCAGATTGAACATGGCTGGCTCATGCCCCTCTACATCCGCCTCTATCCGCAGGGGGAAACAGCCGGACATATTCTGGGCTATACCGGTGTACAGGCTAAGCTGCCTACAGGTCCTATCAACCATAATGACCCCATCTTCGAACGTCAGGAGGGCCGCTCGGGGCTTGAGTTGCAGTTTAACCAGCAGCTTATCGGGCGCCCGGGGCTGTGGCGTCTCATGTTTGATGAGACCGGCCGTAAGATTTTGGATGAGCACCAAGTGAAGCCTCGTCCGGGCGGCACGCTGGTAACCACGCTGAACCTTGAGTGGCAGCGCGCGGCTGAGGAATCACTGCGGCGTAATACGCTGGGCCGTGGCGCTTTCGTGATGGTGGATGTGCATACCGGTGAGGTGGTGGTCATGGCCTCAGTGCCGAATTTTGACCCGAACACCTTTATCCCCTCCATCTCTCAGGCGGATTATGATGCCCTGAGAAATGATGATAATAACCCCCTTGTTTCCCGAGCTTTTGCCGGTGTGTATCCTCCCGCCTCCACCTTTAAGACGATTACCGTGGCTGCGGCTCTTCACTATGGCATTATCCGGGAAGATACGTACATCAATTGCCCATACAGTATCAGAATCGGTGGACATACCTTCAAGAACCACAGCCATTTTTCTGGTAATATTAATTGTATCACAGCGCTCTCCGTTTCAAACAACCCCTTCATGTATCAGGTGGCGGCCACTCGTGAGCCCCGCATAGGTGCGGAGCGTCTTTGTGAGTTTGCTCGCCGTTTCGGATACGGCGCCACCACAGGGCTGCCTATTGCGGACAAGGCGGGTAATGTGCCTGATGAGTCCTGGATGTTCCGCAACTATTCGCGTGGATTCATGCAGGGTGATGCTGCGAATATATCCATCGGTCAGGGCCCGCTGCTGGCTACTCCGCTGCAGGTGGCTCATGCTATGGCCGGTATAGCGAATGGAGTTTACCTGCCCAAGCTTCATCTGGTGCGTCAGATGCTGGATGTGGATGGCAATGTGGTATATCAGTTCAATCCCACGGTGGAGAATAACCTGAGGGATCTGTCTGATTCTCTCGCCGTGGTGCGCCGTGGTATGCGTGCGGTGGTGTACAATGGTTCCGGCCGTCGTGCTGCGCTCAGTTATGTGGATAATGCCGGTAAGACCGGTACGGCTCAGTGGGGGCGTCCCTCGGATGATTGCCGTCTGGCTTGGTTTGCCGGTTTCCTGCCTGCTGATAATCCCCGCTATGCCTATGCTGCGCTGTATGAGGGCAAGCCGCACCAGCGCATTTCCGGCGGCCGTATGGCAGCTGCTATCGTAAAGAGTTTCTTTGAGTCTATCCGCCCGAGTATGGAGCAGGCTCTGCGTGCTCCCGGCCGCGCTGTGGAAACAGGTGAAGCGGAGATGTCAGAAGAGGAACGCGCCGCCGCTGAGGAAGAAGCCGCCATGAATGCTCAGCGTGAGGCTGAGGCGGCTCGTAGGCGTCAGGAATCTCAGCGCCGCCACCGCCAGAGCGGTTGGGATGATGGGCGCTCACGTCACTGATTAAAACGCCTGGCTTAGTTTAATATGCGCTTATTTCCGGCCGCTTCGTGCGGCTGGATTTTTTTTGCCGCGTGGTTATAGGAATTCTCGCGGTGCCGCAGCGGGGATGGCATACATGAAGCGCGCACCGTAATATTTGGAGGTAACGCGGGAATCAAGCAGGGTGATGATGCCATGGTCCGTCTTGCTGCGGATGAGGCGGCCGATGCCTTGGCGGAACTTCAGTAGGGCTTCCGGCAGGGAGTAGTCACGGAAAGCATTGCCCCCGCGGGCGGTGATGTCTTCCATGCGGGCCTCTGTCAGCGGGTTGGAGGGGGATTCAAAGGGGATTTTCGTGACGATGACGTTGGAGAGCGCTTCTCCGGGAACATCCACGCCTGTCCAGAAACTATCCGTGCCCAGCAGTACGCTGCCGATGTTCTGTTTGAAGTCCCTCAGCATACGGGAGCGGTCCTGACCGTCTCCCTGCACGAGCAGAGGCCAGCCGCGTTCTGTGCAGTATGGGCGGAGTAACCCTGCCATACGGCGCATGATGTTGTAACTGGTGAAGAGCACGAAGGCGCGCCCGTCACTCTCTTCCAGTGCGCGGGTAATCCAGTCAAAGAGGGCAGGGGTGTATGCCTCATCCTCACTTGCAGGTGGGGGCGGTGGCATGCTGCGCGCTACGATGACTCTCATTTGCTCTGCGAAATTGAAGGGACTGCCTATCTGGAGCGTCTCGGCGCTTTCCGCGCCTACACGGCCTGCAAAGTAGCCCATACCGTGTTCACCGGTGGAGAGTGTGGCGCTGGTGCAGATGCAGGTGTTACCCGTCTCAAAAAGCTTTTCACGCAGAAGGTCGGAGACGTTAATGAGCGCGGAGCGCAGCGTGGTGAACTGGCGCTCTTGCCCGCCTGTTTCCGCCCAGTATACGGCAGAGTCAGCATTCGTGAGCTGCACAAGCTCAGCAGCCGCGGCGCGGTAGGCGCACAGGCGTGCCTGTATATCTTGGAGCTCTGCTCTCGTGAGGTCATTTTCCTCCACGGCGGCCATCTCCTTAATCTCGTTTTCGAGCGTGATGAGGGAGGGGGAGAGGATATCCTCCGTCCATTCCGGCTGGCGCAGACGTACGGTGCCTTGGTGCTCATCCACCCGGCAGTCCAAGCGTGCGCAGCGGAAGAATTCATCCGTGGCAGTTTGGGCGTCCTCGATGTACTGGATGAGTTTCGGCGTGGCGAGCTGGCGCAGGCGTCCCTTGCGTGTGTGTGGGTTATAGAGGCGCAGGAGGTCGTATTTCAGCTCCGCTTCCGGCAGGCTGGTGCCGAATTGGTGTGCTGCTACGGTTTCGATGGTGTGGGCCTCATCCAGAATGACGAAATCATTCGGGAAGATGAAACTGGGCACCATTTCTTCATCATCCAGCAGTGGTGCTTCCTGCCGCAGCTCATCCGCCAGAGAAAGTAGACCAAAGAAGAGAGTGTGATTCAGTACGACGACTTCTGCCTCATCTACCCTCCTGCGTGCTGCTTGGTATGGGCATTCCGGCCCACAGTTGCGCGGTGTGCAGACGTGGTTTTCGCTGCACACCTGAGCCCATACCTTGGGGGAGATGTCCAATTCCTGCGGCAAATCTGCAAGGGAGCCCTCTCCGCAGTCACGGGACCATGCCAGCAAATCATGCAGCTGTTTGGTTTCCGCCTGATTGAAAAGATCCGTAGCCTGTTCCAGTGCGCGTTTTAGGCGAGTGCGGCAAAGGTAGTTAGCCCGGCCTTTCAGCAGTGCTGCACGGAACTGAAGCCCAAGGGCTTTTGCTACAGTGGGGATATCCTTATGAAAGAGTTGTTCCTGCAGGTTAATGGTGTGGGTGGAGATGACGGCTTTTCTCCCGAGCTCCAGCGCATGGCGGATGGCCGGTATGAGGTAGGCGAGGGATTTACCCACGCCTGTGCCGGCTTCAGCCAGCAGTGCTCCTCGGTTTTCAAGAGCAGCTGCCACGGCGGTAGCCATGAGCTGCTGCTGCGGGCGGTACTCAAAGCCTCGCCCGCCGGAGAGTATGCCGGTGGCTGAAAAATCCTGCTCGGTCTGTTCTGTGAGCCAACCCACGGGGTGGTGCTGAAGTTATTGCAGCGGGCGTTCGCCGGTATCAGGCCTGGCGATGTTCAGCGGCAGGGTGGGGAAGTAGGAACGCAGGGTGTTGACGTCCGTATTGCCATCGATAAAGTACCAGCGGTTGATAACGGTTCCGCGGTAGTTGCGGTTGTTTACCGTCTGGACGACTTCGTCTCGAACAGCATATATGAAATCCTTACGCTCAATACGCATGCGGCGCCCGCTTTCTGTCGGTACGCTGTACCAGAGCGTGGTGGGAAGTACGACCAAGCGGCTGCGGCCACCCTCCCAGCTGATGTTTTCAGCGCTCGTCAGGCGTGCACCATCTGCTCTTACGGCGCGTGTGGCCGTGGAGGAGTGGGGTAAAACGTATTCCGCCATAGGGGTGCCCACGGCGTAACGCTCCACTTGGAAACCGGCTTGTTTCAGGCGGAGCCCCATGCGCACGTAGTGATCACGCAGCGCGCGGATATTGCGCTCCATGCGGCGGCGAGCTACTTCAGAACTTTCTCTTGCTGCACCAACACCCATAATACGTGCAGCATTATCTCCCTCACTGCCGGGAGTGCGACCGGCTAGGCGGTCTGCCAGTGTCCACTTCAGCAGAGGATACATGGAATCCACTGCCCAGCCCATATCACAGTTCATGATGGCACCGCGGTAGGAGTTTGCTTCAGCCTGCGCTTCCCGGGCGGCATCGCTGATTCGGGCTGCCTCAGCTGTCATCACGCACACGGCGGCTGTCAGTAGAGTATAAATCGTTTTCATGCTTTGAATCCTATCATGCACGGCTCTCCCTTACAAGCTCAAAGTATACCGTTGACACGCTCTTTATCGGATACGAAAAAAGCGATTCCTTTTCAGGAATCGCTTTCTGCAAGGAACGAAGCGGACGGGGCTCGAACCCGCGACCTCAGCCGTGACAGGGCTGCGCTCTAACCAAACTGAGCTACCGCTCCTTGCCTTTGGTTGCTCCCTCCTTTCGGGGGGTACGAGGGCATTATACATGAACCTGAGGCGCATTGCAAGCTTTTTTTTGTAAAAAATGCAAAAAAAGTGATTTTTAGTGCTAAAAACGGCCAAAAAAGTCAGGTTTGAGGCGTTTGAAAGGGAGAAAAATTGTTTGCTTTGGTAGGCCAAGTGATGAGGCAGGCATATACAGACCCGAGAAAAGCTTGAATTCTCGCGCGCGTATGCGTATAATAAGCACAGAAGATAACGGATATGAAGTTTTATATAGTAACCCCTACGTATAACTCCCTTTTGTGGGTGCAGCGGTGTATGCTTTCCGTGGCTGACCAAGTTGATGCCGGGGTGGAGGTGCATCATCATGTGCAAGATGGCGGCTCATCTGATGGAACGGCCGAGTACTTGAAAAGATGGCAGGCTGAGCACGAAGGGGTGGCCGGTTATACTTTTACTTGGGAAAGCACTAAAGACGCTGGGATGTATGATGCTATCAATATGGCATGGGAAAAAATGCCCGAGGATGCGGATGTGACAGCCCATCTCAACTCTGATGAGCAGTATCTTCCTCATGCCCTAAAAGGTGTGGCTGAGGGTTTTAGGGTTCACAAGGGGGCTCATATTCTGCTGAGTTCCTATATTGTGCTGGATATAAACTCTCGCTATATTTGCCACAGGCGCCCGATGATGCCCTATAACTGGATAAGCCAGACGGTATGTGAGATTGTTACCTGCGCGGCGTTCCATAGTGTGCCGGAGTTCCGGAAACATGGTAAGCGTTTTGATACCCAGTGGAAAATCATTGGTGATTTGGTGCATTACCGTGATATTTTGTCCACTCATCCCCGTATAGCCGTGGTTCCTAATCTTTTCACTTCTTCATTCACGGTCACCGGTAATAACCTAGGGTGGTCAGAGGCAGTGGAAGAAGAAAGCCGTCGCAGTCAGGCGACTGTTCCTTGTTATGCTCGGAAACTTAAAAAACTTGCGGGATTCGTGGCGAATGTGAAGCGCCGTTCGTGTGACCTCTGGTATGCAGCTCCACGAGAGTATTCAGTTTATATGCCGGATAGCCGCGTACGTGAGTCCCGCGCCATTAAGCGTCCCACGAGCCATTGGGGGTGCCGTGAGGTGGGAGAAGAGTAAGGTGAATGGAATATGAGAGCCCTGATATGAAGAAAAAAATATTGTTCATCATGCAATTGCCGCCACCTGTGCATGGCTCTAGCATGGCAAGCGACATGATTCGGCAGAACCCGCTTATCAATGATGAGTTTTCATGCCGATATGTCAACCTGTCAGCTTCGCGCCGTGCGGATGAGGTAACTAACTACTCTCCGCTTCGGGTAGTAAAGAAGCTTGGCCGCTTTATTTCTTCACTGGGCTGTACGCTGTGGAACCTGATGGTGTTCAGGCCTGATGTATGTTATATTACGCTGACTTGCCATGGTATCCCTTTTCTGAAGGATGCTCCGTTTGTGTTGCTTTGTAAGATGTTTGGTAGCCGTATAGTGCTGCATCAGCATAACAAGGGGGCAGCCGGTTGTGTGGGGCATTTTCCCTATAACTTCCTCATGCCTATGGTTTATCGGAATGCTACGGTAATTTTGCTCTCAGAGCGGTTATATGAGGATGTATCAGCTGTAGTGAAGAAAGAGCAGGTGGTAATTTGCCCTAACGGTATTTAAATGGTATGTTTGAGTTTTTGTTTTTGGGAAACCTGATGATGGAAAAGGGCGTGCTGGTGCTGCTGGATGCTTGCGCGGAGCTTCAGCGCCGGGGTACTTCTTTTGTGTGCCACTTCGTTGGGGCTGCCAGTAAGGATATCAGCATGGCCCAGATGGAGGAGTATGTGAAAGAACGGCAGCTGCAGAATGTAGTGCGTGTGCACGGGCCGCTTTATGGAGAAGAGAAGGAGAGCATGCTGCAGCAGGTCGGTGCCCTAGTGTTTCCTACCTTCTATCATAATGAGTGTTTCCCTTTTGTTATTCTCGAGGCCATGAAAGCAGGCCTGCCTGTTATCTCTACGGAAGAGGGAGCTATACCTGATATGGTGCTGGAGGGGAAAACCGGCTGGCTTGTGGAAAGATGTAATGCCGGAGCCTTGGCTGATGCTATGCTGAAGTTTATCTCAGAGCCCGCTCTTGCCTCAGAGATGGGGACACGTGGTAGGGAGCTATACGCCGAAAAGTTTACACGTGCAATCTTTGTAGAAAATGTGCGCGCTTTGTTGCGGCGCATTTGATGTAATTGCTTGTTTTTAGAGAAACAAAAAAGCCGCTCTGCGTAGAGCGGCTTTTTTATTAAAAGCTTGGACAGCCGGCTTATTAGGCCTCGGTAGCGGCGGGAGCTTCCTCCTCTACCTTCTCGCCCTTCACTACGAGCACCACCTTTACGTTGGCGGTTACCTGAGCGTGAAGCTTGGCGGGTACCTCGTAGGTGCCGGACTTCTTGAGGGGCTTCTCCAGCTCGATGCTGTGGCGGTCGATTTCGATGCCCAGAGCAGCCAGACCATCGGTAATCTGCTGGTTGGTGATGGCGCCGAATACCTTGCCATTCTCGCCGGCCTCGAGGGTGAGGTTCACCGTGACGGCAGCAATCTTGGCAGCAACCTCCTGGAAGTTGGCCAGCTCGGCGGCCTCGCGCTCAGCGCGCTTCTTCTGGAGCATGTTGATGAAACGCTGGTTGGCGGGAGTTGCCTCGAACGCAAGGCCCTGAGGAATCAGGTAGTTGCGGCCGTAACCAGCCTTCACGGTAACGAGGTCGGCTTCACAGCCCAGACCATCGATCTTCGTAGCGAGAATAACTTTCATGTTAGCCATAACTCAGTAATATTGGTTTGGTGAGCGGCTTTTCTACACGATTTTGGTCTGATTGTCAAGAATTTATTTTATCATTTTCTGGTTTTTCCGGGCGGAGGCGGCGCACGAGTACCCAAGCGGCCTTATCGCCATCCGGGCAAAGTGTGCTCACATATTCCCAGCCTTCCGGTAATCCCAGAAGCGCCCCACACTGCACCATGCCCAGTGCTTCCTGCCCGCGTACGATGTCACTGCGGAATAAATCCTCTGCGTTCACCTTAATGCTGGCGTATTCATACTCTGCCGGTGGCTTGGGTTTCTCAATCTGATTGAACTGCACCAGTACTACCGCTGCGATGAAGGCAAGGAAAATACAGCTGATAGCCTGTATGATGTTCCCGGTCGATGGTGCCACGGCTTCAGGCTCTCCATCATCAGGTACTTCTTCCTCATCATCCGGTTTGCTCTTTTTGGCGGATGACTTCATCTTTATCTGCATCAGAACGCTGCGGATGGGAAGCCATGTCTCGGAACTTTCCCTGCGTACTTTCACATTATCTCCAAGAGCCCCGTTTACATAATCGGTAACCAGCTCATCTTCGGTTAACGGTCCATCTGTGATTTCGCCATCTGTATAATAGAATCGCATATTCTCTATACTAAAACTCTGTAAGTTACCTGTCAAGTTAAAACCCCTCATTCTATATTTTTACATGACTTATTTTAGAAAATGCTGAAAATATGCGTACCCTTTTCGGTTATGAGGTGCTAATCAAGTAGGTGTTTGTATCATAGGGGAGATGATGTGTGTGGGTTCTTCTTCCAGTATAGTCAGGAGGGATTTTATTTGTGCGTACAATTCGTTGGACTGGGGTAAGACGTGATGCTGTCGTTTTGGTAAGATGTGGTGCGCAATAATTTCCGGTATTACTTGCCAACGGAACGGTGTCAGGTTTTTGATAAATTGATTCCCTGCTGCATTCATGGTCTTGTGTACTGTTCTGTTTTCCAGGGAAAAGATGTGGAGGCTTTCCTGCGAGCAGCTATTCCGGCAGAAAATGGCTAATCTATCCGTTTTGTTGCAGACGAATACTCGGGTGAGTCCGGCTTTTTGGCTGTAGCCGTTGTATTTTATTCCCGGTCGGTGAAGCTTGGTATTTAGCTGCTCCATAGGATTCATGATGTTTACGTTCCCGGAGTCATAGCAGAAGAGTAGGCGCGCTCTGGATTTATTGAAGTAATAGGTAGGGATATCTATACTGCACAGCATCGCTGAGCAGGCGCGGCTTTCTCTCGCCCGGGTTACTCGCCCATCATTGTACAGGCAGATGCGCCGTATCGTTTTTTGCCAGTCTACTTCCGGCCGTTTTTCGCGGTATAGGAGAAGAGCTTCTGATGTAGATAGTAATGAATGAGTTGCCATACAAGCTTTAGTGTGGGCAGGCAGCCGCATGGTGTGTGTGGTTGGTATAAATAGTTGAATTGCAACAGTTCGGCTGAGGGGGTAATTTGCCCGCTGCCGATAGTTTCTTCCATGGGGGTAACCTCTGCAGAGGGTTGTTCAGTGGGGGGGACGTCTGCAGTAGCCTGTTCAGAGGGCGGAATCTCTACAGAGGTTTGTTCAGTGAGCGGGTCGTCAGCAGAAGCCTGTACGGTGGACGGAATCTCTACAGAGGTTTCTTCTGTGGGTGGAACGTCTGCAGAAGCTTGTTCGGTGGAGGGCTCTGTTTGGGGCGTTATCTTACTAAGCATTGCTGATGCCCCTTCATGATTTTGTAACGCTGCTTTTTCTAGATACCGGCGTGCTTGCTCCCATCTCCGCTTTCCCAGCTGGTATTGGGCTTCTGAATCTCCGGCCTTGGCGCGCTTTTTAAGCCTATCATATTCCGGAGTCGCGGATTTTTTCTCGATATCAGTATTTTGTGAAAGTGGCTTCTTATTTTGAGTAAGCGTTTTTTTGATGTCGTTTTGCGACTGGTGAATTTCTATGACTTGTACCTTATTTTCTTTAGGTAGGCGGAAGCTTGGTGCTATTTGTGGTTTTGGGGCGGGGATGTTGGAGGTAAGAAGGTTTCGGTCATACTCTTCCGTGTTTATGTTGTTATCCATGGAGAGTTTTTCAGAAGTCTTTTTCAGCCAGTGAGCTGCTTGGGAGTGGCCGGCTGCTGCAGCTGTTTCAAAATACTTGTATGCCCAGCGGTAGTCTTTTCTGCTGTAGAAAATCATCCCGAAATCCATTGCATCGCGTGCTTTGGCATTATTGGCTTCTCGTGTCCTGTTTTTATTCATTCGCATCTGATAACTACGTCCTTAATGGTGAAGGATATGTGTATGCAAAACGTGCTCTCAAAGATACGCAAACTTGGTTGCTTTTTTTGCTTATCTGTATTGAATAGGAGCTGATTATCGGAATTTAGGATGCCTGAAGGCCTCTTGGTCTAAATGATGTCCATGTTTGGTATTTGGTCCTATACTGTCGCGGGGGGCTCCATAAAAGCATGCGTTAACCTCCCGCGACAGCTGAAGCGGAAGATTCTTATCTTTCGAATGTGGCCTCGATAGGCTTACCGTATCGGAGAATCATGGAGCGAGTGGCATCCTTGTCTCCCCACTCGGTGCCATCTTCGAAGTAGACACTGTATACGTATAGTTTTACGGACTTCATTCGCTGGTCGAGGAAGGGGCCATAGTTGAGTTCTTTACTGCGGCCTGCCGGTATCAAATCATCCGTACGTAAGCGTTCCTGTGCGAAGAATGCGGAGGAGAGGTTTTCTCCATACACATCATAGGGCACTGCCAGGAATTGAATAGCGGCAATATTTTTGCCGGAAACATTTCTGATGGCAATGCTGAGGTGCGGGTGGTTGATGTATCGGTCACTTTGCAGGTGGGCGGATGCAGTGATTCCGCATTCTCCGGTAAACTCTTGGGGTATAGCCGGAGTTTGTGTTGAGGGTGAGGTGTTTGATGCGGCTGATGCTTCCCTCGGTGGTACCGGTGAGGCTACGTTGCCGGGGGTGTCGCTTGCTACCTTTGCTGTATTACTGATAATGCCGGCAAAAATGCTTAAGCCTAACATGACCAGAAATGCGCAGCCCAATTTTTTTCCGCAGCCTGTCTTAGCCGGCTGTTGTATAATGATGGGGGTGGGTTGTGGGGAGTTTAGCGCTCCGATAGGTGAGCCGCAGTTTGGGCAGCAGGCAACATTTTGCGCCACTTCTTTTCCGCAATTTGTACAGAACATGATAATATGTGATGTTGGGGGTTAAATGAAAGATTGGATTAGTTGTAAGATATATCAAGAAGATAAGAAAGTCAATAAAAAATATCAAAAAGGTAATTTACAAGTCATGAAAAGCGTGGTATATTGCCTTTGAAACAAGAGGAAGAAGTTATGGATAAAATGAACAAAATAATTAAAACAGAAGAGAAAAGGGTGTTTTGTGGGGGTGCCGGTGATAGGGTGGTAGAAAAATATCAAGAAGATAAAAAGAATAAGTGTAGTGTGGAGTTAAGTTTGTCGGAATACAATCGCCTGATTCGCCGCGCGCTGTCAGAGGGATGCACTCCGGAGGAGCTGGTGGCCCGGCGGATATCCGAATTAGTAGTGAAAGGGAAATAGCACGTCAGTGCTTAAGGCTATTCCTTGACTTTGGTGAGCAGTGTGATATGCTATGAAACATGACGATGGGCGGCGACCAGACGGAGTTTAAAAATGAGGTTAAACAGTGGCTACGAAGCCATGGTTTGGATTATGCTTGGATGGCTGATCGCTGCGGTGTTTCGGAGATAACCGTTCGCAATTGGATGAGCCGGAAAATCATTCCACCGCTTAAGAAACAACTTATCGAGCGAGCGATGTCTCAGCTGCCAGCCTTGCCGGCAGGGGATGGTTCCGGCATCGCGATGCCAGGTGTGGCAGTGAATGCCATGATAGCGCTTACCATACAGCTGGCGCCTCAGCTGTACCAGCGGCTGACAGAGCGTGCATTGGCTGTTGGTTCTACGCCAGAAAATTTGGTGGCCCAGACGATAGCCGAGTTGGTGCAGTGTGCTCCTGAACCGCTGAAGGATATGAAACAGCGTTCTGTTACTCTGCCATCAGGCTCGTAAAATACACTAAGTATGGAGAAGGGAGTTGCAGAACTGGCGCTTCCGGTGGGAACGCTTCTGGAAACCTACGAGCTTCGGGAGGTATTGGGGCAGGGAGGCGGTGGCATAAGTTACCGCGCGTTTGACCGTGAACTTGAGCGAGAAGTGGTGCTGAAGGAGCATTTTCCTTTGGGGCTGTGCAGGCGAGACCCCGCTACGGCGGATGTGGAGCCGATGGATGAAATGCATTACGAGCTCTCCTTGCAGTCATTTTGTCGCGGTGCGCGCCTGTTGGCCCGAATGTGCCATGTAGGAGTGGTGCAGATACATGAGATTTTCTGTGCATGCGGCACGGCGTTTCTTGTGATGGATTATGTGGAGGGCGTTGCCTTGCGAGCTTGGGCCTCGGAAAAGCCCTCAGCTGCGAGAGTGCAGAAGTTGCTGGAAGACCTTCTTTCGACACTAGAGTATATACATGGTGTAGGGGTGATTCATCGGGATATTAAACCTGCCAATATTCTTGTGCGGGCGAATGGTTGCCCGGTGCTTATAGATTTTGACACCTCCATGCCTGGAGAGCCCACGCATACGCCCACACTGGTCGGCACTCCGGGGTATGCAGCGCCGGAGCAGTTCCGGGAGGGAGCGGTACCCGGTCCTCAGGCTGATATCTATGCTCTGGGGCGAAGCTTGCAGCGGGTGGCTGAAGAATGTGGTATGCGCCTGCCGCGGTATATTTCCCGTACATTGACGCGAGCCTGTGCTGAAGAACCAGAAAAACGGTATGCCTGTGCGGCTGAGTGGGTGAAGTCCGTGAAGTCAGCTCGCCGTCGCCCGTGGATGATTGCGGCTGGTGCCTTGGTTGTGTTAGTGGGGGCGGCAGGTATAACTTGGGGCCTGATATCCGGTGATTCAGAGGCGGATTCG
This sequence comes from Akkermansia sp., assembly GCA_045653545.1. GTDB lineage: Bacteria > Verrucomicrobiota > Verrucomicrobiia > Verrucomicrobiales > Akkermansiaceae > Akkermansia. The sequence goes on from JAZOMC010000035.1 coordinate 125,554, forward strand.
AGCGCGGGTAAAAAAAGGAACCATCATATTAGCTCATCTCTTTCTACGGAAAATGGTGCTACGGATGAAGCGCAAGCTCCGGTCTCACTCGAGTATCACCCTGCTAATCTTGTAAGGTATAATTCATATGGAGACCTTATTCGCGGAGGGAATGTAGAGTTGCCTCCGGCAGCGGAGGCGTTTGTAAGTGCATTGCTGGCAGCTCAGCGCGAGTACAATGAAGCTTGCGAAGCTAATGATGCCCTTCAGGGGATGGATTTTAATCGCATGGCATATGAGGGGCAAAAGGCACTGAATGAAAAGGTGATTGCCCTGATAAATGAATATATAGAAAAGAATTATGGTGGAACTGATCCTGACTCGAGTTCCACGGAAATGCTTATCGCGCAGGTTCGGCGCATGCGGCTGGAAATCTATGAGGAAATTTTGTCCCATCATGCCACTCATCCGATTCATCTTGTCGCCTATGACAGTAATGGATTTCTGAAACCGGAGGTTCTCAGCGCCACGGAGAATGAAGTGCGGTTTAAGCGTACTCTTGAAACGTTACAGCGTGAGTACCATAGCCGCTTGGAATCAGCTATGCAGGAGGCTGAGCAGAGTGGAATGCCTCTCACTGAGGAACAAAGACTGAGACTTTCTCAGCGCTTGCAGCGAGAGCTGAACCAGAAAGTACTTGCTGTGGTGGATGAATACATAGCCACATATATCCGCGAGGATCACCCCGAATTTAATCAGAATGAACCTTTGCGTCAAAAAATCGCAAATTGGAATCTCAGAGAGGTTTTGCCCAGAAAAGGAAAGTAGGGGAGCCCTACTTTCCTGAAAGATTGTTTTGGGGGGCGGTTTGTTGAATCAGTTTATTTCAATGAGGGGCGCTTCAGCAGGCTCCGGCTCTTCATCATCTGCGAGCGGAGGCTCGTCATCCGTCTGTATTGTTCTGGCGGGGAGAGAGGCTGAGCGGAGGCGGTCACACATGACTTGCCAGCGGGTACAGATGTCATTTCCATTCATGCAACAGCTGTTTTCGGGCATGCCATCCGCGCGGTCGAAGTTTGTGCGGCTGAGCATGATACTGAGCGGAAGTTCAGAATTCGGCGCTGCATCCGGCAGGAGGTTGGGGTTAGCGCCGGCGGCCAGCAGCATGTCCAAACGTTTATCGTATTCTGCGGAATCCAGCTCCTCACTATCAGAGATGACTAATGCCTCAGCCAGTGCCTGAAGGGGAGTTCTTTCTCCGGTGGTGTCATTCACATCCACGAGATTTTCCCGGAGTATGCGTTCTACCAGAGGCATGCCGGCAGGGGCATCCAGTATATCGCAGAACTCATCCACACTGACACTCTTTCCTAAATCCAGAGCCCAGAGCCAAGGTTCCGGGTCATCATTTATGGCGAGAGAAAATTTCAGCGCCATTCGGGTCGGCTGCGGCGCGGAGTTTAAGTTTGCCCCTTTTTCCACAAGGAGGCGGAGTGTTTCCTGCCTGTCATTTGCAGAGGGGGTGAGGTCGTTGGGGTAGAGGCTGTAGAGGAGGGGGGTGAAGGGTGTTCCGCAAGGGGTGCCGTGGCAGGTAAGGATGGTATTCGGGTCCGCACCGTGGTTGATGAGCGCTTTCAATGCTACGAGGTGCCCGTTCTGAGCTGCCAGAATGGTGGGCTCAAAATTGCTGAAGCCGTCTCCGCAGGTGACGGGGTGGCCGGTAGGTGCCGCACTGCCACTTTGAGTAATGTCGTGCAGGCGCATAAGAATGGGGCGCGCGAAGCGGCGGGCCTCTAGAGCAAAGGTGATTTCCAGTGCTATGCCGGGGCTGTGTCCAAGGTTCTCCCAAGCTGCTTTATGGGAGATGAGGCGTGGGAGTTCTTGGCTGATGAATGTGTTCAGCTCGGTGAGGGCGGCGCGTTCTTGCGGAGACCAGCTTTCGTGGAATTCCGGTTCATTATTCCACTGCCAGCCCCACAGCCACCACGCAGCTCCGCCGATGGTCAGGAGGAGGAGAGTGAAGGTGCAGCTCATGAACCAAGCGGCGATGCGCCACCACTTGCGGCGAGGAGTTTGTGTATCTTTTTCTTTCATACCTGTTTATTGCTGTAGCATTTGGCACATGCGCTGCCAGATGGTGAGGGCGGTGTCCTGACTGCCATCACAGTTATCACCGCTCATATCACAGCGGGCGAAGTTTTGTTTTTCCTGAAGAATATCCAGCGGAAAGCTGCGCTCTGCTCCGCTTCCTGCTTCCGGGCGTAAGCGGGGATTAGCGCCGTGCTCCAACAGGAGGGCAAGCACTTGTTCGAGTGCGGGCATTTCCGCGGCTTCTGCATCACGAATCCTTCCGGCAAGCACCTGCAGAGGCGTGGCTCGGCCGGTGCAGTCATTGGCAAGCTCCGGGTTGCTGCTGAGTATGGCCGTGATGAGTGGCAGATGCAGCGTGCGCGTGCTAAGGGCTCTGGCGAGTTCTTTCCGCGTCACATTTTTGCCATGCTCAATAGCCCAAATCCAAGGATCCGGGTTGCCGCGGGTGAGCTCTTGGTTGCAGGCTTTTTCCACTTGCTCGGCGTATTGGTTCAAATTTGTTCCTTCGGAAATGAGCGCATCTGCCAGCGCACGGCGAGTCTCCCAAGGGACTTGCTTTTCAGGGACTGTAAAAGTGTTGCCCAAAAGGGGGATGATGACTTCTGTGCTCATGACTGCACCATGGGCTGCAAGGGCTTTCAGAGCATCCAAGTGGCCGCTCTGAGCTGCCAGAATCACGAGAGCAGCAGGTTCTCCATGGCCGCTGGTCGCCACTTTGTTGAGCTCAGAGATGAGGGGTTCCACCGTGAGCTTGGCTGTGATAGCTGTGGAGATGGTGTCGGCGAGGCCTTGGTTATTTTCATTCGGAGCGGCCTGTCTCCGCAGGTAAGCCCCGAACTCTGTAAGGGCTGCGCGTTCTTCCATGCTCCAGCCTTCATGGTATTTAGGTTCACCCTGCCACTGCCAGCCCCATATCCACCATGTAATTCCGCCCAGCGTGAGTAACAGGAGTCCGAATACGCAGCTCATGAACCAAGCGGCGATACGCCACCATTTCCGGCGTGAGTTGGGAGCAGGGCTGGCTTGCATATAAAAGATAACGGGTTGACTGCCCTCATTTAACCATATTGCTCTTCAAATGCAAGAATAAAAGTTTTTGAGCTTTCGGGGGTGAGGCTGCATCATACTTGCATGGACCCGGAAAAGATACAACAAACGGAGGATGCGGTGAAGCAGTGGCTGGCTGACAGCCGTCATCGTAGGTGCTGCAAATTGGCACTGGGCATCGCTAATGGTGTGATGCTGATGGGGCTCACCGCCGGCATGGCTATGCTGTGCCTGCTGGAGCTGCGCAAGGCGCGTTGTTGCCGCCACTGCCATGGCACAGGCGAGCAGAAGTGAGGCATGAGAAAGCGCGCGCAGCGTTCCTGTGAGGGAATGTTGCGCGCGCTGAAATGTGGTTTCCTGCGGTTAGTACTGAGCGCTGTGGAGCTCCAGGCAGATGCGGTTCACATGCACGCCATCGCGCACGTCCACGTCCTCATATTCTTCCACGCAGGTGCAGAAGGAGTAAATCTTGGCCTTAACCTCAGCAGGCATTTTGTCCAGTACGGGACCGGTGGAGGTGGGCATGAGGATTTCCATGTCTAAGGTGCCGTTCTTCTCAGAGTAACGGTAGTAGAGGTTCACGTCTCCATGGCCCAGCGGAATGTGCTGAAGCATCTCCTCTGCGAGGGTCATGGCATGCTGCACAGTCTGCTCAGAGAGGAAGTACTTGTTGCAGAAGTGCTGGAACTCGGCCTCAAGGGCGTAGATATCGAAGTCTTCCGTGCGGATGGTGTATTGGAAGTCGCGGATGCGGTTGACGAATACGCGGGTGCGCTCACGCTGCGGGTTATCGAAGATTTCTTCCGGTGTGCCCTGCTCGTAGATAACGCCTTGGTCCATGTACAGCACGCGGGTGCTGACGTTGCGGGCGAAGGACATTTCGTGCGTCACGATGACCATGGTCATGCCTTGCTTTGCCAGCGTGCGGATAACGGAGAGCACCTCACTCACCATGGTGGGGTCCAGTGCGGAGGTGGGCTCGTCAAAGAGGATGATCTCCGGGTTCATGGAGAGACAGCGGGCGATGGCTGCGCGCTGCTTCTGGCCGCCGGAAAGCTCAGAGGGCATGGAACGGGCCTTCTCTTTCATGCCCACTATCTTCAGCAGTTTGAGCCCGCGCTGTGCAGCCTCTAATTTGCTCTTGCCAAGCAGTTTGATGGGGCCTATGCACACGTTCTCCAGCACGCTGAGGTGATCAAAAAGATTAAAGGACTGGAACACCATGCCCATCTTGCGGCGCAGTTTGGGCGCGTCCACCTTTTCATCGGAGAGAAGCTCCTCACCATCCACCACGATACTGCCGCTGGTGGGTTCCTCCAGCAGGTTCAGGCAGCGCAGGAAGGTGCTCTTACCCGTGCCGGACGGGCCGATGATGGAGATGACCTCACCGCGTTTGATGTCGATATTGACATCATGCAGCACGGTCAGGTTACCGAAAGTTTTCTTGAGGTTACGGATCTGAATCATGACTGTGTGGTGCGGTGAAGGTTATTTAACTTTGCGGCTCAGGCAGTCCAGTGTGAAGGTGAACAGCCAAGCAATGAGGAAGTACAGCAGTGCCACCATGAGCAGGGGGAAGAAGGGGTCAAAGGTACGAGCACGGATGATATCCGTCATCTTGGTGAGGTCAGCAATGGCGATGTAACCCACCACGGAGGTGTTCTTAATGAGGGAGATAACCTCACCTTTGAAGACGGGGAGCACACGCTTGATGGCCTGAGGCAGCACGATGTAGTAGAATGAGTGGAAGGGCGTGAAGCCCATGGCGATACCTGCCTCACTCTGCCCTCGGTCAATGCTGGTGATGGCGGAGCGGAACATCTCACTCACATAGGCACCGAAGTTCAAGCTGAATGTGATGATGGCCACATACAGGGCCTCCACCTGTGTGCCGGCAAAGGCTACATAGTACATCAGCATGAGCAGAATGAGGATGGGGGTGCCACGCATGATGTCGATGTATATGCGGGCTACCCACTGCCAGAAGCGGTTGCGGCTCATGCGCAGGTAGCACACGGCAGCGCCCACCATCGTGCCGAACAGGGTGGAGAAGAGAGCAATGGCGAAGGTGGCCTTCAAGCCATCCCAGATGAGCATGTAGCGTTTTTCTACGATGATGTTGCGGTAGAAGCTGTCAACAATGCTGCCAAGGATACCTTCAGCCGCTTTAGTTACAGCGGAAGTCGGCGCTCCGGCGCCTTCGCGGCGCATGGCGATGACTGAGCTACTGGTGTAGTAGGGGGCGGAGAAGAGCACGCTTTCTGCTCGCTCAGAGGTGATGAGGAAACCGGAGGATGCGATGTCAATCTGCCCTGCGGCCACGGCAGTGAGCAGGCCGTAGTAATCAATGTTCTTAATCTGTACCGGGCGGCCGATGTGGGCAGCAAAGCGGTAGATAAGCTCGGCGTCCATGCCCACGATTTCCTCTCCGCGCATGAAGACGATGGGCTCTGTGCAGGGCTCCATGCCAACGATGATGGGCTCACCCTCAGTGGGGATGTCCAGCTTGGGCATTTCTGCGGTGTCCGTATGGCGAATCCACTTTTCGCAGATGGCTTCCAGCTCACCGCTTTCTTTGAGGCCGGAAAGGAACTCGTTAAACTGGCGGCAGAGCTGCTGACCGCGCTCCGTGTGGTTGAAGGCCATGCCCATGAAGTTTTTGGGAAGGGCGGGATCCACGTAAAGTAGAATATTCGGCTTCTTGCGAGCCAGCGCGTAGCAGATGACGTCATCCATGATGGCGGCATCACAGATGCCTCTTTCCAGCGCGAGCATCATGTCCGCTTCAAAGTTGTGGCGCTGAAGCTCCAGCTCAGGGAAGTGCTCCATCAGGTAGATGTCCTGAACGGTGCCCTGAGGTACACCCAGTTTGCGGCCGGTCAGGCTCTGTACGGCAATGGTGCCGAGCTGCGGGAAGTCTGCTGTGGTGGCTTCATCCTCCTCAGTGGCGGGGACGGCCTGAGGATTCACGCTGCCGTCATTACGCGTGGCGATGATGGAACGGCTTACATAATAGGGATCAGAGAAGAGTACGCTCTGTCCGCGCTCTGCTGTGATAAGGAAACCGGAGGAAGCGATGTTAATCTGCCCTGCGGCCACGGCGGTGAGCAGGCCGTAGTAATCAATGTTCTTAATCTGTACCGGGCGGCCGATGTGGGCAGCGAAGCGGTAGATAAGCTCGGCGTCCATGCCGACGATTTCCTCGCCGCGCATGAAGACGATGGGCTCTGTGCAGGGCTCCATGCCAACGATGATGGGCTCACCCTCGGTGGGGATGTTCAGCTTGGGCATTTCAGCCGTATCCGTGTGGAGAATCCACTTTTCACAGATTTCTTCCAGCTCACCGCTGTCGCGCAGCACCATCAGGAACTCATTGAACTGGCGGCAGAGGGTCTTGCCCTCCTCAGAGCGGTTGAAGGCCATGCCCATGAAGTTCTTGGGCAGTTGGGGGTCCTCATACAGGAGGATATTCGGCTTCTTGCGAGCCAGTGCAAAGCAGATGACGTCATCCATGATGGCAGCATCACAGATGCCCTTTTCCAGAGCAAGCATCATATCCGCTTCAAAATTGTGGCGCTGGAGCTCCAGTTCAGGGTAACGTTCCATCAGGTAGATATCCTGAACGGTACCCTGGGGTACACCTAGAGGTTTGCCTGTAAGGCAACGCACGGAGATGGTGCCCACGGTGGGGACCTCTTCGTCAGTAGTAGTCACCTCAGCTTCGGCTGAGGGAGTGACCGCAGGCTGCGCTGCGGCCTCGGACTGGCCGGTGGAGGAGGTGCTTTCCGTGGCCTCTGCATGCACTGCAGGAGCCCAGAGCACCGCCACCATGGACAGTATGGCTGCTATGAGGAGAGTGTGTTTCTTCATTGTTCACCACGCGGGTTGCACATTCCGCGCGCGGATTGTATCACAGTATAACCCTATTTGGCAAGCTGAATATCAGCTGGATGTAAAAAAATAAACGGAGGCTTTTTGCTGGTCGTTTTAGGGACGCAAAAGCGGCACCACTCGCCGGGAGTGATGCCGCCTGATATGTAACAAAATTACAGTACTTTATTCTTAGTTTGCCGGACGGGCAGGAACTTCACGACCGGTGACCACGGTTTCCAGCGGAATGCGGATGAAGCCGATGCCGCGGTTGCCGTTTTTGCCGTTGTTGTGGCAGGTCTCGTAGATGATACCCACGTGGTTGTCATCCGTGAGGGCGATGCAGGAATAGCCCATGCACTGGCGGGAATCGTAGAGGTAGCCCTCGTTCCATGTGGTGCCGTCATCCTGAGAGGTGCGGATGGTCATGTTGTTACGGCTGCCGCTCTTGGGGTTGGAGAAGAGCAGGAGGCGGCCATAACGCTCCGTGTCAACAGCCACGAGGGAGGCCTGGCAGGTGGGCTCACGGAGAGCACCCAAGTTCGTGGAGTGCGGCTGCCATGTGCGGCCCATGTCGCGGGTGACGTAGACAATTCGGCTGCCCTGACGTGCCTCGTTACGGGCGTTAATCATGATGGAGCCGTCCTCCAGCTCTACCACCTGACACTCAGAGGTGCTGTGGGGTACGCCGTTGCCGTATGTCCAGTTCTTGCCGCCGTCCTCGGAGTAGCAGATGGTGCTCATGCACTGAGGATTGGCGCCGCGCTGCCAAATCTGGGCGGGGAATACGATGGTGCCGTTGCGCATGGTGATGCCATTGCCGGGGCCGGCAAGAATGGTGGTCCACTCATCCTTCTTAATCTGGCGGGTCGGGTTCACGAAGTTGCGGGACCAAGTGCGGCCGCCGTCATCACTGTAGGTCATTTCCCACTGGCCGGTGGTCTTTTCGTTAAAGCCGGTGCTGGAGGTCCAGAGGGAGGCGCCGCCGCTCCAGTGGCAGACGAGGGACTGAAGCCAGATGAGGCCCGTCTGGTCCTGAAGGATGCAGGGGTCACCGCAGCCATTGTTTACGCCGGGGCCGGCGTCCATTGCCACGGTGGGGGTGGTCCAGGTCTGACCGCCGCCTGTGGAGCGCACCACGGCCACGTCAATATCAGCGCAGAGGTCGCCTTCGTGGTTGTAACGAGCGTCAAAGCAGGCTACGAGTGCGCCGTCAGCCGTTTGAATCATACCGGGGATACGGAAGGACACACAGTCTCTATTGCCGCCATCGGGCTGGTTGCTGACGGATTCACCGGGCATGCCGAGCATGTAACCGATGCGCTGAGTCACTGTTTCGTCAGAGCTGTATGTCTGGCCGCCGATGGTGGCCTTGATGCCGCTGAAGCTGACGGTGCTGCCCACAAGGGAGCGGTCGCTGGGGGTTACATCAGCCCAGAGCCAAGTGGTGCCGCCGGGGAGGGGCTTGTTGCAGGTGATGGTGACGGTGCCGTCAGCATTCGGGCGGGCGGTGCCGTACTCTTCACTGTTAAAGAACTCCATGCCTCTGTCATTGCCGGTGCGCAGAGTAACTTTGGAAATGCTGGCGGGATTATCTACACGGAAGGTGAGGCGAGTTACTTTCTTGGGAGACTCCGTGCCGCTGGCCTGTACGCGAACTGCGAATACGGGGTTGAACGGAGCGCGCTTCATGATGGGGTATACACCCGGCTTCACCACGCCGGCCCCGCGGATGACCATCGGGCCCATGTGGATGTCCAAATCATCAATGAGAACGCCGCCGCCGTCTGCTGTGTCTGCCTCAAAGCGCAGGCCTGTTGTGCCGGCCGGCAGTTTCACGCGGGCTTTGCTGTAGCGGCCCACAGCGCGGTTCGTGTCCGTCAGTATTACCTTCTCACCATCGGGGGTGATGGCGATAACGGTGAACTCAAACGGCCCACGGCGCGTCCAGCGCTCGGCCCAGAACTCACACAGCGTTTCGCGGGTGAGGGGAGAATCAAAGGTGATAGTGGCGCGGCGGTCCTGTCCTCCCATCAGGCGGAGGGCATTGCGGCCGCTGTGGCCTTTGCCGCCGGCAATTTCTGCATGGCCGCGTTCAGCTGTCAGGGTACCAACGGAGAGGGGGCCGTTGGTGATACCTCCGGTGCTAAGAGAATCAAAGCTTTCTGTGGCTGTAGCCAAGCCACACAACATCAGCGAAAGAATGGTGTGTTTAAGCATAGTCTACTTTTATCATATAGAATACGAGTTGGCAAGAAAAAAGCGCACCAGAGTTTTGCTGCTTGCCATGGCAGAGCTTAAATGATAGAATGGCAGTCGCTATGAACGATGTGCTCCGCAGGAAAGGCGAGAAGAGGAAGTGTGCCGTGCAGGCTGTTATATTTCTAGGGGCTAGCTCGGTTTCCATGCTTGTGGCGGAAGAGGATGAGAAGGGCCTCCGTGTGCTGGATGTGCTCACTCAGCCTATGGCCTTGGCTGAGGATATTTTCCGCCTCGGTAATGTGTCTCGCGAAACGATGGATCGCTGCGTGAATATCATACGCGGTTACAATAGCCTGCTGGATGAGTACCGCCTCGGCGGTGTGGTGCAGGTGCGTTTGCTTGCCACCAATGTGCTGCTGAATGTGCATAATATGGATAGCATCACGAACCGTTTGCTTACCATTTGCGGGCTGCAGCTGGAAGTGATGGACGATGGCGAAATGACGCGTTTGCTGTACGTGAGTATGCAGGAAATGCTTACGCACCATGCCGAGCTGGAGAAGAAGCGGGTGCTGGTGGTACATGTGGGCCCCGGTAATACGCGTCTTTTGCTTTTTGACCGCGGCCGAATTACTTACTATGCTAGTTATCGCATGGGTGCTCACCGCACGGCAATGGCCGTGGGCGGTACGGAGCTGGGCGCCGCCTCCGGGATAGAATGTTCCCTCATTCGTGAGCACATCCGCGGTGTGGTGGAGCAGATTCTGCATGATTCTGAAACGGCACTCCCGGATGAGCCTGATGCTTTCGTTATCTTCGGGCCTGATTTTCACCATATTTCCTCCCCGCTCACGGAAGGGGAGGCGCTCACGCTGGATGAGCTCGCCACGCTTGTGGATGAAATTGCGGCCATTCCTCTGCAGCAGCGCTGTGAGAAGTTTAATGAGGATTATGCCACGGTGCAGGCTTTGCTTCCGGCTGCCGTAACTTATCTGAGTTTGGCGCGAGAGTTTGAGCCTGGGCGTATTCTTATGCCTCGCGAGGAGTATGCTTATGCCTTCCTGAGAAATCTTCTTCCTTCCCGCCGAGATGACCAGACTCTCGAGCATGAGGTGATTCACTTCGCTGTGCTGCTGGCTAATCGCTATAAGGTGGACCGCGGGCACAGCCAGCAGGTGCGCAAGCTCTGTACCTCGCTTTTTGATCAGCTGCAGAGTTTGCACGGGCTTTCCCGCCATGACCGCTTGCTGCTTACAGTGGCTTCCATTCTGCATGAAATCGGGACGTTCATCAGCCCCAAGAATCACCACAGGCACGGGCAGTACATCATCCTGAACTCCGAAATCTTCGGACTTTCCCGTGAAGATGTGGAAATCATCGGTCTGCTGGCTAGGTATCACCGCCATGGCGCCCCGACCATGGATGAACACACCTATGCGGACTTGGAGCAGCCTACGCGCTTGCGTGTGCAGAAACTTGCCGCACTGCTTCGCGTGGCGGATGCCATGGAGCGTGCTCACTCTCACCGTATTTCTACCTTTACTGTGCGCTTCTCTGCTCGCAAGCTGGAGTTGTTGGTGCACGGTGTGCATGACCTCACCATTGAAAACCTTGCTTTGCGCAGTAAGGCTGGGCTTTTCACGGAGATTTTCGGCTATGATGTGCAGCTTTTGCCTGCGCAGGATTAAGAAGAAAATCAATTTTTCTTGACTCTGCTCGTTATTCCGTTATACTTTACATGAGAGGAATGGCATTTCTGCCAATGTACGTTTAATCTGAGTCCCGAACCTTTCTGATGTTATGAAGACGATATCACGAGTCCTGTTTACAAGTCTGATGGCCACCGCCGGCTGCGGTGTGCTGTATGCTCAGGCTCCCGCTACGCCTCGGCCGGCTGCTCCTACACAGCCTGCTGCCGCGCCTGCTGTGCAGCAGACTCTCACGCCTCGTCAGCAGCGCCGTGCGGCGCGTGCTGCGGCTCGAGCTGCGGCCCGTGCAGCTGCGGCTGAGCGAGCTGCTGAACGTGCAGCCGCCATTCAGGATTTGACTGCGCGTAACATCCGTTCATCTCAGTATGCCGCAGCACTGCTTCAGGCTATTCATTCTGGTGATGAGAATCTGCTGGAGCTGTTGCTGAGCGCTGGAGTCAGTCCGGATGTGCGTGATTCCAATGGAGAATATGCTCTGCATTGGGCGGTGAAGACCTCGCGTCCTCATTTCATGGATTTGCTGCTGGAGGCCGGGGCTGATGTTGATGCTCGTAATCCCCGCACTCGCGCTACTGCATTACACTTGGCAGCATGGAATGAGCGCCCGGAATGCCTTCGCCTGCTGTTGACGGAGGATGCTGATCCGGATGCTCAGGATGTGGCTGGTGAGACACCTCTTCACAGGGCCATTAAGCTGGGACGCACGGAAAATGTGCTGGCATTGGTGGCCGCCGGAGCTGATGTGAAGATTGCCAGTTATGAAGGGCTGACGCCTCTTATGGCTTCTCTGCGTGTAGGGAATAACGAGAGTGTGAGCGCTTTGGTAGCAGCTGGTGCGGTGAATAACCTTGCCGCTGCGGCTATGGTGGGTGATATGTATGTGCTGAACTACTTCATCACTGCCGGAGTGAAGGTGAATGCCCGTACGGATATGGGAGAAACGCCTCTGCACTTTGCGGCTGAGTTCGGCCATGTGGACTGCCTGAAGGCGCTGATGGATGCCGGTGCTTGGATTCTCGTGAAGGACAGATTGGGTTCTTCGCCGATTCATGAAGCGGCTGCAGGTGGGCATTTGGATTGCTTGACGGCCCTGCGTGATAAAGGCGCTGACGTGAATGCGCGCGGTGCTTATGGTACCACTCCTATCAGCCTTGCTGCTTCCGCAGGTCATGCCGATTGTGTGCAGTATCTTATTTCCGTAGGGGCTGATGTGAATGCCGCTGATGAGTATGGTGAAACTCCGCTCATCTGGGCCGCCACGAATGGCCATGCGAACTGCGTACGCCTGCTGCTGGCTGCCGGGGCAAATAAGGCTGCCGTGGACCGAGCCGGCGAGACCGCTCTTCACTGTGCCCAGGTGAAGGGGCATGCGGAGTGTGTGCGCCTTCTCCGATAAGCTCTTCTTATATAGTATTCTCAGAACGCCGGGTAGATTGCCCGGCGTTTTTGTTTCATGGGGGAAGATGTAATTTGGCGTTGCAAAGGAGGGTAGGGTAGGGTATAATACCCGCATACAAGAGAGAAGTTTACGACCATGCATACGCTTAGATATACGCCCATTCCCGCCGCTTTTTATGCGAACCGCCGTGACAAACTGGCTGCTCAGCTGCCTGCCGGAAGCTTGGTTATTATTCATGCAAATGATATTTATCCCACGAACGCGGATGGTACTTTGGCTCACCATCAGAATGCGAATCTTTTCTATCTGACCGGCATAGATCAGGAGGAGACGGTGCTGCTCATGCGAGTGATGGATGATGGTAGTCATGAGGATACTCTTCTTCTGCGCGAGACGAACGAGCATATCGTCATTTGGGAAGGTGCTCGCCTGAGCCGTGAAATGGCCACGGAACTGAGTGCTGTGGAGGATGTGCGCTGGACGGATGAGTATAACGCTTTGCTGGCTGAGTGGGTACCCTCCGCTGGTGAAATCTGGCTGGAGCAGGATAATCATCCCCGCCGTAACACCTACGTGCAGACACGTAATGCCCGTATGGAGGCTGCTCTGCTTGCTGCTTATCCGGACGCGAAGGTGAAGTGCCTTTACGATATCCTTGCTTCCATGCGTATGGTGAAGACTCCGGAAGAGATAGTGCAGCTGCGTGAGGCCTGCCGTATTACCGGCGAGGGCTTTGTGGAAGTGCTTCGCAGTATTCGCCCCGGTATGGGTGAGTGGGAAATGGAGGGTATGCTTAGCTCTGCCTACATTCGCCGCCGTGCCCGCAAGTTCTCCTTCCTGCCCATTATTGCCAGTGGTAAGGATACCTGCGTGCTTCACTATATCAGCAATCACAAGTGCTGTGAGGATGGCGACCTCATTCTCTTTGATATCGGCGCGGAGTACGGTGGTTACGCCGGGGATATGACCCGCACCGTGCCGGCTAATGGTAAGTATACGCCCCGCCAGAAGGCTGTGTATGAGGCTTGTCTTGCCGTGCATCACTACGCCCGTGAAATCATGCGCCCGGGCTTGAAGAAGAGTGAGTATGAGCGCTTGGTGCGAGTGCGTATGGCTGAGGAGTTGGTAAAACTGGGACTGCTCACGCAGGCGGAAGTGGACGCAGCGCCTGAGAATCCTCTCTGTGTGCGTAAGTATTTCATGCATGGCACTTCTCACCCGCTTGGTATTGATGTGCATGATGTTGGTCCCGCTGACCCCATCTTTGCAGAGGGGCAGGTCTGGACTATCGAGCCCGGTATTTATATTCCGGCGGAGAATATCGGCATCCGTATTGAGACGGATGTGCTCATCCATGCGGATTATACGGAAGACCTCATTCCGGACGCCCCGCTGGCTGTAGCGGATATTGAGGCTATGATGGCCAGCTGAATACAGCTTCCGCTAAATAGAGAAGGGCAGCTGAAAGGCTGCCCTTAGTTGCGGTGAAATCAATTATTAGTGGCGCTTGCGCAGTGTGTGCAAGCGCTGCTCCATTTTGGGACGGAGGTTCTGTTCAATCCAAGCATACGCTGCCTCTAGGCCATCGGATTTGAATACGCGGCCTATCTGTGCTTCTACACCTGTGGCATTGCCTGTAAGGCGCAGGAAATCATTGCTGGTGAATTCAATGAAGAGCTTGCCATCTATCTGTCCGCGGAAGGAGAGAATCCACTCGCGCACATACAGAGCCAGTATGGCATCTCCCACCCATGCTTGGGCGCGTGTTTTGGGGTCTAAATCAGGAGGTAAGGTAGACATGGCGCTTTAAGTTTAGGCTGGCAGAATCAGGCGGAAAGGAGGCCGGGGATATCAACGCTATTGGTCGGGATGATTGGGGCGCTCTCGGTTGCCGGCGCGGCTGTAGGTACGGCGCTGGGGAACATTTTCTCTACGCGCTGCTGTACTTCGGCCTCGGCGTCAGAGTTCCAGTAACCGGTATCCAGCTCGATGGCGATGCTGGAGTAGGGCAGGCGGGTGTTTGTGCGGATGAAGAGGAGGCGGTAGTCCTTAGCAGCCTGAGCAAGCTGCATATCGATTACCCTGCTGTTCACGGCATAGTGAAAACGGCTCAGTAGTAGGCTTTCCAGCGTGTTCCGGTGCTGTGTTATACCCGGTGCTCGGTTTTCCGGTACGGCGGAGAGCTCGTGGCTTACCCATATGCGGGGTACACAGGCTCCTTGCCTTTCTAGCAAATCAAGTACCTCACGGAAAGTATCAACTGTGCTGGTAGGTACATTGACGCACACAACGCTGGCCCCCGCAGGTAGCGGATAGGCCGGCTCAGCTATCACAATCCAGTTCTTTGCACCCAGCTGTAAGAGATTCGGCGCGATTCTGTGGCGCGCTACATCTACGTCTTCCAGTATGTTTGGGCCAAGGGAGTGGCATGAAGAGAAAGCGGCGGCTGCCGTCAGAACGGCTGCCGCCTGAAGAAGGTATCTGTGGGTGCGTGATTTCACGGGCGCACTCTTCCGGGCTTATCAGCCGCGGGCGCGGGGCTCGCGCTCGCCGGCGGTCATCACACCCGGGCGGGTGGTGAAGGGGCCACCAGCTGTGGGGGCTTTCTCAGTGAAGGCTACGCCGGGAAGCTCGGTGGGCTTGCCGGCCACGGGGAAATCCTTGCGGAGGGGGTGGTACGGATAGCCGTCCCACATCATGATGCGGCGTAAATCAGGGTGCCCTACGAACTCAATGCCCATCAGGTCATACTGCTCACGCTCCAGCCAGTTGGCGGAGCGCCACAGCGGTACGAGGCTCGGTACAGAGCACTCGGACTCACTTACGGGGCAGCGCACCAGAAGGTTGGCGCCGGTTTCTGCCTGCGTGATGGTGTAGTTCACTTCGAAGCGGGGCTCATCGCCCAGATTATCCACGGAGGATACACAGGTGAGCATGTCAAAACCGCAGCCTTCCTTAGCATAGGTCATGACTTCCACTAAATCTTTCGGGGCGATGGTGAGGGTGATGTCACCGCGGAACTCCTTGCGGCTTACCTGAGGGTAACGCGCGCAAATGCGGGTTGCGGCATCATTCTGAAGAGTGGTGAGATCTGCCATGGTACTAGGTGTCCTTTCTTTATCTCTTGCTGGAAATTAGTCTGTTATGGGCATCTTTGCTGTGATGGTATCAGCGTTCTGGGCCACGCGCGGCTCGTGGGTCTTGAAGAAGCCCTTGAGCGGGTGCTCAGTGTCCATAATCTTCTCCTTAAGGGTCATGAGACCCTGCAGAAGCGCTTCAGGGCGGGGAGGACAGCCGGAAATGTACACGTCCACGGGAACAATCTTATCTACACCCTGCAGCACGGAGTAGGAGCGGAACATGCCGCCGGAGCAAGCGCAGGCGCCGCAGGCGATGCACCACTTGGGCTCGGGCATTTGGTCCCAGATGCGGCGTACCAGCATGGCCATCTTGTAGGTGATGGTGCCGCAGATGAACATGAAGTCTGCCTGGTGGGGAGTGTAGCGGTTCACCTCAGAGCCAAAGCGGGAGATGTCATAGCGCGAGCAGGAGGAGGCCATATATTCGATAGCGCAGCAGGATGTGCCCATCGGCATGGGCCACAGGGAGTGCTGCTGCACCCAGTTGATAGCAGCCTCGGCGGTCGTGTAAAGGAAGCCGCCGTCGGCATCGGGGTCGCACATGTAATTCTGCTCGAGTTCCTGGAGATTGTCACTTGCCATAACGTATGGTACAGGGGGTGTGTCATGCTGCCCTGCTGGGGTAAGCATACCTTATTTTCTCTTTTCAGGCAAGCCAAATTTGCGTGCTGTGTGAACATTTATCGTGATTGTCACGCATCCATATGCTGTGTTACTAAATAAATGCCCGAATAAATGCTTGACTCGCCTCTCATGGATAAGATAGAATACGGGGGTATGAATGCACGCACTCTCTGCTGGACCGCTTCCCTTATGGCGGTAGCCATGTCCGTGTCGGCTCCTGTTATGGCGCAGGAGTCCACGGGTGATCCTTTCCTTGACGCCATGCTGAGTGATCAGCAGGCTGCTGAAGAGTCAGAAGCTCAGCGCACAGCAGCTGATGCAAGTATGCGTGGGCCGGCTGCTAATCAGCCGACGGAAGAAGGTGCCACTTCTGCTCCTGCTACTGAGGCTCCTGCACAGAGCGCTGCTGCCCGCCTTACCCGTCCTACGGCTGATATGGTAGGCGTGAGCAATGAGGTGATGGAGCGTGAGTTCGGTGATAGCACGGCTGTTTTTGCTAATGAGCATGTGTATGATGGAAAGCCGGTTCGCTCTGTGAACATTCGTTACATTTCCGGGCGCCGCGTGCTGCCGGATAGCCGCCTTTTGGATGTGGTGCAGACTCGCGCCGGTTCTCGCTATAACGCCACCCGTATTAATGAGGACTTGGAGCGTCTGATTCGTAATGGCCTAGTGGATGGTGATGCCCGCGTGGCAGTGGAGCCCTCCGGTAGCGGTGTGCGTGTGATTTTCGAGGTGCGTCCGGCCCAAGTGATGGGAGGTGTAGGTTTCACCGGTAATACCCGTTTTGATGATGATGAGCTGCGTGATGGGCTGATGGAGAACACGGAAGGTTCTATAAAGCCTCATACCAGCACTGAGGTGCTGCGCTCCGGTACTGCATTTAATGACCAGAGCTTGGCTGCGGCCCGTGCTCGCATTATTCAGATGTATCAGGAGGCCGGTTATCCGGATACGAAAGTTACCTGGCGCCACACGAATACTGCCCGTGAAGGGTACAGTGACGTGGTGTTTGATATTCAGGAAGGTCGTGAGGTACGCATGCAGAATATTGAGTTCGAGGGCAATAATGCTTTCGATAGCGAGCAGCTGCGACAGGTGATGAAGACCCGTGAGCGTGGCCTCTTCACTTGGATTACTCATTCCGGCCGTGTGGACCGTGAGCAGTTGGAAGATGACCTTGCTAAGATTGTGCGCCTGTACCGTAACTATGGTTACCTCCGTGCGCGTGTAGCTAAAGTGGAGTACTTTGACCGTGGCCGTGAGGATGGCCCTCAGAACCTCACCATGCGTATCACGATGGAGGAAGGCCCCCGCTACCGCGTGCGTAACGTGGATTTCTCCGGTCTCAGCGTGTATAACTCTTCCGAGCTTATGCCCGGTATGAGCATGATTGGCGGTGATATTTACTCCTTGGAGAAGGTTGCGGATGACTCCACCATGATTCGCCGTTACTATGGCGCTAAGGGGTATGCGGACGCTGATGTGCGCCCTGATATTAACGAAGTTGGCGTGGATGCTGACGGTAACCGCCTTGTGGATATTAACTATGTGGTGGAAGAGGGTGAGCGCTACTCTGTTGGCCGTATCAATGTGCTGGGTAATACCAAGACGCAGGCCCACGTTATCCTTCGTGAGCTTCCGCTGAAGCCCGGTCAGCCGCTGAACTCCGTGGATTTGGAGACTGCCCGTCGCCGTCTGCAGAACTTGAACTACTTCAGCAACGTGGAGGTGTCTCAGTCTGCTTCCGGTACTCCCGGTTATCGCGATATTAACGTGAATGTTCAGGAGAAGATGACTGGTAGCTTCAGTGTGGGTGTGGCATTCTCCTCCATTGAAAGCGTGTATCTGTACACCACCATTACTCAGTCAAACTTTGATATCGGCGGCTTTACCAATGGCACCTTCGTGGGTGGTGGTCAGCGCCTTTCTATCTCCGCTCGTCTGGGTACAGAAACGCAGAGCGCCTCTGTTCACCTGCTGGAACCTTGGTTCTTGGATCGTAAGATTTCATTGGGTAACGAGCTCTTCTACTCTCGCTCAACTTACATGAGTGATTACTATGAGCAGACGAATTACGGTTATGCCGTGACCCTGCGCCGCGCTCTCAGTGATCTTACCAGCATTAAGGTGGAGTACCGCATTGAGCAGTTTAATCTGGACCCGGAGCCGGGTGCACCCATCTTCTTTGAGCAGAACAGCGGTGATTTCACTCGTAGCAACATCCGCTTGGCTTACGAGTATGATTCCCGTGACGCTCAGATTACGCCGCGTAAGGGTGGGCATCTGGAGGTGTTTGGTGCTTGGTCCGGCCCCGGAAGTACGGTGGAAACCATTAGCGGTGGTATCAATGGTTCCTACTACTACAATTCCTTCTGGGATTCCATCTTCAGTGTGAACTTCGGTGTGCAGACGATTGACACCGTGAATAGTGATGAGGAAGTGCCGCTCTTCGAGCGTTGCTACCTTGGTGGCCCGAACAACCTGCGCGGCTTCCGCTATCGTGACGTAGGCCTTGTGGACGAGGCTATCGCCGGTGATGAAACGATGGGTGGTAAGACCTCCGCTTATGTGCAGCTGGAGGCCACTTTCCCGCTGGTGGATTCCCTGCGCTTTGCCGTGTTTGCAGATGCCGGTTTCGTGAATGCTGACAGCTGTGACTTCTCCACCTCCACTTATTCAGCAGACGTAGGTGTAGGCCTGCGCTTGAACCTGCCGATGGGCCCCATTGCTGTGGACTATGCTATTCCGGTGAAGACCGGTGATGCCATTGATCGCAGTGGCCAGTTCCAGTTCTATGTGGATTACAAGTACTGATTTTATCTGAACGGATTATCAGAACATCCCTCCGGTTGTTGCAACCGGGGGGATGTTTGTTTTCACTGCTGTCGTCTGGCTTATTGTTTGCCGGGGCTATATCCGTATCATTTAATAATTGCCAGTAAAAAAGCCCTGCGGGCTGCAGGGCTTGGTATGGTGAAGGGGTGGGGCTTTAGCGTGTGAGCTCTCTGAGCTGCTGCTGCATTTCCCGCACGATTTCCGGGTGCTGCGGGGCGATGTTGCGCTGTTCCCGCAGGTCGGTGCTGAGGTCGTAGAGGTGGTCAGTCCTCCCGCGGCGGTAGTATTTGTACGGCCCTCGGCGCAGGGCCAGCATGCCGCCGTTATTGCTCTCAATGATGTGCGGGGCACCCGTGGTATCCTGCCCCAGAAGGGCCGGCAGAAGGTCGCGGCTGTCCGGCAGGGCACCTTCCGGTATGGTGGCTCCCGCAAGGACCGCCAGGGTGCGTGCGAGGTCTACTTGGCTGATGAGTGCCGGGCAGTCACCCGTGCCGGTGCGGCCGGGCCAGGAGACGATGAATGGCACGCGGGTGCTGCCTTCCATGATGCCGTATTTACCGCCGGTAAGCTTGCCATCCCGCCAAGTGCCGGCACTCATGGGGGCCACAGGATTGTGGCCTGCGCAGTCACGAATGGAGCCATCCAGATAGCCATCATTGATGACAGGGCCGTTATCACTGCTGAAGATGAAGAGGCAATCTCCATAGCCATGCTCAGTAAGGGCCGCACGGAGGCGCCCGAGGCAGTCATCCATCTGCACGGTCACATCACCACGTATGCCCATGCTGCTGCGGCCCTGAAAGCGCGGGTGCGGGGCGCGCGGTACGTGAATGTCATTCGTGGCGAAATACAGGAAAATGGGCTTCTGCATGGCTGCGCTTTCAGCGATGAAGCTGATGGCTTCCTCCGTGAGGCGGTCCGCCATGTCCTCATCCTTCCAGAGGGCCGCAGTGCCGCCGCGCATGTAGCCGATGCGGGGAATGCCGTCAATGACGCTGCAGTTGTGCTGAGGTCCATTACTGCGGGCGAAATGACGCACGAGCTGCGGGTGGGTGCTGCCGAGAGGCTCGCCGGGGAAGGGGGTACTGTAGCTCACGCTGATGGGGTCCGCGGGGTCCAGATTCACCACGTTCCCATTCCGGAGGTAAACGCAGGGCACGCGGTCGCCTGTGGCCGCGAGAATGAAGGAGTAATCAAAGCCCACTTCGTACGGGCCGGGGGTAATATGGCGGTTCCAGTCCGTGGGCTCACTGCCGCGGCCAAGGCCGAGGTGCCACTTGCCGATGACGGCTGTGCGGTAACCAGCGCTGCGCATGAGTGAGGGCAGGGTGGCTTCCTCTTCCACCGTGGGGAGTATGAGTTTTGCGTCCCCCGGCAGTATGCCTGTGCCGCGGCGGCGCCAAGCATAGCGTCCGGTGAGCAGGGAGTAGCGCGAGGGGGTGCATACGGAGTGGGTGCTGTGAGCATCCGTGAAGCGTAGCCCTTCATTTGCTAGGCGGTCTAGATTAGGGCAGGGCACACCTTCGCAGCCGTAGGTGGAGGTATCATGATAACCGAGGTCATCCGTGTAGAAGATGACGATTGCCCGGGGGCGTTCTGCTGCCATCAGCGGCAGAGCCAGCAGGGCTAAGTGTAGCAGGTGGCGGAACATGGTACCATTATAACAAGTTCTGCCCGCTTGTCACGTAGAAAAAAAGGCCGCGCACACCTTTGGGGTATGCGCGGCGGGAAGTGCTGAGGCTGCTCAGGGCAGCCGAGGGGTTAGTCCTCTTTCTTGTCATTCTGCACCAGTTTAGCGCAGCAGACGATGAAAAGGCCCCATACGATGCCGCAGGAAAGCAGCATGGTGATGATACCGGCGATTGTCATATCTTGTCAGAAAAGGTGGGTTAAGGGTTATTCCGGCTTGTTAATGTTCTTATGGAACTTGTTTGATGTGCGGATGACGAAGGCGAAGAAGCCTGCCACCAGCAGTATCCATACCAGCGGGAAGATGGCACCGGGTTTCAGTTCCAGAATGTTTGTGATGTAGGCGCAGGGCTTATCAATGATGTTCTGGAAGACCCATGCCGCGAAAATGGTGAACATGAGAATGGGGGTAATCCAGGTGACGAGGAAGCCCACGGCACGTGGGAGGCGCAGGCAAGAGCCGTGGCGCAGCTCAGCCATGCCCTTGTTTGTACCCCATACCACGGAGAAGAGGTAGAGGTAAAGGCCGGTGGTAATGTACAGGCAGATGTTACCGAACCAGAAGTCCAGCGTATCCAAGGCCAGCAGGTCCGTGGTGAACCAAGCCACCAGCAGGGCACCGCAGGTGAGCAGCATGGCCAGCAGGGAGATGCTCTGGATGCGGCGCAGGCCCCAGAACTCTTCCAAGAATGCCACGCCCGGCTGGAGCATGGAGATGGCGCTTGTGACGGCGGCAATGAAGAGCAGTACGTAGAAGAGGGTGCCGAAGAGCTGGCCACCGGGCATGCTGTTGAATACCTGAGGCAGCACGTTGAAGCCGAGGCCGAAAGTGTTGGCGCCTGCTGCAGCCGCTATACCCAAGAAGCCTACGGCTGCCGGGATAATCATCATGCCGGCCATGCCTACCTCAGTGGCGGCATTAGCGGCATTGGCCGTCAGGGAGCTCAGGGCTACGTCCTTGTTGCGGCGCATGTAACTGGCGTAGGTGCACACGGTGCCGAAACCTACGGAGAGGGAGAAGAATACCTGACCGGCTGCTGCAAGCCAGAGCTGCGGATTCAGCAGACCGCTGAGCACGCTGATGTGGCGAGTCTCGATTTTTGCTGCCCCGGGGTTTTCGCTCTTAACCTTAGCGATGAGGGCTTCCTGCTGCTCAGCAGTGGCATCTGCAGGTATCATGCCTACTGTGGTGCGACCTGTCTCGGTGACCTCACCGGTGCGGGGGTCCTTAGCCTCATTCACGGCCACGAGGATGGTCTTATCCGGGTTCCACATGTAGCCAAGGCCCTGGCTGATGCTGCGCTCGGGGTGAGCGGGATCAGGTGTGCCCATGGTCAGCACACGCATCAGCACCAGAAGGCAAGTGACGATGAGCACAGGCATGCTCCATTTGCAGAACTTCTCGATACCTTTGCTTACACCGCGGAAGATAAGGTAGAAGTTAATGATGAGCACGATAAGGAAGAAAATCAGCGCACTGCTTTCTCCGGAGAAAATGTGGCCGTCACCGGGAAGGCCCACGAAGTTCACGAAGAAATTGCCGTACTCTTCTGTGGAGCTCAGGCTCAAATCACCTATGGCTGTGTGCCAGGCGTAGCCGAGGGTCCATGCTTCCAGATAGATGTAGTACATGGCCAGTGCCAGCGGGGCAAGCACGCCCATGATGCCGAGGTACTTCCAAGCACGGGAGCCGGAGAGGCGGTAAAAGATGGCAGCGGTGCTGTGGGCGCCGAGGCTACCACCGCGGCGGCCTATGCCCCATTCTACCCAGCTGATGGGAATGCCCAGCAGCAGGAAGGCGCAGAAATAGGCTATCATGAATGCACCACCGCCGTACTGGGCTGCCAGACCGGGGAAGCGCAGGAAGTTACCGAAGCCGATGGCGCTGCCAGCTACTGCCAGCATCACGCCAAGGTTCGTGTTCCAACTTTCGGATTTGGGTTGTTTTGACACGGTGTCAGATGGGGGATGAGGTTTGAATTATGAGAAGGGTTCGCGGTCGTATTTGGTTTCCAAGTCTTTATTGCGGTGGCGGAAACGGGCGGACGTGTGAGCCACTAGGCAGAAGAAAATGGTGACGATGAGCACCCAAGCCAGCGGCAGAATGGCACCGATTTTACCTTCCAGCAGGTTGGTGATGTGATAGCTCTGCTTCACGAAAAGGTTCTGGTACAGCCAAGCCAGGAAGATGAAAATCATAATGGCCGGTGTTACCCAGTTAATCAGGAACGCGATGCCGCGGCTGATGGGAATGAGTGAGCCGCTGCGCAGCTCAGCAAGACCCGCCGGGGTGCCCCATACGAAGCGGAAGACGATGAGGAAGAGAGAGGAGCTCACATACAAGCTCATGGTGCCCAACCAGAAGTCCAGCGTATCCAGAGCCAGCAGGCCATCCGTGAACCAGATGACGATGATGGAGCCGATACCCAGCAGCATGGCAATAAGGCTCACGCTCTGTACGCGGCGGAGGTTCCAGAACTCTTCCACGAAAGCCACTGCAGGCTGCGTGATGGAAATGGCGCTGGTAATGGCGCCAATGGAGAGCAGCACGAAGAAGAGCGTACCGAAAATCTGGCCGCCGGGCATGCTGTTGAATACCTGCGGCAGTACATTGAAGCCAAGGCCGAAGGTGCTGGTGCCCGCTGCTGCGGCTACGCCGAGCAGGGATACGGCGGCGGGGATAATCATCATGCCGGCCAAGCCTACTTCTGCCACCTCGTTGGCGGCGTTAGCTGTTAGTGAACCAAGGGCGATGTCCTTGCGGCGGCGTACATAACTGGCATAGGTGCAGACGATGCCGAAACCGATGGAAAGTGAGTAGAAAATCTGTCCGGCAGCGGTAATCCACATGTCAGGGTTCATCAGGCCCTTTATCAGGGTGATTTCCTCGCGCTCGATGGTGGCTTCCGGGTACTCCTGCTGCAGGCGGGTTATAAGGGCAGTCTCCTCTTCAGGGGTGGCGGAGGCCGGTACCATGCCGATGGTCTTATCCGTGCTTGTGTCCACCAGCATCACCTTGTCCGGGTTCCACATGTAGCCGAGACCCTCGTTTACATTGCGCTCGGGGTGGGCGGCATCCGGGGTGCCCATGGTCAGTACGCGCACGAGGATGATGATGGCTGTGATAACGAGAATGGGCATGCTGATTTTGCTGAACCACTCAATGCCCTTGTTAACACCTCGGTAAATGAGGTAGAAGTTTGCAGCCAGAGCCAGCAGGAAGAAGATGAGCAGCGTGCTCTCTCCGCCGGTGAATACGGCGCCGTCACCTGTAAGCCCGGTGAACTTCGTGAAGAAATCCCCGTATTCAGCGCTTGTGCTCAGGTTCAAATCACCCACGGCAGTGTGCCATGCGTAGCCGAGGGTCCAGCCTTCCAGCGCGATGTAGTACATGCTGATGGCCAGCGGCACGATGATGCTCACGAGGCCGAGGTATTTCCAGCACTTGGTTTGAGAGATGAGGTAGAAGATGGAGGCAGAGCTGTGCCCGCCTAATCTACCGCCCTTGCGACCAATGGCCCATTCTACCCAGCTGAGCGGAATGCCCATCAGCAGGAAGGCGCAGAAATACGCTATCATGAAGGCGCCGCCGCCATACTGGGCTGCCAGCCCGGGGAAGCGCAGGAAATTGCCGAAACCAATGGCGCTACCGGCTACTGCCAGAACCACGCCAAGGTTGCTGCTCCAATTCTCGTTTTTAGTTTTTGTGCTCACAGTAATGGCCGCCATTATACGCTTGAGAATGTTGGATTGTCAAGGTAGAAGTGCGGCTTGCTAAGCTTCTTGCTATGAAAAAAGCCCTGCGGTTCTCACCGCAGGGCTTTTTGAAGGAATTGTATCCGTCAGAATTAGATCTGGCCGTACAGGGTCTGGCCCTTGGACAGAAGGTCATCAGCGGCAACCTGAAGGCGCTCTGCGATACCCTGCTCACCCTTCTTCAGGTAGGAGCGGGGGTCGTAAACCTTCTTGTTACCCACCTCACCGTCAACCTTCAGCATGCCATCGATGTTCTGGCACATGTGCAGAACGATGGGCTTGGAGAAAGCGTACTGGGTGTCGGTGTCGATGTTCATCTTCACTACGCCGTAGGAGATAGCCTCGCGGATGTCGCAGAGGTCGGAACCGGAACCGCCGTGGAATACAAGGCGCATATCCTCACCGTGCTTCTCCTTCACCACAGCCTGACCGTCGCGCAGGATGGTGGGCTTCAGCTTCACAGCACCCGGCTTGTATACGCCGTGCACGTTACCGAAGGTGGCAGCCAGCATGAACTCGCCAACGCCGTTGAGCGTCTCGTAGGTCTGCAGCATGTCCTCGGGGGAGGTGTAGAGCTTCTCAGCGGGAGCGCCGGAGGTGTCCACGCCGTCTTCCTCACCACCTACAACACCGATCTCAATCTCGAGAACGATACCCAGCTCGGCGCACTCGGCAAGCAGCTGCTTGGAGAGCTCAAGGTTCTGAGCCATGGGCAGAGCGGAGGCGTCCAGCATGTGGGAGTTGAACAGGGGGCCTTTGCCCTCGGCGATGCGCTTCTTGCTCTCGGCAAGGAGGGGACGCAGGAAGCTGTCCACCTTGTCAGCCTGGCAGTGGTCGGTGTGCAGGGCAACGAATACGTTGTACTGCTCGGCGAGGCGGTGTACGGCCTCAGCCAGCACGATGGCGCCGATAGCGGAATCCTTCACGGCGGTGCCGGAAGCGAACTGACCGCCGCCCAGGGAAATCTGGATGATGCCGTCGGACTTAGCCTCGGCAAAAGCCTTAAGGGCGCCGTTGATCACCTCGATGGTGGTCACATTGATGGCCGGGTAGGCATAGCCTTTAGCCTTGGCCGTATCAAGCATCTTGATGTACTGTTCTTGTGTAGGTACAGGCATGGTACTTATCTGTTGTTTATCGTTCTTAAGTGCGGGCGTACCCCGCATTTCACGCGCACATTGTACCCTGCTACCTCCGTTCTGGCAAGCAAAAAGTGTGAAACTATTCATTTTTCACTCACTTGCGATGTTATGTATTGTGATGGGGTGGGGGTGAGATTACATGCCCACGGGGTGAAAATGTTTGACGCCATGATAACTTGACGCAGTAGGGGTGGATGTGCTATACTGCCGGTAGGTGATGAGGTAACCAGTCAGGGGTGAAGGAAAGTTCTGTGGCTGGTTATTGAGTCAGCTGTCGCCACCTGAGGAAATCTGTACACTGTTTTCTGATATTATGGATAATGAAACACCACAGCAGAATAATGCTTCCGGCCTTGCACTGCCGCCTGATTTGGTGCTGGGTAAGTACCGCATTGTCCGAAAATTGGGGCAGGGAGGCTTTGGTATTACATATTTTGCAAAGGATATTCATACCGGTGAAGAGGTGGTCATAAAGGAGAATCTGCCATTTTATTACTCCAAGCGGAATGAGACTACTCTGGAGGTGAGCCCGCTGAGTGGACCGGATTCTAAAGCGCTGTATGAGAAGTCTATCCTCCGCTTTATTCAGGAGTCTCGCTTGCTGGCAAAGCTTTCGCACCCGAACATTGTGCCGGTGCTGTCTGGTTTTCAGGCTTTAGGTACGGCTTATTACGTGATGCCGTGGGTAGGTGCTCATGACTTGCAGAATGCCGCGCCGGCGCCGGATGTGATTAACGAGGCGTGGCTTGTGCCCATTCTTTACGATATTCTGGGTGCGCTGGATTATCTTCATGGTCAGAATATTCTGCACCGTGATCTTAAGCCCAATAATATTCTTCTGAAAGATGGGCGCACCCCCATCATTATTGATTTTGCTACGGCTCGTGCTCTTAAATCTGCGGTTTCTGCCACGATGGTGAGTACACCCGGGTATACTCCGGCGGAGCAGGTTACCAAAGGTGGAAAACGTGGCCCTTGGACGGATTTGTACACCCTCGGGGCAACCTGCTATCGCCTTATTACAGGGGCTAATCCTCAGGAAGCCGTATCCCGCATGACGTCCGGAGATAAGATGCCTCAGCTTGCGGACCGTCCCGAACTTCGTAAGCGTTTCTCTGTTGCGGTGTTGGAGGGCGTGGATAAGGCGCTGCGGTTGGAATCGACTGAACGCTGGCAGACGGCCAGAGATTGGCAACGCTCCTTGCCTGACCCCCGCCCGTTCGATTTAGCTCGTGATGTACGCATCCTGAAGGAGAAACTGGCCGCTACTGAGACGGATAAGAAGAATCTTCGCTACATGTTGACTGCGCTCCTTGAACGAGAAGGCGTACCGGAGGAAGTGCTTGATGAAGTGCTGGGTACCGAGGCTGTTCCCGGCCGAGAGGAGCTGAGTGTAGCCCTGCTGGAGGCATCAGCCGCGGGGCTCACTCCTCGTGTGCGCGTGCTGCTGGAGCTGGGAGCTGATTTGAATGCGGTGACCCCGGAAGGGGCTAATTCTCTTATGCTGGCAGTGAAGGGTGGACACACTGCGTGTGTGGCCGTTCTTCTCAGTGGCCCTGAGGATTGTGAGCAGGTGCAGGACGCTGTCCGAGTTGCGGCTCAGAATGGCAGAGTAGACATCCTGCGCTATCTGTTGGCGCTTCCGGGGGTAAAGGTTTGTGCCCGCGGGATAGATGGGCAGACTCCTCTTCATTTGGCGGCCCTTGCTGGGCAGGCGGAGGCGCTTCGCTTACTGCTGTCAGTGCCTGGCGTGGATGTCCGCTGCCGGAATGCAGCTGGTGAGGTTCCGCTGCAGCTGGCCGAGGTCTGGGGGCATAGTGCCTGTGTGAGTTTGTTAAAAGCGGCAGGGGGCTGATAGTATTTCCTGTAAGCTGAAAAAAATCTCCGAAATAATTGAACATAACGAGTGGCGGTGGTGTCCGATAAATTGTCAGTTAGTCAGATGATATGAATAAGTGCGGCACAGCTGCTGAATCTTCCGGTGACAGTGGAGCTCAGAGAGCTCTGCCTGTCGGGCTTTGTCTGGGGCATTACGAGATAGTCGAAGTGCTTGGACAGGGCGAGGATTGTATCACCTACCGGGCTCTGGATGTCGAGTATCAGAAGCCAGTTATTATTAAAGAGTTTTGTGCCAGTAGCTGTTCCTGCCGACTTCCGGATGAGATGGAGCTTGTTCCTAGTTCCGGGGATGAATCGGAAGTAATATTTAGGCAGGGTCTGCAGAAGTTTATCAGCCGTGGGAATACGCTGGCGGGTACTTCACTGCCGGGGTTTCCTGAGCCTTGGGGTGTTTTCACTGCTCTTGGTTCCGCATATTATGTGCGCCTTTATGAGGAGGGAAGTTCTCTGTCCAGCCTTGCTATGCCGGTAGAGCGTATCACGGAAGATTGGCTCCGGAGGCTTCTGGCGGCTGTTCTTGCCTCCCTTTCCACTCTGCATGGGCAGGGGCTGCTGCATTCCCGAATTTCGATGGATCATATCGTCCTGCGCAGGGATGGTTCACCTGTCCTCATTGGTACTGAACTTTTTAATGGGGCTGAGCCCGAGTTTCTTGCCCGTGACAGGAATACTTTCTCCTGCATGGCTCCGGAGTATTTTGTGGCTTCCCGGGAGCCGTCTCCCTGTTCGGACCTCTATTCGTTGGGGGCGGTCTGTTGCCGCTTGATGACGGGCGAGTACCCGCCTGTGGCTGGTCAGCGGATTCTTAGCACTGATTCATGGAAGCCGCTTAGTTCCCGCCCCGCTCTCCGTGGGAAGTTCAGTCCTGCATTCCTGGGGATGATTGATAAGGCCCTTTCTTCGGAGGTGGACGCTCGCTGGCAATCAGCTGATGAGTGGCTTAAAGCGCTGGGAGCGCTGGCTCAGCCTGTATGTCTTCCCTCAGGGAAATCTCGCCGTAGGGGGAAGATTATTGTCACCGCTGCCGTGCTTGCTGTGCTGGCCGGTGCTGGCGCTTACTTGTTGAACATCTGCCCGCAGCAGGAGGCTGGCGTGCTAGCTTGTAGTAGTTCAGGCGCGCAGCCGGAGGTTCTTTCTCAGCCCCAACTGGTTAACTCAGATATTGTGCTGGCTGCTCGTGAATCTGACGTGGATATACTCAGCCGCCTTATTGAGGCCGGGGTGGATGTGAACGTGGCTGATTCTTCAGGCCTTACCGCCTTGAACTGGGCTGTATATAATGGTAATGTAGACTGTGTGCAACGTCTGCTTGATGCTCCGGGAATTGATGTGAATAAAGCTGATTTACAAGGCTTTACTCCTCTTTTCTGGGCTGTATATAAGAATAATACGGAGTGTGTGCAGCTTTTGCTTGCAGCTCCCGGTGTGGATGTTAATCGGCAGGATAAGAATGGCTGCACGCCTCTCTTCTGGGCTGCGCGTAACGGCTTCACGGATGGCATGCAGTGCCTTCTGAATTCTCCGGCTATCGGTGTGAATAAAGCCGGATTGGAAAACAAAACTCCTTTGTATGAAGCTGCTCTTAATGGGCAAGTTGAGTGTGTGCAGCTCTTGTTGGCTGCTCCCGGAGTGGATGTGAATGCTGCTGATATTCAAGGTATGACACCGCTGATTGTAGCGGCTGATTCAGGGCATACCGAGTGTGTGCGGTGGCTGCTGGCGGCTCCCGGAGTATCAGCGGGGGTGAGAGATAAGTTTGGGCGCTCCGCTTTGGATATGGCTGAAGCGGCCGGGCATACGGAAATTTTGGAACTGCTACGCCCTTCACAGCCTTGATTCTTTTTATCGATAATACCGGATTCTACCTATTCAGACATTTATATTATGGCCTCAGAAGATAATATATCTCATGATTTTCAGAACGGTGATATTGTGGAACCGTTGGCTCTTCCTTTGCCGGTTAAGCTAGGAACCTACATGGTGGAAAAGGTGTTGGGGAGTGGCGGGTTCTCTATCACTTATCTGGCCGTAGACAAGAAGACCGATACGCGGGTTGTGATAAAGGAGAGCCTGCCTAGCAAGTATGTAGGGCGTAATCCCTCTTCTTTGAAGGTAGAGCCGAAAAGTGCTGAAGCCGGAGAGAAGTTTAAAAAAGCTCAGAAAAGCTTTATCAATGAGGCTGCTGTGCTTTCCAGTTTGGACCATCCCAACATCGTGAAGGTTCTGGACCGGTTCAATGCGCTGGGCACAGCTTATTACGTGATGCCTTATGTGGGAGGAACCGAACTGCAGAAGGCCGCACCTTCCGCAAGCATGATAAATGAGGAGTGGCTTAGCCCCATACTGAAATCTCTACTGCGTGCTTTGGATTACCTCCACGGCCGGAAGTTACTTCATCGTGATATTAAGCCGGAGAATATCATCCTCTGTGGGGAATCTAAACCGGTTCTTATTGATTTCGGTTGTGCGCGTCCTACGGAAAGTGAGAAAACCCTCACGAAGTTCTGCTCGGGTGGATTTACTCCATTGGAGATGATTCAGAGCCGTGGGGATTGCGGGAGCTGGTCTGACCTTTATTCTCTGGGTGCTACCTGTTATTTCTTGATTACCGGTGAAAAGCCGCCCAAGTGTCACGATAGAATCTCCCAGGACCCATACATACCCCTTGCTGGAAGAGAGGAATTATCTAGTCGTTTCAGTATAGATTTCCTTAAGCATATTGATGTCTCTCTCCGGACGAAACCGTCTCACCGCTGGCAATCCGCTCAGGAATGGATTGATGCCTTGGACGAGGATAGCAATAAGACTGAGGGCGTTGCCCTGAAGAAGGCCGCTGAAGTGGGTGATTTGGATGAGATTCGCCGCCTTATTTCAAAGGGGGTGGACGTGAATTTCTCAGGGCGCAAGGGCTACACCGCTCTGCACCGTGCTTCCTACGAGGGGTATACTGAGTGTGTAAAATACCTCCTGAGTATTAAGGGAATAGATGTAAATAAGCGGGATGAAGCAGGATTGACTCCTCTGCACAGGTCGCACCCGAATTGCGTACCTCTTTTACTTGCAGCTCCGGGGATAGATGTGAACATGGAGGATAAGAAGGGGCGTACTCCTCTTTGCTTTGCTGCTAAATGTGGTGCTACCGAGCGCCTGCAACGCCTGCTTCTCTCTCAGGATGTCATCGTGAACGCCGCGGATGCCGAGGGTTTCACCCCGCTGCATTATGCCGTTCGTGAGGGGTATACTTCCTGTATCCTGATGCTTCTCGCCGCTAAAGGGGTGAATGTGAATGCCGCGGATAAGAAGGGGAATACACCCTTGATTCTGGCTGCCACTTATGGGAATTTGGAAGCGGCTCAGTACTTAATGGCTTCTCGGGATGTGCACACCGAGTTCCGGAATGAGGAGGGGAAGACTGCTGCTGAAATTGCCGCGCATTTGGGGCATCGTGATATTGTGGCGCTGTTTTCACATGAGGAAAAGAAGCCGAGCAAGGGGGGGTGGCGTTTCCTTGGCTGGGGCGTGGCAGGGCTTATGCTGGGCCTGAGCTGGATGCCCTTTAATTCTGTTTTGTTGCATTCCGCCGTGCGCTGTTCCGGTACGGGCTTTCTTAAGTTCATGCTTCATCTGCCGGGTACCTCCGTATATTCAGAAGGCCCCGGGGGCTCTCTTATAGTTCAGGCTGCGGCCGGGGCTGATGTGGACTGTTTGGAGGCTCTTGCCGCAAGGGCTGATTTGGACCCCAATTATTTGGATTCCAAGGGGAATACGGCGCTTTGTGTGGCCGTGCGTAATGGCCGTGAGGAGATTGTAAGGAGCCTCCTGAATAATCCCCGTATTGATGCGCAGCAGCCGGACGCCTCCGGACGCACACCTCTGGAACAGGCTCGCGCTGCTGGTAATGCGCGTATCATACGACTTCTGGAGAACGCTATCCGTGAGGCCGACAAGAAGGAGGCTGCTGAGGCGCTTGCCGCCATGAGTATTACTGCTGACCGCTACGCTGAGGTGATGCCTCGCTGTATTCAGGCCGGTGATGTTGATACACTGCGCTTGCTGCTTTCTGTCGGCGTGGATGTGAACTCTCCGGTCACCACTGAGGGGAAGACCTCCATCATGGTGGCGGCTGAGTGCGGTGCGTATGATTGCCTGAAGTTATTGCTTGCTGCGGATGATACTCATGTTAACCGTAAGGATAATGCCGGTCGCTCGGCTATTTTCCACGCAGCTAAATCCGGTCAGTTCCGTTGTCTTATGCTGCTTCTGAGCGTGAATGGTGCTAATGCGGCTCAGGCTGATAATGAAGGTGTCACTCCGCTGGAGGCTGCCACCCGTGCAGGAAAGACGCGCTGCGTCAACATTCTATCCTCAGCCTGCTGAAGAGGAGAATAGTTCTTATCTCACTTACATAAGGTACAGAAAAGCCGCAGTCTGTGAGGACTGCGGCTTTCTTCATTGTAAATCCGTGGATTGACGGGCTTTAGCGGAAGCTCAGGCCCTTAACCTTGGCGGCGAGGGTATCGAGCACGCACTTGTGAGCGGCGTCCACCTCAGCGGCGGTCAGAGTCTTCTTCGCGTCGCGGTAGAGGAAGGTATAGGTCATGGCCTTGCGATCCGTGGCGAGCTTCTCACCGGTCGGGTCACAGAACACGTCCTTCAGGCCTGTGCTCACCAGCAGCTTCTGCTTGGCGGCCTCCACAGCCTTCATGATGTCTGCATGGCGTGTATCAGCCGGTACATCCAGAGAGGAGTCACGGGAGGAGCCGGGGAACTGGGGCAGGTCTGCAGCCTTGAAGGGGGCGGTTGCCACCTGCTGCAGCTTGCGGAGGTCCAGCTCAGCGTAGTAGCACTCCATGGGCAGGCCGAGGGCGCGGCACTTGGCCAGAGACAGGCGAGCCATGTAACCACAGGCCTGATTGTTAATCTGGATATCAGCACCCACAGCGGCGTTCTCACGGGCCTGCTTGGCGGGCACGAGGGTGATGACTGCCTTGGGCACCAGAATGTCCAGCACGGCACGGATGTGCTCGAAGCCGGCTGTAGCGGGCTTGGTGTCTGCCCAGCTGGCGGGGCTCAGCTTGCCGGCCATGAAGATGCCCAGCACCTCGTTCTCGATGTCCTTGCCCTTGCCGCCGCCGGTGTTGCGGAACACGCGGCCGCATTCGAAGAAGCGCAGCACTTCCAGACCCTGGTTGATATTGCGGGCTGCCACGGAGATGAGGCCGGGAGCCAGAGAGGGACGCAGGGTGGAGTGATCCTCAGAGATGGGGAGGGAAACGCGGATAACGTCACCATCCATCAGCGGCTTGATGGGCAGGGCATTCTCCACGCTGGCAATGGTGGGGTCGATGCTCTCCGCGGCGATGAGCTTGAAGGTCTGAGCCTCCCAGAAACCGGCGCCGGCGAGCTTGCGGCTCAGAGCCATGCGGTAATCATTGGCGCGGTCATGAGCGCTCTCTTCCACGAAGATGGCGGTGTTCGTGGCGGGAATGTTATCAATGCCGTACACACGCACAATCTCCTCCAGAAGGTCGCAGCTGCGCTTCAGGTCCAGGCGCCAGGGAGGGCAGTCCCAAGTACCGCGGCCATCGATGTTCTTCAGGCCGAGATTCTTCAGGATGGTGGTGGCCTCGGTGTGGGGGATGGAGCCGTTCGTCATCACGTCCAGTTCCTTCCAATCCAGCTGCACCTGATCCAGGGCGTAGTAAATCTTAGCCTCGCTGCCTTGCTCCACCACAGTGGCGTTCGGGGCATTCTCCTCAGGCACCAGGCAGGGAGCCTGTCCACCCACGAGCACGGGCTCGGCGGTGCCGCCGGCGCACTCCAGAATAAGCTCAGTGGCGCGGGCTGCTGCGCGCAGTACATTCCACGGGGAAGTGCCGCGCTCAAAGCGGTAGGAAGAATCAGAGCCCAGTGCCAGGCGGCGGCTCGTGAAGCGGATGTTGCTGCGGGCAAACCAAGCACTCTCCAGCACGATGTCCGTGGTCTCGGCGGTCACGCCGGAGTTCAGGCCACCCATCACACCACCCAGAGCCAGAGCAGCACCGGAGGCGTCAGAGATAACCACATCATCCTCCTTCAGCGTGTAGGTCTCATTCATGAGGCTTTCAAACTGCTCGCCCTCGGCAGCGCGGCGGATGTTCAGCCCGCCTGTCAGCTTAGCGGCGTCAAAAGCGTGCAGGGGGTGGCCCAGCTCGAAGAGGCAGTAGTTCGTGATGTCCACCACGTTATTGATGGGGCGCAGACCGATGGATACCAAGCGGTCTGCCAGCCACTCGGGGGAGGGGCCAATCTTCACGCCGCTGATGCGTGTAGCCGTGTACAGCGGGCAGATATCCGTGGCGGAAAGGGTGATGAAATCACCGGCGGGGCGGGTCTCCACAGCGCCCATGGCGGCGGAGGCGGGATCAGCCTTCAGCTTGCGGCCGGTGATGCCGGCCAGCTCGCGGGCCATGCCCCAGTGGCTCAGCAGGTCAGGGCGGTTCGGCGTAATTTCCAGCTCGAAGATGGTATCCGTGCCCACAAAGCTGCGCACAGGCGTGCCCACAGTGTAATCCTGCGGCAGAATCCACAGGCCGTGCTCCTTGACAGGAAGGCCCAGCTCAGAGGCGGAGCAGAGCATGCCGCGGCTCTCCACGCCGCGCAGCTTGCCATCCTTAATCTCCCAGCCTCCGGGCAGTACTGCGCCGGGCAGGGCACAGGGCACCTTGTCGCCCACCTTGTAATTCTGAGCACCGCAGACAATCTGGCGCAGGGAACCCTCACCGGCGTCCACCATGCAGACGTTCAGGTGGTCACTGCCCTCCACGGGGGTCTTCTCCATTACCTGCGCTACTACCACCAAATCCGTGGTCACGCCGCGCTCCTGAATACCCTCCACCTCGATGCCGGCGAAGGTGAGCATATCGGCCATTTCCTGGGTGCCAAGGCCCTCCAGATCTATGTAGCTTGCAAGCCAGTTAAGTGAAACGTTCATTGTATCTTATCAAAAAAGGGTTAGGATTTATTGGAACTGGGCGAGGAAGCGCACATCATTCTCGATGAGCAAGCGGATATCACGGATGCCCCAGCGAATCATGGCCAAGCGCTCCAGGCCTATGCCGAAGGCAAAGCCCGTGCAGCCGCTGTACTGCGTCTTACCTGTGGCCTTGTCAATGTTCTCGAACACGGCGGGATTCACCATGCCGCAGCCGGCAATCTCAATCCAGCGCGGAGCCTGACCAGCTGCCTGCAGCAGCACGTCAATCTCAAAGCTCGGCTCCGTGAAGGGGAAGAAGTGCGGGCGGAAGCGCACCGCGGTGTCGCTGCCGAAAAGGGCCTTCAGGAAGTACTCCAGCGTGCCCTTCAGGTCACCCACGCTCACATTCTTGTCCACATACAGGCCCTCAATCTGATTGAAAGCGGAAAGGTGGGTGGCGTCGATAGCATCGCGGCGGAAAGCGGAACCGGGGCAGATGATGCGCACGGGCGGTGCCTGCTTCTCCATGGTGCGGGCCTGCACGGTGCTGGTCTGCGTGCGCAGAAGTTTGCCGCTGTCAAAGTAGAAGGTGTCCTTCTCATTGCGGGCGGGGTGGTCGTCCGGAGTGTTCAGAGAATCAAAGCAGTGCCACTCATCCTCAATCTCAGGGCCGTCAGAAAGGGTAAAGCCCATGCGGCGCAGCACGCGCACGGCTTCATCTCGCACGATGGTGATGGGGTGAAGACCACCGGCGGGCAGCGTAGCACCCGGCATGGTGAAGTCCACACCTGCCACAGCGGCGGCATCCTGTTCAGCCTGCAGGGCGGCCTTGCGGTCATCCAGCGCAGCGGTGATGATGGCGCGGGCCTCATTCAGCATAGCGCCCACGGCCGGCTTGTCTTCCTTCGGCACGTCGCGCATGCCCTGCTGCACCTGAGTCAAGGTTCCCTTTTTGCCAAGTATGCCCACGCGGGCATCCTCCAGGCCCTTCATGTCGGTAATACCGGCAATACGGTCCAGAGCGGCGGCTTGTACGCTTGATATCTGTTCTTTCATAATTTGCTCGCGGGAAAATATACGCCCGGAGAGCCTCTTCGTCAAGCCAAAAGCCACGCTGTGAGCGCCTTCTGTGTGTCTTAATTCACCCGTGCGGTGCTGTGTCTCCGGCCTTTGTGGCGCAGTTGCCTTTCTGCGGGGAAAAGTTTGCTTTTTCCTCGCGCGCTCGTGCACGATACGCCGTTTTTTTTGTTTTCTTACAACTTTCTTGCGTTTTTATCTAATTTTTTTCGTTTACACCTGATTTTTTTTATTTTTTTCTCAAATTTACGCTTGACGTATTAGGAAAAAAGAGTATCATTGCCTTGCCCTTCTGCAAGGTAAAAAATAACGAAAGGAATACAAGCAACATGATCAAGACAATCGCCATCATTCTGGGTCTTACCGCTGTAACCGCCACTGCCAATACTCTGCCCCCTACTTGGGAGGGCCCCGTGACGGAACTGCGCTGAGCAATAACCCGTTACAGTCCGAACGGTGTGCCATTCAGCACGCCGTCTTGAATCGGACGAACAGATAGACACGGCGGGTAATTTCAGCCCGCAGGATTTTCAGACAATCCGGTAGCTACCCAGTGGCTCCCGGTGTTTTTTTTTGCCCTCATTTTGGGGCTTTTCATACTACCCCGGGAACAACCCGCCATATCCCCCTATGCAATAAAGAACCCATAAAAGCAAATCCATATTATGATTACTATCCAAGGACAATATGCGACGGCTCGCGTGATGATAGATGAAATTGACGCCGATACCCGCCGCCAAATTTACCACATACTGGCAGCCCCAGTGAGTGAGGGCAGCACCATAGCCATCATGCCTGATACGCACGCCGGCAGCAACTGCGTGGTGGGCTTTACCCAGCGGCTTAACAGCGCGGGTGCTGTTTCTCCGAATATGCTCGGGGTAGACATCGGCTGTACCGTCTCGCTGTTCCCTTTAGGTGAACCCGGGGAAATAGACTTTGCCGCGCTTGATGCTTACATACGAGCCAACGTGGCCGTGGGGGTGGGGGAATATCGTGCCACGCTTCCTCTGCGCAGTATACGCAATCGTTTCAAGGACACGGTGCAGCTTATCGAGGAGGCTGAGCGCCTGCTGGCTGAAGACGGCGAGAAGAGGCGCGGCATCTCCCCGCTCACTCAGCTCGGCTCGCTGGGCGGTGGTAACCACTTCATTTCGCTGAATAAATCCCTGAACAGCGGAATGGTGTATTTGGGGATACACTGCGGCTCCCGCAACTTCGGCCTGCGTGTCAATAAGCTTTACCAGCACCTCGCGGCAGAGTATCGCGCACAGCAGGGCTATGGTGGTACCCCGGAGATGGCTTATTTGGACTGCGCCAGCGCCCACTATGAGCATTACCTCACCTGTGTGCATGCCTGCCAGCAGTTCGCGCGGCTGAACCATCTCATTATCCGAGAGGCCGTGGCGCGCTACTTTGCGGATGTGCACAAGCTGCCGGTGCTTAAAGATGTGGAGGGGGCAGCGATGGTGAGCATGCACAACTATCTCGACCTCGAGGGTATGGTGTTGCGCAAGGGCGCTATCCGTGCCGCTGCCGGTGAGCCCGTTGTCATCCCCTTTAACATGAGGGACGGCATCGGCATAGGCACCGGCCGGGGCAATGCTGAGTGGAACTGCAGCGCACCCCACGGCGCCGGGCGAATTCTTACCCGCGCCGAGGCTCGTGCCTGCATAGACCCCGCCGCCGCTGCCGCTGACATGGCCGCCCACGGCGTGTTCACCACCAGCCTCGCCTACGCCATAGATGAAGCCCCTGATGCTTACAAGCCCATGGAACTTATTCGTGACGCCATCGCCCCCGCGGTTGATATGCACGAAGTTCTGCCTGAGATTTATAACCTGAAGGGCAGGTGAGAAGTGCGCATGAAATACAGAAAAAGCCACAGCACTGTATGCTGTGGCTTTTTTTGTGAAGTTTAAGAATCTCAGCGTCTGCGGCGGCGAAGAGCCAGCCCTGAGAGAGCCAGCAGGCTGAGAGCCGCTGTACCCGGCTCCGGCACAACGCCATAGGCCTGAATATCCACTGCAGGCGCAGGTTCGGAGTCATCTCCTTCAGAGTATCCTAATTCCGGGCTGTTACAGTAGAAATAGAAAAAGATTTCTTCCATGCCGGGATCAACCTCAATCCAATCTTGGAGCTCATCATCCCATACCGCACCCCAGCCGGAATTAGCAGAGGCTATCCCCAGCTCTGTTGTGGTGGCGGTCAGTGTATCACCCGCCGTAAAGCTGCTCGTCGTCGTATCGGCGTCCGCAAAATGCAGAATATAATCACCGCCTGTTTTCAGGGTAACGGCACTACCGGAGAAATCAAAGGTCAGTTTGCCATCACTTGCGCCGGTGGCTGTGGTCGCTCCTTGTATTACTCCGTTTTTATCCGTCACCACACCCCACACCTTGCGGTCTGCTGCATCTGTTTGAGCAAGCGTAAAATTCCCCAGAATCATATAAGCCGGGGATTCCCCGTACTCATTGTATACTTCCACATCCACATCATAACTGTACCACTCTGGGGTATCCAGCAAGCGGAAATGCACCTTATCGGCAAATGATAAATCTCCCAGGCCCATTAATTCCCCTGTTTCTTCGTCCTGCCAGTAGTTGTAGAAGCGGTACCCTGTCGGTTCAGAAACCTCCTCTTCCGCCAATATTACCGGGGTCATACTCGCTAAACAAAGCAGCGTAAGACATGCATGTGAAAATTTCATGCCGGGCATTCTACCAAATCCCCCGCCGCCTGACAAGGGGGAACTTGCCAGCTGAGGAGTTTTTTTTGCGGTGGCTTATTCCATCTGTGGAGTATCAATGCTGTAATACACAAAAAAGCCGCAGCGTTTGCTGCGGCTTTTTTGTGAATAAGACTTAACTTGTAAAGTCGGAGGGAGGGGCGGTTTAGGCCTCCTCGGGGGCGACGTTCACGCGGCGACCTTCGCGGTCGAAGAACACGCGGCCATCAACAAGGGAGAAGATGGTGTAGTCGCGGCCCATGCCTACGTTCTTGCCGGGATGGAACTTGGTGCCACGCTGACGAACGATGATGTTGCCGGCGATAACAGCCTGGCCACCGAACTTCTTCACGCCGAGGCGCTTGCTGCGGGAATCACGACCGTTACGAACGGAACCCTGACCTTTCTTATGTGCCATAACTAGTTAAAATGTTTGGTGTTAGTGGTTAATAATCAGGCGTTGATAGCGGTGATCTCTACCTTGGTGAGAGCGGCGCGGAAGCCCTTCTTCTTGTGGAAACCCTTACGGCGCTTGAATTTGAAAGCGACGCCCTTGGCACCACGTGCCTCAGCGTCCAGCACCTTAGCTGTTACGGTAG
The DNA here is from genome assembly GCA_045653545.1 of Akkermansia sp. Taxonomy (GTDB): domain Bacteria; phylum Verrucomicrobiota; class Verrucomicrobiia; order Verrucomicrobiales; family Akkermansiaceae; genus Akkermansia. The sequence continues at coordinate 164,298 of JAZOMC010000035.1, forward strand.
CGCCCTCGATGGTGGGGGTGCCAACCTTGGTTGCGTCGCCATCCTCTACCAGGAGCACCTGGTCGAAGGTGGTCTCGCCGTCATTCTCCAGACCGGAGATGCGGTCAACGGTGAGCACGTCACCGACCGTC
>JAZOMC010000036.1:0-14811 GCA_045653545.1 Akkermansia sp.
TCAATGAAGTCGCCATCACGGCGAGCGCGGCTGTCAACGACAACGATTTTGTAGTAAGGACGGTCCTTGGACCCCTGACGGTTGAGACGGATTGCTACCATAGTAAAATGAATGAGATTGGTTGTTCCCCGAGCCGCGGCATGTGATATACTGATTGTGCACGGCGGCAAGGCGGGACGCCAAGTTACCACAGCAACGCATCAATGTCAAGCATAAAGTCAAAAAAAGTTTTCAGTAGGTCGAAATAAGGCACAATTCACGCTTTACAGCACCGGGCACTCCGCGCTAGAATGGCAGGTATGAAGAGTTACATTCTGCTTTGCCTTCCGCTGCTGCTGACAGCCTGCGCACAGCCGCACCACCCATCAAACCGCTCAGCTCGAGCCCCTCGTGCAGCAGCTGCGGCGAACTTTAACGGCATAGACCTCAACTGGCTGGGCCAGCGCATATGGCAGAATGAATGCGCCGGGAGTGTTCCCGGACTCGTAAGCTGGAACGCCGGCGAGGACTTCCCTTCCCTAGGCATAGGGCACTTCATCTGGTACCCGGCCGGGTATAGCGGTCCCTTTGATGAAAGCTTCCCGACCTTTGTGCGCTACGCGGCCTCCCGTGGTGTACAGGTACCGGCCTACTTCCGCGGGCCGGCCCCGTGGCCGAATAAAGCGGCTTTTCAGGCGGATAGGAGCGGCCGCGCAGATGCCATGCGCCGCTGGCTTGCCGCCCATGTGCAGCTGCAGACGGAGTTCATCATTCTGCGTTCACGCGCAGCGCTTCCCCGCATGATGCAAGCCAGCCACACACCTCAGGCTATCCAAGCGCGTTATCAGGCACTTGCAGCCACCACTCAAGGGCTGTACTGCCTCGTGGATTACGTCAACTTCAAGGGCGAAGGCCTGAAACCCACAGAGCGCTATCAGGGTGAAGGCTGGGGCCTGCTGCAAGTACTGGAAGAGATGCGTGGATATCCTCAGGGGCGCGCTGCCACGGCTGAGTTCTCCCGCGCGGCCTCAGAGGTTATGCGCCGCCGCGTGGCAAACTCGCCCGCTGCTCGCGGTGAGCAACGCTGGCTTGCCGGCTGGCTTAACCGCTGCAATACCTACAGATAAGAAAAGAAAATCGGCGAGCTCATAAAGCCCGCCGATTTCGTTAATAATAAAACGTATCGTAGCAGCACAAAGCGCTTCACACAGAAGGAGGCGTGGTAAGCGCGGAATCCATAGAAGGAGAGCGGCTGTAACTGAGAGGGTCACGCCCGGCCGCATCCGTACGGTCGGCATCCGCCCCGGCTTTCAGGAGAAGACGCACCACCGGAACGGAATCCGCCAGCACGGCGTGTACCAAGGGGGGAGTTCCCTCAGCGTCCGCCAGATTAGCATCCGCCCCGGCCTGCAATAGAAGCTCCACAGCAACGCGCTGTCCGTTCTGAACAGCCGCACAGAGCAGCGTGGTGCCCGCTACCGCCGCATTCGCCTGCACACCACCCGCCAGCAGCAGCTCCAGCACATCTGCACGCCCAGCCTCAGCGGCACGGCAAGCCGCCACCTCCGGCTGCCCGGCGGGTATATCCCCACGAGTCAGCAGCTCCTCCACCACGCGCTTCTTCCCCAGATAAGCAGCCATCGCAAAGAGGGAATCGCCATCAGCATTAGCCTCATACGGATTACCGCCCTGACGATAGAATTCATAGAGAGCGTGATACGCCTGATAGTCCTCCTCAGAGGCGCCGGAATCCGCATTCCCCATTAGCCAGCCGGTGCAGCCCACGATAAGGAACACCACGCTCCACACCACACTCATGAGAGCCGGACGTCGAGTCATTCCTCTGGCCACAGCCAACGCGCTATCCACAATAAAAGCCGTAGCACACAGCACCAGCAGCCACATTTGCAAGGCCTCCGGCTCACCCACACCGCACACGCGGAAGGACAGTAGCGCCACCACTATCAGCAGGACTAACGGATTCACGAAGTCTTTCATATCACCCCCACTTATAGCAGAGGGCTCACGCCCTGTCCAGCACAAACTTACGCCTCAGGCTCATCCATAACACGGAGGTACGATTCCGGCGTTTCCTCTGCGCTGAGAAACACGCGGAAGCCTGTATTACGCGAGCTCACATGCTCCCCCCAATCAAGAGTGGAGAAAAGCCCGCAAAGGGTGAGGGTATGGTTAACCTCCAGCGCAGTCGTGCCGTTCACAGCCTGTTTCAGAAGCATGTACAGCGGTTCAAACGGAGAAAGCTTTCTCCCCGCCACCACGTCAGCCGGCACCACGACTTCAAACTCCTGCAAGCCGTAGTCGGTCATACCATTTGTTCCGATGACACAGGTACCACCCTCCGTTCTGCCGGGACAAAGCTCCACGAGGTTCAGGGGATTGAAGACCTCATCATCCTCATTGAAACGGCGTCCGTAAAAATGCTGGAACTGCAGCCCCACCACACCATCCAGCTCGGAAAGACTCTGCAACACACCGCATGCGCGCTCGGCCACAGCTATCGGGTCCTCCCACATGTCCCCCTGCACTGAAACTTCAATATAGGCCGTGTGAGTCAGAATACCGGCCACAATATCCTCCCCAAGCGCTGTGGATGCCAGTTCATCCGCCAGCGTACCCGGCTTCCAGGCCCCCTCATGTGGAGTCACTCGCACTCCGGCAGGAAGTTCTGAGCACAAATGAGTATACTCCGGTAACGCCCCCGCCACAAAAACACGGCCGGCATAAGCGGGCTGCGGCACTCGCAGGCTGCGACCGCGGCGTCCCCCGGCAGCCTTCAGGATGCGCTGCAGCTCGTCATTCCCTTCAAAGCCCACATGCGTCTCATCACAGGCGAGATCCAGCGGAGTATTACCGGCAGGAGAACAAGCATTCACATCATCCCCGTGCTCCTCAAGCAGATAACGCGCCATTGCCGCTGAGGCCGTAGGATTATAGTACCAGCCATATACCACCGCATGAAGAGCAGACAGACCGGAGTTTTCCTCCACCTGCTCCGGCGTCATCACATCCGCGCCAAACTCCGCCAGCACCCGAGCACTTGCCACATCCCCCTTCAGGCAGCAGCGCATCCACGGCGGCGACCCATCTTCCACCTCAGGCCTCATACCGGCAGAGAGCAACAAGCGCAGCATCTCAGGCGAGGAGTACTCCACGGCAAGACTCAGCAAATCAGCATCCTCCTCTTCCTTGGTACGCAGCTGCAGGCGAGCAGCATCCCCCAGCTCCAGCAGCACCTTCATGCACTCAGGCTGATTCTGAATAACGGCCAGCTCCAGAAAAGGCGTCAGCATCTCAAAGTCATCTTCCTGCAGCTCCGAGCGCAGCCTTTGCACCTCAACACGAAGGAGCTTCGCGTTCCCAGCCTCAATGGCTTCCACCATCTTCTTAGTACGTTTCGTATATCTCAACCACGCCCAAACAAAACTGACGATGAAAAAGAGAAGCACCCAGCCTCCCTTCAAGAGAAACTTTTCCAGCATGTTATCCATGGCCACATTCTAGCAAATAGCTGCGCCTCTCGTCAAGCGCGCTTTCCGGCGAACGTACACAATAAAGCCTTGCAGGTTGCGCTTCGCGCGCGTATAATGCAGCCCATGCCTACAGTCACCCTGTCACTCGGTGCGCGCTCCTATAACGTGCACGTGGAAAATAACTCACTGGACACCGTGGGGTACCTCACCGGCCGCCTGCGCATGACCGGAAAAGCTGCCGTCATTACGGACAGCAATGTATACCCGCTTTACGGCGAAAAAGTCATCCAGAGCCTCACGGATTCAGGGTTCAGCACCTCGCTGCATGTGTTCGAGGCCGGGGAGCAGAGCAAGAACCTCACCACCGTGGAACAGATTGTGAATGAAATGGTGGCAGAAGGCCATGACCGCAGCAGCTTCGTGGTGGCTCTGGGCGGCGGCGTGGTGGGTGACATGGCCGGCTTTATCGCCTCCATTTACTACCGCGGCATTCCCTTCATCCAGATTCCCACCACCGTGATGGCACAGGTGGACAGCTCCGTGGGCGGAAAAACCGCAGTGGACATCGCGGGCGGCAAAAATCTCATCGGCGCCTTCCACCAACCGTCCATGGTGATAGCGGATCCCACCACCCTGCTCTCACTACCGCCGCGCGTGCTGCGAGAAGGTATGGCCGAGATGGTGAAACACGCCGCTATCCGCAAGCCCCGTATGCTGCAAACGCTGCGCCAACTGGCGGATGAGATAGACCTCGGCTTCACCCTGAATACCATCGACAGCCTCCCCAATATCATCGCGGAAAATATTGCCATCAAAGCCCGTATCGTAGAAGAAGACGAGAAGGAAACGCAGGGAGTGCGCGCTTTCCTGAACCTCGGTCACACCCTCGGCCACGGTGTTGAAGCCAGCGTGCCGTATGGCGAGCTGCTGCACGGCGAAGTAGTGAGCTTAGGCCTGCGCGGAGCGCTGTGGCTCTCCCGCAAATACTGCGGCCTGAGTGCAGCAGATGAGAAGGAAATTCTGGACACACTGGCAGCACTGGAGCTTCCGCTGACCCTGCCGGAGCATGTAAGCGTGGAACGCGCACTGAAGTTCACTGCGAGTGACAAAAAGTTCAGCGGCGGCACCATCCGATTCGTGCTGCTGAAGGCGCTCGGAGAACCGGTTCTCTCCAAAGATGTCACGAAAGATGACCTCTGCGAAGCCATGAAACTCCTCACCACCAAACTTTAATACATCTTTAACCCTCACCACCAGAAACAATCATGACAGATCCGAGAACAACACAGCTCGCTCAGAGTCTCATATCCCACTCCTGCCGCGTGCAACCCGGTGAGCACGTACTGCTGGAGATTATCGATGCGCCGGATGAAATCGCCATCGAACTTATCCGCGCCGTGCGCGCCGCCGGTGGCCACCCGCACATCAATCTGCGCCACAGCCGCGTGACCCGCGAAATGCTCGCCGGTGCCACGGATGACCAGTACGAGTGCATCGACGGCCTCGAGCTGGCTGAAATGCAGAAAATGGACGCCTACATCGCCATCCGTGGCGGTAGCAACAGCTTCGAGAACTCCTCCGTGCCTGCAGAGGCCATGAAGCTGGCCATGAAGCACATGCGCCCCGTACATAACCACCGCGTTTGCAAGACCAAGTGGTGCGTGCTGCGCTGGCCCACCCCCTCCATGGCACAGGGAGCCGGCATGAGCACGGAATCCTTTGAGGACTTCTACTTCCGCTGCTGCCTGGCTGACTATGATGCCCTGAAAGCAGCCATGGACAAGCTGGCCGAGCGCATGATGAAGGCCGATGAGGTGCACATCGTGGGACCGGGTACAGACCTGCGCTTCAGCATTAAGGGAATGCCCGCTATTCCCTGCGCCGGTGAAATGAACATACCGGACGGTGAAGTCTTCACCGCTCCCATTAAGGACAGTGTGAACGGCACCATCCACTACACCGCCCCCACCCCCTTCCAGGGTATTCCCTTTGACGGCATCCGCCTCACCTTCAAGGACGGCAAGATTGTGGAAGCCCACTGCAATGGTAATGACGAAGCCCTGAACAAGATTCTGGACTCTGACGAAGGCGCACGCTTCATCGGCGAATTCGCTCTCGGCGTGAACCCCTTCATCCTGAAGCCCATGCGCGACATTCTCTTCGACGAGAAAATCGGCGGTTCCTTCCACTTCACCCCCGGTCAGGCATACGAGAACTGCGACAACGGCAACCGCTCTCAGGTGCACTGGGATATGGTGTGCATCCAGCGTGCGGACTACGGCGGTGGCGAAATCTACTTTGATGGTGAGCTCATCCGCAAGGACGGCATCTTCACTGATCCTGAGCTGGCTATTCTCAACCCCGTAATGGACTGATATCATGAAAGACCCTCGTTATCAGAAACTCGCTGAGCAGGTAGTAGGTTACGCTGTACGAGTACAGCCCGGTGAGCACGTAAACCTGCGCATGCTGGACATCCCGGATGCCATGGTGGTGGAACTTATCCGCGCCGTGCGGCGTGCAGGCGGTATCCCTCATGTGGATATTAGCCATGCCGCCATTAACCGCGAGCTCCAGATGGCCGCTACTGAGGAGCAATACGAGCTGGAAGGTCGTTACCGCCTGCAGCGCGCTCAGGATATGGCCGTAAACATCGTATTCTATGGTGATTACAACAGCTTCGAGTCCGCAGACGTGACTGCTGAGTGCATGAAAATCGTCAGCAAGCACATGAAACCCGCCAGTGACCTTACCGTCAATCAGCGCAAATGGACAGTGCTGGCATGGCCCACCCCCAGCATGGCTCAGGCTGCCGGCATGAGCACGGAAGACTTCGAGGATTTCTACTTCCGCTGCTGCTTGGCCGACTACGCAGCCATGAAGGAAGGCATGCTGAAGCTTAAGGCCATGATGGAAGCCACGGATGAGGTGCGCATCGTTGGCCCCGGCACGGACCTGAGCTTCAGCATCAAGGGCATACCGGCCATTCTTTGCGCCGGTGACTGCAATATACCGGACGGCGAGGTATACACCGCTCCCGTGCGTGACAGCATCAACGGCACCCTCACCTACAACGCCCCCACCATTTACCACGGCATCCCCTTTGACGGCGTGAGCTTCCGTTTCGAAAACGGCAAGATTGTGGAAGCCCACTGCAATGGTAATGATGAGGCCCTCAACAAGATTCTGGACACGGATGAAGGCGCCCGCTACATCGGCGAGTTCGCGCTTGGCGTGAATCCGCACGTGCTCACCCCCATGCGCGATATTCTCTTTGATGAGAAGATTGCCGGTTCCTTCCACCTGACTCCCGGCCAGTGCTATGACGAAGCCCCGAATGGCAATGAATCCGCCATTCACTGGGATTTGGTCTGCATCCAGCGCCCGGAATACGGTGGCGGCGAGATTTACTTTGATGGCAAGCTCATCCGTAAGGACGGCGTCTTCTTGGTTCCCGAGCTCGCTCTTTTCAACGCCCAACAGTAATCCATCCGGCACTCCATGAAGAATCCCCACCTCATCCGCCGCGGCACAGACCACGTTATTCGGAATAAATACCGCTATGTAACGCTGGCTCTGGCTGCCCTGCTCTGCAAGTGCGGAGCTGATATCATAGGCGGCTGGGAGGCGGCGCATCCGGAGTGCAACTCTATCACCTTACCCGCAGAGGCTCTGCCCGGCTCAGGGCCTCTGCGGATTGCCCTTATATCGGACCTGCATAATAATCCGGAGCTATTTTCGCAAGTAGTGGAAGAGCTTCGCAGGCAGAAGCCGGACCTCATCGCCTTTTGCGGTGACTTAGTGACGGCTGATGAGCGCTTCCGCCGTACACGCTGGGTGGTAAACGGCTTCCGCGAGCTGGCAGCCATCGCCCCCACGTACGCCATTCTCGGAAATCATGATTACGAGAAACAGGAACAAGTAGAACGCGTGCTGAGCACCGCCGGCGTTACTCTACTGCGTAACCAAGCTGTGGATTTTGAGACGCCCCACCAAGGAAAAATCAGGATTGTCGGGCTGGGAGACTGGAATGAAGGGGATGAGGCCCCGCAGCTCTGCATGAAGCCGGCAGGTGAAGAGCCCACAGCCGTACTCCTGCTTTCTCATGACCCTGAAAGCCGCTGGCTGCTGCGCCAGTATGACTGGGACCTCATGCTCTCCGGGCACACCCACGGCGGCCAGCTGGGAATCCCGTTTACGGATACTTACGTAAGCTTCCGCTCCTCCATGCCCTCAGGGCTCTACACCTTTGAGGGAGAAAGGCGCGTATATGTTTCTCGAGGCGTGGGCAGCATATGGGACATGCGCTTCTTCTGCCCGCCGGAAATCAATATCATTGAGGTTGGCTTGTAGTAGCAGCCTCGGCGGGTGCAGCACCCTCCTGCTCGGGAGCAGACGTAGGGAAAATACGCTCCCCAGCCCCCTGCCACACAAAATAGTCGATAATGTTATAGATGACGGTCAGCACCATACTGACAAGGTTTACGATTCGCCCCACAGCCTTGCCATCCATCACAAAGCTAAGCAGGTATACACCTGCAGCCGCAACAAGCGATATAGACGCCCAAGAAATAGTGCCGGGAATGTCATGATTATTGAAAATGAAATGATACACTGCCGGCACGATACCAAGCATGGCCGCAGCCCCCACGGCATCCCACTTTCCAAATGCATTGTAATCCTCAGGCTCTTCGCTCATACGCCCCTGAGTATACCCTGTCATGCATGATTTAGCAATACTTTATTGCGCCTACGTACCATCAGGCCACACTTTTGCAAACATTGCCCTTGACTCTTGGGGGGGAGATGGATTAGAATGCAGTAGTTATGGCGATTGTAAAGACGGTTTTTCAGATTCTGCTGCTCATTCTTCTGGTCATGCTTGCCACGGCCTGTTGTGATGCTACTGCCGGGCTGACAGCAGACGAACTCTGGAAGAATTTTCACAATGTGCTCACCAGCCCCCCCACAGCGTATGCGTGGATTATCATCATTGCACTACAGTTTTTCGCAATGAAGTGGCTGGGAGGCGTCTGGAATGTTATTTTCAGCATTATGAGTTTCCTACTGCTCGCAGAGCTGATGATGATAGCCGGCGGCCTGGAAATGGCCATCACGTCCAAGCTTTTTGCACTTGTGAAAACAGCAGGTTACACGGATATCACGGCAAAGTTCCCGGTCATATACTGGCTGGTCCCCGTGCTGTGGCTGCTGAGTTGCTTCTGCGCCAAAGATCAGGTGCGCGTCTTCCTGACTGCCATTTGCTGCTATGCCCTCTGGCTGCTGCTCTCATGGCTTCTCTGCCTCGGCGTGGATACCTGGCTGAGCATGGGCAAGCCCCAGCCGGAAAAGCTGGCTGAGACCTTCCGAACGGCACCTTGGCTCACCTCTGCCCTGCCTGCATGCTTCCTGCTTATCTATGCGCTGATGATGGCCGTTTTTGAGGCCTGCCTGAAGCGCAGCAAAGCATAATTTCTCATCTCCATGGAGGAGGAGCCTGCCATCATCCCACCGGAGCTCCGTGTAACTATGGCGAGGCAGCACTGCCTCGCTGAGTTGGAAGTACACTTTGGGAAACCGGTATTCATCCGCATTATCAAAGAAGAGCGCATACTGGAGCTCTACGTGCAGGAGGAGCCCCGGCAGTGGCGGCTCCTGAAAACATACCCAATTGCCGCCATGAGCGGCACAATCGGCCCTAAAACACGCGAGAGCGACCGTCAGGCACCGGAAGGCTTCTACCGCGTGTACCCGGCCGCTATGAATCCCCGCAGCCGCTTTCATCTGGCCTTTAACATAGGCTACCCGAACAGCTATGATAAGACGCTAGGCCGCACGGGCTCCTTTATCATGGTACATGGAGGGACCTCCTCCGTAGGCTGTTTTGCCATGACTGATGGGCTGATTGAAGAGCTCTACACGCTGGTGCAAGAAGCCTTCTTAGCCGGGGCAGAGTTTGTTCCTGTGCAGATTTATCCCTTCCGGATGACAGCGGAGCGCATGGCGGCTGAGAGCCGGAGCATACATTCCCCCTTCTGGCAGCACATCCTGCCGGGCTGGAATCACACGGAAACGACCCACACCCCCTATGATGATACCGATTCTTGCTGATACAAGCTGGCTGCGTGATAATGCCCACTCAGAGCAATTCATCACCTGCCTTCTGCTCCTATTAGCCGCGACACTCTTCACGCTTTTCAAGGATGAAGAAGTGCGCCACAAATGGTGTTCACTCACGCTGGCCCTGCTGCTGATATATGTGGGATATATTGTAGTCACAGTCATAGCCGACTGCAGCCTTTATGAAATGCTGGGCTGGAAGTTCACGCTTCGGAAGGATCCTAAAAAAATACTTATCCTCCTTATCTGGCTAGGCTGTGGATATGCGCTCTCCCGAAAAATGCTTTACCTCTTCTACCGCTGGCGCGACAGAAGAGGTAAAGATGATAATGATACCTGATACGACTTATTGAGAATTAGTCAATCTCAATCATATCGTTTGCACGGCGCTGGTCACGCTCGCGATCGCGGCGGCGGCGGTCACGGTCACGGCGGGCCTCACGCTGAGCACGGCGCTCATCAGAGCTCAGTCTGGGGCGGTTATTACCCCAAAGCGTCATAAGCGTGGGAGAAAGGCGGCCATAATCCGTATTCTCGTCGATTCGAATCACACGGCGGATGTAGCCCTTAAGCTGGTTCGCCTGGATATTATCACGACGAGACTGACCGATAAGCAGGTTAAACACCGCCTGGCGGTCTCGGGGAGAATAAGCCTCGTCTTCCACAATGGCCATGACATCACGCTTCATTTGGGGCAAATCAGCCACGAAATCCGGCTTCAGGAAGCCATCCGGCGTGTCCAGCTGTTCATACATGAACTTCAGGGGGTCAAACCTATGGCGGCGGAGGCCACCGAGCTTATCCGTGGGGTCAGCCAGCTCCAGCTGCTGCAGATAGCCCTCCGGCAGCGCGATGGGCAGTTCACCCACCTCAAGGAGCAAGCGGGCCTTAGCTTCACCCACCTGAGACTCAGCCTGAGCCAGCAGCTCGCGCTGGCGCCTGAATGCCTCCACACGAATGCGCATATTATTCACGCCGTCAGTGCAAGCATCATCTGAGCCCAGATAGTCAGCGCCTTGGAACTCCGCGTACTTACGGCCGTTTTTATCAAAGAACATCACAGTGGGACATACGCTGAAAGCGGGCGCGGGCATATTGCCGCGAATGCGACCGGCATCCTCCGCACCACGGGCATCATTCCTCTCATAGAAAGGAACGGCCACCATCACAGCATCCCCCACAGCGGCCTCAGCCTCAGGGGTCTTCCAGAATGTGTTCAGCAGCAGCACGCTGCGGCGGTTCCAATCCGGGCCATAGCAGTATGCCACCACCCCGTCATCACCGGCCTTCTGCAGAGCCTCCGCAAAGGTTTCTGCGCGCTGAGCAGCCGGAGCGAATGAGGTTAACAGCAGCAAGGCTGCCACGATTGTTTTACCGAGTCCTCTTGTTGTCATATACGAGAATTGCTTTGAAGTTAATACCTACGAGCTGGTCCTCACCGGAATCGATACGGATGAACCGAGCCGTGGGGTGACTGCGCTTAATGCTGATGCGGATACAGGCTTCATTGGAGCCATCCGGCAGCTCCGTAAGGGTCTGCCAGTTATTACCATCAGTCGATATCTCTATCTTCCAAGTGCGGTACGAGCCGCAGCCATTCGTGGGAACAATCACGATACCGCCGATACGCGTTCTCTTGGGCAGCATGACGGTCACCGTCTGGTGCTTACCGAAAGCGGAGTAAATGTGGCCACCATTCTCAGTGAGAGCCGCAGCGTGATTAATGATGTTGCTCTGGTCATCATTATACTTGCTAAGCATCACGAGACCACCGGCAGACACCAGATTACCGCCCACAGGCTCAAACTGAGGCATCTGGATTTGCGGCTTCAGATAATCCGCACTCCATTCATTCATGAGCTCGATGTCCTGAATCTCCTCAGCACCGCGAATGACACCGCAGGAAATCAAATCCTTGGACTCAGGATGTGCGGCAACGCACTCCGTAATCATTTCCATGACCTTGCGAGCAAAGGGCTTACCTTCACCATGAGCCTTTCTCACGGCCCATGCAATCATCTGGCAGAACTGAGGATGCAGCACCACATTCTCCACAAGGATACGCATGTAGCGCTCCTTATGGACACGGGAGCGACCGAGGGATTCATACTGCATATCCAGCAGCAAATGGAAATCCCACTGAGCCTTCTCATTAATATTCAGGTTCTTAAAGAACGCCTCGAATGCAGCGAGCTTCTGCTTGGGAGAACGCAGCGTAGCAAGCATGGAGGGGTAAATGCGTTCGCGCAGGAACTTGGCACACATTTCAGGGTGCTCCGGAGCGATGGAAGTACACACGAACTCATTCACGCCGAGCCATCTGCGTGGGCGGCGGCCAAGAGAACGAGCAGCTGTATCCATATAATGGCCCCAGACCGGACGGTACAGCGGCTGCATCTGCACGGCAAGCTCATAAAGCTTCAGGGCATTCACAGGGTTACGGTGTTCAGAGAGCACCGTAGCCATGGTGCAGACCATCTGAGCATCACGCGTGATGGCACCCTGTTGGTACATGGCAGTCTGCATCTGCAGCGCACTCCAAGTGGTCTCACCCCAAGTGTTCCAGTGCGGATGGCGGTCCTCCGAGAGGGAGTTAGCCCCATGCCACTTGCCGTCAAAGTAAACAGCATAGGCGCAGTGCCCGGGCTCTCCCATTGTGATAGCCGGCACACCGTTGGCGCAGGCTGCTGAAGTACCGAAGTGGGAAAGGCCACCACACACAGCACCTACATCACGCGTTTCCTTGGCGAAGTTGCCGGGATAAATAGCGTCAAAGGGCTGGTAGTACCACTGCGTGAAGATGGAGTCACCATACACGTTCGTGGGAAGATAAGGCACCTGATATGCCATGCCGGTGTATGCTCTGGAAGGAGCGGCGCAATTATCACGCAGCCAGCGCATGGTGGAAGCCGTACCGAAGGGGCTATTGCCCTTCCAGCCGCAGCAATACTGAAGCAACCAAGTGGGAAGCTCAGCAAAATAGCTATTCAAGCGCTCCTGGTCAATACTTTCTGCGAAGAAGAGATAACGCTCACGCGCGGCACGATAGGGATCCGTACGGCCACGATTGCGGCGGTTATCCGAGGGAAGACTGGGCATGGAATAACCCAAATCCTTAAACTCCTGCATTTCCTCACGGGTAAGCTCACGTTCCTCGCCGTACCAGTTATTACGTGTGAACTGCACGGCCACAGCACCGGCCACACGGCGCTTCAACCCTGCCACAGAGGGGCGGTCACCACCATCCACCAGCACCTCTTCATCCATCTTGGGATCCACCTGACGGAAATGTGCCAGCATGGAAAGTGCTACCTCAGCATTCTGCAGCTCGCCGTCATAAACGAAACCTGTTATCCACTGCAAATCATTCAGCAAGGGAGAGAGCGCATTGCAAGCATTGCGGTCTTTCATCAAATTAGAAAGAGCGTCCAAATCACTGCGGTGCAGCAGCTCCCACTGTGCCAGCATAAGGCGCACCTCAGGATCTTTCAGGAACTCCTCCACGCGCTCTTGGTCCACGCCCCTGAGCCTGTTACGAAGACGGCCGGCCAAACGGCGCTTCAGCACCTTGGGCTGGCGCCACACTGCCGGACTGAGGCGACCCTGGTGAGCAGGCTCACGCACGGCGGTCGAGCCATCATCCTCACCCTGTCCGGTGCCACGGCGACGATAGCGGGCAATGCGCTCAGGCTCCGTGTTCTCACCTTCCATATCCGTGTCCTCAGGCAGAACTTCTTCCTCACCATCGACGAAGGCATCCGGGTCCAGATTATCATCCTCAAAGCGGTCCATACCGTCATCCGGTTCACCTTCCCAGTCAAAGTCCTCACCGCCACCGGCTGTGGCAGACGGAGTTTCGCTAGGCTGGCCGTCATCCCCGGTGGGAGTATCCGAGGGAATATCGGTTGTCGGTTGATTCTGAGTGGTCTGGGTAGGAGCCTTTGCCACGCTGTCGCCATAAATGGCTTTCGTGAGCGCTGGCAGCAAGCCCGGCGCGGCCAAGTAACCGCCACCCAACCCCACTGCAATGGCTATCAGAAGAACGTATCTGGGTTTCATCTCATTTAATTTTTAGCAAAAAGACATCCGTATGTCAAGCATATGGTGAGGAATCACATGCGAGCGCATTGCCTCAAAAATCCAGTCACCGAACTGACACTTCTCACGAGTTAGGCTGACACGTGAAATGATGGATGCCTCATAAATCAGGCACTAACATATACACATGTCGCTCAAAATGAGTAAACAAGCAACAATAGAGTTACTGAATTCAAGTATCGCAAAACACACACCCGCAAAGCTAAGAGTGAACTGCTTAGACAACTAATGGAACTAACTGGTTACAAGTCTTCTAAAAGCATTATTCGATACTATTCCCGCGTGCGAAAACATAAGCGAGTAGAGAAGAGAGGGAGGTTGCCCAAATTGACACCCAACGACATTGAGGTCATAAAGACCATTTGGTTGAAATCGGATCAACCATGCGGTAAAAGACTCCATCCTATGCTGCCAACGTGGCTGAAAGCTTACTCAAAACGACACGAAATAGATGAGGATACACAAAGGCGCATATTAAGTGTATCACCAGCCACTCTTGATCGAGTGTTGGGAGATTCCAAAGTTGATGATATTCACAAAGCCAATAAGCATACCATCAGCGCATTAAAGCAATCCATACCAATTATCGATATAACTCGCAAGATTGATATTCCCGGGCATCTATATGCCGATACTGTAGCTCATTGCGGGGATAGCACCCGAGGTAATTTCGTTTGGACGTTAACGGTAACGGATGATTTAACCTTGTGGACACTTAACCGAGCAATATGGAATAAAGGTCAAGATGCCACATGTACGGCCTTTTTATATCTGCTGCGTGAGATGCCGTTCATGGTTCGTAGCCTCAACACAGACAATGGTTCAGAGTTTATCAACTACCATTTGCAAAGGATGCTCAAAGAAAAGTACAAGAGATGCAAACTGACCCGTTCCCGACCTTACAAAAAGAATGATAACGCACGGGCAGAAGAACGTAATCGTCACAAAGTTAGAGAGTTAATAGGCTATGAGAGAATCGATGATGAGCGATGCGTATTCTTGCTCAATCAGGTATATAGATATCATAATCTGCTCACTAATTTTTTCATAGCTAGCACAAGGTTAGTAGCTAAGCAACGCAATCCGGTTACCGGCAAAACGAAAAAGAAATACGACAAAGCCA
>JAZOMC010000037.1:0-6221 GCA_045653545.1 Akkermansia sp.
CGAGGACAGCAACAATCGCGCTATGCTCGCACCGCCCACCCGCACCACCAGCGGGGTAACGCTTCGCCCTATTTCCCTCGGCTCGCTGGAAATCCTGCGCCAGCTCAACAATTCTCTGGCTACCGCAGAAGCCGACATGGGGGAAATCGACACCCGCACACTCACCGAGTTCTTGTGGGTACACGGAGCCCCGATAGATGAGGTGCTCGATACTGTTTACAATTATCCGACTCAGGTCGGTTTGAAAGCCACGGCGTTTGCCATGAGCATCAGCCCGGCAGAGCTGAGGGGTATTACCACGTCTCTGGCTGCAGATCGAGCCGCGATTCAAAGTGCAAGTGCCGAGCCGATTCCTGACCCGGATGCGCCGACCTCCCCAAACGCGCACACCCCTCGCTCGTAGCATCGCTGATTTTCACAGTTGCACGAGCGACGGGGTGGAGCGAAGAATACATCCTGTGGATGCCGCTTCGGCGTGCACTGCAATATGCTCATGCCGCTTGGATAAGCGAGGGTACAAGTACCGACTGGCGCAACGCATCCGAGGAAGAATCCGGCGAAGCTGCCGCTCTCTACAACCGACTCAAACACCTGACCAAACATGGCTGACGTTACATTCACATTCTCCGGCGATGCTTCCGAACTCAATGCAGCACTTTCCGAAATCAAACAGGAGGTAAGCAAGACTAAAGAAGCTGTAGGCGGCATGGCGGGTAAGTTTGCCATTGCTTTTGCCGCCATCCAAGCCGGCATTGCCGCAGTTAAGAGCGCATTCAGCAGCCTGGGGGAAATCTCCTCGGCTGCTGCCGCTATGGAGCAGACCTCTCTTGCCTTTACGGTTATGATGGGCGATGCCGCTACGGCTGCGGAGTATGTGGCTCAGTTGAAGAAGTATGCGGCTGAAACTCCTTTCGAGTTCGGGGATATTTCTGATGCCGCCAAAACTCTGCTTTCTATGGGTACGGAAGCAGAGAAAAGTATTGAGGTGATTAAACGCCTAGGCGACATTGCCTCGGTATCAGGCAAACCGCTGCGTGAGCTTGCGTTCCTCTATGCCAAGGCTCAGAATGCCGGGCTGACGAATGAAGTGGCAGAGTCCTTGGAAATGCAAGGTGTGCCGATTCGCCGCATGCTCGCCGAGATGAAAGGCATATCCTTTGAACAGGTGTTTCAGGGCATCTCTAAGCGTCAGTTCGGTCTCGCGGATCTGGACGCTGTATTGACCAAGCTGACCGGGGCTGGTGGCTTGCTGGAGAACATGACTCAGCGGCAATCTCAGACATTCTCCGGCATGCTTAGCACGCTTACAGATGGCTTCAATGCTCTAGCAGTTGAGCTGGGTACTCCCATCAATGCGGCCATGATGCCTGTCATGCAGGAATTGACTGCCTATCTGGAGTCCATTACACCACAGGTACAGGAGTTTGCTCAGGGGATTGCCTCGTGTTTTACCGGGATAGTGGATGTCATATCGCCCATTATCTCGGGTATCGGCTCTTTGGTCGAGATGCTGGGAGGAGCCAAAACTGTGGTTGCGTCGCTGGCCGCAGCCATGCTCATGTACGTGGGGAACAGCAAAGCTGCAACTGCATCTACAGTATCGCTCCGAGGCTCGATGGCCTCGCTTGTAACCACAATAAAGGGACTGAACATGACCACCTTTGTTGCCGGGTTCAAATCGGCTATGACCGGGATTCGGTCGGCAATGGCTGCTTCTTTGACCGGAATGAAAGTCATGTGGTCTACGGCATGGACCACGATGGCCACCGTTACGCGAGCTGCCATGGTGGCGGTGAAAGCGGCTATCGTCAGTACAGGTATCGGTCTGATTATCGTTGGCATTGGTGAAGCCCTGGGCGCTCTCTATTCTTGGTTCATGGGCAATTCTGAAGCTGCGAAAGAAGCGGCTCAATCTGCCCGCGAGTTTGAGAAATCGCTCAAGGGGCTTAATAAGCGAGCCAGCAAAATCACG
Source organism: Akkermansia sp. (assembly GCA_045653545.1). Classification (GTDB taxonomy): domain Bacteria; phylum Verrucomicrobiota; class Verrucomicrobiia; order Verrucomicrobiales; family Akkermansiaceae; genus Akkermansia. Next base: position 1,973 of record JAZOMC010000037.1, read on the forward strand.
ACTCACGAGCAATACGAAGATTTTATCGAATCCCTTGATGAACAGATTGCTGACCTGCAATCTCGCCGGAGAGAAGCTGAGCTTGAGGATAAAGACGAGCTGGTGAAAGCGCTGACGAGGCAGATTCACACTCTCTATCGTAAGCGCTCCGAGTACAGGCGTACCATCCCTCTGCAGATTGAAGCGGCTGAGGCTGCAGAACGTGAAGCGGCAGCAGCAAGGGCTCAGGCCGAGGCTCAGGAAGAGCTACGGAAAAAGATTGAGGCTACACAGCAGAGGATGGTTCAACTTTACAAACAGCATCGAGAAACAGAACGCGAGCGCTATTTGTCTGAGCTGGATACAGAAACTCAGATTCGTTTACGTTTGATTGATGCCGGTGGCTTTCAATCTGTGGAGGAATTGGAGAACGCTATCAAAGATATGGGACATCGCATAGGGTGGGCAAATGTGGGAGACGATGAGCGATATGAACGACTTATCAAGACATACAACAAAATCATGGAGCTTCGCCGCCAGCACCACGAGCAGGAACGCCGCGAGCAGCAGCACCAGCAGGAGGAAGCAGAAAAAGCCCGGCAAACTGCCGAGGAAGCCACTCGTGACTACGCCGACCGCATGGCTTTACTGCAAGCCGAGATTGCTCAGGATGAGCGTAAGCTGGAAATCCTGAAACGGCAGCAGCGTATTGTTGAGCTTACAGCCGACTATCGCCGCAAGGGGCTGGAGGATGCCGAGCAGCTTGCCCGGCAGATGGTGGAGGCTGTGCTGAACGCCGAGATTGCCCGAGAGAAGAATCGCGAGAAGCAGAATCGGGGCAATAATCGTATGTCCTCCGCATGGATTCAAGGTTCACAGGCCGGAGTCGGCGGTGGAGGGCGTTCCTATCTCATAGGCGGTGGCCCGATGTTGACCGAATCCAAGAAGCATACGACCTTGCTTCGCGAAGTGCGCGATGCTGTGAGGAAGCGTCAGCAGGTGAAAGTGACCGGAAATGTGGATGCTGTAATAGCTGATTAAATATCTTCGTAAAGTATTGAAAATAAGTGTAAAAAGGTGAAAGAAAAAGCAAAAAAGTCCTTGCATATTGTTCGCAATCTGCTATACTATCACCATAGATAAAAGCCTAACGCTTAACATATTAAATAACCATGAACGCCACCACCAAGACCGCCGTAGCCGACAACGCCGCCCAGAACGAGATGAAGCGCAACAGCATCGCATGGGAGTACAAATACCAGCTCTTAAGCTTCATGACCGAGTATGAAACGCTGGAACAGTACGAGCAGCAGAAAGCCGCCCTCCTTCGCCGGGCTGAATACAGCACAGAACTCCTCCACATCCTCGACACGCGCCGAGCCGTAGAAATGATGGAGGAGTTCAAAGCTGAGAACGAGCGCCTCAAAGCCCGCATCAGCGAGCAGAAGCGCATCCTGACGTATAAAGCCAAATACCTGATGCGGGCTGTGGAGTTCCTGAAAGAGGTGGATATCCAAGCAACTTCACCTGCATTGGAAATCGCCGCCAAGTTCCTGAATGACTAATCCCATAACGACCATGAGCGCGACCATAACGACCGTCTACCATAACAAGGCAGGTGAAATCGTGGCTAGCTGGGAAGCTGCAGAGAGCGTGACCTACCACACCATCTGTACAGACGAGCAAGCAGACGCAGCCGAGGAGATACTGGTGAATATGGCCCACGAGTTTGCCGAGAAGCACTACAAGGAAGTACAGAAGCAAAACTACTCCATTCGCGGAGCCAAGCTTGGGAATGGCACCTACTACATGCAGACTAAGGTGTGGAAAGCATAACTACAGTAACGTCATGAAAGAGCAGGAACGCAAAGAGAAAGCTATCCGGGAGTATAACGAAGTGTACCCCAAGTACAAAGCGGAGTTCGACCGAGGTGCCGAGGCCATATCCAAATGGGTAGAGCATCAGGATGAGCCGAAAAAGTCGAAGCTCTATAAGGCCATCCTCGATGAAACCGTGGCGAACTGCAACGCCATGGCTGAACGATTCATAGAGGTGTGCGGAGCTGCTTACTACTACGGCCATGCCGTTGACAAAGACCTCTGGGCGCATGCCGTAAAAGCTCTGTACTACCTCCGCAAAAAAATCTAATGCCCCTTTACGACCATGATTAACGCAAACAAAGAAGAAATCCGCAAAGCGCTCGAAGATAAGTGCGCTGAGTTCCGTGCATCCCTCGACAAGACGATGGAAGCGCTGGATAAGTACCAAGACGCTATTGAGAACGAGCGCAACAAGGCGAAGTTCAGGAAAGCGCAGGATGAATACATACGGCATATCTCCAAGCTCGCCCCGCAAAACGAACGCCTGAGTCTGGAGTTCAGCAAAATTGCGGGACTCGCCTTATACTACGAATTGCCTGTTGACGAGAAAACGCTGAGCCTCGCTCTGAACTACGTCAATCGCCGACACGCTAAATAATCGGAATCTCGGTATTCCAAACCTTGGGTGCAGCTAACACGCCGCTCCCATTTTTTGACATGCTGCCATGGAGTATGAACATCTACATCAATTCCGAAAAATCTCCGGCAGCCGTGCAAGCCAAAGCCACAGGTTCCCCTGTTTCGTCTCTGCGTCTCAAGCGAGGAGCGAATCTCAATCTGTCCGTGATTGTACTGGGCAGCACTACCGCGAGCAATCTTCGTTTTGGTATCAAAGCCAAGGGCGATTACGAGGGCTCTCTCCTCGCGTATGCGGAAGCCATTACTGGGCAAGCTACTGATGAGGGCATGAAGTTTGACCTGAGCTTGGCTGTTACCAGCGTAGCTTTGAATGAGGCTTTTAATGTTGGCTCTGGCAACGCCATCACCGCCGCTTCTATTTCCGCCGTGGCTGAGTTCGCATGGCAGGAAGATGGAGCTGAACGCCTGTCCGACACCATCAATACGACCCTGATTAACGACATTATCCGTTTGGCCACGGAAGCTCCCGAAGCCGCTGCCGGGGAATACCCCGCGCCGGATCTGGTGGCCACCAAGTCGTGGGTGAACCAGTTGAAAGCGTCTGCTGCTCAGGCTGGCCTCGTGTTGTTGGAAGCCGATGCCATCATTGAGGGGGAACATACAGCCGTGGCTCTGACCGCAGCCGGAACCATTGCCATACCTCTGGCCACCGCTTCCGGATCCGGCACCGTGATACTCGGCACCGATACGCCCATCTCCGGGCGCAATATCCTCCCAGTAGGCAAAGACTCCTCCGGCAAGCTGGCCGTAAGTGCCGATGGTCTCTCCGCATTTGATTCTGCCAAGAAAATGGGCTTTGTCGGAACTGAGGAGGAATGGGTGGCTTCCCTGAAAGGGGAACAAGGTGCGCCGGGAGAGCCTGGGCCTCAGGGCGTACAAGGTATACAGGAAGACCAAGGCGTGCCGGGTGTCGTAGACGAAGAACTTATCTCTACCATTCTCTCTAACACCATTTATCGCCCTGAGGGGATTGAGTTCACCACCGCAGAGGGAACAACCAGCATTAACTGTCGGTGGGCTCAGATTAGCCTTGTGCATTGTCCTCCCGAGGGTAAGCTGAAGAAAGTGACTATTCCTTGTCGAAAAACAGCCAGCACAGAGATGACCACCTCAGCATCCTTCCTCGGCATCTTTGAGGAGCAAGACAATGGGACTTTCATCCATATAGGGACTTCAACAAATACTGTTGTGCAAACTCTTGGAACGGATAGTGTATGGTTATTTGATAACCTGAAACTGAACGGCCGCAAACTGCGAATTTGCCTGATGGCCAGCAGCACAACAACAGAATTGAACACCTCCCTTATTCTCTCAGGGCTGGGTGTATACAATGACTCTGATGGTTGCTACCTTACCAACTCCAGCGGCTCAAGCGAAAAATACCTCATCTGTGCTACTTTCGACTTAGATTCGCCTGGGCCTCTCTTTGTTCCGATTGACCACGTAGACAATATCACTGCACATCTTTCCGAGTCTGAACACACCGGGCTCTCCGAACTTCTCGCCAACAAGGATGCCTTGCTGGCTCTCATTAACCCCTAACCCCATATATCATCATGACCAATTCATTTGTAACAGGCGGCATCGTGGTTGCCAATGCCTTAGCGGTAGTGACGCTGGCCACAGCCGAACTCAATCCGTTCATCGAATACATCCAGAATGGTGCCTCTGTGGGTGCCATCATGGGTATCTTCCTCTGGCGCGAAATGAAGCGAGCCGAACGATACGAACACCTCTACGACCAAGAGCG
>JAZOMC010000038.1:0-6717 GCA_045653545.1 Akkermansia sp.
GGCAGGCAGCACCAAATCTGTAAGCCCGGTGAACAGGGTGACACTTTCCTCCCAGCCGCTCATTTCACTGAGGATGCCAAGGAGTTTATCCCCCATAGTCACCTGTCCACCGAAAGTCAGCGCCCCATTCAGAGTCACCGCCCCGGCATCCAGGCTCATCATATCCAGCGTGGCACCATCTGCCAGGGTCAGGCTGGCATTCAGCGTGGAACTGCCCGCCAGCAGGGCTGTGCCCTGCACCGTCAGTTCCGCAGCATCTGCCTGCAGTGTTTCATGAAGGCTCAGCGTCGCCGCCTGCTCCAGCTTGAACAAGCTGTCAGCCAGCAGACTCACATTGCCACGGATGGTACTGTTCCCCGCCACCTCCAGCGCCGTGCCGGCATTAAAGGTCAAATCATACCCCACATGGCTCAGCTCGGCATTCTGCACTCGCACCGTGGCGGCAGAGCCTTCCATGGCGGTGATACCCCGGCCCTGGTAGATAGCTCCATCCTCCACGCGCAAACGACCGCCGTACAGATTGGTCAATGCATTCACCTCCGTGGTGCGGGAGAGGCGTATTTCCTCCTCCGTACCGGCTACATTGCCTTTCACATCATACAGGTCATCCACCGTGGTCGCACCGGTAAAGATGATATCGCCCTGCTGAGCCTTACCCTCGTACGCTTCATTCAGCTTGAAGTTGCTGCCACTGTCAATGTAGATAGAATCCCGGAATTCGATACTCTTGCCAGCTGCGGCAGAAAGGGAAATCACACCTCCGTTACCACCACCTACAATGCTTCGCAGACGATAGATGCCATCTGTTATCTCCGCATTCTGTTCAAAGAGGACGGATTCGTTATTCCGGATGCTCAAATCGCCCGACACGTAAATTGCGCCGCCGTAGGCGGAGATAGTGGAGTCTCCATAGGCGGAGATGGAGGACTGGGCAGAGTTGCCTGAGAAAAGCACATTCCCATTTCCGCTGATGCTAATATCTCCCCCGGCATAAATCGCGCCGCCGTAAGAGGTGGTTGAGGTATGACCTGAGGCCGACGTAGAAGATTTAGCAAAATTTCCAGAGAAGTTCACATCGCCATTTCCGCTGATGCATACATAATCCAGAGTATAAATCGCGCCACCGTAGGAAGAAGCGACAGAATCACCGTCATAATCCCCATAACCCGAATAGAAAGAGGTGGCGGTAGATTCGGCATAGTTTCCAGCGAAAGACACCATCCTATTTCCACTCATACTTATATGACGGTCTGCATAAATCGCGCCACCGTAAGAACTTGCGGTGGTGGTACCGTGGTAAGGCTCACTGGTGGAAGCAATGGATTGGGCATAGTTTCCTGACCAAGCTACATCGCCATTCTCGCTTATGCTTACAGCACCATAATTAGCATAAATCGCACCGCCATATGAATTAGAGAAGCGGGTATGGTAGAAAGAGGTAAAGTCTGGAGCAGAATAGGAATTATTTCCTGAGAAGGTTACACCTACATTCCCGCTGATGCTTACATTGGAAGCATAAATCGCACCCCCCATGGAGCTGAACCAGAATTCCGGCGGAACAGGCATCTCATCACGCTGTATTACAGCAACATCGGAATACGACAACGCATTAGATGAGCTTCTTCTTCCTGCAGAATTACCTGTAAAATTCACCGAACCGTTTCCACTGATGCTTGTCTCATTACCGGAATGAATCGCACCGCCTCGAAAGCTGAGGCTGGATATCGTGGCCGGAGCATTGATGGAGGAGTAATAGGAATAAGCACAGTTTTCTGAGAAAGTCACATCTCCATTCCCAATAATGTCCACATTGGAAGCACAAATCGCACCGCCGTGGACATAAGAGGAACCGGATGCTGTATTCCCGCTGAAAGAATCGGTGGAGTAATAGGAATAAGCACAGTTTTCTGAGAACGTCACGCTGCCGTTGTTGCTCAACGTAATAGAGCTGCCATAAATAGCGCCGCCGTAGGCGTCGGAGTCGGAGGAAGATGCCGTATTCCCCTCAAACACCACGCTACCGTTGTTGCTCAGCGCGATGGTGCTGGAAGAGTCCCCATAAATCGCGCCGCCGTATACATCCGCATCAGTGGAAGTATTAGAAATATTCTCAAAACGAACACCCGCATAATACTGATAAGCATCGGAATTCTCCTGGCGGGTTGTAATCGTAATCGCCTCCTTCACCGTTTCATTGTGCAGCACCATCTGGAGGGCTCCATTATTCAGCTGCAAGGTACCATTCGCCCAGAACCCGGTGCCGGGCTGGGTGGTATCGAAGTAGTTGGAGATGGCATTATTCGAAGAATCCAGGGTGATGGTATTACCTGCAGCATCTACCAGCCTGGTAACGCCGGTGAAAAGCTCATAGGTCTTACCATCGCCCAGGCCGCAGTTGAGCAGCTGCAGAAGCGCATCGCCATCCAGCTGAAGCGTGCCATTTTCCAGGTCCGGAATGGAATCAGCCGCGGCGTAGTCGATGGAAAGCGTATCTTCTGCCCCCAGTACTAGGTCATCGGCAAAGGCAAGAGTGCCGCTGCTCAAGGTATAACCAGCAACAAGAGCCAGGCAGGAAAGAACAGACTTGCGAAAAAAAAGAGGGAGATGGAGTTTCATGAGGAGATGGTTTTATTACTTAATAAACAGGCATTAAGCGGGTTATGAGAACGTCTTGATATCCTATCGTTTTTATACACTTTTTACAACTGACACACAGCGACTTATAAACTGGGCAAGGATACGCTTTTCGTATCCGTAAGTCAAGCAGGAAACTCGTTATAAAAAACAGAATAATCAGCTACCCGGATTAGCGTTCCATAGAGGAGATGACACGGCGTCTTGCTTATGATGCTAAGCATGTACTGAGCCACTCAACACAACGAAATTTACGGATTCCTACTTCACGCCATGATAACCTACACTCAGAATGAAACAGACAAGGCCGCCCCGGCGGTGGGGCAAAGTACCGGAGTTGATTTATCGAAGGCTGCTTTAGTGGCAAAATCGGCACTGGGAGCGGTCGGCGCACGGCGGGTAACGATTCAGAAGCCGCTGATGAAGATTCAGCAGACACACAGGGTGGCGGATGGGGAGAAGATTACTGACTCTCTCACCCTTCCTCCTTATAAAAAAGCCGCTGTTCCCAGAACAGGAACAGCGGCTTTGCGAAACAGATAGCGGCACTCTATTACTTGCGGCGACGACGAGCAGCCAGACCAGCGAGAGCCAGGAGGCTCAGCGTAGCGGTGGCAGGCTCAGGAACAACGGGAGACTCGGTGGAGCCAACGGTGCTCATGGTCAGCGTAGTCACGGGAACATAGTTACCTTCCCAGGAGTTGATGCCGTTGCCCTTATAGGTACCCCAGCCACCAGGAATCTGAGTTGAGAAGCTGTTGGTCACAGCAATGCCCCAAGATGTAGCAACAGACTTATAACCATCGAAGGTGCTCAGCGTCAAGTCAGTAGCATCAGCCTGAACAAACAGGAACTGGTAACGAGCAGTCGGATTAATGGTCACACCGCTGAAGGTCAGCGTAAGCGTGGTATCAGCGGTAATCTCTGTACCAGTGGAGGAAGAAGAACCAAGGTAGGTACCAACCTTGCTATCACCTTCGTATGTGTACACAGCCACCTTCATATCGTTGGTGCTGACACTATCGGTACGGGTCAGGATAGTAAGGCTATCCAGGTTCAGAGCCGTAACATCTGCGGGAATATCCGTGGTCAGGTAAGTAGCATTAGCCGGAGCCAGAGTGAAACCATAGTAGCCACCCTGAGCGCCAGCACCGCTCTTTTCGGGAGTAGAGGAGGTGTAAGTGTCGGCAGCAGCCACACTTGCCAGAGCCATCAGTGCGATAAGTGTTTTCTTCATATATTTTGGATGTAATGTTGATTAGCTGCTTTGTGCAGGGGTACACATTCCCACGCGCGACGGGACGATGAGATACCTGCCCCAAAACTGCCGGCGGGATTTTACTGCATTGAAGGCACCAAGGCAAGCCCAAAAAGGTAGAAAATTTCAAAAAAAATCGTCCACCGTTATCAATTGACGCAAGAAGTGTTATCCAATATCTCCTCAGAGAGATAGAATCAGCCCTGCGGGCTGCTTACTACGCCGTGGCGGGACACCCACAATTGGCTTATTTTCTGCGACGGCGGGGATGATGCTGTATGCCGGCATCCGCCCGCATGAGGAGGCAAGGCTGACCTGGGCGCAAGTGGATTTGCGGGAGAGGGCAATCTATATCCTGCCCCGCCACAGCAAGTTGGGCGGAGCGCGGCGGGTTGGGAGACCCCTGCCCGACGTAGGCCGCAGGATGCGCTGCGGCATACCTTTACCTGCTACTACATGAGCTATTTCCGCAGTTCTGCGGTACTGCTGCTGGGAGTCCGATGTTTGAGGCGGGAACTACGAAGCATGGCAGCATTAGGCAATGGGGATTTGTTTCCCATTGCTCGCGGGGATGAATAATGAAAGCGGGTATGGAAAACGATATGCGGGCGTTGCACGACCAGCCGACGATGTCTTGCGACAACTTTGGCCTGGCAAGCGAAATCCTGCGGTGCGGAAAAAAAAACGGAGCGCAGAGAGGGCTCTGCGCTCCGGGAAAATGGTAAGCCTATGGAGAAATCAGGCTTTGTAGCTATCCACCAGGGCGTGGGTGCGCTCGTGCACCTTGGCCACACGGGCCTTGAGCTCGGCGGTGTAGGCCTCGCGCTCAGGGAGCGGGCGGCGAGCCACGCCGGAAAGCACGGCAGCCTCGGCAATGGCGGGGCAAAGGTACTCAATCATGCGCGGGTCGAAAGGCTTCGGAATCACGTAATCGCGACCGAACTCGAGCGCCACACCGCCGTTAGCGGCCACTACTTCGGCGGGCACGGGCTGGCGGGCAAGGTCTGCCAGGGCGCGAGCGGCGGCAATCTTCATGGCCTCGCTGATGCTGGTGGCCTCCATATCGAGGGCGGCGCGGAACATGTAGGGGAAGCAGCTCACGTTGTTCACCTGGTTCGGCCAGTCGCTGCGGCCGGAACCCATGATGCAGTCCGGGCGAGCGGCCTTGGCTTCCTCGTAGGTGATTTCGGGGTCGGGGTTGGCGCAGGCGAAGATGATGGGGTTGGGAGCCATGCTCTTCACCATCTCGGGCTTGAGGAGTCCCTTCTTGGAGAGGCCGAGGAAGATATCGGCACCCTGCAGGGCGACTTCCAGCGTGCAGTCCTCACTCTGGGCAAACATGGCCTTGGTGGGATGCAGGTCGAGGCGACCGGTGTGGATGAGGCCCTTGGAGTCGAACATGAAGATATTCTCGCGGCGGATACCGAGAGCCATGTAGAACTTGGCGCAGGCGATACCGGCAGCACCGGCACCGCAGACCACGGCGCGCATATCCTGCAGCAGGCGGCCGGTGAGGTGAGCAGCATTCAGCAGAGCGGCACCGGAAATCACAGCCGTGCCGTGCTGGTCATCGTGGAACACGGGGATATTCATTTCCTCGCGCAGACGCTGCTCCACCAGGAAGCACTCGGGGGCCTTGATATCCTCCAGGTTAATGGCACCGAAGGTGGGCTCCATGGTCTTGATAACTTCAATCAGCGTTTCGGGCTTCTTGATATCAAGCTCAATATCGAAAACGTCTACGTCGGCGTAAATCTTGAAGAGGAGGCCTTTACCCTCCATCACGGGCTTGGAGGCATGGGCGCCGATATTGCCGAGGCCCAGCACGGCGGTACCGTTACTGATAACACCCACCAGGTTGCTGCGGTTGGTGTAGCGACCTGTCACCGAAGGGTCGTTGGCAATCTCCATGCAGGGCACGGCCACGCCGGGAGAATAAGCCAGAGTCAGGTCATCGATGGTGAAACAGGACTTGCAGGGCAGCACTTCCAGCTTACCGGGACGCGGCTGCTCATGGTATTGAAGAGCTCTTTCAGCTAAGTTATTACTCATACGCACTTTAATAAGTGAGCGGATATTATAGTCATAAATCCCGCTCTGGCAAGCGTATATTTTGACTTCTGCTGAATTTTCACACGTGTCCCAAAGAATGCTGCGCCAAATTGGAGTTTGCAGAGGTTCGAATGACGAAGTGGGAAGTACGAAGTTTTGAAGTCAGGTGGGCGTAAGCCCGCGGAATTTTGAGCCCGGAGGGCGGTAGCTGGTAGCCCAGGGTGCAGCCGCGTCAGCGGCGGAACCCTGGGTTGGCTAAGTAAACAAAACGAACCCCGAACGAAGTGAGCGGGTGGCAGAAATCGCGGCTAATATATTAAGCCATAGCCTTCCGTCTCCGGGTTGACACCCTACGCCGTGACAGGCTGCCACCCACTCCGCTGCGCTCCGGGGTTCTGATTCTTATTTACTCGTTACCCAGCGTTCCGCCGCTGCGCGGCTACACGCTGGGCTACAGGCTATCACCCGCTGACGCGGGTTCTAAATTCCGCCCGCTGACGCGAGCCATCAGCCCCACAAATCGCCATCTATACAAATTTTGTGGTAGGTTAAACCTGCACGCGGTAAAATAGCCGCGAGTACGGAGCAGGAATGAGTGGGTAGCTACCACTCATTCCTGGGTTGAGGACGCCCGGAAATCGCATAGAAAGGAAACCTTTCGAGCTAAAGTTAGGGCTACTCAACTCCCGTCACGAAGATGGCTCCGGATTCTTCTCGAACAATTGATTGGGCTATTACGCCCGTTATAGAGAATGAAAGAAATATGAACCAAA
>JAZOMC010000039.1:0-141467 GCA_045653545.1 Akkermansia sp.
CGGAACAGCTTGCGGTTGTTGATATCGTTGCCATTGGGGAAGGCGATGTTGGTCACGAGACCGTAAATATAGTATGTACCATCAGGCAGCACGAGGGAATCTGCCACATTCTTCCAAGAAGCAGCGCCGGAGTCGGCCTCCTGCCACTTCTCCTGCTCCAAATCGAATTGCAGATGGATATCTCCCACGGGCTGCAGCTGCCTCTTGTCGTAAACGGGGGTATTCTGCACACGCTGCTTCACCTCATCCTCGGTAAGAATGAAAGAAGAAATAAGCAAATCGCCGATATCATCTGCACGCATGAAAACCGCCAGCTGCGTGGGGTGCGACAGCATGAGCTTATCTCCCGACAGCACCAGCTGATGTTCCGCACCGCCCTGATTGGCCTGATCCACGCAGACACCGGCGTAAACCGTATCCCAGTCATTGCCCGGCAAGTTCGGCGCGGTATACGTGGGGCGATTGAAACCAATAGGACTCTCGCTTGCGGTGAAGTTGAAAGTGGAAATGTAATACACGCCCTCGGAAGCGGGGGCACCTGCAGTGGTGTTGGTTGTCGTATTCATGACGGTATTGGTGTTGGTTGTGGCAGCGAAATCGGTGCCGGAGTTGAGGTTTGCAGAAGCGATAGCTGCTGCATTTTCGGGCGTGTCGTTATCAGTAGACATATTTGTTGTTGTTGTGGTGAAGGTGAACGGATATTCGTGATTCACGTTCATCGCAACCACGAATATAAAATCGCCCGGAATAAAAGGCCAACAAACTTTTTGCTTCGCAGGAGTGTATCACTCTGCAAAATGAATTAGCAAGCAAGGCCTCTTCATCTCCGAGATTGACGCGAATCTGAATACAGGGGCGCTTAAAAAATCCGCTTTCGGAAAGTCTTGGATTTATCGGCACTTGCGTCTCTCAGAAAAAACTTTGGGGCTCATGAGGTTTAAAATCAGTTTAGCATTGATTTTGAGCTTGCCTGTCAGCGGATTTCAGGTATACTCTCCAGATATAGAGAGGTGAGCAGGTCTCGTTAACCACAAGAAAAACAGGAAATACAGCACATGAAAATCAAAGTACTATCAACTTGGTCTCCGGACTTCCTGCAGAATCATCTGAAGCTGGATGGTGTAGAGTTTACTCGTGATGAGGATTGCCGGGATTATGACTGGCTGGTGGTATATGATGAAATCCCGCGCAAACAGAAAGTCGTGGACGTGTACTGCCCGCCTGAGCACACTATACTGGTCACACAGGAGCCGCCTGCCATTAAGGTGCATGCGCTCTGTTACACGCACCAGTTCAATTACATGCTCACCACTCACTCACCGGAGTTGTGCCGTCACAAAGGCTACAGACGCGGCGCCGGCTGCCTTATCGGCATGACCGGTCATAAGTTTGAGGAGCTGATGGAGTTCCCGGAGCGTCCTAAGAGTGAGCTGATATCAGCAGTCTGCTCCCGCAAACTTATGACTCATACGGAGCATAACAAACGCCACAACCTCTTCGAATACCTGCTGGCAAACCTGCCCGGCTTCAGCTGGCGTGGTAAGGGTATTAACCCCATTAATCACAAATACGAGGCGCTGGATGCTTACAAGTACCATGTTGTCGTGGAAAACGTCACGTTGGATTACCACTGGTCTGAGAAACTCGCGGACTCCATCATGAGCCTCTGCCTCACCTTCTATAGCGGTGATCCCAAGCTGGAACAGATTCTGCCGCCGGAAAGCATCATCCGCATTCCGAATGATGACCCGCCCCGTGCCCTGGCCATTATTCAGGAGGCTATTGCCAATAATGAGTATGAAAAGCGCCTGCCTGCCATCCGCGAGGCTCGCCGTCTGCTGGTAGAACGCTATAATCTGTACAGCCAGATTCTGGGTGTCATCGCTGAGCACGAAGAGAAGAACGGCAGCCAGCCCCGCCCTGAGCAGCCTTGGAAGCTCTACGAGCGCCACTACATGCGCCGTAATCCTCTTAATGCTCTGGGGGAAATATGGCACTTACTCCGCTGCCGAAACCTCCGCGGCCGAAATTAATCCCTGATTGCAGCACCTTTAAAACAACCACCCGCAGCATCATCTGCTGCGGGTGGTTTCTTATTTTCAGGGAAAAAGAAGAGTGGATTATGACGGCTCCACCCAGCGGCCATGGCTGCGGATAAGCTCAATGAGCCTATCCACGGCCTCCTCCTGCGGGATATTGAACTCCACAGGGTTATGGCCCACGTAAAGGTTAATCTTGTTCGGAGCGCCGCCCACATAACCGAAGTCAGCATCACTCATCTCACCGGGGCCATTCACAATACAGCCCATGATGGCAATTTTCACACCTTTGAGGTGGCCGGTAGCCTTACGGATGCGTGCGGAGGCCTCCTGAATGTTATACAGGGTACGACCACAGGACGGACAGGAAACATACTCAGTTTTGCTCAGGCGTACACCGGCGGCCTGCAGCACATTATAAGCCAAGTAAGCAGCCTTCTGAGGCTCAGCCTCACCGCGAATAAGTACAGCATTACCAATGCCATCACAGAGCAGCGTGCCCACGTTCACACCGGCAGCCATCGGAGCAGAAAGCTCAGGAGCAGCACCCAGCGTATCCTTCAGCAGAATGCTGTGGCAGGAAGGAATCACGGCAGAAAGCAAGCGGAATGCCTGCGGAACAGGCATGTCCACACCGTCCTTAACCGTCACCAGCGTGGCCGGGGCCTCAGCCAGCGCCGCCACTTCAGCAGCATCTCGAGGGTCCACCTCCACTGCACCACATGCCTCATATGCCAGCTCCGGCATGAAATCCTTCATCTCAGCAGGATTCAGCGCCTCACAGGCAGCTTGCGGCAGCACCACACGCACCGGCTCATTCCAGCCCATGCTCATGCCGTTGATATCAATAAGCTCAGCCTTGCGCTTGCTGAAGCTGAAGGGGTCAAAGGGAGCAGCAGGCTCCACCTCCGGAGCCGTGGCAGCGTGCTCCACGCCCGGCTGATAGGGAGCAGCCAGCTCAAAGCCGGGCTTCACCTCGTACACCGGGTCTTCCGTAAGGGACACGCGAAGCGTATCACCGATACCGTCTGCCAGCAAAGAGCCAATACCCGTGGCACTCTTAATGCGGGCATCCTCACCCTCACCGGCCTCCGTCACGCCCAGATGAATGGGATAATTCCAATCAGCCCCCTCCTCTGCCAAGCGCTTAACCAGCAGGCGATAGGCCTGAATCATCACCTTCACATTGGAGGACTTCATGGAGAACACCAGCTGGTGGTAATCCAGCTCGCGAGCCACACGGGCAAACTCCAGCGCACTCTCCACCATACCATCAGGAGTATCTCCGTAACGGTTCAGAATGCGGTCAGAAAGGGAGCCATGGTTTGCACCCAGACGCATGGCACGGCCGTGCTCCTTACAGAAAAGCACCAGCGGAGTGAAAGCCTTACGCACACGCTCCAGCTCTTCCTCGTACTCAGAATCCGTATAATCACGCTCCACGAACTTCTTCTTATCAATGAAGTTACCGGGATTCACGCGAATCTTCTCCACCCACTTAGCAGCCTCCATAGCGGCATCCGGCTTAAAGTGAATGTCTGCAACAAGCGGCACTTGGCAGCCGGCAGCACGAAGCTCGCGAGCAATGTGCTCCAGATTTGCTGCATGCACCTTCGTCTGCGCGGTAAGGCGGATAATCTCGCAGCCGGCCTCAGCCAGGGCAAGCGCTTCCTTCACACAGGCGTCTGTATCCAGCGTAGCACTGGTCAACATGGACTGAATACGGATGGGATTCTGCCCACCCAGCCCCAGATTCCCCACCTGAACCTCACGTGTCAAGCGGCGGGAATAACGAAAAAGACTCGGACAATGCAACAACGTGCTCATGCGGATATTTTACCCCTCAAAAAACCATTTTTCAAGCGCAAAGGAACGGAATACACGATTTGCAGTTGACTTTTAACAGGAAAGTCCCTAAAATTCGGGCAGTAAGAAAAGCTTTTCCCTGACACATGAACACCTCACTCCAACTCAGCACAATCGTTACTGTCCTGATGGGTTGTGCTTTTTCATCCTGTGTATACCGCTCTAACCCGGTACCGGAAATGCCCTATTATCCACGTAGGCAACCGGTAGTACAGCCCACGCTTCCCACGGTCCAAGCTCCCGCGGCCACCACACCGGCACGCCCGGCACGTCCCAAGCCCGCTACTACACCGCGCCCGGCAGCTCCAGCCACTCCGGCCCGTACGAACAGCACCCACATCACCCAGCCGGTAGCCCCGCTGCCTGCTCCCACAGCGGCCCCAACAATCCCGGTAGCTGCGGCCACTCCGCCTTCAGTCACTCCGCCTCCCGCAACCGTGACTCCCACTGTGGTGACCACCGTCACTCCGCCGGCCTCCGAGCCCGCCCCGGAAGGTGCAGCCAATGCCGCAACTGATCCCCGTCTCATTACAAACACCGGGCCCATCCCTGTGGCCACCCGTGTGGAAGGTGACCCCATCCGCGTGTACAACCCGCTGGATCCCACCAAGACCATCCGCATCATTGACCCCTCCACGGGGCAGGTATACCCCAGCGGCAAGGTACTGCGCGTTCGCGGCACCAACTTCCGCTTCATCGTCCCCTAATAGACTAATATGAGCACCGCTCCCTTCAGCACAGTTACTATCTACGGCCCCGGCCTTCTGGGCGGTTCCGTGGCGCTGGCTGTACGGGATAAGCTGCCTAGCTGTGAACTGCGCCTTTGGGCACGCAGAGAACAGCCCCTGCAGCTGGCCAACAGCCTGGGCATTCAGCATACCTATACGGATGCCCGGGCCGCCGCAGAAGGGGCTGACCTCATCATATTTGCCACTCCTATCGGCGCCTTTGAAGAGCTCGCACGCCTCATTCTGCCCGCCATCAGTAAGACGGCACTCGTCACGGATGTAGGCTCTGTGAAAGCCTATGTGCACCGTACTACCGGTGAATTGCTCACGGACCGCGGCCGAATGTTCATCGGCTCCCACCCCATGGCAGGCGCTGAAACACAAGGTTTAGAGAATGCCACGCCCTCTCTGCTGCAGGGTGCTACCGTAGCCATCACAAATCCTCACGGGGTACCTGCTGATATGGAGCAGCGCCTCGGTGGCTTCTGGCAGGCCTTGGGCTGCCGCCCTTATACCATGCAGCCCGGCCATCATGACCGCGCGGTGGCTCGCATCTCGCACATGCCCCACATCATGGCCGCGCTTGGTGCACGCAATGCCCTGCCCGGTGACGTGCCGCTTCAGGATTTACAGCGACTGGCGGCAAGTGGCTTCCGCGACACCACACGCGTATGCTCCGGTGCCGCCGGCATGTGGGCAGACATCCTGTGGGAAAATGATGTTGCCATCCGTCAGGTGCTCAACAACTGCGTGAACGACCTGCACCGCCTCATCTTCCTGCTGGAAGACCAAGACCGCGACGGCGTACTGCGCTGGCTCACAGGCGCCCGTGACAACCGCGAGGCAATCATGAACTCCGCGGTGGAGCCTGCTCTGCCGGATGAGCTGAAAGACTGACAGCTCGCCTCCTCAACTCCCTTTGATGCAAATGCGGAAGATAGTCCGCTTTCCGGGTTCACTCTCCGCACTGATAGTGCCGCCATGGGCCTCCACGGCATGCTTCACGATGGAAAGGCCAAGGCCTGTCCCTTTCACCTTCCCACTATTATCTGCGCGATAGAAACGATTGAAAATGAAGGAAATGGCATCCTGAGGAATACCCACACCATCATCCTCCACACTGATGAGCACATCCCCTTCCACACTGCGCTCCGCACGCAGCTGAAGGTGAAGCCCGGGAGTGGGATTATTCTTCAGAGAATTCTCCATGAGATTAAAGAGAATCTGAGACCAATAGAACTTATCCCCATACAGCATGAAGGGCTCAGGTGATATATCGAGGCTGAAGTGCACCTCCTGTTGCTTCATCACGCCTCCAAGGCGCGGCAGTACATCATCCACCGCTGAACGGAAATCAAACTCTGCCATTTTCAAGTACGCTCGGTCAGCATTCTCCAAGCGTGACACCGTGAGCATGTCCTCCACGAGGCGGGTAATGCGCTCCGCGTGCTTCATCATCAAATTGAGAGAATGCGTACGACTGCTTTCATCCGCCGCGAACTCGGGATCCTCCAGCAGCGTTTCCAAGTACCCGCGCAGAATGGTGAGCGGCGTGCGCAGCTCATGAGACGCATTCGCGACAAAATCACGGCGGATAATCTGCGTGCGCTGTTCTTCCGTCACATCAAGAAAAACGATACCGACATGCCCCTCCGTATTGCGCAGCGGCGTGGCCCGCACTCGGAAAATACGCTGCTCTCCCTTAATCTCATGTGAAAGGGATAAAATTTCCGGAGACTGTACCTTCACCGCTGAGGCTATGACGCCTCTCAACTCCCCATCCGGCAGAAAGCGCAGCAGGTTTGCATTCCGGCTCACATCCATCCCCAGCAAGTCTCCCGCAAGGCGATTTGCCATTACCAGCCGCCCCGAAGGACGCACCAGCAGGAAAGGCACGCCAAGAGCCTCCAGAAAGAGAGATTTGTCATTCTGCACGTGATGCTCCAGCTCTGCAAGCATATGGCGCAGGTGTTCCAGCTCCGTCTGGTCATTCCTCACTCGCCTGCGCAACGCTTTCATCTGCGATCGCAGGTAAATGAAGGGAAGCACGAGTGCAATAACCACAAGGCCCAAAGCTATGTTCCAACTTACCATATTTCCTCGCTGCTCAGTATAATATTTTCAGCCTAAATGTCGAGCTTCTTTTTCCGCAGAAAATAGGTGGAGTGCACCACCCATGATGCAGTCCGCCATCTATTCTCTCTTTCTCTCGTTACCAATCCTGTAACTAAACTGTACTTAAGCCCGGAAGAGTTCCCGCTGTTCCTTAATGAGCATGAATGACTTCCTCACCATGGAACGCGTTTCATTCAGAAGATTGAGGTAGAGAATGCCGTTACGCATACCACCCTCATCCTCACCATCACGCAGGAGGTGGCGAGTGATGCAGGCTGCAAACTCCTCGCTCAGGTCACTGGCATGCTGCATGATAAGCTCCATATTGCTGTAATCTCCGGAACGCAGGATTTGGCTCATCTCCGGGAAGAAACGTCCGACCTCGTCACACATGGTCAGAAGGTCCTGTGCCTGCTCCTCATTCAGACCGGCGTGATTATTGTCAATGTGCTTGTAACTGCTCTTCACGATAAGCAGCAGGCTTTCAGCCACAGCAAGGCTGCTCTCATTAATCCGGAAGAGAATCTGAGCGCGGTCCGCCTGCTCAGGATTGATGCTCTGCATGGTGGGCAGAATACCATCCTCCTTCAGTGCACGGAGCGTACGCGCCAGCTCCCGAGCCTTACGGCGCAGATTCTTCAAGCCGCTGCGGTCCTCGCGCAGCAGGGCATTCACGGTAGCGCGGTAAATGTCCATCACCACAGCCAAGCGGTCTGCCGCAGCCACACCAATTTCGCGCACGGCTTCATCATCACTCAAATCAATTATCTGAACCTCCTCCTTGCGGCGGCTGTGCATGCGTGCATTCTTCACCAGAATAACCGCAGCCACCACCAGCATCAACAGAATACCCCAGAAACCACCGAACATCATTACTGTGGCTGCCACAAATGCAGCCGTCACGGCGCCGATACCCGTCAGGAACCAGCCACCGATAACTACCAGCACACCGGTAATGCGGTACACGGCGCTGTCACGCCCCCACGCGCGGTCTGCCAGTGAGCTACCCATAGCCACCATGAAGGTCACATATGTGGTGGAAAGCGGCAGTTTCATACTCGTAGCCAACGAGATAAGCAACGCTGCCACCGTCAGATTCACAGAAGCACGGATGAGGTCAAAGGCCAGTCCCTCATCGTCAGCGGCTTCCAGCGGGCGGAAGCGAGCTTCAACGAAACGCGCCACAGGGGCCGGAGTAATGCGGCTCACCAAGCGAACAGCGCCCAGTGCGTAACGCACAGCGGCACGAGCCGGCAGGCAGGAGCCGAAGCGCTCCTTGCTTACGGTACTGCGCTGCGAAAGCTTCAGGCCGGTATCTATCACCGAACGAGCCTTGCGTGAGAAGGCCAGTGAGAGTACCATCACCACACCCGCAGCCAGAAGCCAAAGTACGTTCACCTGCACAGGCTCGCCCAGCTGCACCATCTTCAGCGTGCTCAGTTCACCGCCGGCTGCCACATAATCTGACGCCACCAAGTACCCATCCTTCGCCGCCATGAACACACCGATGAAGTTCACTAAATCATTACCGGCAAAAGCCAGCGCCAGCGCACCCGTGCCAGCCAGTACAGCCACCTTCAGCGTATTTACCTTCAGTACGTATTGCAATACCGCACATACCACCAGCCAAAAGGCGAAGGATATAGCCGTGGCTGCTGCCAGATTCTCATCCAAAAGAGTCAGCATATCCTTGCTGATAAGGGTACTGTCCTTCAGCCCCTTAAAGACGGCGAAGTAAGTAATGGCTGTAAGCGCCAGCGCGCACCAAAGCGCGCCGATACTGCGGTACGCCCTGTGATACCGGAAACTGAAAAGCAGGCGCGAAATCCACATCACGACGCAACCTACTGTAAAGGCCACGATTACGGAACAGAATATACCTGTTATCATACGGAAGCACTCAGCCGTATTGATGTAAGCGCTCAGCTGCTGCGCAGCCAGGGGATCACGCCCCATAATGAACAGCGCTACAGCCATTGCGGCACCCAGCAATTCACATACCAGTGATACCGTGGTGGAGGTTGGCAACCCCAGCGAGTTGAATAAATCCAGCAGGATGACGTCCGCAAGCATCACTGCCAGAAACAGTATCATTATTTCCTCAAAGCCGAACATCCCCGGCACAAATACCCCTTTGCGTGCAATCTCCATCATCCCCGTGGAGAAGCTACAACCTATCAGCACGCCCACCGCTGCAACGGCTATCAACGTACGCCGTCCCGCGGCCTTGCTCCCTACTGCGGAGTTAAGGAAGTTCGTTGCGTCATTCGAGACTCCCACTACTAAATCATATATCGCCAGTAGTAGCAGGATGCCCAGCATTATCATGTACATCGTACTCATAACTGCTTCCTTTTAGCATTTCTAGAAGTACTTTGCACGCTTTCCCCTGTGAATAAAAAGCCACACACCATGTGACAAATCTGTCACATGGTGTGTGAAGTAGGATAAAACCCTAACCGCTAGGCATCAGCGCAGACGACCGCGCGTAGACCTCAGACTGGAATTGCGGCGATTAAGCTCCTGAAGCTCCTGTTCACGAGCTCTCTGCTCCTGAAGGAGCTGCTCCTGACGCTCCATAGCCTTGGAGGGAGACCAGAAGATACCGCCCTGTGTGGGGTCACCTGTGAGCTCGCATCCAGTATTCACAAATGCGGCGGCCAGAAATGACACAGCTAAAATCAGTTTCTTCATGTAAATGACTACTATTTATGTTTTTAGCATATCATCGTGCAACTAGGTCATTGACGGCCTTTCTGTTACGACGAAGTTGAGCACACTCACGTTCCAAAGTATTAATACGCTGGTTTATGGAGGCACGCTCAGCCCCCTTAGCGGCACGAGCCGTCTGGCGATAAATAGTCAACTCAGAGTTTGCTCGGGAAATGCCTTCATCTGCCTGTTGGCTAAGTCTCTGAGCTTCAGAGGCACTAAGGCGACGCTTCTCTCGGCGCAGTGTGGCAATTTGAGAAGAAAGAGAGGAGTTCAAATCACGGAGCTCAGAAATGCGTTCATCAAGCACACGGGTGTTTGCGCGAATGTACTCCTCAGTGGTAGCAAATTCCTCCTTCTTCTTGGCTACAGAGTCACCCCATAAATAACCGACTATACCACCAATCAAAGCACCGGCACTTCCGCCAATAGCTGCGCCATCCCCGCCGCCGGCCAAGGCTCCTACACCGGCCCCCACTGCAGCACCCCCCGCTGCACCGATACCTGTACCCTGCATGCGAGTAAGCGTGCCATCTGACATCTCAGAGCAAGAGTTCATACCCACTGTCATTCCAAGAGCCAGCATCACCATCAATACAGATTTATTTTTCATAATTGTCATTTTCAGTGTATGTTATATCAGAGAGATTTCTTGGCCGGGTATCATTCCGCAAATACAGAAAATCAGCCCGACGAAAACATCTTAACATTTTCACCACACTTTGCAAGTATTTATCTCACCTAATCACGGTTTTTCTCGCATTTATGATTGCCAATTCATATCATCCGTGGTACTATGGCCTCACCATGTTAAAAGGAATTTCCCCCGTCATCTCCCCCGAGCTTCTCAAAATCCTGGCCGAGATGGGCCATGGTGATGAGATTGTGTTCTCTGATGCCCATTTCCCGGGTCACACTTTCAACAGCACCGTTGTACGCGCTGATGGCCTCGGTGTAGACACACTGCTGGCCGGCATCATCCCCCTCTTTGAGTTGGATGCTTATGCCACCCCCGTCATCATGATGGAAGCCGTGCCCGGTGATACGCTGGATCCTTCCGTAGAAGCAAAATACCGTGCGGCCTTAGGCTATGAGGGCGAGATTGAACGCGAAGAGCGTTATGCCTTCTATGAGCGCGCGAAAAAGGCCTACGCTGTCGTGGTCACCGGCGAGACAGCCAAGTACGGTAACATCATCCTGAAGAAGGGTGTCACCCCCGTCTGCTGATTTCCTGCCGTGTACCGCATCTGCAAAACCATTGAATTGGAGAGCGGGCACCTGCTCTCCAAGCATCCCGGAAGCTGCGCGTTCCCGCACGGCCACACGCGCAGCGTGGAGCTGGTGTTTGCCGCCGCCACACTGGATGATAATGATATGGTGCTGGATTTTAAGGCCATCAAGGAAATGCTGGGCGGCTTCCTCGAGCAGTTTGACCACTCGCTCTGCATGAACACGGAAGACCCGCACTATGATGAGTTCCGCCGCATCTACGGCGAGCGCATCATCCCCTTTGACCGCCAAGACCCCACCAGTGAAGCCATTGCCCATACCGTCTTCCGCTTCGCGCAAAACGCTCTGGCTAATGCCGCTCAGGGCATCGGCACCTCTTACCCAGTGCGTGACTGCGTGAAGCTTGAGCGCGTGCGGGTATGGGAAACTTCCTCCAGCTGGGCAGAATACAGCGAAAATTAATCTCTCTCCGCCATGGATAAATACTGGCTCAGGCAAAGCGCTGAAAATCAGGACGTCATCATTTTCATGCTTGGCTGGGCCGCCACCCCGAACGCGGTATACCACATCACCCCTCCCGGTTTTGATATTCTGGCCTGCCACAATCACACCGGTGAGCCTGAGGTGATGAAGGCGGAGGATTTTACACGCTACAGGCGCATTTACCTCTTTGCTTGGTCCTTCGGCGTGTGGGTTGCAGAGCAGAGCTGCCGGGAGCTCCCCCTGCACCGCGCCATCGCACTGAATGGCACCCCCTACCCCGTGGATGCCCGTTGGGGCATGCGCCTGAAAGTCGTACTGCGCAGCATGCAGAGCATTGCTAAAAACGGAGGGGAAAACACCTTTGCCGCCTCTGCCGATGCTACTGATGGGCGTTACATCCCCACCGGTCCGTTCCCGGACCGCACGGCTGATGAAAAGGTGGCAGAGCTTATCAACCTCTCTGAACGAGCCAAAGCGGACTCCGCAGCCCACCTCACTTGGCACCGTGCCTACATTGCGGATAAGGACGAAATCTTCCCGCCCACCCGCATGCAGGATTACTGGAGCAGCGTGGGGCTCGGCACCTCCTTTGAGAGCTACCATTACCCCTTCGCTACCCCTGATATCGTGCTCAACGAGCTCCTCTGAGCACACTTTTTCACCTTTCTCGCGCCTTTTGCTGAAAGAAATACAGCAAAAGGCGCGTACTTTTATATACCGGAAAAGCCACTTGGCTCGGCAGTTGTCATACTTACAGCTTGCCATGAGGCGGATAGACTGGTAGAATACAAGGAAGCACAAATATGCTCAAGGGAATCATATTCGACATGGACGGCACGCTGGGCGATACTCTTCAGCTCTGCATTGAAGCCTATCGCCGTACCACACAGGAAGTCAGTGGGCGCACCCCCACGGCTGATGAAGTAGTCAGCTACTTCGGCCTGAGTGACCGCGGCGTGCTGGGCGGCCTGCTGAACATCAATCCGGACGCGCCGGAGCTTCCCATCGATACCTTTGTGCGCGCGTACTGTGAGCTGCATGATGAGCTGGCTCCCGCAGCATTCCCCGGCGCAGCAGATTTGCTGTGGCGCCTGAAGGAGAGCGGGCTTAAGCTGGCCCTACTCACAGGAAAAGAGCATTATACCGCCGTGCCCACTGTAGAAAAATACGGCATGAACGGCGTGTTTGACCTGCAGCTCTACGGCGACCCGTACTACAACAGCAAGGCAGATAACCTGAAGCGAGCCATGGAGGCATGGAAACTCAGCCCGGAGGAAATCATCTATGTGGGTGACGCACCGAGCGACATCAGCCTCTGCCACAGCGTAGGCGTGAGCATCATTAACGCCGCATGGGGCAGCAATGCCGCCGCGGATGAAGCCGCCTGCCTCGCGCTGGCTCCTGAATACCGTTTAACAGATTTCGCAGAACTCGAAAACCTTTTAACCAAACTGACATCATGAAGAAAAACATACTGATTGCCGGTCTAATGCTGGGCAGCGCCACTCTGGCCACTGCTGCCACGCCTGATATCTTCCCCAAACCCCAGCAGGTAAACCTGCAGGACACCTACACCAGCGTGCAGCAGGTGCAGGTAAACATGCGTAAGACTGACAGTACCGGCGGCATGTGGGACCGCCTGCCCGCCAATAATGAAGGTGCCTACGCTCTGGAAATCACCCCCGGTCGCCTCACAGTGTGGGCAAATAGCGAGGTGGCAGCCTTTTACGCTAAACAGACCATCAGCCAGATGCTCAACGGCGTGGAGGGCGCTCAGAACGCTCAGGCTGATCCCTTCCCCGGCCTGCCTCTACAGGCAGTAGCAGCCGAGGGCGAGCTCCCCCTCGGCACCGTCATTGACTGGCCGGACCTCCCCTTCCGCGGCACGGTGGAAGGCTATTATGGTGCTCCTTGGAGCTATGAGGCACGCATCTCCCAGTTTGATTTCTACGGGCGTAACAAGATGAACACCTACATCTACGCCCCGAAGGACGACCCCTACCACCACGGCCTCGGCTGCTACCAGCCTTACCCCGAGGACAAAGCAGAGGAAATCCGCAACCTCGTGCAGCACGCCCGCCGCAACCATGTGCGCTTCGTGTGGGCCATCCACCCCGCTAACACCGTTAAATGGAACCAGAACGGAGGCCATACCCAGCTGGACGCCCTCTGCCACAAGCTGCAGCTCATGTATGATTTGGGCGTGCGTGACTTCGGCGTGCTCGTGGATGACTCCAGCGGCGAAATCGGCCGCGCCGAGCGCCAAGTACAGCTCTGCAACTACATTCTGGAAAACTTCATCCGCCGCCACCCGGACGTTAACCAGACGCTCATCATGTGCCCCACCGGTTACAACCGCGCTTGGACAAATGCTCAATTCCTGCAAACACTGGGCGGCGGACTGGACCGCTCCATCTCCGTGATGTGGACGGGTGACACCGTGGTGCATGATATCACACTGAATGGCCAGCGCTGGGTAAACCAGCACGTACAGCGCCCCACCTTCATCTGGTGGAACTGGCCCTGCAATGACTTCAAGCGCAGCCGCATCTCCATGGGCCGCACATACGGCCTCGGTACTGAGCCTGAGATGCGCAGCTCCATGAGCGGCTTCGTAGCCAACCCCATGGAACATGCTGAGGCCAGCAAGGTAGGCCTCTTCGGCGTGGCGGATTACACTTGGAACATCACCGGTTTCGAGTCTGACCACTCATGGAGAGCCGGCATCGCACGCCTGTATCCCACCTGTGCAGAGGCCATGCAGTGCTTCTGCGACCACAACTCCTACCTCCTGCCGAACGGCCACGGTTACTTCCGTGAAGAGTCCGTGAAGATGCACGCCCCTGCCCAGCAGTACTCCCAATCCCTCGCCGCGAACCGCCCGGATTCCGCCGCCGCCACCGCCCTGCGCACGGAATTCTCCCGCATGGAGCAGGCAGGCCGTACACTGATGGATGCCGATGGCATCTCCGCCCTTCAGCAGGATATCCAGCCTTGGATTACCCAGTTCATCCTCGCCGGACAAGCCGGTCAGGCCGCTATGGATGCCATCCTCAGCGCAGACAAAAGCACCCGCATCGCACGCTTCCTGAATGCTGTGGATTTGAACGCAGCCATGGAACACACCCAGCGTGATGAGTGGAGCCCGAACGGCACCCGCTATCTGAAGGACACCGAGGTGGCCATGTACTGCATGACTCCCGCCATGCAAAACACTCTGCGCTACCTGAACAACGTGATTTACGCTGAAATCGCAGGCCGTAACTCCGTGCGCCCCAAATTCATCACGAACGGCGGACCCGCCCTCGCTGATAGCTACAGCCTCTCTGACCGCAACCTGCGCTCCTTCTGGTCCTCAGACCGCCGCCAGAAGGCCGGTGACTGGTATTGCCTGGACTTCGGTGAACCCACCGACATCCGCAATGTGGTCATGGTAACCGGCGGCCCCCGCCCCGGTGATACCCTGAAAAAAGGCCAGTTTGAAATCTCTGATGACGGCCAGGACTGGACTCCTGTGGGCGAGCCCACGGGCGGCAGCACCATCGTGCTGAATCTGGAGCAAGCCCCTGTGTTGGCACGCATGGTGCGCTATCGCATCACCGAGCCGCTGCAGCGCTGGGCCGCTATCTGCGAGTTCTCCATTAACCGCACGCTGCCCCCCTGTACCGCTAACAATCTCGCTAAGGCTCCTGGCATCAGAGCATTCCAGGATGAGACCCACATCGGCCTCTCCCGTATCATGGAGGTGTTTACCATGAACCCCGGCGAGTACATCGAGCTGGAAATTCCGGCCACACTCCGCCCCGAAACGCTGGAAATCAACCTCGAAAACGCTCAGCTGGATTCTTGGTCCACCATCACCCTCACCCTGGCAGATGGCACCACCACAACCGTACGCGGCAGAACGGTAAACAATCGCCTCTATCTGGAGCGCGAAGCCTTACCGGAGCTCCCCATTACCTCCGTAAAACTCACCAACACTGGTGATAGCCCCCGAGAGGTTAAGCTCACCCTGTTCCGCCTCGGTCTGCCCGCCAATCAGGCTGATATCGACCCCTCCACACTTACGGATTCTGACCTCACCACCTTCTTCAATAACGGCAGAGCTAATATGACCACCAGCCTTCCCCTGCCCCCGAATACGGAGAAGATTATCGTGGTCGGCACAGCTGAATGTGCAGTAAACGGCGCCACTCCCATCGAAACGCCGAATGACCACGTCCGCGTCTTCAACGCTCCCACCACTGGCAGCAGAGTCTACTTTACCGCTCCGCAGCAGGAGGGCAAGTACACATACGAAGTCATCTTCGTACACAAAAAGTAAGCCCACCATGCTGCGCACTTTCACTCCCTTCATTCTCCTCAGCCTCGGGCTGGCGGCTTGTCACTCAAACAAGCCGCAGCCCATAGTGCTGCCTCCGCTCATGGATGGTGAAGCTCGCTTCCTTTCCATGAGCAAGGAACAGCAGACCCGCCTCAGAAGCGCTCTGGAGCCCTTCCTGAGCGCTGAAACGCCTGCAGAGGTATACTTCCTCGCACCCCGCCGGAAAGACGATGACAGCTTCGCTTGGTGCGTTTCTCCGGCAGAGGGAGAGGGGGAGTGGGTAAGCATTGGTGCCATATCTCCGGAGTCCCTCCGTAAACTTGCGGAAGAAAGCACCTCGGTGGAGCACGCAGGCACCATGGACTACTGGCAGCAGTATGAGCTGCGCTGCGGCTCCCACCGCTTACCTGTTTCCACCTGCCCGGCGGAAGAGTTCGGTGTACACATTCAGGGCTGCTCTCCCGTACGTTCTCGCAGCCTGCACAGGGAGTTATGGAAGCTCATGGAGCGTCGCTTTGACATCCAGAGCCGCTTTGATAAAGTCGTTCAGTTCTAAAAAAGGCGGATTGATAATCATCCCCCTGATTCTTTTCAACAAAAAAAACCGGCCCATGCACCTTGTGGTGCATGGGCCGTAAAGTTTAGCTATTGAGCAAAGCCAGCCGGGATTAGCAGCAGGGCTTAGCAAGCACCTTGCGAAGGCGGGCAAAGCGGGGCAGAGCCTGAACGGTCTTCATGCCGGTCTCGCCCTGAATGAGGGGCAGAGCATAGTCGATGAAGGCGCGCTCGATGCCGTTACCGGCAGCGTTGATCCACTCGCGGGGAACCTTGCGCTCGAAGTTAGCCACGCTCTCAAGGGGCAGAAGCTTGGTGTTGCACACGTACTGACCGTACAGGTCATTACGCTCGAAGGCAACCATCTTGTCGGTGTCGCCGTTCACAGCAGCCTGCACGGCAGTCTTGCCGGCGAGGTAGGCCTCCTGAGCGTCCGTGGTGGAAGCCAGGTGAGTGGCGCAGCGCTGCAGCAGGGAGGGCTCGATGGCACGCACCTTAGCGGAGGGAACGCGCTCACGAACAACCTCAGCAAGCTTGTTGGCAAGGCCGCCCAGCTGAGCGTGACCGAAGCCGTCATTGCTGTTGGTCTTGGCCTGAGAGATGAACTGGCCGAAGGAGTCATGGATACCCTCGGAAACAACCACAAGGCACTTGCCGGTGGCGTTGTAGCGCTTCTCCACGTCATTAAGGAAGCTTTCCATGTCGAAGTCCACCTCGGGGAGGTAGATGAGGTCAGGACCAGCACCAGCGTAGTTAGCCAGAGCGCTGGCGGCGGTAAGCCAACCGGCGTGGCGGCCCATCACCTCGATGATGGTGATCATGCCGGTGTCGTAGCAGGAAGCGTCGTGCTGCACCTCCATGCAGGAAGTGGCGATGTACTTGGCAGCGGAAGCGAAACCGGGGCAGTGGTCAGTACCGAACAGGTCGTTGTCGATGGTCTTGGGAATGCCCATCACGCGGCACTCGTAACCGGACTTCTGCATGAACTTGGAAATCTTGTTGCAGGTGTCCATGGAGTCGTTACCACCGTTGTAGAAGAAGTAGCGCACGTCGAACTTCTTGAAGGTCTCGAGAATCTTCTCGTAATCGGTGGGATCCACATCCGGATCCTTCATCTTGTAGCGGCAGGTACCCAGAGCAGAGGAGGGCGTGAACTTGAGCAGCTCAAGCTCTGCGGGGTCTTCCATACCCATATCGTAAAGCTGCTGATTAAGCACACCTGTGATACCGTGGGCGGCACCCAGTACGCGGGTAATCTGGGGAGAATTGAGAGCGGTCTGCACAGCGCCGAGTACGCTGGCGTTAATCACAGCGGTAGGGCCGCCGGACTGGCCGATGATGCATGCACCTTTGAGTTCTTTCATATCTATATGACGTGATATACGGATTAAATGCCCCACTCACCGAATCAATCGACTATAAGGGGACGCCCCATTCTACACCCTAAATCACGTCTTGACAAGCAAAATATCAGCCATAAAGGCGATAATTATCATTTTTTTACAGTTTAATGGCAATAAACACTTGCATTATGACACAAACTGTGGTAGACTTCGCCTCATGAAGAGCTCCATTATACTCGCCGCAGGCGCCGCTCTCCTTTTATCTGCCTGCGCTCCCATGCATTACCCGGGCCTCAGCAGCCCGCCCGCTACAGCGTTCCCTCAGGCCCAGCCTGCTAATCCGTACGGCCAGTACACGGCTATGCCTACAGCACAGCCGCATGTCTCAGCCCCCGCTTACGCTCAGCCCACAGCATATACCACTCCGCAGGGCTACCTCCAGCCTGCAGCCACTACTTATACAGATCCGCTGACAGGTCAAGCCATGGCCTTCCAGCATCCTGCCCAGCCGGCTTATACAGAGCCGATGGCTCCCGCTCCCGGTTATTCCTCTATGAGTCAGGCTCAGCCCGGCATGAGCGCAGTGGCCGGAGTTCCCGCAGCCACCATGCCGCAGCCCGCAGCCGTAGGCGGCAGTGCTAATTACGCCGTACAGCTGACGAACGGCACCACTGGTCGTCTGTTCGTGGAGGTGTTTGACGATTCCGACAACGTCTTCCCCGTAGGTTACATGTTTGCCGGTGCAAACCTGAGCACGCCCCCCTCTGAGGCTCGCCCCATCAGCGGACGCCTCACCGTGGTTATCCGTGACCCTGACAAGCCCGATGCTCCTGAGCTTCGCCGCTACAAGGTAGACCCGCCCGCAAACTATGCCGGCCGCACCATCGGCATCACCATTCTTCCCGGTGGCCGTTACCGCGCTTCTCTGGATGGCGAGGTATATTACACGTCTCCTGAGCCGGCTCGTCCCAGCGCTCCTGCCACTCCGGCACCTGCTGCTGCCCCTGCCCCGGCTTCTTCCGCCGCTCCGGCTTCCGCTGCAGCTCCGGCCCCTGCTCCCGCACCGGCTCCGGCCCCTGCACCGGCTCCGGCCCCTGCCCCCGCTGCAGATCCCATGCCGGTTCCGACTCTGGTTCCGGTAGAGCCGAGCCCCGCTGCCAGCGCTAAGCTGCCGTCCAACATTCTGTAAAACACACGCAGCGCTCAGCAGAGCTGCTGCCACATACGCGAGGAGGCCTGAATGAGCAATCATTCAGGCCTCTTCACATTTCCGGAGATTAAGCTTCAGAAGGCGGGGCGAATCCTGTTCCCCGGGAGCAACTGCCAAATGTAGGAGCGCTTCCCTTCCAGAGATGTAACCACAAAGCGGTCATCAGATAACCAGCGTAGCGTAGACATCTGCACGCGCTCCGGCAGGTAATAAAGCTCACCATCCTCGCCGCGCAAATAATAACTCCGTACCCCGCGGCATATCTTAAAGAGGCACACGGAGTCATTCTCCGTGAGAGCATTCTGGGCTATTCGCTCACCGCGCCCATTCGCCCTGCTGATACCCACATTAAAATCCGGAGCCCGCACGAAAAATGGCTCAGGCCGATGATACTCAAAGGTATGCTGTACCGCGGGAATATCCTCATCATTCACGTAAGTGAGCGTAAATCCTGTGGCGGAAAACTGCACTTCCGGCGCCCATTTTCCGATTTCGGAACCGGTATGCACGGTGCAGGTATACTCAAATTCGCCCTTGCTATTCCGGTGATAAACCACAAAATACCCGCTCACCCAATTCCCCATGCCGTCCACATAAAACAGCAGGACATCCCCCGCCGCATCCGTGGTCCAATCCCTAACACAGCCCATCCACTCAGAGCCTTCAGGCGCTGTATCAGCCAGGGCATAATAAATCTGCGCCACGTCCTCAGCAGGCACACTTCGCTTCTCAGCCCAGAGCGAATGGTATTTTCCATCATACCACCCGGCTGTGGGAAAGTTTTCAGCGGCCGCCAGCGCTCGTATCACCGCATTATCCGGTTTGACCAGCAGGCCAACCTCACCGCCTTGCGGTTCAATCGCATACGCACACATACAAGCGGCTGCAAAGGCACTTATTAGCAGGGTATTCTTCATCCCTGTCATCGTACCGATTTGCAGCCGTAAGGTCAAGCTTTATCTGCCATCCGCAGGCTTGCTGCCGGATTACATTCGGCTCAGAATCTGGCGCAGCTCAAACTCGAAAGCCTGGAGCTCCACCGGAGTGGGAGTGCCATTAAGCTCCGTCCAGCCGAAACGGCCCATAGTATCAATCTGCCAAGAGCCATTCGTACCACTCGGGAAACTGCACTTGCCGGAAAGCAGCGTGCCGGGCAGCTGAAGCTCATCCAGCGTTACAGTGGGCTTCACGGCAGCTGTGGGACCAGCGGCGGCAGGAGCCTCAGCAGGAGCTTCAGCGGGCTGTGCAGGCTTTTCCGGCTGAGCTGCTGCAGCGGGTGCCTCAGCGGGCTTCGGCTGAGGGCGGGCTATCTCAATGCCGTGGTCAAGCAGCAGAAAGCGCACCTCCATATAGGTCATGTGCACGCCGCACTCAGCAGCCAAATTCTTCTGAATGCCATTCAGGTCCACGCCATAGCTTGCCCAGCGGCGCACCATTTCCAGCTGCTCATCACTCACTTTTGAACTCATGGCACGTATCTTACTCTCTAACCTTCCCCATATCAAGCCACAAATGTGCCACCACCGCGCATTTCTGCACCGGCAAGCCCGGTCAACAAGCTATCAGGCCTCAGCAGCTGGGGCAGAAGATGCCTCCTCAGGTGCCGGATTATCCGCTGCCTGCTCAGCATTTTCAGCGGGTGCGGGCTTCTCTTTCTTCTTCTTTTCCTTCTTAATGTTAAACTGATTAGCTGCAGCGTCAAAACCTTGAGAAAGAGTCATCAGCGTGGCGGCAGCAGAGCGGGTGAGCGCCTCCTGCAGAAGGGGGCGCTCATCCGGCGCAAACTTGCCAAGCACATGGCTCACCATCTGCTTGCACCCCGGCGCCGAGATACCCACACGGAGGCGGGGGAACTTCTCAGTACCAAGGTGAGCAATGAGGCTCTTCATGCCATTATGCCCACCTGCAGAGCCACCGGCGCGCAGCCGCAAGGCTCCCACAGGGAATGATATATCATCATAAATCACGAACACCTGCTCCGGCTCCCACTTGTAGTAGCGCATGAGCGGACCCACGCTCTCGCCGGAGGAGTTCATATACGTCTGCGGTTTCACCAACAGAACGCCGGGACCGGCTGCCAGTTCCGCCTTGCGGGCTTTATCCACTTTCCACTCAGCACCAAAGTGAGCAGCAAGCAAATCCAGCACCATGAAACCCACATTATGGCGAGTTTCCGCGTACTCACGGCCGGGATTCCCCAGACCTACGATGATTTTGACAGGCAGCATCAGTTCCCGCTGATACCCAGCGCGTTAAAGGTAAGATTACGGTTCACTGCATTCAGGTAAGCGCGGGCGGAAGCCTCAATAACGTCCGTCGCAGCGCCCTTGCCGGAGATGGGCTTCGTCTCCTCGCAATCACCGAACTGCACCTTCACACTCACCTCACCCAGAGCATCCTGACCCACGGAGGTAGCGCGCACATTGTAATCCACAAGCTCGCCGTGTGTCTGAGTGATGCGGTCAATAGCCTTAAAGCAGGCGTTCACCGGGCCGTTACCAATGGCGCAGTCCGTGAACTCCTCATCATCCTTCACGAGGGTAACTGTAGCAGTAGGACGAGCGGAATCACCGCCAATGAACTGAATGTGAGCCATCTTCCACACGCCGTTGGTCGTGTCGAGTGAGTCATCCACCAAGGAAGAAAGGTCATCATCATACACAAACTTCTTGCTGTCGCCCACCTTCTTAAAGCGCTCAAAGACAGCCGTAAGCTCATCATTGGAAAGCGTGTGGCCGAGCTTCTCCAAGCGAGCCTTCACTGCGGCACGGCCGGAGTGCTTGGTAAGCGGAAGCTCCGTTTCACCCCACCCCACTTCCACCGGGTCGATGATTTCGTACGTTTCGCGCTTAGCCAGAATACCATGCTGGTGAATACCGGAGCTGTGAGCAAAGGCATTCTCACCCACAATAGCCTTGGAACGCTGCACAAGCATACCGCTCATGCGAGCCACCACGCGGCTGGTCTTAACGATTTCGCGGGTGTTCAGGTTGTGGGGCTTGCTACCGGTTTCAAAGCCGAAGGGCTCGGGACGCGTAGAGAGCGCCATGGCCACCTCTTCGATGGCGGTGTTACCGGCACGCTCGCCAATACCGTTGATGGTGCCTTCCACCTGACGGGCACCGGCCTGCACGGCGGCAAGTGAATTAGCCACAGCCATGCCGATATCATTGTGGCAGTGCACGGAGATGACAGCATCATCGATATTCTTCACATTATCCTTCAGATACTTAATGATGGTATAGTACTCAGAGGGTGTGGTGAAGCCCACGGTATCAGGAATGTTCACAGTCGTGGCACCGGCGGCGATAACTGCCTCCACCACCTGAGCCAGATAATCATGCTCGGTGCGGCTGGCGTCCTCAGCGGAGAACTCCACATCATTCACCAAGCTCTTGGCCAGCTTCACACCGGCCACGGCCATCTCCAAAATTTCTTCCTTGTTCTTCTTCAGCTTGAACTCGCGGTGCAGTGGGCTCGTAGCCAAGAAGACGTGAATGCGTGCTCTATCACCGGCAGGTGCCACAGCAGCAGCAGCCTGACGAATATCATTTTCCACGCAGCGGGCCAAGCCGGCGATGCGGCACTTCTTCACCGTGCGTGCAATCGTATGCACGGACTCAAAGTCGCCATCAGAAATACAGGGGAAGCCGGCCTCAATCACATCCACACCTAGCTTCTCGAGCTGACGTGCTACCTCCAGCTTCTGGCGGAGATTCATGGAAGCTCCGGGGCACTGCTCACCATCACGCAGGGTGGTGTCGAAGAATAATACTTTGTCGCTCATTGCTAGTTATGGGTTGATGTTTTAGGAATGCCTATTTTACACGGATTACAAAAAAAAGCAAGCCCCGCGCGCGTTATGACACGCGGGGGCTGAACTTTTTGCCGGATAATTTTCGGGCGATTCAGAAACTCATCATCCGCGGCTTCAGCGGTTCATCTGGTGATAAGCCCGAGCCTCATCACTTCTCATCCGGGCATTATCATTCTGAGCAGAAGCATACTTGCTGATGGGTGACAGAGAATAGGCATGGGCGAAGCAGCTGTCGGACTCATCATAATTGCCCTCATTGCGAGCGATGAGACCAAGCAGATAATACGCCTCAGCACAATTCGAATTCACACTAATAGCACTCCGGGCCAATTCTCGCCCACGCGCCCAATTTCCGGCAGCACATGCTCGCGCTGCTTGCTCCAGTGCAGGGTTCGTTTCATCCGGTGTGATGTATTCACTGTACCGCACCATGCGGGGAGTCAAATCATCCATAATCTCTTCCGCAAAATCTTCACAGGCATCAAATATATCCATGTGGCCGTGAGAATCCACATACACACTCTCGGAGTAATCCCTCCGGTACAGCTGATAGCCATGGCGATTCACTGTCACCACCGCATTCAGTCTCGGAGTAGGAGCACTCCGTCGCTCGTCTTTTCTACCTCCATCACGATGCCGGCTCGGAGGCGGCGGCGGGTTGCTCACATAAACATTAGACAATCGGATGCTCGCATCTCCATGGTGACCGAGCGCATAAAAGCCGCGCTTGCCAATTTCCAAGCGGAAGGCTTCCGCCAACCGCGCACCATAATGCCCTTCTCCGTGGCTGTGCACGCTCAAAGTCGCCCCACGACCCAAATCCACATCCGCCGGGCGAATGGTTGTCATCTGAATTTGTACCCCGCAGGCACTCAATAAGAGCGCCGCGGCCGATATAATGGCCCTGAAAACTGTCTTTTTCATATGCTTTTTTATAACATTCTCAGCGCGGTTTGTAAATACTTTCAGCTCATCTCTGCCTCTTTTCGGCAATTTTCAGCCCCTTTTTCTCGCCTTAGAGCTCAAATTCCGCCAAGCGAGGCCGCAACCAACACCCGCCCATAAGGTATATTCACAACTCACTGAAGATAGGCGGATTGCAAATTTAATTTTATATTTAACTTTACTTGGCTATAAAGTGCGCTTTACTATTATTCGCACTTTTTCGCCTAAAAAGGCCTATTTTCAAGCATTTTTTCATAATTTTTCCTATCAGTCCATCTTTCGAAAGGTCTTTCTCTGCCACTTTTTTCCAAACTTAAAATCAGCTTCTTAGCCTGTAAATCTCTTTTACTACCCTCAAAAGCTTAAAAAAACGCATTTTTCTGACCTTCAAGACCTAAAATCGCCCCAAATTTCAGATTTTTGCCCAAAATAAGCACCTCTTGAGATTTTTAATTCCGTTACCAGATGGTAAGGAAAACTTAAATTCCTTCGCTATATTCCTGCATGTTTATAGGAATATAAATATCAACTTTTCTTAAAAATCTAACCATCTCACCCTACCTTCGCTCAAAAACTGGTCTCCAAAATTTCAAGAGCGCTTTTTCCTACTTTTCCCTACGGCTTTCCGGTAATTAAAACTTTTTGAAGAGGTCTCACAAAGTCACCTGCTCTACCGATGGAGTCCGACGGATGATAAAAAGATTACTTTTGGCTTATCTCTTATATTTTCATCATTCGTTTATTCTGCGTTTTATTGTTTCTTAGCATCGCTATATATAATATATTTTTATGCTTTTTAGCAAGCGTGTTCTCATATATATTTTTCCGTCTTTTCCTAATACGCTTTTTGATTTTTGCTGATTTTTACATTGATACATACGGCAATCAACATGAGCACCTCTTCACGCCCCGCGCGCGTAATGAAAAAGTATGCAGGCTAAATTTGGCATTGCAGGAGCGGAGGCGATGTGGTAGAATGCTCGGCAAGTTATGACCTTAGACGAGCTGAGACAAGAGATTGACCGCCTAGATGCCCAGATTGTGGAGCTGCTGAAGCAGCGCATGCAGTGCGTGCACAGCGTAGGCGAAATCAAAAAAGGGAGCAACTCCCACATCTTCGTGCCGGAGCGTGAGAGCAAGCTCTTCGCCAAACTGATGGCGAACAATGCCGGCGTACTCCCGGAGAAAGGCCTGCAGAGCGTCTACCGCCAGATTGTGAGCATGAGCTTTGCGCTGGAGGGCGGCATGAAAGTGGGCTACCTCGGACCGGAAGGCACATGGAGCCACCAGGCGGCACAAGCCCGCTTTGGCGACAGCGTAGAGCTAGTGCCCTTCCCCTCTTTCAATCACATCTTCCACGCCGTGGACCGCAAGGAGGTGGACTACGGCATCGTCCCCGTTGAAAACAGCACAGACGGCAAAGTATCTCAAGCTCTGGATCTTCTCGGCGCCATGGGGCTGCGCATCTGTGCTCAGGTACACCAGCCTGTACAGAACTGCCTCATGAGCAATGCTGAGGGTACCGACATCCGCACCATCTATTCCCACCCGCAAGCGCTGGGCCAGTGCCGCGAATGGCTGTTGCAGCACTACCCGAACGCCGCCCTCGTGGCCACGCCATCCACCGCCGCAGCCGCACAGCGCGCCGCGGATGAAGCCCTGCTGGGTGCCGCTGCCATCGGCAGCCAAATGGCCGGCGAGCTTTACGGCCTGAAACTCCTCAGCGCCAACATTCAGGACAAGTCCGACAACACCACGCGCTTCGCCGTCATTGGCCGCCAGCGCAATGCCCCCTGCGGCAAGGACCGTACCACCATCTGCTTCGGCGTACCGCACACCGCGGGCAGCCTTGTGGACGTGCTGAACGTCTTCAAGAACCACGGCGTGAACATCTACTGCATGGATTCCCGCCCCAACCGCGACACCGCTTGGGAGTACCTCTTCTACATTGACGTGGAAGGCCATGAAGACGTAGAACCGCTGAAGACCTGCCTGCACGTCCTGCACGATCACACCCCCATGTTCAAAGTGCTCGGCTCCTACCCTGAAAACTAACGCTCGCCATGGCCTTCACCTACGAACAGGCTCACACCCTCCTGAAGAACGCCCGTGCCAACGGCCGCCAGCCTCACGCCCTCCTCTTCACCGGCGTGGCAGATGCCGGCACACACCGCCTAGCCCTCGCCCTCGCGGCGGAGCTGAACGGCGCCCGGGCGCACTCCTTGGAAAACCTCCACCACGCCAGCTGCCGCGTGTTGCGCCCCGGTTGCAAAATCCGCACCATCTCCATTGTTGCCGTGCGTAGCGTGGTGCCCTTCCTTGCCCTGCGTGCGGCGGTGGGGGAAACGAAACTCGTCATCATTGATGAGGCTGACCGCCTGCTGGATGAAGCCGCTAACGCCTTCCTGAAAACGCTGGAAGAGCCCCCGCCGCAGACGCTTATCATCCTCATCACCGCCCTGCCCCAGAAGCTCCTGCCCACCATTCTCTCCCGCTGCGTGAGGCTGGATTTGCGCGACTCCCGCCGCGGTGTGCGCCTCACGGAGGCCCAGCAAGCCTTCCTGCCCGCCGTGCGCGCCGCCCTCCCCCGGATTGGTAATGATGTGGCCGCCATCGCCCTGCGTGCAGACTTCCAGAACCTTCTCACCAAGCGCCGCGAGGAGATTACGGAGCGCATCACCTCCGCCCTGAAGGCTGAGGCCAAAGCCGTATCCGAAGGTACAGACATCAAGAACTGGGAGGCCATGCAGAAGGACGTGACGAATGCGCGCATCGAGAGCGAATACCTCGGCGAACGCGCTCAGATGCTGGAGCTGCTCTCCCTCTGCCTAGGCCAAGCCGTGCTGCTTGCCTCACACGCGCCGGATGTGGAGCCCCTCGCCCCCGAGCTCAGCGCCGTGGCCACCGCCCACAGCGTGCCGGACCTCCTGCGCCGCATGCGTGCCGTGGACGCCCTCCGTTCAGACCTCAATTTCAACGTAAACGAAGCACTCGCGCTAGACTCGCGCCTGCTAGACATCATCGGAAAATCCCCCTTATGAACAGCATGACCGGATTCGGGGCCGTAACCGCCCCGCTGAATAACGCCTCCCTCCGTGTGGAAATCGGCGGCGTAAACCGCAAACAAACAGAAATCGCCATCTCTCTCCCCCGCGCTTGGGCTGAGCTGGAAACCCGCGTGCGTGATCTCGTGGCCGGCTGCGTCTCCCGCGGCCGTGTGAACATCACCATCTCCCTCCAGGCTGGCAGCTCCGCCGCCGGTAATCTCACCGTCAACAAGTCCAAACTCGCCGCCCTTCAGGCCTGCACCGCTGAGGTAGCCACGGCCACTGGCACCGCCGTGGATATCACGCTGGATGCCCTCCTGCGCCTCGGCATCATCGGTGAGGAAACAGAGGCAGACATCACACCGGACACCGCTTGGGCTGCCGCAGAACCCGCCATCCGCGAGGCTCTCGCCGCCTTCCTTGCCCTCCGTGCTCAGGAAGGCGCTAACATGCGCGCCGACCTCCTGCGCCGCATCGGCACCCTGCGAGAATACCGCGAGCAGCTCATCGCCCGCGCCGCCGGAGTGCCCGCTCACTACCGCGAGCAGCTCCTCAAGCGCTTGGAAGAAAGCGGCCTGCCCATCCCCGCGGATGATGAGCGCATTATCAAGGAAATCGCCCTCTTCGCGGACCGCTGTGATGTAAGCGAGGAAACCACCCGCCTCGCTTCCCACTTGGATCAGTTCGAGAAAATCTGTGATAAGCCGGAAGCCGTTGGCCGCACGCTGGATTTCCTCTGTCAGGAAATCTTCCGCGAGCTGAACACCACCGGCTCCAAGGCTAATGATGCCGCTCTCGCCCAGCTCGTTGTCTCCGCTAAGACGGAGCTGGAGAAAATCCGCGAGCAGGTGCAGAACATCGAATAAGCCCCCTCAATCCAAATTCGTAATTCATAACTCGTAATTCCTTATGCTTGGTACTCTTCTTATCGTCTCCGGCCCCTCCGGCTCCGGCAAAACCACCCTCTGCCGCCGTGCGGAGGCTGATGGCCTCACCTCCTATTCCATCTCCTGCACCACCCGCCAGCCCCGCCCCGGCGAGCAGGATGGCGTGGATTACCACTTCCTCTCCCCTGAAACCTTCGCCGCTAAGGTCGCAGCCGGCGAGTTCCTGGAGCACGCCACCGTGCACGGCAACTCATACGGCACGCTGAAGGCGGACATCATTGACCTGCTCACCCAGGGCAAGAACGTCGTGATGGACATCGATGTTCAGGGCGCCGCCTCCATCCGCGCCTGTGAGGACCCCATCATCCGCCGCGCCTATGCGGATATTTACATCCACGTGCCCTCCGCTGAGCTGGAAGCCCGCCTCCGCGGCCGCCAGACGGACAGCGAGGAGGTCATCCAGCTGCGCCTGCACAACGCCGCCGCTGAGGACGCCCGCCAAGGCGAGTACCAGTTCGCCCTCGTCTCCGCAGACCGCGAGCATGACTACGCCCGCTTCCTCTCCCTCCTCACCACCCTCTCCATGCGCACCACGCTCGCCTAAAACGGCCACACCAAGCCGCCATATATCTTCACACAGCCCGCTTCGGCGGGCTGTTTCTTTATGCTATCATCCCCCTCCACCATAGCCTTCCGCTCTCCAAACAAGCCCCCAACTACAGACTAAAAACACGCTTAATAATCCACACCTGTCCCCTCATCTTGCAGCCAATTTAACGCAAAATCATATACTCTATACCGCTATTCTGTATAATTATCATTCTACCCTCTCTTTATCCCTTATATCATGCTTCTATTATTATAACTTATTCCGCCTTTTCATATCTCTTTTCATATTTCTTTTCATCCTTTCTTTTTATCGCGTTTTCATAACGCACCTTACACATAAGAATACATTTTGCTTTTCGCGCGCGTGCGCGCGATACTGTAATTATAAGTGAGAAGAGTCTATTAGTCTTGTTACCCACTTTTACACATTTAGTGGGTAACAATGAGATTTGATACCCACAGCTGGGTGACAAATAATTCGTCTCCCGGTCTTCCGCCCGTGAACGGAGCTCCGCGCTAGACTTCGTAATTCGTAAATCTAAATTCGTAATTCCAAATTCCCTCCTGTTCATTTCTGATTTTCCGCTGTGGGCACCTGTTTTCGCCTTGACGGCTCGCTCACAGGTAGTATAATCAAGGCGAAACTGAGAACCATCTGTTATGATACGCTTTGCCTCGACAGATTGCCGCCGCGAAACCGGCAACATTAAGTGGGATCTGCAAGGGCCTCTGCCCTTCGGTATAGCTGATATGGACATCGAGAGCCCGCCCTGTGTGGTGGATGCCCTGCAGGCGCGCCTGAACCACCGTTTCTATGGCTATGCCTTCATGACGGATGAACTGCGCGCCGCCATCACCACCTATCTGGTGAAGAAGCACGGCGTCACAAATGCTGCGCCTGAGTGGCTGCATGAGCTGCCGGGCTGCGTGCCCGCCTTCACTCTGGTGGCCCGCACTGTATGCCCCGAACCGCAGCACGAGGTCATGGTGTGCTCCCCCACATACCCGCCCATGCTGCACTGCCATGAGGACGCCCGCTGCAGCCTGCTCAGCGTACCCTTCAAGTATACTGGCCAGCGCTGGGAGTTTGACTGGGAGGCCATGGAGGCCGCCGTCACACCGAACACCAAACTCTTCCTGCTCTGCAACCCGCACAACCCCCTCGGCCGCGCCTGGAGCCGCGAGGAAATGGAGCGCGTGGCGGACTTCTGCGAGCGCCATGACCTCATCCTCTGCTCGGATGAAATCCACTGCGACCTCGTGCTGGATGAGGACAAGCAGCACGTCTGCGCCCTCACCCTCTCCGAGCGCATGCAGCAGCGCACCGTCATGCTCAGCGCCCCCAGCAAGACCTTCAACATCGCCGGCATCTGCTTCACCTACATGGCCGTGCCGAATGCCGAGCTCCGCGCCGCCATCCGCAAGACCCAAGGGCACAGCCTCCCCACCCTAAACGTCTTCGCCTACGCCGCCTCCCTCGCCGCCTACACCTCCGGCTGGGAATGGCACGAGCAGCTCCTGCGCACCCTCCGCGCCAACCGTCAATTCGTGGTGGACTACATCGCCCGCGAGCTCCCCATGCTGAAGACCCGCCACCAGGAGGCCACCTATCTGGCATGGATTGATTGCTCCGCCCTTGGCGTGGAAAGCCCCCACGCGTTCTTCCGTGAAAAGGCGGGCGTGTACTTGGATAACGGCGCCAACTTTGGTGATTCCCAGTGCGTGCGCCTGAACTTTGCCACCTCCCCGGAAATGCTCCGCACCGGCTTGGATGCTATCCGTGATGCCGTCCTTGCCCACTTGGCAAGCAAGTAATCTCAGCATCACCTCTTATTATATATATAGTATATAGCCGGGTGCCGCTCACCATAGCCGCGCCCGGCTTTCTTTTCAAGCCCCCATTCCTGCCACCCGACCCCTGCATTTTGCGGATTTTTCCGAAAAAATGCTCATTTCACAAAAAAAAGCTTGCAAAGTGGGAACAAACGCGCTAAAATCCCGCCGCACTCAT
This sequence comes from Akkermansia sp., assembly GCA_045653545.1. Classification (GTDB taxonomy): domain Bacteria; phylum Verrucomicrobiota; class Verrucomicrobiia; order Verrucomicrobiales; family Akkermansiaceae; genus Akkermansia. The sequence goes on from JAZOMC010000039.1 coordinate 29,922, forward strand.
TCCAAGTGAGCCAAACGCGCAGTTAGCTCAGTGGTAGAGCACATCCTTCACACGGATGGGGTCATAAGTTCGAATCTTATACTGCGTATCAATAAGCCCCTCACCAGAGGGGCTTTTTTGTACCCTCACGCCTGAACCACTCACAGTCCTTCCACTCAGATGCGCCCTTGCTCCCGCCTCAGCCTGTTGATTCCCGCTGCACTTTGTGTTGCGAGCCTCAGCTCATGCCTGAGCCAGAATTACCTCATCCCGAAATCATGGGGCGAATGGCAGGAAGCCACTATCAGTGAGCTCCGCTACGAGCACCTCACTAACCCACCCGCACAGCCACAGAGCCGTGATTCTGTGCAGGTGCAATTCATGCGCGTGGGGAATGACTTCTACGAGCCCTGCGTACAAACCCGCTGCCGCAGTCGCCATGAGTTCCCAAACATCAGCCTGAGCGTTCTGGGAAGCGCGGGTGAAGAGCACCTTCTCCTTCCTAGTGCTAACGATCAACGCGGCTGGCGTAAAAGCGACGTCAGCAGAACTTGGAATGGAGAACTACTGGCATCCCCCCAGCCCCTGAAAGATGCCCCCTTCCTTCAAAGCTTGCCACCGGGTGCCACACCCGTCATGGTGAACTGCTTCCCCATTACTCACGACTCACTCTACTGGGAAGGCCTGGGCAAAACTCACGCGGACTGGCACGCTCTCTACGCCTACCCCCTAGCAGGCGCCACAGCTGCGTGCATCGATGTCCCCGTGATGATTATCGGTAACATTGCCTTCGGCATAACAATAGGGATTTTAGACCTTAGGCATTAATAGAGCGCTTCCTTTCAAGCAGCAAGCTTTATAATAAAAAGGATAAAATTGCACTTCGCAAAAAAATAACTTCTTTATTGTAAAAAAACTGATTTATTTGCTTGCCAAGGCACTCAGAAATATATAGAATGGCGCCAAGCAGCTCGGGGCAGGTCTCTCAGCATTCCGACGCGCGTGGAAACGGGTATCCCTGCACGGGCAACTGCTTACTCTACATTAACTCCATACCAAACATATACAACATGAAAAAGACGCTTATCGCTCTTATGGCTCTGGCCGGCGTAGCAGCTGCTGCCACCATCACTGAGGACGGCACCATTACTGCTGACGGCAACCTGTTTGCCGGTGCATTCGATTTCTCCTTCACCCTGACGGAGACCGCTATCGTTACCGGCGACTATGACCTCCTGCTTGCTTACTATCAGGCAAACGGCGGCGATTATACCGTTAATGCTTTCAAGCTTTCCAGCGACGGCGTGCTGACTCTTGAGCGTGGTAAGAATCTCACTCTGAGCGAGGGTGCTCTTACCAGCGCCTCCACCATGGGTATCAACAACACCTCCACCTTCACTGCTGACGGCACTGCTTACACTCTGTCCGCTCCCGGCACATACACCGTCGATTACCTCGGTGGCACAAACGGGGAGGCCGCTGCTGATCTCTACCTTGACGGCGTGAAGGTAGCTTCCTTCACCGGTGGCAACCACAACATGAACGGTGCTCAGGCCGGTGGCCTTACCCTCAACGTGAAGGTAAACGGTGACTATGTTGCCGCTCCCGCTGTTCCCGAGCCCACCACCGCAACTCTGAGCCTTCTGGCTCTGGCTGGTCTGGCTGCCCGCCGCCGTCGCAAGTAATTGCCACGCACGGTTGACAATTTAAATAAATCGCTGTTCCGAAAGGGGCAGCGATTTTTTTGCATCACAAGAGTAAAAGCGCTGTACACTTCCGGAGCATAACTGCGTGAAACTCCCTGCTTGGTTACTTACTGATAACCATCACAAATGAATAAAAAAACGAGCACCACGAACCTGACACCACAAAAAAGTTTTTTTTGCAAAAAAATTAACTTTTCTGCTTGCCAAGCCTCTCCGAAATATATATACTGACGCCCAAGCAGCTCGGGGCAGGTCTCTCAGCATTCCGACGCGCGTGGAAACGGGTACCCCTGCACGAGCCCTGCTTACCTCAAAAATTAACTCACTAACCAAACATACACAACATGAAGAAGACGCTTATCGCTCTCATGGCTCTGGCCGGCGTAGCAGCCGCTGCCACCATCACGGAGGACACCACCATCACAGCTCCCGCAAACCTGTATGCCGGTGCATTCGATTTCTCCTTCACTCTGGGCGAGGCCTTTGCCGTTACCGGTGACTACGACCTCCTGCTTGCTTACTACCAGGCAAACAACGGCAACGACCACACTGTCAACGCCTTCAAGCTTTCCAGCAATGGTGTGCTGACTCTTGATCGTGGTAAGAGCCTTACTCTGACTGAAGGTGCTCTTACGGAGGCCTCCACTCTGGGCACCACTCATGACTACTCCACCTTCAAGGTTGTCGGTGGTACCGACGCTTACACTCTGACCACTCCCGGCACTTACACTATCCAGTACCTCGGTGGCACCAATGGTTCTGCCGCTGCTGATCTCTACCTCGATGGCGTTAAGGTTGCTGCCTTCACCGGTGGCAATCACAACATGAATGGCGGTCAGGCCGGTGGCCTTAACCTCGACGTGAAGGTGAACGCCGCCGTTGTAGCTCCCTCCGTTCCCGAGCCCACCACCGCCACTCTGAGCCTTCTGGCTCTGGCTGGTCTGGCTGCCCGCCGCCGCCGTCGCTAAAGCGACTTTGGCGTGCCAAGCGTCGTCGTCGCAAGTAATTGCAACGCACGGTTGACAATTCTAAAAAATCGCTGTTCCGAAAGGGGCAGCGATTTTTTGCATAATGAGAGCGAGAGTACCATACACTTCCGGAGACGTCGTAGTACCGCGGCTTTCGCCTGCAAGAATGCGACTTACCCACACTATAAAACAATACGCGGGATTATTCTGAAAATTAATACTCAGGTTTCCTTAATTATCATCACATCGTAGAGCCATTTCTTACCCTCTTCCGGAGCACAACAGCATGAAACGCTCTGCGCGATTACTTACTGATAGCCATAGTTATTGAATAAAAAAAATTAAGCCCACGCACCAGACACCAACAAAAAAGTTTTTTTTACAAAAAAAATTAGATTTTCAGCTTGTCAAGTCATGCAGAAAGAGATATACTGCTGCCGAGCAGCTCGGGGCAGGTCTCTCAGCATTCCGACGCGCGTGGAAACGGGTATCCCTGCACGGGCAACTGCTTATTCTACATTAACTCCATACCAAACATACACAACATGAAAAAGACGCTTATCGCTCTTATGGCTCTGGCCGGCGTAGCAGCCGCTGCCACCGAGCAGGTTAACACCATCAATGCCGCTTGGGGTACCGCCCCTTCAAGAAGTGGCGACTTCTGGTCCGCTGACTACTCCGTGGTTTTCACTCTGGACGCCCTTTACAACCTTGCTGAGTCCGGCACCATCATCGGCTACTACTGCGGCAACGCTGTTAACGACACTTACGGTTATTACGCCATCACTCTTGGTGGTTCCAATGACGCTCTGACTCTGACCGTTGGCCGTGGCCGCGTGATGGGCACCAGCGACCTGAACACCGCTACCATGTCCTATCAGGACAGCGTAACCTTCACCACCACCATCCAGAAGGGTGTTACCTACACTCTTTCCGTGACTGGTGGCAATCAGGCTATGACCCCCACCCTTACTTGGGACGGTGGCTCTGAAACCCTCGCTTCCTACGCAGGCAACATGAACGGCGCCGCCGCTATCACCAGCGTGCTGAACCCCGGCACCATCACCATCGAGGTTCCCTCTGTTCCCGAGCCCACCACCGCTACTCTGAGCCTTCTGGCTCTGGCTGGCCTGGCCGCTCGCCGCCGCCGCAAGTAATTGCCACGCACGGTTGACAATTCTAAAAAATCGCTGTTCCGAAAGGAGCAGCGATTTTTTTGCACAACAAAAGGAAGCAACTGCGGATTTCCGGGCAATATAAGGCAGAATGGGCTTGCCAGCAGCGGGTGAAATGTGCTAGAGTATGATAAAGTGCGGAAAGCACATACACCTATTATGCAAAAGAACCTATTTCTGATGATGACGCTGGCCGCAGCGGGCCTGAGCACCGCAGCTGTGGAATACCCGGGAGCAGCCCCCGGAGCAGCTTCAGCTGTGGTGAATGCCAACACCTACAGCGTGAGCAATGAGCTGCTGACAGCTACCTTCTGCAGCGAGAACGGCGGGGTAACCTTCGGCGGACTGAAGAGTGCGGATGGTACCCTGCTGGTGGCAGGAGGCCAGCCTGTGTTCACCATTAAGCTGGCAGACGGCCGCAGCTTCAGCTCCACAAGCATGCGCGCTGAAGTGCCGCAGGTTATCGATTTGAGCGCCGACAGCTCCTCACTGACAGTATCCCGCCAGCTGCCGGGCAAGGCTATCAGCACCACCTTCACCGCGCCGGATGGCAGCTTCAGCGTGGAATGGCGCGCCGTGCTGCGCAATGGCTCTCACTACCTGCGCCAGGAATATACCCTGAAGGCGAACGGCAACCCCGTGTTCTTTGATACGATTACCCCGCTGCAAGTCATCCCCACAGCGGCGGGCGGCATACCCAGCATTTCCGGTAATACAACCCACGGCACCGTGGCGGTGACGGATAAGCTCTTCATGGGCTTGGAGACGCCGATGTCCGTCATGTCTGTAGGCCAGCATGGTAATTCTCAGGAAGAGGCTTGGTCCCCCGAGGCTTGGACACCGGGCATGTTCGGCAGCGTGTTTGCCGTACCTGAGAGCTTCCACCCGGTGTACGGGAATAAGTATGATGCGAAGAACGGCCCCGTGGTAAGAGATTTGCTGGTGGCAGAGGGCCCGGTGAACTTCTTAGAGCCCGGCGAGCTCGTGGTGGATTTCGAATATGAACGCGGCAACAACCGCCTGAACACCGTGGCCGTGCAGCTGGTCACCACCGCGGGTCAGGTAATCGCGGAAGATGTGCACCCCGGTTATACCGGCCACCGCTCTGAGAATGCGGAGTACCACATGGTGGTGCCCGTGGCCGGCACCTACCACCTGCGCTACTGGGTGGAGAAGAAGACGGAGCCTGTCACCAGCAGCGGCCGTATTTCCCTCTCACTGGCCATGGGTAATGCGGAGGAAGATGCCGCTACCGCCGTGCCGGATGACCTTGTGCGCGGCAGCTGGGTACGCAAGGCCCAGCTGAGGCCCGAGAGCCCCTGGCGTGTGAGCTCCGTGATAGGCCTGTTTGCCCCCGAGCAGCAGCGCCGCTCCTTCCTCAGCTATCTGGAGCGAGAAAAACCGGTTCCCTACCGCACCATGGTACATTACAATGACTGGTATGAGGTGGGCATCGTAGTGCATGATAATCCGAACCCGCTTGACCGCACCACCGAGCCGATTTCCATGGGAATTCTGCAGACTTGGTACCGCGAGCTCTTCCAGAAGCGCGGCGTGACTCTTGACGCCTTCGTTCTTGATGACGGCTGGGATGATTTCAACAGCCTCTGGGGCTTCCACGCAGGCTTCCCGAATGGCTTCGCCCGCCTGAATGAAGTCGCCACCAGCATGAACTGCGGCATGGGCACTTGGCTCGGCCCCGTGGGCGGCTACGGCAGCAGCAAGAGAATGCGTATCTCCTACTGGAATGCCACTCACCCCCAGAACCGCATCTCCAACTTTGAGCTCTCCAACCCCGTGTACTTCAACGCCTTCGTGGGCCGCTGCCGCTACATGGTGGAGAACTATGATATGCGCTACTTCAAGTTTGACGGCATTTCCACCAAGTTCCACGCCAAGGGCCCCGGTGCTCTGGAGGATGCCGAGGGCATTCTGAACGTGCTGACATCCCTCCGTGAAGCCCGCCAGGATATTTACCTGAACACCACCGTGGGCACTTGGGCCAGCCCCTTCTGGTTCATGTATGCGGATTCCATCTGGCGCCAGGAGAATGACTTTGACCAGATGGGCAACGTGGGTGATGCCCGCGACCGCTGGATTACCTACCGAGACCGCCTCGTGCATGAGGTATTCGTGGAAGGAGCCCCGCTCTTCCCCATCAATGCCCTCATGACCCACGGCACCATCATCACCAAGAACGGCCCGCCCCGCGTCATGAGCCGCGACCCGCAGAACTGCGTGAAGGAAATGCGCACTGCCTTCACCTGCGGCTCCGGCCTTCAGGAGATTTATGCTGATACAGATCTACTGAACCAGAACGGCGGCGTGCTTTGGGATGAACTCGCTCAGTGCATCGCTTGGGTGCGCCGCAATGCCGATGTGCTCGCAGATACGCACTGGGTAGGCGGCAACCCTTGGGATAAGCAGCGCCGTGATGGTGATATCTACGGCTGGGCCGCTTGGAATATGCAGAAGTGCACGCTCTCCCTGCGTAACTCCTCTAATCGCCCCAAGACCCTCCGCGGCACTCTCCGCCAGATTCTGGATGTGCCCCCGAGCGTCACCGGCACCGTCACCCTCCGCAGCTCCTTCGCGGATCAGACCCGCCTGCCCATTATGGACACGGCTCTGGATGTAGACACCCCCATCGAAATCACCCTTCAGCCCTTTGATGTGGTGGCCATGGAAGGCGTCTGCGAGATGAAATAAACTCACCTTCACCGCAAAGCGGGGTGCTCTTCACTGAGCACCCCGCTTTTTTTATGATGAGCTGTCGTATGAGCAAAAGCCTGCGAGCGTAGCGAGCCCGGGCCAGAGCCCGCTGGGGGTGGCATAAAGCATATTATTAAATTGCTGCGTGATTACTCCGCCGGCTGTAGCTTCAGCTTTAGTCTAGTACGAAGTCTACAACCTATCATGCCGACGAGCCACTGTTTACCGCCCGTGGTATACCAACGCGGGTGTGTCACTGCTCCGCATTGCCCCTTCGGCATGATAAGCAATAAAGAAATCGGCCCCGCGAAATAAAAAATAGCTTGGCAAACCCAAAGGCTTGCCAAGCCGAAGTTTTTTCTCCGAAAAAACGGAGGCTGGAGGCGAGGGGAGTCGAACCCCTGTCCTGGACACTGTTGACGCAAGCATCTCCATGTTCAGACGCAGATTGCTGCTCTCACCGGTGGTCCGCTCTGCGTCAGCCTTCCACCAAGCCAGGAACCTGTGGATGTCATGCCGTACGCGGTTCCCCCGCACGGCACCTGCCTACTGAGCTAGGATTCGCGGCCTTAGTAGGCGTCAGGCGTTGAATCGGGCGCGTATGTTACGCAGCCATTGCGTATTCGTTCTTGGAATAGGCATTTAATGTTTTGAGCGGCTTTTAAGGAGGCCAGCCGATCAACCTCCACATGCAGCCGGCGCCTCGAATGTTCAGTCGAAACCGGGACGCCCCCATGCTGAGCACAGCGTGATAACCCTAGCACTGAAAACTTTGAGTCAAAAAAAGCCGGTTACGTTCAAAACGACCGGCATTTTTCTGAGCCCGAAGGCTTTCTGTTAAGGAAGCACGCCCGCAGGGATTCGAACCCCAAACCTTCTGATCCGTAGTCAGATGCTCTATCCAATTGAGCTACGGGCGCTTTGCCTTTTTGTTTGGTTACCGCTGTTGCGGTGCGCATATTATAGCAACACTACAACGAAAGTCAAGAACAATTTTTCATTTTTTTTGAAAAAATGCATTTTTTTACCATTTTTAGCCCAAACGGCGCTCAAAATCGGCATAATCCAAGCGACAAACGGTGGAAATGCTGCCATCCGGCTGCAAAATCTGCAAGGCGGGATGGGGAACGCCGTTAAAATGGGTGGTCTTGACGATGGTGTAGTGGGTCATGTCGTCCAGCACAATCTCATCATCCGGCTGCAGAGGCGCGGCGAAGGAGAAATCACCGATGACATCACCGGCCAAACAGGTGGGAGCCCCGAGGCGGTAGGTATACGGCAGCTCACCGGCCTCACCGGCGGGGGCATAACTCTCACCGGGGAGCTGTACGGCAGGGGTGCCGCCGGCCTGCTCTTCCGCAGGGCGCACGGCGTAAACATCCGGGCGGTAGGGCATTTCCAGCACATCAGGCATGTGCGCGCTGGCGCTTACATCCAAAATGGCATGCTGGTACCCGAGGGACTCAAATACATCCAACACACGCGCGCGCAACACGCCCGTGTGCACGCACCAAGCCTCACCGGGTTCCAAGAACACTTCCACCCCGTAGCACTCACGCACCTCACGCACGAGGGAGATGAGAGCCTCGCGGTCATAATTCGGCTTGGTTATCCAATGGCCACCACCCATATTCAGGTAACGAATCTGCGGAGAGGCGAGGAGAGTACCGAAGTTTTTCTCAAAAGCGCGGAAAGTATCCACAAGCTCCTGAGCCCCCTGCTCACAGAGGGTGTGGAAGTGCAGGCCTGAAATGCCGGTGAGGTCAGCACCCACGAGCTGCTCCGGCGGAATGCCGAGGCGGGAGCCGGGCACGCAGGGGTCATACAGCGGGGTATGGCCCGTGGAAAAACACGGGTTCACACGCAGGCCGAGCAGCAGCTCACCGCTCTGCACCCTGGGGTGGCGGAGGCACTGCTCACGGTAGCGCTGCCACTGGGGGATGCTGTTGAAATCTATATGGTGAGCAAAGCCCAGCAGCGCCTCCAGCTCAGCAGGCCGATAAGCCGGGGAATACACGGCTACATGTCCTCCCATGTGCTGCGCGGCCAAGCGGGCTTCATACAGCCCGGAGGCACAGCACCCCGCGGCATACGGGCGCAGTGTGGAGAAACACGAAGTGGTGGAGAATGCCTTCAGTGCCAGCAGCATGTGGGCACCGCTTTTCTGTGCCACTTGCGCCAGCACTTGGGCATTCTGCTCCAGCGCGGGCTGAGAAATGAGGAATGATGCCATCAGCAGTCGGCCGGTGGTAAGCTGTTATTCCTGCGGAATCGAGGGCAAATCAGCGGATTCACCTGCGCCCTCAGGCTGTCCCTCAGGCTGTCCCTCAGGCTGCTGCTGAGAACCGGAGGCCTGCTGCATGGACCTGAGCTGCGGCACAATAATCTGCAGAATCTGGGCTGACTTAGCGCGGATAATGGGAGAAGATGCGCGCTGGGTAAGCAGTTCGCAAATCTGGCCGGCCTTCAGCCAGTTGTTAAAGGCTTCCTGAGCCTTACCGCTGGAGCTCTCCAAGTTACCCAGCACAACCAGCAAACGAACATACTGCAAGGAAGGATCCTGAGAAAGGCCCCACAAGGGAGCACGCTGTGTGGAACCGTTCGCAACAGGTATCGTTACAATCTGCTCAGCCATGCTCACGCCGCTCTTATATGTCTCACGAGCTTCCTCAACGTCCTGAGCCACGACTTGGCATTCGCCAAGGCAGCGAATGGAGAACAGCATATCAGCAGTGGCCTGCAGATAGCGCTCACGCTGCTCGCCCTCCGGCAGCACGGCGTCCGCCTCAGGAGTCACCTGAGCCAAGCATGCGGCATCAATATCCTTCGACTTAGTGTAAAACTCAATAGCCTCGCTCGTCATGCCGCGGCGCAGGGCACAAAAGCCCATGCCGTTATAAATAGAGCTGAGCAAGCGGCGGCACTCAGACTTGCCGCGCACGTCCTCCGGCATAGCTTCATAATCCGCGAGTGCACGCTGGTAGGAATTATGGGCGCGCTCCCAAGCACCGAGGTTCTTAGTGGTATCAGCCAAGCGCAGAGCAAGCCGCACCTTGCGCTCACTACCGGCCAGCTCCTCAGCCAGAGCCTGATAGTAATTCTCCAGCTTCTCCAGCATATTGCGCACGGAAACGTTCAGCTCTGGATGAGAAGAAAGCTCGCTTGCGCGCATACCAAGGTCAAAAATGAATGTTTCCAGCAAGTCTTCCTCAATCTCCTCCACGGAAGCAACAGCCGGAGCCGCAGCAGTAGCCTCAGTAACAGCGTTCTCCGGAGCGGGCTGAGCAGCAGAAGTTTCAGCAGGGGCGGCAGCCGCTTTCTCTCCTTCTTCCTTACAGGAGCATAATCCACACACAGCCGCACCAAGGGTAGCTAGGGCCAAACCGCGCACGGCGGCATCTTTCATCAGCATCTTCATAACGTTCTCCATTCTGTACTGAATCCATTCTCGCGTCAAGCCATTTCTGAGTTAGCATACAAAATCCGCCCCCTCATTTACCCGTTCCACCCACTTTTCTGCATAAAAATGATAAAAAAAAGCATTTTCTGTAAGTTTTTGCTTGTCTTTCCCCTCACTTATTGGCTAGAATGAGGAACACCGAAACGTCATGAAACATCTTTCCCTCCTCAAGAATCTCGCTCTGGCCTGCTGCACCATGGCCACTATCACCGCCGTAAGCTCCTGCCTCGGCCCTATTGATCCCTCTGATGCTGCCGCTAAGCTGCGCAGCGGCGGCACGGTTACCGTGTACAGCTATGATGACGCTGCCGCACCGCAGTACCGCGATGTGCTTCCCGCCGGCCCCCTTCCCGCCCGTGCTGAGCGCGCCCTTCATGCTTGGCTGCGTGAATCCGTAGTTAAGGAATTCTCCTACGCATACCCGCAGTACTACATTTCCATCGTACAGCCCGGCTCCAAGGAAAACGTATGGGCCGTATGCTCTGATGGACACGGCAACATGGTGGGTGTGCTCATCCCCAAGAATGGCCGCGCCGCTTGGGATGCGCCCTTCACCAGCGAGCACACCATGTACGTGTGTGATAGCCCGGATGCTAAGGCTCTCGGCAACGCCATTATGGAGTCCTTGGCTGATGCCGGCTATGACCGCTTCCGCATCGACACCCGCCGCGCTCAGGGCCTGACCCAGCAGCGCTACCTCATTTCCAAGCCGCTCACGGATAACCAGCAGCGTCGTCTGGAGCTTATCCGCCGCGCTGAGGATCAGGCCGCTGCCGCTCGTGAGGCCGCTGCCAATGCTGCTCAGGAGGCTGCCAACAGTGGTGAGAATGCTCCCGAAATCGACCTACTGGAAGGCACCGATGACGATGTTTCCGGCGAGGATGAACTCGACCTCGAGCTCTAATAGCCACCTCAGCATCCAAAGCTTATTTTTCCGAAAACCTGCAGCGCTCTCCCGCTGCGGGTTTTCGCATTTCCGGGCACTGGCCAAACCTAATACAACCTCACGCCCTCGCGGCTTCAGCCTCTTTCTGAAAACAGGTAAAAGAAAAGGGAGCCGTGCATTCAGCACGACTCCCTTAATCTTAACCTATATTTGTGATAGTCTCGCCTGGATTCGAACCAAGACAAAGAGAATCAAAATCTCTTGTGCTACCTTTACACCACGAGACCACACAGTTGCGGGCCCTGCCAGCGGACAGGGTGCGGGGAGTTTGTACCATAAGAAGCCCCATCTTGCAAGCCTAAAATGCAAAAAATGCCTATAAGTCACCCCCTTTCCCGCCGGATGCCGTATTTTTTTAAACGAAAACGCAAAAAATACTTGCAATTCCGGAAATAGTTGCTATTTTTTAAATATACAAAATCTTATACCAAAAATTCATCACTATTATCAATCGGCTATAACCCCAAAAGAACCATATCATGAAAATGAAAATAACGCACATAACAATCGCTGCACTGGCAAGCACCTCGCTTCTGCTTTCATCTTGTGTAGTCACCCCAGTTAATGGATACAGTAACCTTTCATTCTCCACGGATGGCCACGGCGTAAGCGTGGGCGCCTCCGTAGGCTGGACGAGTGCCAGTTACGATGTAAACGGTTTCCCAATTTACGGATATTATAACGGCAGGCCTGTGTACGGCTATACAGCCACGGGTGCCGCAGTCTTCACCATCGCAGCACTGACGGCCCTCTGCTTCGTGCCGAACTGGGGTCCTGCTCCCTGGTATTGCGGTCACTGGCATTATCCGGCCCACATTCACCGCGTGGCAGCACCGCCCCGCGTATGCCATGGGCACTATCCCACACGTCGCCCCGCAGGTGGACTGCACGCGCCCATTCACCACCACGGCCCAAGCCATGGCGTAGCAAACCGCCCGGGTCACGGCCCGAACCACGGCGCAGCTAACCGCCCGGGCCACAGCCCGAACCACGGCGTAGCTAACCGCCCGGGTCACAGCCCGAACCACGGTGTAGCAAACCGACCGGGTCACAGCCCGAACCACGGAGTAGCAAACCGCCCGGGCCACAGCCCGAACCATGGCGCAGCTAACCGCCCGAGCCACAGCCCGAACCATGGCGTAGCTAACCGCCCGAGCCCCCGCCCGAACCTCGGCATGGCAAACCGACCGAGCCACAGCAGCCGTCCGAATATCAGCGTACCACGCTCTCCCTCCATGAGCCGCGTATCCGGCGCCACCCGCCCGGCCGGCTTCTCCCGCGGAAGCGGCCCGAGTAGGGGTTTCAGCGGCGGCTCCAGAGGCGGTGGCAGACGCCGCTAATGCTGCACAAAACCCGAATATTTCCCGGCGCGCCCCACAACGAGGGCGCGCCGATTTATATGAATGAAGAGAGGCAGTTAATAAAATTTGACAGTTTATAAGCTTGCATAAAGTTTAAAAATCTGATACGCTGCACCTGTATGAAGAAAACACTCACCTTGCTTAGCATGAGCGCCTGTGTGCTTTTGGCGTTCAACTCATGCAGCAGCAGCAGAATAGACGAAGACGACTACGAGTCAGCCACGATTGCGAGCGACAGCATTGCAGACGGCGAAATTCCGCCGTGGTTGATTGATGATGAGGATGATGGCTGGGGTGCCCAGGTATCAGCCGGCGCAACAACACATGATCCCTTCCCCATTCCGGAACCGCACGAAAGCGTGGCGGATGTATATGGCTCCGGCGCTCGCCAAAACCAGCCCACCATGGCAGACCAGTCCGGCTCAGCCAATGTGCATCAGGATACGGAAACTACCGTAGAGACACCGACCACTCCGGTCATCGCGGCTAATACTCCCGGCACACTGCCGCCCGTGGCTGTAGCTCCCGTCACTCCGACGCCGACCCGCACCACCACGCCAACAACGCCGACCCGTACCAGCGCTACCACCAGCAGCTCCACTCGTACAAGCAGCTCCACGGCTTCCAGCCGCACTTCCACGAGCCGTAACAACAGCACGGCCTCTAATAACCGCAACAATCGTAACAACCGCAACAATCGTAACGCCCGCACCGGTCGCCGTTACACAGAGCCCACGCTTCTCACCTACCGCGTACGCCCCGGTGACAACCTCAGCGTGATTGCTCGCCGTAGCCGCACCACCGTGGCTCAGATTAAGCGTGACTCCGGCCTGACCAGTGACACCATCTATCCCGGTCAGGTGATTAAGGTGCGTTACATCCCCCGCGATTACCAGCCCGGCAAGGCCAGCAACACCAGCAGCTCTCGAGCCCGCACGCATACTGTGGCTCGTGGCGAAACCATCGCCGGCATCGCTAAGCGCTACGGCGTGCCCTACACGGATATCCTCAAGGCTAACAACATGACCGAGCGTGACGCCATGCGCATGCGCCCCGGCCGCCGCCTGACCATCCCCGGCACCGCTAATGCCCGCAACAACAACAGAAGAAACCGCCGCTGATAACAAAGCATTCACGGATAAATCCGAACAAGAATGAAACCTACACTTACTCAGCTCTCAACACTCGCTGCTATCAGCGCGGCCCTCTGTTCCTGTGATATCACTCGCCAAAGAGTGGATTACAGCTGGTTCCGTGATACGATGACATCCCCTCAGGAGGATTCCGTGACAGTGGAAGCAGGGTCCGGCATTACTGAAGCTACGGCCCTGCAGCCTGCCACTACTGTAACCGCACCGGAAGTGCTGCCGCCCGTAACCGCGGCAGCACCCGCTCCGGCTGCCCCCACCCCCGCCATTCCCGCGTACACGCCTGAGCCCCTTGCTCAGCAGACCGAGAATGAAAGCTCCTGGTGGTGGCCCTTTAACCAAAAACAAAATGAACCTCAGGCCCCGGCACCTGTCACCACCTACACGGTACAATCCGGTGATACGCTTTCCGTCATCGCCCGCCGCCATGGTGTAAGCCTTAGCAGCGTGATTCAGGCCAACAACATGACCTCTGAGCAGGCCCACCGCCTGAGCATCGGTCAGGTGCTGACCATCCCCACAGGAGCCACCGCCCCCACTGCAGCTGCAACACCCGTGGCAACTCCGCCCCCCGCCGCCGCACCTGCCCCTGTGGTAGCCCCCGCCCCCGTGGCAACTCCGGCACCGGCGCCGGCGGCTGCACTGCCCCCGGGAACTACTGCAGGTATCTACTACACCGTGTGTCAGGGAGACACCCTCTCCACCATCGCACGCCGTTATAATACCACTATTGCCAAGATAATGCAGGCTAACAACATGACCGCTGAACAGGCCCACCGCCTGAGCATCGGCCAGAAGATACTGCTGCCCCGCAACTAATTATGAAAACCGCCATTATCTGCACCGCCCTCATGGGTGGCGCCCTGATGACAAGCTGTGCACCCTCCCCCTATCCGAGGGCTAATGTGCACGGCATGCCTCAGGCCGGAACGGCACAGCAACCGCTTGCCACCGATCCGGGTTACCTCACCTTCAATCCCCTCACCATGCAGGGTAAGGACCAGCCCGGATATGTCAATCCCTTCCCGGCCGGTAGCTATGAGCACTTCGTGGCTCAGCCGGATTATCCCAAAACCATGAGAGATTACTGTGATGAGCGCCTGCTCTCACAGCTCACGGCTAATAATTCCAAAATCATCATCTGCCTTCCCCAGCAGCGTGCTCGCGTTTATGTAAACGGCCGAGTCGCTATGGACTGGCCCGTATCCACCGGTACTAATGGTCACGAAACCCCCACCGGCACTTTCCGAATCCTCGAAAAGAAGGTGGACCACAGCTCTAACCGCTATGGCAGATTCGTGAACGAACAGGGCCGCACCACCAACTCCAACGCTGATGCTAGCCTCGGCATTCCTGAGGGCAACACCTTCCGCCCTGCCGCCATGCCCTACTGGCACCGCCTCACGCTGGATGGTGTAGGCCTTCACGTGGGCAAGGTAGTCCCCGGCAGCCGCCTCTCCCACGGCTGCATCCGCTCCCCTCAAGGCCCCATCAAGAAGTTCTACGAATACAGCGTAGTGGGCATGCCCGCCTACATCTCCCGCGCCGTGGAAGATTACACGCGCGGTGGCGCAGTGCGCTCCATTGATGTGAAGTACCGCCCCGGCGGTGATCACACCGATATGCCCCTCAACAACAACCACTAATACGCGGCTCCGCACAGAAGAGCCCTGAAACCTCTCTGCGGCGGGGAGCTGTTCCCCGCCGCAGCTTTTTATCCCCCCCGCATCATCCCCTGCCTCACATGCTCAAACGCACCATTCGCCCGGCTAACGCCTTGCTGTATGCCAGCTCCGTGCTGCTTATCATCGCCGCCACTGTCTACTGCGCCGTATACAAAGAACTGCCCGCATGGCAGCTCTGGGGCGCCGTTGCACTGAGCATTGCAGCCACGGTATGGGGATTATATTATGTGACGCTCTGCTACCACATCAGCGCGGAAGCTATCATCCGCCGCGTATACCTGCGCAGCACACTCACACTCCCCATAGCGGACATTACTCAGGCCAGCTTGGAAGAGACGGACGCTAACGGCATCGCCTCCTGCCACCTCACCCTCAGCACCGCCGCCGGAATCACCCTGCGCCTCAGCAGTGATGTGCTGAATGTGGATGACGTTCAGGAACTGGCAGAGGATTTACGCACCCTTGACCTTCTCCCTCCGGCTGAAAAGAATGAAAAGCCCGAGGAAATTACCCAAGAGGAAAAGAAAGAGGATTAAGGCCCCATTTCCTTCATTCCTCCCTAAAATGACGCATTAAGACAGAAATAATGTGTCATTTCATGACATTTTACCCGAAAAAAGTGATTGAAAATCGGTAAATGTTAAAAAAAATACAAAAAAAGTCTTTTCAAAAAGAAAGTTTTTTGCTATAGTCCGCGCGTCTGACCGCCAAGAGCAGACAAAAAGCCTGCAGGAGCGGAACCCAGACGTACCACATTTATATGTCTGACTATACAACACGAGTGCTGGAGCAGGTGCGCGCTAAGAACGCCGCCGAGCCCGAGTTCCTGCAGGCAGTGCAGGAGGTATTCTCCACCATTACCCCCGTACTTGCAGCAAATAAAAAATACGAGGATAATTGCATTCTCGAGCGTATCGTAGAGCCTGAGCGCACCATCATCTTCCGAGTGCCCTGGGCAGATGACAACGGCAAGGTTCACGTGAACCGTGGCTACCGCGTGGAGTACAACAGCGCCATCGGCCCGTACAAGGGCGGCCTGCGCTTCCACCCCTCCGTAAACCTGGGTATCCTCAAATTCCTCGGTTTCGAGCAGATTTTCAAGAACTCCCTCACCACCCTGCCCATGGGCGGTGGCAAGGGCGGTGCTGACTTTGACCCCAAGGGCAAGAGCAACGCTGAAGTAATGCGCTTCTGCCAGAGCTTCATGACGGAGCTGCAGCGCCACATCGGCCCGGACACGGACGTCCCCGCCGGTGACATCGGCGTGGGTGCCCGTGAAATCGGTTACATGTTCGGCCAGTACAAGCGCCTGCGCAATGAGTTCACTGGCGTGCTCACCGGCAAGTCCCTGAACTGGGGCGGTTCCCTCATCCGTCCGGAAGCCACCGGTTACGGCACCGTATACTTCGCCCAGAACATGCTCGCCACCAAGGGTGACGACCTGCAGGGCAAGGTATGCGTGGTATCCGGCAGTGGCAACGTGGCCCAGTACCTCGTGAAGAAGCTCAACCAGCTCGGCGCCAAGCCTGTCACCATGAGTGACTCCAATGGCTACGTATTTGACCCCGAGGGTATCACCCTTGAGAAGCTTGAGTGGATTCAGGAGCTCAAGAATGTGCGCCGTGGCCGCATCAAGGAGTACGCTGACGCTTTCCCGAGCGCCCAGTACTTCGTGGGTCAGCGCCCCTGGAGCGTGCCCTGTGACTGCGCCTTCCCCTGCGCTACTCAGAACGAAATCAACGGCGCTGAGGCTGCCACCCTTATCAAGAACGGCTGTAAGCTCGTGGCTGAGGGTGCTAACATGCCCACCGACCTGGACGGCATCAATGCCTACCTTCAGGCCAAGATTCTCTACGGTCCGGCTAAGGCTGCCAACGCCGGCGGCGTAGCTACCTCCGGTCTGGAAATGAGCCAGAACAGCATGCGCCTCAAGTGGTCCGCCGAGGAGGTGGACGAGAAGCTCTTCGGCATCATGAAGAACATTCACGAGAACGCCTACAACCACGCCCGCGAGTACTCTCCGGACTCCACTGGCGACTTCACCAACTATGTGGCCGGCGCCAACATCGCAGGCTTCGTGAAGGTGGCTGACTCCATGATTGATCAGGGCCTCGTCTAAAAAAAGCCCCGGTTATCACCGAACCTTACTTCCGGGCGCTGCGCTCACTGCGCAGCGGCTTTTTTTAAGCTCAAAACGGGCTTCTCACACGCGTAGAAAAGCCCTGTGGCGGTACAGCGCCCACAGCAGCAGCCAGAGCAGAATCAACCCCAGCAGGGCATGCACAAAAGCTCCACCTTCCCCGGCTCGCTCTGAAAGCCCGTAGAGGAGAGGATGAGTAGCAGCCCACCACAAACTGTTACCACATGGCCCGTGAATTTCCGTGAGAAGATAGGCCAGCAGAGCGTTACACCCCACCACCTGTAGCGGATAGGCCACACGGGAAAAAACACCTCCGCAGCAGTCAAAAAGCAGGTGAAAAAGAGCCATCAGCAGCACACAAAAACCACCCGCCCATAAAACACAGGTTGTGGTATAAATATGCTTGATAAGCGGAGTATCAAACTGCAGCAAACAGGCAGAAACCAAACAGAATAACCCGCCACTCGTCATCCACAAAACAGCACGGCGCCCACGATATTCAGCCATGAGCTGCCCGCATGCGCACCCCATCAGCGTAAGAGCACCGAATGAAGCAGCCGTCAGAATCCAGCTGTACGGCGTACCATCCTGCCAGCTTCCCTGCAAAAGACAATCCACATATATAGCCAAATTATTCTCTGGCTCAAATAACCCGCCCGGCTGCCCCGAATATGGCACAAAGCGCAGCAGTGCCCAATACAGCACCATGCACGCCACACTCACCAAAAGCTTAGTACGCAGCCGCTCGCTGAACATCAGCACCAGCGCCGCTATAAAATACCCCTCTGCGATAGCCTGTAGCGTGTTGCAGAATAAACTCATCCGCTCCGGGCTTGCGCTCGCCAGCCGCCCCTGCACCAGCATACCCAGCACAAAGAGGACTGCCACACGCCTCAGCACTCGCCACCACACCTTGCGCCGCCAGTGCTCACCACCCTTCTGGCGGTACTTAGCAAAAGCACAGGGCATGCTCGCACCGGTGATGAAAATGAACAACGGCATCACCAAATCCCAGCAAGTAAAAGCACCACCCCACTCTGCGTGCATAAACTGCCCTTCCAGCCACGCCGGTATGTCTCCCCCGCTCTGCCACTGCAAAAACTTCAAAATAACAGCAGCACCACCGCACAGCAGTAACATATCAAAACCTCGCAGTACATCTATGCTCACTATCCGCCCTGCCGATGATTTCACGCCTTGCCTCTCATTCATTGCCCTTATTTTTGTTTTCAGTTTAACGGATTTAGCTCAGCGTGTCGAGCATATTCCGCGTCTTTCGCGCTCGCGCTCGCGACTATTTACGCGCATGCGCGAAGCTTTTTCCTTATTTCACTTGCCTAATTGATAGAATTGTGTTACAATCTCCTCGTACCGTTTTAGCTCACATATGAGACACATATCAGCACTACTGCTTTCTGTAATGCTGCTGATGCTGTGCGGGTGTTCACAGCATCAGATGCAACAGAACGCATATACGCCGCGCTACCAGTACCGTGCAGGGTACACAGCGTACGTGCTGCGTAATGGTAGGGCCGTTGCACCCCGACATGCCCCGGCGCGCATCAAGCGCGTTATTGCCGCAGGTAACAGAATCGTCAATAAACCGTATCGCCGCGGTGGCGGACACGGTCGTCACATCGACTCCGCATATGATTGCTCCGGCGCCACGGCCTTCGTGCTGCGCGAGGCCGGACTGCTCCACCGTGGTACTAACCCCACAAGCCACACATTCCTCCACTGGGGCCGCCCCGGCAGAGGCAACTGGCTGACACTCTACACAAAACGAGGACACGTCTTCCTCATGGTGGCAGGCTTACGCTTTGACACCTCCGGCAGCGGCCGCGGAGTTGGCCCGCGCTGGTATACCACCCCGCGCCGGTGCGGTGGCTTCTATGTACGCCACATCCCCGGCTATTAACCCCCCTTCCGGTGCCGCAGCTCCCACGAGCGGCGGCACCGCCACATTAAACAAACCAATCCTTAAAGATGAACGAAGAAAACGAACGCAATCACGGCACTCAGCGCATCGACAGCATCATGCTGGCCTGGGGGCTGGAAAATCATGATTTGGTTACTGTCTCTCTGGAGCAGCTTACACACAAGCAAGTACAGAAAGCACGCCAAGGCCGCCAGCTCACCCTGAAAATGATGCAGAAGGTAGCCCGTGCTCTGAACGTAGCCATATGGGAACGCTTGGATGAAGAGCAGCGCGAGCTGTACTACGAGTACATCCACCGTGACCTCTTCTCCTACGCTAAGGGCTATGACCCCGAGTGGCTGGACCCGAACTCCGCCCTTGTCCCCCAGGACTAATCCCTCCCCATGCCCCTGAGCGTCTCAGAGCTGGTAACTCGCCTGAAATACGCCGTCGAAGGCCAGGTGGGAGAACAGCGCGTAGTGGGAGAAATCGGCTCCTGCAAGGCCGCCGGTAGCGGCCACATATACTTCACCCTGAAGGACGCCACCGCGCAGCTACAGTGCGTGCTGTACCGCTACCAGGCAGCATATTGCCGGGTACGCCTGCGTGATGGTCTTCAGGTGGAGCTGAATGGCCGAGCTACCGTGTGGGAAGGCCGAGGCTCGCTGCAATTCATCGTAAGCAGCGTAAAAGAAGCCGGGCTGGGAAACCTGCGACGCCAGTTTGACGAGCTGAAGCTCCGGCTGGAAGCGGAGGGGCTTTTCTCACCTGAGCGCAAAAAGCCCATACCCGCATTCCCGCAGAGTGTCGGGCTCATCACTTCCGCCACCGGTGCTGTCATACAAGATATGCGCCACCGGTTGGAAGACCGTGCACCTTGGCTGAAGGCCTATTTGCTGCCTGTACAGGTACAGGGCAAAGGAGCTGAGCGCGGACTGGCAGAAGCCATACGCCGCTGGAACGAGCCGGAACTCCACGGGCTGCCGGCAGTGGATTATCTCATCATCGCGCGAGGCGGCGGCTCATTGGAAGACCTCTGGTGTTTCAACGAAGAAGAGCTTGCCCGTGCCATAGCGGCCAGCCGCCTGCCCATCGTCAGCGCTGTGGGGCATGAGACGGATTTCACCATTGCTGACTTCGTGGCTGATTTACGCGCGCCTACCCCCACTGCCGCCATCGAACTAACCACGCCGGATGGCCCGGCCCTCAGGCAGCGCCTTCAGCAACTGAGCAGTACCCTACAGTACAGTCTCAGCCGCGCCCTGCAGACCGCCCGCCTGCGCCTGCGCCTCATCACACAGGGCCCGCTTGGCACGCCCCTGCTCACGCTGGCCCCCTTCGCCCAGCGGCTGGACGACTTGGAAAACTGCCTGTACACCGCCACGGCTGAGAAAACCACCGCCGCACGTTCCCGGCTGGAAGTACTCTCCGCACAAATCTCCACACACACACTCCGGGCACGCCTTTCCGCGGCGCATGCCACCCTTACTGCAGCCCAGCAGCACATCACGAACTCAGCAGCCACCCGCCTCTCCACCGCACAAGCAGCCCTTCAAGTATACAGCGCACGTCTGGACGCAGCAAGCCCACAAAAGGCTTTAGAGCGAGGCTTCGCACTCGTCCACACGCCTTCAGGCCGACTTGCACGCAGTACAGCCGAACTTCCTCCCGGCAGCACGGCCACCCTTCAGCTGGCTGATGGCAGTGTGCAAATTCAGAGAATACCGGCGGACGAAGCTATTAAGCCATAAACCGGGCTGCTGGATGCACAAACCTTCATAACAACACATATAACCTCACCTCAGCCGCCTTGCCCCCACACTTTCTTACAGCTCTTGCCCCCATGCAGGATGTAACGGATTTAGCCTTCATGCGCACTCTGGCACGCATAGGCTCGCTGCCGGATTTATTCGTGACGGCATACTTCCGCAGCACTCCCACCACCTGCGCCATCGCGGATGCTAATCTGCGGTGCATCCAAGAGAATGAAACCGGTGTCCCCATTCTGGCCCAGCTGGCCGGCAGTGAATCCACTCCGCTCATGCGAGATGCCGAGTGGCTGCTTCAGTTACCCGTGGCAGGCATTAACCTGAACGCCGGCTGCCCCTCCCCCCTAGTAAACCGCCATGGCGCCGGTGCCGGACTTCTGCGAGACCTTACAGCTCTGCAGGACTGCCTGCAGGGGCTGCGCCGTGTGGTACCGGAAGGAAAGTTCAGCGTGAAATGCCGCACCGGCTGGGCGGATTCCGCAGAGTTCCCGAGCATTCTCAGCGAGATTTCAGCCGCATCACCGGATATGGTGATGGTGCACGGGCGTACTCGCAAGGCCCTGTATGCAGCTGGCAGCGTGGATACCGCGCCGGTGCGCATGGCCGTAGAACACCTGAACTGCCCCGTGCTGGGGAATGGTGATATCTGCACAGTGGCCCAAGCCCATGAATGGCTGAGCAGCACTAGCCCCGCCGGCGTAATGATAGGCCGAGGAGCCGTGCGAAACCCCTACATCTTCCGCTGCCTGCGTGGCGGCGCGCCGCCCTCCGCTGATGAAATGCGCTTTTACTTCCAAGTGCTCATCGAAGAAACAAACCGCATATTACATACAAAAAGAACTCCTGCAGGCCACTGCAACCGCATGAAAAAATATCTTGCTTTTTGTTATGAGGATTTTTCGCATGAGCAGGAATACGCTCTGCGCCGCTGCACGGACATATCTGATATGCAACGCATACTCTCCGGAGCAGGTGCTCCGCTGACTTAAATTTACTTAAAAAATCTTGACAATCGTACTGTTTGTGTGCATAAAGAAGCGTAAGCACGTGAAAACGATGCCGGAACTACGGTAAGATATACTGATGAAGAAAAAACTGATCATAACCATTACAACAGCAATTGTTCTGAGCGCATGCTCCACTCAGAACGACCTGGCAGCTATGGCCACAGGCGGCTACGCTTTCCGCCCCGAACGTATCAAGATTGACCCCCTCACAGCAGTGGCACACGGCCACTGGGACCGCCCCGCCGGCTTGGAAGGCGAGCACCTGATTGTTATCGACACGCAGCTTCAACAAGCCAAATACTACATTGCTAACCAGTATGTAGGCAGCAGTACCATCTCCTCCGGACGCGCCGGCCACGGCACCCCGGCCGGTACATTCAGAATCCTCAGCAAGGATGAAGATCACAAGTCCTCCACATACGGCAGCGTGGTAGACGCTCAGGGCAACACCCTCATTGCAGACTACACCGCCGGTCAGCCCATGCCCGAAGGAGGCATTTACCAAGGAGCTCCCATGAACTTCGGCATGCAGATTACCAACAACGGCATCTGGATGCATGAAGGATATGTCACCTCCGCCCCGGAAAGCCATGGCTGCATTCGCCTCCCGCGCGAAATGGCACGTATCTTCTTCGAAAACACTCCCGTAGGAACTCAGGTTATTATTAAATAAAACCGCGACTCTCTACCTCTCACTCGTATGAACACCATCAGAAAAACCCTTACTTGCCTGGCCGGGCTTATCGCCCTGAGCATTTTCAGCTCATGCAGCCAGCAAACTCAGGCTCCCGTAGCCCCGGTTGCTCCCCCGAAACCGGATAACTACGAGATTTTCGTACGCACACACCCGAATTATCCGAAAATCATGGATATTTACCGGAATCCGGAGTTGATGAGCCAGGCATCACCGCAAAGCCCTATTTACATATGCCTCTCTGAGCAGCGTGGCCGACTGTATGTAAACGGCCGCGTGGCCGCGGACTGGCCTGTCTCCACGGGCACCGGTGATCACCCCACTCCTACGGGCTCATTCCGTGTGCTTGAGAAAAAGCGCGAGTACAGCTCCCGCACTTGGGGCCGCATGCTGGACGCAGATGGACGCTGCGTGGACGCCAATGCCAATTCAGCTACTACGCCTGTCCCCGAAGGCGGCCGCTTCGTTGGCTCCCCCATGCCCAACTGGCAGCGCCTCACCGGTAACGGCATCGGCATGCACACCGGCAAAGTACGCGCCGGCCGCAGACTTTCCCACGGCTGCATCCGCACCCCCAATCGTATGGCGAGAGAGCTTTTCGACATCACCGCCACAGGTCGCACCCGCGTAACAGTATGTGATGAGCGCGAAAGCTGCTACCCCACCTTCGTGGGCTCCGGCCCGATTACAAACGAGGAAAAGCTCGCCTCTGGCTCCGCGACTGTTACCCCCACACCTGTAGCGCCCACACCTGTAGCGCCCACGGTTTCCGCAGGGCAGCTACAGCCCACTGCAGCTCAACAAGTAGCCTACTCAACCTCCGCCGCACAGCTGCAGCCCGCGCCCGAAGCTCAGCAGGAAGCTCCCGCGGCAGAATAAGGATAATCGGAAAGTATTTATCACACGCAGTTCCGGGCTCCGGAGCTGCGTTTTTTTTGCGCTTGCCAACAGATTTTTTACATGGTATACTGACGGCTCACCCGTTTTAAGAGATATGAACGCAATTCCTAACGTACTTGCAGGGCGCTATGCCTCCGATGCCATGAAGGCCATCTGGTCCGCTGAGGGCCGAATCGTACTCGAGCGTGAGTTCTGGATCGCCGTCATGAAAGCGCAGAAAGACCTTGGGCTGGACATTCCTCAAGAGGCCATTGATGCCTACGAGAGCGTGAAAGGCAGCGTGAATATCGAATCCATCAACAACCGCGAGCGCATCACCCGCCATGACGTGAAAGCCCGCATTGAGGAATTCTGTGATCTCGCCGGCCACCAGCACATCCACAAGGGCATGACCAGCCGTGACCTCACGGAAAATGTGGAGCAGTTGCAGATTTGGCGCGGCATGCAGATTATCCGTGATAAGGCTGTGGCAGTGCTGGACCGCATGAGCAAGCACGCTGCAGCTTGGCGTGATGTAGTGTTCGCCGCTCGCACCCACAATGTGGCCGCACAGGCCAGCACCATGGGCAAGCGTGTGGCCATGTTCGGTGAGGAGCTCGTACACTGGACCTGGGCTTGGGTGAGCATGATGGAGCGTTACCGTGTACGTGGCCTGAAAGGTGCTGTTGGCACCCAGCTGGACCAGCTCTCCCTCTTCGCCAAGAACCCTGAAACCGTTCGCGAGCTAGAAAACCGCATCTGCGCCCACCTCGGCATCTCCACCAAGTGGATGAACGTGGGTCAGGTATACCCCCGCTCACTGGACTTCGAAATCATCTCCGGCCTTGTGGGCCTTTCCTGCGCCCCCAGCAGCTTCTGCAAAACTTGGCGCCTCATGGTGGGCCACGAGCTCTGCACAGAAGGCTTCGCCAAGGGCCAGACCGGCTCCAGCGCCATGCCCCACAAGCAGAATCCCCGCTCTTGCGAGCGCGTAAACGGCTTCCATGCCATTCTGAAAGGCCATCTGAGCATGATTGGCGGTATCGTGGGTGACCAGTGGAACGAGGGTGACGTTTCCTGCTCCGTAGTGCGCCGCTGCGTGCTGCCGGATGCCTTCATGGCAGCAGACGGCCTGTTCGAAACCTTCCTGACCGTGATGGACCAGATGGACATCTACCGCCCGGTTATCACCACCGAGCTGAACCGCTACCTGCCCTTCCTCATGACCACTACCAACATGATGGCCGCCGTGAAGCGCGGCGTGGGCCGAGAAGAAGCTCACGAAGTCATCAAAGAGCACGCCGTTGCCGTGTCCGACGACCTGCGCAAGGGCAGCATCGCCACGAATGACCTGCTGGACCGTCTGGGTGCCGATGGGCGCCTGAAGCTTACCCGCGAGGAAATTCAGGAGATTTATGACACCAACGCCGGTGACACCGGCATGGCCGCTGACCAGGTGGACGCCTTCTGCGACATGGTGACGGAACTCGCCACCAAGTATCCCGCCGGTGTGGGTTACACCCCCGGTGCTATTCTGTAAAACACCCGCCACCCTCCATGCCGGCACCGAAAGAACAGGTACTGTTTGAAAATGCAGCCTATCGTCTCACTGAGAAAGGCCTGCAGCAGCACAATGGACTTTCGGCCCAGCTGGAAGGGCCGGACAAACTCATCATCACCCGCGAGGGGCACCCCACGCGGGAAATTACCGTACCGTCCCTGCCTACCGGCAGCACCGGTATGCGCAGCAGCATTCCCATCCTCACGGCCATGTACAATCTGGCCATGCACGAGCTCATGGCTAACGTGCAGCAGGACGGCACCATGCTCGCCGGCGCCAACTGGAGCACTGTATGGACTCGGGATATCGCCTTCACGGCAGCCCTTGGCGCCACCCTCGCTGCACCTCAGGAAGTGCTGACAAGCCTGAAATCCCGCGTGAAGGATGGCATCATCATGCAAGATACCGGCACCGGTGGTGGATGGCCCATATCCACAGACCGCGTCTCCTGGGCCCTCGGTGCATGGAACCTGTACCTCTCACTGGGAGACCGCGAGTGGCTGAAAGAAAGCTGCGCCATCCTGCGCGCCACTCTTGCGCAGGATGACACCATACTGCCTAAGCATACTCCTCTTCGCCCTGGTGAAACCTCCTTTTTAGACTGGCGAGAGCAGAGTTACCCGGACTGGATGACTCCGGCAGACATCGGCGCCTCATATGCATTCAGTACCAATGCACTGTACTACATGGCACTGAACATCACCTCCCGCATGCTTTCCGAGCTGGAGCAGGAAGATGAAGCTGCCACCTACCGTATGAGAGCGCAGGAGCTCGGCAAAGCTATCAACCAAGCATTCTGGAACCGGGCGAATAATCAGTACAGCATGCTGCTCACGCCGGACGGCTGCATGGATGAGCACACGGATGCTCTGGCCAACGCTCTGGCTGTCATCAGCGGCCTAGCCGGAGAACACGCTGAACACTCCATGAACTCACTGCCCCGCAGTCCCTGGGGTACCCCGGCCTTCGCACCGTACAAGCCCGGCAGCGCAAAGGCATATCATAACCGCGCCATCTGGCCCTTCCAAGAGGCTTTTGTACTGCGCGCCCACGCCGAGATGAGAGATACCGCAGGAGCGGCCTTCAGCATGGCCTCCATTCTGCGCGCTGCTCTCGCTTTCGGCTCAAACAAAGAAAACTTCCATGCTGAAACCGGTGAAGCCACGGATACCATCCAGAACTCAGACCGCCAGCTCTGGAGTGTAGCCGGCATGCTCGGCCTCTTCTACTACGGCCTCTTCGGCATCAACTATGAGCATGACAGCATCGTGTTCACCCCCTGCGTACCCAAGACCTTTGCCGGCAGCCACTGGCTCACGAATCTGCGCATACGTGACATGGTGCTGAACGTACGCATCAATGGTTACGGCACGGATATCTGCTCCGTGCTCATCAACGGAAAACCGGCCACCCCCATTCTCCCGCTGGATACCGTAGGCAACCTTCAGATAGAAATCGAGCTTATGCCTGAGGATTCCGAAGAGCCGGACAAAAACTTCCCGGAAGCATACGAGAACCTCCATGAGCCCGAGTGGGATTCCCCCACACTCACTCACCTGCGCTGGCTGCCCGTAGAGGGCGCCACCAGCTACTACGTCTTTGCCAACGGAACGGCCCTTGGCACCACCCCCGAGTACAGCTTCCCCATTTCCCGCCCGGCCCCCTTCAGGAATGTGTACCGCGTTCAGGCCATCGGCCATGGCAACAGCAGCCGCCTGAGCCGTCCCGCCGTATTCCATGCCGAGGGCTCCCTGCACGAGCTCACGCCTCAGAGCATAGGTGAAAATGCGCAATACCCCGTGGAGAACCACCAGGCATGGCTGGACACGAAACCCTGTACCGCCCTGCTGGACTACGGCACTGTAGCTCTTGCCGCTGGCACCTACGAGCTGAGCCTGCAGTACAGTAATGCCACAGCTTCACTGAGAGATGGTGACAGTTGTGCGCTGCGTGAGCTGCTCATAGATGGAGAACCTGCAGGCATTATCGCCCTGCCTCACAACACGGAGCCCGGAAACTGGGAGCAGTACACACACTCAGCCCCCATCACTATCCCCCTCACCAGCGGGCGTCACCACTTCTCACTGCGCTACAATCCTGCAAACTGCAAGAACTCAAATGGAGAGCTGAACCAGTGCATGGTACGCACGCTCACAATCTCACGCATCAGCTGATTTTCCACCGCTCGCGACCGGCACAGAACATTCACCATGGACCTTCTCCACCTCAAGCGCATTCTCATCAGGGGCACAGTTCTCGGGGCTGCTCTGTTGGCAGCCGGCTGCTATCCGCCTCCCGTGCAGTACCCCTACACTCCCACCATCACCACCCGCCGCAGCACCCTCAGTGAGAATCTGCTCGCCCTGCTCCCTGAACAGCAGCGCAACCTCCCTACCGCCCGTGCTGAGGCTGAATGGCTTGCAGACACCGCATATAAAGCTTCTGCCGCCATCTCTCGCGTGAATGACTCCAACTTCCCCGGCTGGGCCGGTAACGCCCTTGTTAATGCCCACATTCAGGACCGCGGCCTCTGCTGGCACTACCAGCATGACATGTACCGCGAGCTGCGCCGCCGCAGGCTCTCCTACTTCCGCATCGGCTGCTGCGTGCGAGACCATACAGAGCTCACCGAGCACAACTGCGTCTACATCGCCGCTGCAGAAGGTGAATGGCCGAATGCTTGGGTACTGGACGCATGGATGTGGAACGGTCGCCTGAAAGTAAACCATGCAGCCACCCTTGATAAGGATGACTGGAAGGATCTCCCGGAAATATGTACCATGCTCAGCATCACATACACCGAGGAGCACACATACCCCATTGAGCATTGGTTCAGCGTACGTTGCGATGATGGCCGCTACCTCATTTCTTCCTCAAATAAGGCCAGAACATCCAATCAATACCGCCGTATGTATGAAAACATACAGCAGGGAAATAGCGAGCACCCGAACAGTCCTACGTCCTACTGACAAAAAACTCCGGGAAAACTGCCATACTTTCCGCTTGTATTCTCACAAACTTTGTGACAGAATGCCGCCTCTACACATGGCTCGTATTCTCTCCTACAATTTAGAATCTCACATTACAGCAGCTCTCGCGACGATTAGTCTTGCCTTTGCTGCTGCCGTGATGCTGCCTTCCTGCCAGCGGGCACCCATGCCTGACTACGCTGAAACAGCCCCCGTGCTGCAGCAGCGCAGCGAACTGGCTACCAACCTTCTCGCGCTGTTGCCTGCCGAGCAGCGCACCCAGCCTGAAGCAATCGCCGAAGCAGAATGGCTCGCGAATACCGCATACAAGGCCTCAGTCAGCATCTCCCGCATTAACAATCCCCTCCTTTGGCCGGCATGGATGAATAATCGCCTCGTAAACGCCCCTTGGAATATCCGTGAGCGAGGCCTCTGCTGGCACTACCAGCATGACCTCTACCGCGAACTCCGCCGCAGAAAACTCACCTACTTCCGTCTCGGGTGCAACGTGCGTGATGCCGGCGAAGGCTCCGAGCACAATTGCGTCTACGTCTGCGCAGTCGGCTCTGCTTGGCCGGAGGCCGTCACACTTGACGCATGGCGCCGCAATGGCAGACTCTCCACCTACACCCAGAAAGACCTGGAAGGAGAAAACTGGGAGGACCGCCCCTCCACCACAGACCTCCTGAACTGGATTTACTCGGAAGGGCACACCTACCCGGTGGAGCACTGGGCACTCGTTAAAAGCGGTAAAAAGTGGAACGATTACGTTCCCAGCTGGATAGACTCCGGCCGCAATACACGCCAAGGCCGTATCATGTACAATAACATGTACTCCGGCCTTCAGCAGCGTGGTGGTAAGCCCACGGACTACTGATTGCCGAAAAGCACATCGCTTTAACTCAAAAGCCGCAGCCCTGTCACTCAGGGCTGCAGGCGCTCGATACTCCAGGAGCCATCCTCCTGCAGAGTATACATGAAGCGGTCATGCACGCGGCCGGGGCCACCTTGCCAGAACTCCATGTGATGAGGCACGATGCGGTAACCACCCCAGAAATCCGGCAGAGGCACCTGCCCCTCTGAGAACTTGCGCTTGAGCTCCTGTAGTTTCATCATGAGAAGCTTGCGGGTAGAAATCACCTGACTCTGGTGTGACACCCAAGCCCCCAGCTGGCTCTCTCTCGGGCGGGAAAGGAAGTACTTAAGCGTTTCTGCACGGGAGATTTTCTCAGCGCGACCATACACAATAATCTGGCGTTCCAGTGTCACCCAAGGCAGGAGCATGCAGATTTCCGGGTTGCTGTCCAGCTCGCTTGCCTTGCGGCTGGTGTAGTTTGTAAAGAAAACGTAACCGCGGTCATCATAATACTTCAGAAGCACGGTGCGCAGCGAAGGGCGGCCATCCGGCGTGGAAGTAGCGATGCTGACGGCATTCGGCTCCGGCACTTCAGACTCCAAAGCCTGCTTAAACCATACGTCAAACTGCTTGAAAGGCGAATCCGCCAAATCCCCGCGATGCAGGGTATCCTTCAGGTACTCCTCACGAAACGCTGATAAATCCATGCGCACACTATAGCATCTGCCCTTGCCTGTGGCAAGTCTATTCTTAGTTGCCTGAACGCTTCCCTTCTGAGATTCACAACAATAACGACCCCACGCAAACGCCATCCACCGGCACACAAAAAAGCTCCAAGGCTTTCACCTCGGAGCTTTTTCTTCACATCCCCACGCGGATTCGAACCGCGGTTCTATGACTGAGAATCATATGTCCTAACCCCTAGACGATGGGGACTTTTTGATGTGGTATTGCGTGGCAACGAGGCAATACTACCACACTTCACCCGATTGTCAAGAGAAATTCGTAAAAAAAATCAAAAAAAGCAAAAAAATTAAGAAAAATGGGCACGAAGCCATGATTGCAGTTTGCAGAGTGGGGGCATCTATGCTAAAGTGTAAGGCATGTTAAGCAGATGGACACTATGTGCGAGCGCAGCCCTGAGCCTAGCTTGGGCAGAGCCACCGGCAGCCCCGGCAGGCAGCACAGCCACGCAGCCTGCCACCACAGCAGAGCGCAGGGGCACGGCAGCCATACCGGGAGAGGAAGACGAGCACGTGGTGTCGCAATCCCGCATGTTCTCTGTAAGTGGTGGTGACTCCCTGCGCATGGGCGCCATTGCCACGAAGGCGGATGAAATCCGCGGCGCCGTATGCCGCCTGCTCGGTGTGGACACCACGTGGAAATACGGCATATCCATCCGCCTCATCGGCCGCTCAACCGACCCCGCAGAGCCGAATCCCATCCGCACGCGCATCCGCATCATCGGCAATGAGCCAAACTTCCAGATTCGCATCTTCCCGGGTGGAGGTATTGATGTGGACCGCCTCACGAATGCCATCATCACCATGACCCTCTTCGAGCGCGCGCTGGCTCCTGAGCGTATCGAAGCCCTACCGGAGAGCGTGAACATCCCGCAGTGGCTTATCACCGGCATCCAGCAAGCAGTACTCTGGCGCAGTGGGAAGGCGGACCGCCGCCTGTACCGCAGCCTCTTCGAACGCGCGCACGTTCTCACCCCGGAGGAAATTGTCTCCGCGGAAAACGTACATCGGCTGGATGCTACTTCACGGCAAGTGTATGAGGTATCCTGTGGTGTGCTCATCATGTGCCTCGTGAATCAAGCCGGTGGCCCGGCGCAGCTGCGCGAGCTCATCTCAGAGTCCGCCTTAGCGGATGGCTCACCGCGTGAAATCATCACAGCGCATTTCCATGAGCTGGGTATCAACGCCAACATGCTGAACCGCTGGTGGGCACTGGAGCTGGCCTCACTTTCCATTGCTCCGGCCACGGAAAGGCTCACCCCCATGGAAACGGAGGAGCAGCTGGCAGAAGCTCTGAATATACTGCTGTACGACCCGGAAACCCTCATACCGCGCACCATCAGCGCGGATGACGCCTACGCCCTCACCGCCCTGCCGGACTGGCGTATGAAGATTCGTCCCTGCGTGGATCGCCTCATGCAGCTGAACCTGCGAGCGTTCCCCGGTTACAGCGCCATCATTGAGGAATATTGCCATGCCTTTAATGAGCTGATGCAAGGCAAAGGCCCTGATGAAGTGCAGAACATCCTCGGCCCGCTGCGCGAACTGCGAAAGGCTTACATCACCACTTCCCTGCGTGGCCGCGATTACTTGGACTGGTACGAAATTACGCACTTGGGACAAGGCCGCCACCGCGAAGGCTTCCAAGCTTACTTGGAAACCATGAAGCTCCTGCGTGAAGAAAAGCCGGGACCGGACACTCCCATCAGCCAGTATCTGCAAGACATTGAAGACCTCTACAACCTCCCCTCCGGCGGTGCGTTCCCCGAAAGCCTCCGCCGCCGTGTACAGGAAGCCAGCCGAGCTGCACGCGAAGCCCGCAGGCTCGAGGCAGAAAACCGTACCCCCCAGCCCACTCAGCAGCCATGAGAACAAAACAGGTATTTACCCTCCCGGATGCCCCGGATATGAGCGCAGAGACCGCGGCTTACGCGGAAGGGCGCACCTGCGTGTGCGGCATAGATGAGGCCGGCCGAGGCCCGCTGGCCGGCCCGGTCGTAGCAGCGGCTGTGGTACTGCCCATGGGCTATGAGCTCCCCGGGCTGAATGACTCCAAAAAACTCACAGCTAAGCGCCGAGAAGCCCTATTTGAAGAGCTCATGGCAGATGAGCGAGTCCTGAAATGCATCGCCACAGCAAGTGTGCAGGAAATTGATGAGCTGAATATCCTGCGTGCCACACATCTGGCCATGGCACGCGCGGCCCAAGGGCTGCCGCAAGCCGCGGACTTCTGCCTTATTGACGGGCTGGCCGTCCCCAATTTCCCCCTACCCTCCGCCAACCTCGTGAAGGGTGATGCCCGCTGCCTGAGCATAGCCGCAGCCAGTGTGCTGGCAAAGGTCACGCGTGATCGCTACATGATTCAACTCGGTGCCGAATACCCGCAGTACGGCTTCGAGCGCCATGCCGGTTACGGCACAAAAGCCCACCTTCAGGCCATCCGTGAATATGGAATTACTCCGCACCATCGCCGCTCGTTTGCGCCTGTTGCACAAATGGAGCTGCCCCTGGGCTTCTGATGCTCCGCCGGAGCGCACCTATCTGGGCGCCTATGGTGAGTATGTGGCAGCCTCGTACCTGCGCTCTCTGGGTTACAAGGTACTCATGCAGAATTTCCGCTATGGCGGCAGCGGTGAGATAGACATCATGTGCCGCGATGGTAACACCCTCGTGGCTTGCGAGGTAAAAAGCACAGCCTCACCGGAAAGCGGAGCCCCCATGCGAGCAGTGGACCGCACCAAACGCCGCCTCCTGCGGCGCGGCATGGCCCGCTGGCTTCACCTGCTCAAGCGGGATGATGTTCCCACACGTTTTGACATCATAGAGGTGTGCCTCATCGGCGGGCAAAAGCCTACCATCCGCCACCACCAAGCAGCCTTCGGCATGCACGAAGGCACCCGCAGGTGGTAAAGTGAGCCGGTGCCGGGGCTGTGTCATATTAACTAGCTCAGCCAACCTCGGCATTCAGGTGGCTTGACTTAGCTTTACTTATATGGTAGAACAGGTAGCCCGCACAGGGCAGCACGGCAATGAATAACACGGCACTTTTCAGGGAATTGGAACATCGGCTGCAGCGTGAGCCCGGCTTCTGCACCAGTGAAGGCGTACTCATCCGCAATGCCATAGCCGAGGCCGCCATGGAGCTGCGTCCTGAGCTACTGCGCCTGCTGTTGGGGCATGAGGAGCTGCGCTCCTTCTTCTTTACTGAGGTGGAAGGCGTCATGGTATTTGACAAAGTAAAGTTCCTGCGCTTCGTTTCCAACAAGAACTTCTTGCCGGACAGTTTCACGGCGTACCGAAACCGCATCGGCCTAGCAGACGGCACGGGAGACATGCTCGCAGAGCGGCGGCAGGTGGTGCTCAGCTGGCCGTACAAAGACTGCCTGCTGGAAGGCGGCCAGACCCGCGAAGAAGCCCGCAGGGAAGAAATCTTCTGGAATGAAACCCTCGCGCCGGATGAAATCAACCGCCTCACCGAGCCGAAAGCACTCAGCCACTTCCACAGAGTCACCGCAGAGGGGGAACAGCCTGTCACCCATCTGAATGGAGAGGAGGACTACATCATCCGCGGCAATAACCTGCTGGCGCTCTACAGCCTCCGCAAGCGCTATGCCGGAAAGGTGCGCATGATTTACATCGACCCTCCCTACAACACTGGCGGTGACAGTTTCGGTTATAATGACACCTTCAATCACAGCACATGGCTCACCTTCATGCGCAACCGCTTGGAGGTGGCGCGTGACCTCCTCACACCGGATGGCAGCATCTACGTGCAGCTGGACTGGAATGAGGCGCACTATTGCAAGGTGCTCATGGATGAAATTTTCGGGCGTGACTGCTTCCGCAATGAAATCATCTGGTGCTACACCGGCCCCGGCTCCCCGGGCATGAAGCAACTCAACCGCAAACATGATACCATCCTCTGGTATTCCAGAAGCCCCTCCGAATGGGTATTCAACGGAAACGACATCCGCCTAAAGTCCGAGGTACACGCCGGCGGCTTCAAGGGTGAAATGAACGCGGATATGAGCAGCGGTTACGCAGAAAAAGGCAAAATCCCCGAGGACTGGTGGGAGCTCTTCCACACCCCCGAGGATTTGGCAGATGAACTGCGCCGCCTCAGCGAGGAGCAGAAAAACATCAACAGTGATGACTGGTTCAAGGCTGCCGTAGCCGCCCGCATTCGCGTGGATGGAGTGCAACGCACCGGTTACCTCACAGAAAAACCCTACAAGCTCATGGAGCGCCTCATCCGGCAGGCCACAAAGGAAGGTGACCTCGTGCTGGATTTCTTTGCCGGCAGCGGCACAACCGGCTATGTAGCGGGGTACCTGAAGCGCCGTTTCGTTCTCGTGGAGCAGCTGGAAGACACCGTGGCCATCATGCACCGCCGCTTCAGGGATAACTCTCCTGTGTACTGCGACCTCGCCGCGGCCAACAGCCGTTTTCTGGATGCCATCAGCGCCGCCGCTACACCTGAAGAGCTGGCGGATATCCTCATACAGATGACCACCTGTGGCCACCTGAACTGGAAGGCGGATGTAGATACCCTGCGCGCCACCGCCGCCGAGTTCACCGCCCTCCCCCTCGAACAGCAGAAAGACATCCTGCGCGAGTGCCTGGACAAGAACATGCTCTACGTCCCCCTCAGCGAGCTCAACAGCAGCGAGTTCCCCCTCAGTGAGACTGACCGCCGCCTTAACCGCGACTTCTATGAGCAGAAATGAGCAGCCACCTCACAGAGCCTGAGCCCCTGCCCGCCACCATCACCGCGGGCCTGAACCCCTCCCTGCAGCTGCGCCCGTACCAGCAGGAATGCTTCCGCACCTATCTGAAGTACTGGGAACGCTACGGGAATAATCCCAGTGCTCTTCACCATCTGCTCTTTCACATGGCCACCGGCAGCGGCAAGACGCTCATCATGGCCGGGCTCATGCTGCACCTTTATTCGCAAGGTTACAGGAATTTCCTGTTCTTTGTAAACTCCACGAACATCATCGAGAAAACACGAGAAAACTTCCTGAACCCAGCCTCCGCAAAATACCTTTTTGCCCCCGCTATCACCCAAAATGGTAAGCAGGTACCCATCCGCACCGTAACCCACTTCCGCGACGCTCAGCCGGACGCCATCAACCTCTGCCTTACCACCATCCAAAAACTGCATGGTGACCTGAATACCGCCCGCGAGGGTGCCCTGAGCTTTGATGATTTCTCAGGACAAAGCATCGTCCTCATCTCCGATGAAGCGCACCACATGAATGCCGCCACCCGGAAGAACCGGAACCTGCACGGTCTCTCCCTGCGGCAGCTGGAACTCGCCTTCGAAGCGCCGGATTTCGAACCCAGTTATGAGAACACCGCGCTGAGACTCTTCAATACCGGCACCGGCTCAGAACTTCCGAACGTGCTGCTGGAATTTTCCGCCACAGTGGATTTTGATGATGAAAACATCGCGGAAAAATACAGGAACAAGATACTTTTTGATTACTCCCTTCGCCGCTTCCGGCAGGACGGATACTCCAAGAACATCCGCGTGCAACAAAGCGCCCAGCCGGCAATGGACCGCGCGCTGCTGGCCACTCTTCTCAGCCAGTACAAGCGCAAGCTCTTCGCCTCCATCGGCTTGGAATGCAAGCCCGTCATCCTCTTCAAATCCCGCCTCATCAAGGAAAACTCCTCATTCCATCGCGATTTCATCAGCTGCATCCGCTGTCTGAGCCCGGAAGACATTGAGCGCCTGCGCCGAGAAGCTGAAGGGGATACAGCCGCTATTTTCGCCCATCTGGAAGCCACCGGCTACTCCACGGAAAATCTCATCAGTGAACTTAGGGAGGACTTCTCCGAGGAAAAGCTCCTGCTGGTGGATAATACTGAAATATCGCCTGAAAAGCAACTTCTGCTCAACAGCCTAGAAGCACCTGAAAACAAGATTCGTGCTATCTTTGCCGTAGATATGCTGAACGAAGGCTGGGACGTACTGAACCTCTGCGATATCGTGCGCCTGTACGACACCCGCGCCACCATCGGCGGAAAAATAGGCCACAAAACCGTGGCGGAAGCTCAGCTTATCGGCCGCGGCGCACGCTACTACCCCTTCACGGATTGCAACTATCCGGAAGCGCCGCGCGCCCGCCGCAAGTATGACCGTGATGCGGCCAACCCTCTGCGCCTGCTCGAAACGCTGCACTACCACAGCCCCTCCAACAGCCGTTATGTACAGGAGCTCAACTCTGCCATGGTACAAAGTGGTCTCGTGGCAAGAAGCAGTATTACGGTACAGATGAACTTGAAAGAAAGCTTCCGCAAGAGCGACTTCTTCACCACCGGGCGCCTGTACTTCAACCGCAGCGAGGAACTCCCGCCCGCTGAGGAATGCCCGCTGGCGGAGCGCCTCCACACGCCTCTCTCCGCCTCCCTGCGTCTCCGCAAAGGTAACTGCCGCCTGCCGCTTTCCGCACTTGGCCTCCATACCCTGCGTGCCGCGCTTAACCGCTTCGAATGCTACAAACTGGACCACCTCCAGCGCATTTTCCCCACTCTGAGTTCCATTCGAGAGTTTATCGAAAGCCCATTATTCATCGGCGGCATCTGCGTACAGGTGGAAGGTTGCACCACAAAAACTCCGCTCATCCCGCAGCATAAGCTGCACATCGCCCTGAGTGCCCTGCAGCAGCTGGAGCCTCAGCTCCCGCACCCCGGCGCACGTTACTGCGGCAAGCAGCTTCTCTCCTCACGTCCCACAGCCGAGCTACTGCATGATTTAAGCCTCCGCTTGGATAACGATGATGAAACCAGCGAGGACGGTTCAACCTTCGCCGCTGAAGAGTGGTACTCCCATAGCACCTGTTACCCCACCCCGGAAGAGGTAACCCTGCTCCGAGCCATTCACGAAGCAGCCCCTCAGTTGCGCCGGAAGTACCGCAGCATGTGGGTTATTCCAAATCCCGGCACCGTACGCCTGCATGATTTTGCCACAGGCACCCCCTTTTCCCCAAGCTTCATCCTCAGCCTTACCCCGGCAGCTTCACAGCCGGCGCAGCAGATTTATGTGGACTGCCGTCCGGAGCATCTCCGAGAGCTCTACCGCCACCGAGTCCACACGCTGAGCTCACTTCAGGCAGCAGCAGAGGCTACCTTCGCAGGCTCCCTCTTTACACGCCCCACCATTACAGGCCGAGCCCTGTTCAGCGAGGATGACGTCCACCAATTCATCCGCGAACTACTAGAGGAAAGTTGATTCTTCTCCAGCAGTTATCAAACGCTGCGCAAACAGTACATGTCTCACTGAACAACCATGAGACATATCATCCCAACCGCCCTGATGGCTGCCACGGCTTTTACTGCCGCCGCGCAGCAGGATTCATCCTACCTGGACACAGCCTTCGGCCGCCGCCCCTATCACATGGAGCACCGCCACACCGGCAGCCTGCGTCATGTCCTCCCGAACCACGAGCAACAACCCGCTCGACACCCGGGTATCTATACCCTGCCGGAAGTAATAGAACGCTCCATCTCCCGTGCTGAAAAAGAGTTCATCAGCGGCTGGGAGTTCTTCCCCTCCACCCCTCAGCATTTCGCACCGTATCTGGACTCCCTTTTCGTGCCGGGTAACACCTGTATCCAGCCGAGCGATATCGTCATGCAGGACCCGCTCTCCACCACGGCCCAGCTCATTAAAACCCGCATGTCCCGCATCGGCCTCCAGTACAATATGACACTGAGTGCAAATTACACCGGAATACATCCACGCTCCCGCGGCGGCAGGAATGATTTTGCCTCCACGAATAACTCCTTCTCAGGCACTTGGTTCCTGCTGAAGAAAAGGAATGGAAGCCAAGGCCTCTTCCTGAGCATGGAGGCAGACTGGGGACACGGCTTCAACTTCAACGAAAACCGCAGCAGTGCCCAATCCACCATCGGCAGCCTCAGTAACCCACAAGGCAGTCTGCGCGGTGGCAACGGAGTCTACATACCCCACCTCGCACTTGGCTACAGCGCGTTTGATGGCAAATGGGTGGGCATGATTGGCACCATTGATACTTCCTCCTATCTGGATCAGAACATCTATTCTGCCAGCTGGAACGGCAACCTCACAAACTCCGCCTTTGGCTCCAATCCCTGTCTGCCGCTGGAATGGGCGAACTGGGGGTACCTGACGGCCTGGCAACCCTGTAAGAACTTTTACGCCATCTATGCCACCACCGGCTGCAACAACGAAATCAACCACAACCCTTTCAAAAAAATATCCAGCAACGCTTGGGTACACCTCGCGGAAATCGGTTACATCTCGGATGACTTTCTCGGCCTCGGCGAAGGTACGTACCGCTTCCAGTACACCATCACCCGCAACGAAGGTGAAACAGGCTGCGGCGCCGCAATCAACATCCAACAGCAGCTCGGCCATGGCTCTCCTCTGGGCTTCTTCACCCGCTGCGGCGTGATGGATACAGACGCGGCCACCGTCAGTACCGTACGCGCAGCAGCTACTGCCGGCCTCGTATTGCAGGCCCCATTCAGCAGCAGCGGCTGGGGAAGTCACGCCAATAATGACCAGATTGCTCTGGGCTTCCTCTGGGAACGTGCTGCCCTCTCCCCTCATCAGCATAAGGATGAATACGGACTGGAACTCAGCGCCGTGGTACAGATTACGCCCACTTTCTTCCTTCAGCCGGATGTGCAGTACATCATCAACCCCGTCCACCAAACTGACCGCAGCGGCGAGTTCATCTTTCAGCTGCAAGGAGTATTCCACTTCTGATACTATATAACGTCACCTCTTCAGTCAGCCGCGCAGTCAGCATACTGCGTGGCTGAACTGTATTTAAACATGCATAAATGAGGCAGGTTCCGGTGCATGCGTTATTACACGGCTTTGGCTTGACAGCAAGGCGCCCGACAGGCAAAATGTGATGCATAAGTAGGATACCATCTGAGAGCTTCGTCTCGTTCGGAATGTAACTGTTTTCACCGGCCTCATCACCATGTCCTCCTCACCTCAACCAACCATTCGCCTTTCAGACAGCAAACCCGGCCTCCTGCTGGGTATCATTCTAGCCATCGTCTGGATTGCATCCATGTCCGCAGCAGATGTAAATGCGTGCACAATTACCCCCTTTCTTTGGGTGCTCATGGGTGTCCTTCTCATAACTGTTTTCTGTATTCTCAAAGGTTATAAAACCGTGCAGTTACCGCTACTGGTCTGGTTCAGCCTTCTGGCCGGAGTCTACTATCTGGTGCGCGCCTTCTCCGGTTTTTCTGTGACGGACAACTGGCTGGACATCGGCCTCATTCTCTGCGCTTTTGTCTTTTATCTGGCCGGAGTCTTCACCGGGCAACAGCAGAGCACAAAAGGCTGCACAATAGTCATCTCCGCTGCTCTCCTGCTGAACATTCTTTACTTTTTCATCATGCAGAATGATGGCATCAGCCTACATTGGCTGGGACGAACTGACACCAGCCTGCTGGGACCCAACACCCGCAACACAACACTTTTCGTATATAAAAACTTTGCCGGTCTATTCCTCGCCCTGAGCGGAAGCCTACTCATCTGGCGTGCCATCTGGATAAGCGAACGTAAAATAGGTGACTGGATTTCCATTCTCATTGGCATAGCAGGCGGCGTTTTCTCATTCTATTGCGGCACACGAACGCCATGGTTCATCATACCGCTCATGCTGGCAGGTGGCTGGATTCTGTGGTTCACGCTGTGCCTCTTTACGGAAAAAAAACCGGGCTGGTTCATTATCTGCGGCGGCATTCTCATCTTCGTAGCAGGAGTGATTGCCGTATATGATTTTATTTTCGGTAATACTGTGGCAGCAGCCATAATAAATATTGACTCACATCTGCGATACCTAATGTGGGAAAATATCAACAACTCAGCAATTGACGCCCCCCTCTGGGGATATGGGCCGGCTGGTTCTGTCTGGACAATTGTACCAACATATAACGAATGGGGATTACCCAACTTCGCTCACAATGAGTATATGCAGCTCTGGGCGGATTACGGAATCATCGGGCTTGCACTTGCAGCAGCAATATTGATTCTCCATATAGTGAATGGATTCCTGTGCCTTGCTGCAGACGGCGTGTCACATGGCCGCCGCATCAGAGCCGCGCTCGCGCTGCTCTGCTTGGCCGGGCTCTGTATCTCCACCATCGCGGACTACACATGGCACAACCACGGCCTCATCATCATGACAGCGTTTGCCTGTGGCACACTTGCAAGCCCCTATCCCAAGCGTACATCAGGCCTTTTCGCTCGGCGAAACTGGGCTCCGGGCCATGCCCCCTCACTTCGCCCGCTGAAAGCTGAAGGCCTCTGTGGCAGAGTGATTATCAGCGCTCTCGCTCTCGCCTTAACTACTACAATGGGAAAACTCAGTAGTACCTTAGCCCCTACATGGCTCAGAGAATGGCAGTTTGACTCCATGGTTTCCCGGCATGCCTCTGCGGATGAACAGCGCAAATTCCTAGCTGATACTATCACGGCTTACCCTCACTCACGCATCGCAGACTATTACATGGCACTTGCGCCAGAGGTCCAACCGAACTGGATTGCCTATGAAAAATTAACCCGTACCGTCATTAACGCAAATCCCCGCCAATTATTCATGGTGACTCTGCTAACCCAAATTCTGGGGAAACAAGAGCGTTACAGAGATGCTGAAGAACTATTCCGTCAATATTATCCCGGAGACGGCCCGGATAACACCCGCCTTTCTTGCTGGGCCACCTTCTACGCGGCCAATCTGCAAAAATGGGCACAACAGGAACTCAACCACAATAACAATCTCGGCAGGGCACTTTCCATGCATAATTATGCAACCAACATCACACAAGGGCGAGGCTTTATCCCCGGAGCCCTGTACCGTAATGGCATAAAAACATGGACGCAGGGTGGTACGCCGGAACAAAAAGCCTTCCAAAGAGCTTGTCGTTCTGATTTAGCCCTGCTCAGAGCTATCAATCCACCCCAAGACCACTCCTGGCAGCTCCCCCTCACACCGGGAGGCAAGCCCGCTCTCTATATACGCCGCCAGCCATCACAACAATAACTTTTCACCACCGCAACCGTACAAATTACAAAAAAATGCAACATCTCAACGTTTTCAGCTTGCAATAATAAAAAAAAAGTGCATTATAAAGGAAATCCGCAATGCGGTTATAGACTTTACTGACTGATATGAGCACACCTCCTCCGCCCCCTTCACCTGTCCGCCCGGTTCCTCCCACCGCGCCGGTTCCGCCTACTGTGGCCCGCCCCGCAGCACCCACTGTGGGAGCTACACGCCCCATGCCGCCCAGACCCGCCAGTGCTCCCGTGGCTCCTGTGCCGCCCTCTCGCCCTGTAGCTAACACGGTTCCCTTGAGTGCTCCTGTACCTCCCACCCGCCCCGGCGCCCCTGTACCTCCCACGGTTGCGCCCGGTCGTCCTGCGGCTCCCGTACCTCCCACAGCTCCGGCTGCCCCCGTACCTCCCACAGCTCGCCCGGCTGCTCCTAGCGCTCCCATACCTCCCACGGCTCCGCCCCGCCCGGCAGCCCCTGGCGCACCCATACCTCCCACGGCTCCGCCCCGCCCCGCTGCTCCCGGCGCTCCCGTGCCTCCCACAGCTCCGGCCCGCCCCGCTGCTCCCGCAGCTCCCGGCGCTCCCGTGACTCCCGCAGCTCCGGCCCGCCCGGCTGCTCCTACTGCCACAATACCGCTTTCTGCTCCGGCCAAGCCTGCCACCCCTGGCACGCCCAAACCTGCAGCCCCTGCAGCCAAACCCTCCGGCACAGCTGCTATGCCTGCTGCTACGGCCCCGCTCTCCAAGCCTACCGGCTTCACTAAGCCTACTGGCTTTAATAAGCCCACCGGCTTCAACAAGAATCAGGCAGAAGAAGAAGAGGACGATGAGCCCAAGAAGGACAGCCCGATTCTCGTTGTGCTCGCTGCCCTCAGCATCGTTGTCATGCTGCTCATGTGCTTCCTACAGTACCAGACTGATCAGGTACCCGGCCGCGTAACCGTGGCGGATGCAGTCTTCGGCGACCCCGCCGCTAATGGAGGTGCTGCTGATGAAGGCTCCTACGATGACAGCGCAGCAGAAGAAGAGGATTACTCTGACGAAGAGTAACAACTACTGAACGAGGCTGATTGAGATCGCATCACAACAACTAATCTCAACAACTATTATGGCATTACAGATTACTGAAAGTAACTTCGAGGCAGAAGTCATCAATTCACCCATTCCGGTGCTTATTGACTTCTGGGCCACTTGGTGCGGCCCCTGCCGCATGATTTCCCCCATCGTTGACCAGGTCGCCACAGAGATGGCCGGTGTAGCAAAGGTGGGCAAAATCAACGTGGACGAGGCAGGTGCTCTCGCCGTGCGCTACGGCGTGAAAAACATTCCCACGCTTATCTTCATCAAGAACGGCGAGGAAGTAGACCGCATCCAGGGCGCAACCTCAAAGGACAACATCATTGCCAAGCTGAAGAGCTGTCTCTGATTTCCTTCACATTCTTCAAAGAACGGGCAAGCTACTTTTTGGCTTGCCCGTTTTTCATTTAGAAAGCTAACAGTTGTGCCCCATACCTCATACACACGCAATTTCAGATTGACTTGGCAGGAGTTAGAGCCTAGAATAGGGAACGTACGGAGAGAAACGAAGCAAATACCATCTTACATCTTAAGATAAGATTTGTTACTCGCTGTTATTTATTCGCATTTAACAAAATATACATTATGCAAACCCCTGAAAACCTTCCCGCATCAGAGCAGCAAAACGCGGGAAATCCTTACAGTCGGTTCGACATTATCTATGTAGACGCATGCACTTGGATGGCTGAGGAAATAGAGAGCTACCTTCTGCAAAATGCCTATCTTCTTAATGCTGCGAACAAAAAACTCACCATGACCGCAAGTGTATTGCAGGAACTGGAAAACTGCTCCACACTGAAGTACGCTGCACAGACCGCCCTGAAAATTAAAGAACGTTACGCTCACCTTATCAACGTAGAAGAAGGTGAAGTAAGCCCCGGAACGGCAGACGGCGAGTTTGTCCGCCTCTTCTTCTTTAACCACCGTAAGCGCAGCCAGCTTCTCATCACCCATGACCAACAGCTCGCCACCGACATAAAGAACTGCTGTTCAGATACCACGGATGACGCTACCGGCAGCACTGCAGTTATGACTCTCTGGCCGGATGGTGAGCTCATCACCTTCCCCGAAATGGTGAACCGCAAGGACAGCATCGCCCGTAACCGCCTTGCTGAAATGGTGGGTAACAGCCCCATTTATCTGGATAGTTCTTCCCTGATTCACGAAAACCTCCCCCTCTTCTTGGAACATATCACTGCCCCTATGCATGTTCAGGAAAAGAAGGTGCAGATTGTGAACAACTCCCTTTCCCCTGAGCTCAGGGAAACACTCGCCCCCATTCTCGAGGAGCACTCAGACCTGCTGCTGCAGGTGCAGACAGACCCCACCCTCACGGAAACGGATGCTCTGCTGGGCGAGCTTTATCTGAACCCGGCCAACATGGGTACCGGGCGCCTGATTCTCGTCACGGATGACGTTGCCCGAGCCAATGAACTGAGAAACCGCCGCCCCAAGTGCGACCGATTCCCGTTCATTGACTTCATGACCATCAATAAATACGGCTACCTGAGCTACCTGAAGCTCTCGGAGCCCACGGTCACAACCCCACGTCCCCGCTATACATCACCGGCGCGGGAATACAGCCAGCGCAGCACTTCCACGGACCGCGGATATTCCGCACAGCAGGAGCGCAAGCCCTCCGCCTACGTACCGCAGCTTATCGGTGCCATTAAGAGCGAGGACATCGAATCCATGTGCGCCTACATCGCCAAAGGCGCTAACTTGCGCAACGGCATCATCACCTCCCTCTGCCAGAACAAAGACGTATGCCTGCGCGTGCTACTGGAAACTGCTGCACCGGGCATCGATGCCAGCTGCTTCGAATGGTGGGTCACAAGCTTTTACTCATTTGCGGAGCCCATGTACCTCGCAGAAAATGCAGAGCATTTTGCCCTCATGAAGCTCCTCGTTGAGAAGTCCGCTTCCATGGAGCAGCTCACTAGCGCCATGACCACCCTCGCAGAGCGCGTAAGTGCCCCGGAGGCGGCTCACGAGCAGCTCTGGACCATCATCCGCATGGCTCTGAAGAACGGTGCTCCTGCAGCCGTTTATTCACATGCTACGGGCGAAACCCTTCCGGAGATTGCCACCCGTCAGAGAAATACCGAGATGCTTACATTCCTGCAGTCTCGTTAACCCGCAGCTCAGTTTATCACGATAATAAAAACGCCCTGCCTCATCTGAGGCAGGGCGTTTTTCATTCAAACTAAATCAATCGGCTTATGCCTCTTTCTTGGGAAGCAGGAAGAGGATGATACCGCAGAGCATCATGAGGATGCCTGCCAAGCTCAGCACGGAGGACAGAGGAGTACCAGCGTCCTTAAGCATACCACCCAGCCAGGAAACGAGCGCACCCGCCCCCACGGAGGTCAGGTTCAGCAGGCCATAACCCGTGGCAGCAAAGCGCTCATCAATCGTGCTGCGCAGCACGGGCATGAGGGTGGCATCCATCGCACCCTGAGCCACGCCCTGCATGGACACCAGAGCCAGCACGGCCACCAGACCCACCTGGGCACCGAACATCATGGCCAACAGCACACAGGGGCCGGCGATGCAGAAGGCGATGCCGGGCACATAGGCGCGGGCGTTCTTG
Organism: Akkermansia sp.; assembly: GCA_045653545.1. Lineage (GTDB taxonomy): Bacteria > Verrucomicrobiota > Verrucomicrobiia > Verrucomicrobiales > Akkermansiaceae > Akkermansia. The sequence continues at coordinate 74,339 of JAZOMC010000039.1, forward strand.
TTGCGGAGATACCAGCGGTCTGCAATCACGGCGCAGGCCAGCACGGAGATGTACTTGGCGATGTTAATCCACTGAGTGGCAGCAGGGCCGGCATCAGCCTCGGAGATTTCGAACATATCCTGCAGCAGGCGCGGATACCAGCCCAGCAAGAACCAGTTGGCAAAGCCGGCAAAGGAAATCATGAGCAGCAACAGGTACATGCCGCGGCCGGTGAAGATGCTCTTGAGCATCTGGCCCAGGGTGAACTGGGGAGCAGCGGGAGCAGCAGCTTCCTCAGCAGCAGCAGTGGCGGGAGCTTCCTCGGCCTTCGGGTCACGCAGGAAGAAGAGCACGATAAGGCCGTATGCCACACCGATGAAACCGAACACCTCGAAAGTGAGGCGCCAGCCCATCTGGCAGGGGTCACCAGCCATCATAGCACCGTAACCAGCCATCACCTGGCCGGCATAGATACCGCTCATGTGCAGGCCGGTTGCCAGCGAGCGGGTGCTGCCGCGGTGGTAGTCCGTGATGAGGGCCAGTGCAGCGGGGATATAGAATGCCTCGCTCACGCCCATCATGGCGCGCCAGAAGATAAGTTCTTCATAGGACTCAGACTTACCAGTCATCCATGTCACGATGGACCACACCACCAGTGAGCACATGATGATGAAGGAACGGCTGAAGCGGTCAGCCAGATAACCACCCACCGGAGAAAGTGCAGCATACACAATCAGGAAGGCGGAGGTCACGATACCGAACTGGGCCTGGGTCATCTCAATGCAGCCCGCACCTTCGGTCATGGACTTATTGAGCACCGCAAGCAGCTGGCGGTCAAAGTAGTTCAGCATCACCACCACCCAGAGCACAGCTACGGCAATCCATGCCCACTTACCGGGCTTGGTCACAGGAGCATTCTGAGGAATGGAGGGCTTGGCGAGACCTTTCTTGCAGGCAGCCATGATGGCAAGCACAGCAATACCGATGGCAACCCAGGGGGTGAGATCGGCTAAGAACGTCAGGATTGGATTTGGTTCAGGCATATTATTTAGTATGGTTATTTGGTGAGAATTATATTGGAAATGAGGGGAGTACGAATACCGGGATGAGTCTCGCCGGAAATGATGTAGATGCTGTCACCCCACTGCACGGCCGGGCAGGTAGCCACGCCGGTGGCATTGCGTCCTTCGTTCGTCCAGCGAGTGGAAGCCGGAGCAAAGGAATACACCGTGTAATTCTGCCCAGGATGCTCTGCGGGAGCTTTTCCGGTGAGAGAGGCACGATAGAAGTTACCGGGGTCACCAGCCACCACATAAAGCTTACCCTCATAAGAAGGCAGCGGGTTTGCTGCGCCCACGAGAGGCTCAGGCATGGGGGCAGGCATGGTACTCCAAGTATCCGTTGCGGGATCATAGCACATGACGCTGTGCAGATAGGTACGTTCAGCGGCGCCGTTGGCGTCCGGGTGCAGAGAGCAACCACCCATCACATAAATGCGGCCATCCACCACACCGGCGGCAGCCAGCATACGGGCCTCAGGCATGCGGGAAATTTCCTTCCAGCCCTCGCCGGGAGCGGCCATATCCAGCACGAAGCAGCGGGAGAGCGTCGTCACGCTGTCAGCCTTTTCCTGACCACCCATCACATAAAGCTTGCTGCCTACCACGGCGAAGGCCGGGTATGCCATGGTGATAGGAAGCTCCGGCCAAATGGACGTGACAGCCTCACCATTCTTCAGCTCAGTGCAGGTCACCGTGGACACGTGGCCACTATCATTACAGCCGCCGGCAATGACCATGCTGTTACCATATGCGGTAAAGGCAGCATAACCGATGGGGGCAGGCAGCTGACCTACAGCCACAGCCTGGGGCGTAGTGCAGCCCTGACCGAGATTCATGAAGGTGACATCAGCATAATATGCCTTAGCACCACGCTCGGCGGGTGTTTTAGCACCGGGGAGAGCATTCGGGAAGTTTGCGCCACCGGTCATAATGATTCCACCCTGCTGCTCCAGTAGCACAGCAGCCATACCGGCACGGCCCACGCTGTCACTAATCTTCAGCCCTGACTCGGACGCCACTGAGCTGATTTCAGCTTGCGCAGACAGAGACAGCGCCAACAACGCAAAAAGTGTTCGTTTCATAGTGTTCTAAAAAAGGGAATTAACCCATGCATGCACCCCACACCTGGTTGGAGCGCTTGCCGGGACGCTGCTCACCGTTCACGATGACAGCCAAGCCATTCCACTCTGCGCAGGGCAGCACGGCACGAGCCACTGCCATCTCACCGGCAGGAGCCCACTCATTGCAACCCGGGCAGTAGCAAAGCGTGAAATTATGGAAGCCGGGGTGATTCTGCGGGGTATACCCCTTCACGGTGGCATCATCACCACCCAGCAGGTAAATACGGCCGTTAATCACGGGAGCGGGAGTCGGACCGGCGGCACAGAAATGGGGCAAATCAGCCAGCGGAGCCCAGCCAGCAGCCTCGGTATAACTCCAAGCCTCGGTAAGCATGTCACGCACCTTGCGGCCATCCTCACCATCCTTCAGGCCGATACCGCCCAGCACATACACGGTGTCACCCACAGTAGCCATCTGCTGCAGGAAACGCCCACGAGCCGGCATAGCGGGCCCTTCCGTCCAAGCATCAGCAGCAGGGTCATAAATCCAGAGGCGGCTTTCAGCATCCTGCTCACCGGGAGCGATGCTACCACCCTGCACATACACCTTACCGCCCATCACAGTGGCGGCGTGACCGGTCAGCGTAACAGGCAGAGGTGCCAGCGGCTTGCAACTCACAGCGGAACCATCCCAGCTGAGCATGTAACAATCAGCCACAGCCCCTTCAGCATTACTACCGCCAATGAACATCACACCCTGAGGCAGTGAAGCCGTAGCACCATAGCCCAAAGGCTTGGGCAGCGGCGTACCCTCCTGCCATGCACCATCCACGGAAGTAAGCACAAAGACACGCTCCGTCCAGCGCTTGGGGCCACCTTCCCAAAGGGGCTTCTCCGGGAAATTTGCACCACCGGCCACGATAAGGGCACCATTCGTCACACCGGCATACATACCAGCCCAGCCTTCAGCATCCGGCAGGTCAGCCAGCTGCTTCCAATCGAGAGAGAGTTTAGACATATCCATCACACATAATATTTACAACAAAACCACAGCTTCTGCAAGCTAAAAGTGAAGCAAGCTCCCATTCCGTCCACTTTTTTGACGCGCGCACTACACGTGCGCGAAATATTCCGCTTGCCAAAAAGGCGCTCATCTGCTACACTATCGCGCACATTTTACCATGGCAGAGATTTCTCCATACCTGAACCCCAGCTGGCCGGATGCCGTATGGGATGTATCGGGCGCGTTCGTGAATGACCGCGAACTGATAGCATTCCATGATTTCTGTACCCAGCTGCTGGGATTCATTCCCTTCAGCATCGTTCACGGCGCGCCACTCTGCGCATGGAACAGCGGACGAGTGCTTAAGCATCTCCTGAGGGATACGGAAGAAATGCGCACTGCAGGCCTTGAGTACGAGAGGCGCAATATATCCCTTTACCTTACCTTCACTAATCTGCTTCTTGGAAAAGAGCACCTGTCTGATGAGCTCGGTAATGCCCTGCTTACCTTTGCTTCCAATCATAACCCTACCGGAAAAAACGCCATCATCCTTGCTTCTGATGATCTGCGTGAACATGTAAAGGCGAACTTCCCCTCGCTGCGAACAGTCTCCAGCATCCTTAAAATTACCAATGGCGGCGGTAAAGGCAAAATTGATACCTACAAACGCTTAGCTGAACAACATGACGAGGTCATGGTTCATCCGGATGACGTTCTCAATGACAACCTTCTGGAAAAGCTGGAAGACAAAGAGCGCTACATACTGCTGGTGAATGAATACTGCATCCGCCACTGCCCCCTGCGCCCATACCACTACAGCGAACTCTCCAAACTGGCTCTGAACTTCTTGAGCCACAACTCAAAGGAATTCGAGCAAAAGCAGGCAACAAACGGCTGTCAGGACATCGCCACCCTACTTACCCATGAAAAGCACGGCGTCTTGGCACTGAACACACCTGAAATCACACACCTGCGTGAGCTCGGTTTCCGCCACTTCAAACTTCAGGGGCGTGGGCATACCAATGCCTCAGGAATCCTCTTCGACCTGCTGCGCCTCGTGCTGCGTAATGATGACCGGGATGAAAATGCCATGCACAGCCTCGGCCAGCGCTTCTGGGAATCTATTTTACCACACCATAACTCATGAGCTCCATCATCAGACCGGTTAAAGCCGCGGAACTGAACTTCCTTCTGGAGTCCCACCTGCCGGAAACAGTTTGGACTTTCGGCGGAGCTCTGCGTTTCGACGAAACCCTTCGCACGGTTACTTCCCAGCTGAACAATATCCTCCCTCAGCGCAAGCCCATCCGCGTGGCCGGCTGCCCGGCCTGTAACTGGTCATTAGACTGGTACAGAGAGCGCCGGCCCATGCCGCTGCACGTGTATGCCGATTGGCTGGAAAAATACGCGTCAGATAACATCGGCGTACTGCTGACCTTTGATAATCCTTGCATCAGCGAGGATATGCTGGAGGACAGTTATGCCAGTGCCCTGCTGGATGAGCTGGTTAAGCGAGACCGCGTACACCGCAATGCAGTCTGCGTGGCGAGTGACTTGCTGGCGGCTCACATCCGTAGCCATTACCCCAAGCTTCCCCTCTTCTGCCACCCGAACCGCCTCATCATGGAGCAAAGCCGCCGCACCCCTGCTCTGTATGATAAACTGGCAGAGCAATATGACCGTGTGTGTCTCCACCCGGCAGACGCCTCACGCCCCTCCATTTTCACCGCCATCACACGCCCGGAGCGCTTCGATATCATCATTAACGATTCTCTCCCGCGTAACAGCGCTCTGCGCCGCGAGCACCTCAGAGTTCTTGCGGACATCCGCAAGGCGCCCTATGATATGGATTTATGCCGCCGTCGCACCGCTCTCGCTGAACGCGATAACTGGCATACCGTAACTAAAGACGCCCTGCGCCAAAAAGCCTCCTGTAACCTCACCCGTACGGAAAGTGCGGCTCTTTATGCCGCAGGTTATCGCTCATTCATCATTCAGGCAAGCCAGTTCCGCAATGAAATGACCCTCCTCTGGGACATCTTCGCCTGCATCCTCGATTCCAGACCGGACATCTCCAACAAAACCGCTCTCATCGCCTCCTCCATCATGTCCGCCATGGGCGCCCCCAAAGGCGAGCTCCCCAGCGGCCTGAAGAGCTTTTCCTTCACCAATTACGAATAACAATTTTATGAACAGACTCCATATATTCAGCTCAGAATCCGTAGGCGAAGGCCACCCTGACAAAGTAGCAGACCTCATCTCTGATACCGTGGTGGATGCATGCCTCACGCAGGATCCCGCCAGCCGTGTGGCCTGTGAGACACTGGTGAAAGACGGGCACGTCATTCTTGCCGGGGAGATTACCACACAGGCAAAGATTGATTATGAAGCACTCGTGCGTGAAACCGTGCGCAGCATCGGATATGCAACCCCGGCAGATGATGCTGTCTTCAATGCTGAAACCCTCACCGTAACAAACCTGCTCTCCACGCAGAGCCCGGATATTGCTCAGGGCGTGGACGCCCGCGAGGCTGAAGGCAAGGAGGGCGCTGAACAGGGCGCAGGTGACCAAGGCATCATGTTTGGCTATGCCGCTAATGAAACCCCCGAGCTCATGCCGGCTCCCATCATGTTTGCCCACCGCATCATGATTGAGCTTGCACGAGTGCGCCACAGCGGTGAAGTAGCATGGCTGCGCCCGGACAGCAAGAGCCAGGTAGCCGTGGAATACGGTGCAGATGGCAAACCCTCCCGCATCCTGAACGTCGTGCTCAGCACCCAGCACACGGAAGAGGTGGATATCTCCACCATCCGCAGCTTCTGCACGGAGCTTATCCGCCGCGTGCTCCCCGCTGAACTCATTACCCCTGAAACTGAGTTCTTCATCAATCCCACAGGCCGTTTCGTTATCGGCGGCCCCCACGGCGACTCCCGCCTCACCGGGCGCAAGACTATCGTGGACACCTACGGCGGCATGGGCCGCCACGGTGGTGGCGCCTTCTCCGGCAAAGACTGCAGTAAAGTGGACCGCTCCGGTGCCTACATGTGCCGCTGGGTAGCCAAGCACATTGTCGCCGCCGGCCTCGCAGAACGCTGCGAGCTGCAAGTAGCCTACGCCATCGGTAAAGCCAGCCCCGTCTCCATCATGGTGGATGTGGACAGCTTCGGCACTGCTACCGTTGATGAAGATACCATCATCGAGCGCGTCCTTAAGGCATTCTCCTTCAAGCCTGCTGACATGGAGAGAGTACTGGGCCTCCGCAATCCCATCTTCGCTCGTTCCACGAACTATGGCCACTTCACGAAGGCGGACCTTCCCTGGGAGCAGCTTGATTCCGCACGCCTCGCCATCCTCAAGGGCGAATAATTCCATTCTGTATGCCCTGAGCCGACCGGAATGAGCGGCTCAGGGCAGCCTCAAATATATGTTAGACATCTGCCTGCTAGGAACCGGTGGTACCCAGCCCCTGAATAATCGTTGGCTCACCTCACTAATGGTGCGGTATAAGGGGCATTCTGTTCTGGTGGATTGCGGTGAAGGCACTCAGATAGCCGCGCAGGATGCCGGCATGAGCCTCAAGCCCGTGGATAAAATCCTCATCACCCACTTGCATGCAGACCATATCAGCGGCCTTCCCGGCCTTCTGCTCACCATGGGTAACATGGGGCGCACCGAACCCGTCTCCATCATTGGCCCGGTGGGAACGGAGCGAGCAGTGAACGGCCTGCGCATCATTGCGACCAGTCTTCCGTTTGAAGTACATGTCAGCGAGCTGGAATATGATGATGAGCTGATGTACTTCATGGAGTGTGACATCCGCGCCTTTGCCGTGCAGCACGGCATGCCCTGTTATGGGTACAGCTTCACCCTGCCCCGCGGCGGTAAGTTTGACGCAGCACGTGCTAAGGAACAGAATATCCCGCTGGAATACTGGAAACGCCTCCAGAAAGGTGAAACCATTGAGCACGACGGAAAAACGTTCACACCCGATATGGTGCTCGGCCCGCCCCGCCGTGGCCTCAAACTCACCTACTGCACGGATTCCCGCCCCGTGCCCGCCATAGCCACCGCCGCGGCGGACTCTGACCTCTTCATTTGCGAAGGCATGTACGGAGAGGATGAAAATCTCCCCAAGGCTAAGGAAAACAAGCACATGCTCTTCTCCGAGGCTGCCACGCTGGCCACTCAGGCCGGCGGTGTAAAAGAGCTCTGGCTTACGCACTACAGCCCATCCCTGCCAAACCCCAAAGCCTTCCGGGATGTAGCCCGCGCCATCTTCCCGAATACTCATACCCCCCGTGACGGCTGGCAAAAAAGCCTCACCTTCGAGGAAAATTAATTTTTTTACAATTTCATTCAACACAAAGCGCCGTTCCGGTGTCACTACTACATACGACTACCCCCGGGGGGAATCCCTCCCCTCGGCACTTTGATTGCCTTCTTCATGTACAACACATAGAAGACGGAAAAAAGCGGAAGCCCTTACCCGGCATTCCGCTTTTTTGTGCCCATATGTTTGTTATTCCGACTTTTAAGGCATGAAATCCCTTTTTACGATTGACATACTATATACATATGCTAGCATGGTGATGTCATGAAACACACACTCCTTCTTTTTGCCCTACTCCTGGGCATCAGCAGCTGGGCCGCTCCGCAGGCAGCAGCCGCGGATGAAGCTACGGCCACCCGCCAGACGAGCCGCACCGCTCGTACAGGTGCTCGTCAGGCCACCCGCCAGAGTGCCACTCGTCAGAGCACAACCCGTCAGAGTTCCTCTCGCCAGAATACTCGCCGTGGCGAACGCAACACCGCAGCTCAGGATGAAGCTCCCGCACAAGAGCTTTCCGTTGTGGCCACAGCCCTGAAGAATGCTCAATACCTCACCAGCGCCCGTCCGAATCTGAACGCTAAGTTCTTCATCATCCTCCGTTCTGCCAGCTGGTGCGGTCCCTGCCGCAACGAAATGCCCCGCATCGCCGCAGAATATGCCAATATTCGCCGCAGCGGTCAGGTGGAGCTCATTCTCCACAGTCAGGATAACACCGCTGAACAGGCCGTGCAGTTCGTAACCAGCAACAACGGTAACTTCCCCGTCATCGCTAAGGATAAAATGCCTCAGCTGCCGAATATGCCTCAGACCCCCGGCATCCCGTGGGCCATATTCATGGATGCTGACGGCAACGTGATAACCAGCCAGCATGGTGCTTCCGTCATGCAGTGGAGAAATCACACCATCAAGGACGCCCCGGATGTAGAAATCCCGGGGAATGATGAAGGCGACGACGCAGAGCCGGAGACTCCCACTGTGGCAGAAGCCCTTAGCGAGGTAGACTTCATCAGTGGCCGCCCCGCAAAGAATACTCGCTACTACATCTTCCTGCACTCTGCCAGCTGGTGTGGCCCCTGCCGCGCCCTCATGCCGCAGATTGTAGCAGAGTACCGCAAGCTGCGCCGCAAAAAGGTGGAGATTATTCTTGTCTCCGGAGACCGCTCGGAAGCAGATGCCAAGAACTATGTCCGCGAGCATCAGGTACGCTTCCCCGCTGCCATGCCCTCAGCTGTAGCAAATGTTCCCGGCTACCAGCCCCCCAGTGCCTACCCCTCTGCTATCATTGTGGATAACCAAGGCAAAGTCATCCAGCAGGGTCATGGCCGCATCATTCTGGAGTGGCAGGAAATCCTCCGCGAGCATGAGCAGGCTAACCGCGCCAGCCGCTCCTCCAGACAGAACTGATTCACTTTTTCCCACTATATTTTCATGCCGGGCAGCACCACTGCCCGGCTTTTTTTATCCGTAAATATAGAAAAGAAGGCAAATTTAAGACTTGCCAAACGCCCGTTTTTAGACTAAACTCCAGCTGATGCATCAAATCGTATTCAATGAAATCAGCGCGAGCGAAGTCTCGGCCATTCCTACCCTGGAGCAGCTGGAGCTAATCTCCGGTTTCCGGGTTGATGAGGATTTTCTCACCGGTAAGAAGGAAGACCCCGCCTTTGGTGTCGTCGAGCGTGACGGCCGCCGCATCTTCCGCTATCGTTCAAAGGATTATCGTATCTATTTCACCATCGAGAACGCTTCAGTCATCGTGCAGCGAGTACTGCACGCAGATTCCCTGAAGGACTTCATGTTCCGCGCGAACATGGGTGGTAATGAGGACCATGCATTGGGTGCCAGCCGTTCCTTCTGGAACCTGATTGAGGCTGGCGAAAGCGCCCCTCGTAAATAACTTAAGCCCACAGGAACGCCATGGCCGAAGCCCGGAGCAGCCTGGTACGAACGCCCGCTCGCGTAGCCGCAGTAGCGGGCGTCACGTTTACCCAATTGGTACGCATGCGCCTCTTTCTGGTGCTGGCAGTATTCGGCATCGGCTTCATGGCTCTGCAGTTTCTCCCGTATCAAGGGAAGCTCGGTGTGGAGTTCCGGGGCATAGAACAACTGCAGCTTATCAAAGATGTAGCCATAGGCTGCATGCAAATTTTCGGTCTCATCTTCTGCGTGGGGGCCACTGCCCTGCTTATTCCGCGAGACACAGAAGACCGCATTCTTTACACCATTCTTTGCAAACCGGTACCCCGCTTTGATTATCTGGCCGGCAAGGCAGCCGGCGTCATGCTGCTCCTGCTGGTGATGCTGCTGGTAATGGATGGCCTGATGAGCGCGGTATTATGGCTGCGTGAGGGCACCCTCGTGGAGGAGATGCGCATTTTACTGCAGCACAAAGGAATACCGGCCTCTGAGATGGGGCCGTATCTGGAACAAATCCACGCCGCTGGTAACACTTGGGATACCCAGAGGGCTATCATTGCTATGTTCCTTGGCTATGGCGTACTGACCACCATCACCCTACTCTTCTCCTGCTTCACCAGCGGTACCATCGTGAGCATGATTTTCGGTCTTGGAGCCTATTTCATCGGCATGTTTCAGGGGCAGCTCTTCGGTGTCATCAGCGCAGCCGGCACTGAAGGCACAAGCCCGGTCATGCAACACACGCAGCAGATTGTAAGCCTGCTGCTGCCTGATTTCAGCTTATTCTCCGTGGCTGATACAGCCACCTCCGGAGTGGCTCTCAGCTGGGCCATGATTGGCAGCCTTGCACTCATTGCACTGGCATACATGCTGATGCACCTCCTCATCTCCGCTTGGATTTTCGCACACAAGGAATTCTAATTCACCCGAATACTCGCCATGAGCTGGGAACACATTATCGCCGCCGCCGGCACCCTGTTTCTCGTGCTGGATCCCGCCGGCACCGCCCCGATGGTGCAGAGCCTCCTGCTTCAGCTGCCAGAAAAACGCCGCAAACACGTTTTACTCCGAGAACTGTTTTTCGTGCTGATATTGCTGCTCTTTTTCTTCTTTCTGGGCAAGGTGATATTGGGATGGATGGGCATCTCCACCAGTTCGCTAAACCTCAGTGGCGGCATCATGCTCTTCATCATTGCCATCGGCATGGTGTTTCCCACCAAGCGGAGCCCGCACATGAACCTGAGCAGCACGGAAATTTTCATTGTACCGGTTACAGTCCCTCTTATTGTAGGACCGGCCGCCATATCCGTCGTGATGATGCAGGCTGCTATGTGCACCACACCCTCGGAGAAACTGGAAGGCATTATCTCCATTCTTCTGGCGTGGTTCATCACAGCCGCCCTGCTCTGTCTTTCCGGGAAAATACTGACCCTGCTGGGTGAAAAAGGCACCACAGCCCTCACCCGCCTCATGGGTACTATCCTCGTGCTGCTCTCCGTGCAGATGATTCTTAACGGCATCACCGAATATATCAAAACTCTCCCTGACCTTCTTCCCACCCCCTGAGCCGGAGTCTTCCGCATGTCACACGAAGCACCTATCAGCCCTGCTGACTGTATCCAGCAAGCCAAACGCCTGATGCGAGGCCGCGGCTGCGCGCGGGATTATGAAGCCGCGGTAGCCCTCTTTGACCAGGCCGCCCGCAGCGGTGCTCCGGATGCCCTCTACCAGCTCGGCAAATGCTACCTGAAGGGCATCGGCTGCAGAAAAGATCCCTCCGGCGGTGTATCCTGCCTAGAGCGGGCCGCACTCTGCGGTCACTCCGCTGCCACCTACCGCCTCGGCGAATGTTTTGAGCAGGGTGTTGGCGCCCCGCGCAGTGCAGAACTGGCTGCTTACTGGTACCGAAAAGCCGCCGCGCTGAATCACCCGGAAGCGTACCGCGCCCTCCTTCGCCTCGCAAGAAAATAAGAGGCTGAGCTCATTTAACAACATGGCAGAGAACAAACTTGCCAATCCCGCTGAGCTATAGTACTATGCGGGGCATGAAGAAGTTGCTGCAGCTCATACTACTCCTTACCACGATAAGCCTCGCTCAGGCATGGCAGCAGGTGAATGAAAATGCACCGGAGCCGCCCCGTGAGTTCCGCGCCGTATGGGTTTCCACTGTGTACAATCTGGACTGGCCCTCCCGTGCCGGCCTCTCCGCAGCCCAACAAAAACAAGAGCTTCTCACCATCCTGAACAAGGCCGTTCAGTTAAAACTGAACGCCATCATCCTGCAAATCCGCCCGAATGGTGATGCCTTCTATCAATCCAACCTAGAGCCTTGGAGTGCATGGCTGAGCGGCCCCGGTGTCAACCCCGGCTATGACCCCCTCGCCTTCGCTATTACGGAGGCACATAAGCGCGGGCTGGAACTCCACGCTTGGTTCAACCCCTTCCGTGCCACCATCAGCGGACGCCCCGTCGGCCGGAACCACATCTCCCGCAGGAATCCCAGCCTGCTTATGCAGGCTGGCTCCACCACTATTCTGAATCCCTCCAGCAATGCTGCCCAGCAGCACGTGCTGAACGTCATCATGGATGTCGTTCGCCGGTATGATATCGACGGCGTGCATCTGGATGACTACTTCTACCCCTATCCCCCTCATCATAACGTACGCGATGGCCGCAGCCCGGCTCAGCGTCGTGCCGCCATTGATGCTTTCGTTCAGCGCCTATACTCCAGCGTAAAGCAGCTCAAACCTTGGGTGCGCGTGGGCATCAGCCCATTCGGCATCTGGCAGCCCGGCTACCCCTCCGGTGTGCAGGCCGGAGTGAATGCATACGAGCACCTCGCCTGCGACGCCCGCAAGTGGCTCTCCCGTGGATGGGTGGATTACCTCGCACCCCAGCTGTATTGGCGTATTGACAGTGATCAGAGCTTCACCGCTCTCATGCGCTGGTGGGCCGGCATCAATCCCGGCCGCCCCGTCTGGCCGGGTATCGCCTCCGCACGCATCAACAGCCGTGAGGACCCCGGCCGCCCCGCCTCAGAAATTGATGCCCAGATAGACTATTCCCGCCGCCTTGCTCGCCAGAGTGCCGGCCAGCTCTTCTGGAGCTGGCGCTCCATCGGTAACAACGCCGGTGGCATCCAGAATTACCTTGCACGCCGCTACACCACATACGCCGTACCACCGGCCATGCCTTGGTGTGGTAATGTACGCCCCGGCCGCCCCACCGCCCAAGCACAGAACCGCGGCAACACCGTCCGCCTCGCATGGGCACCCGCGGACACTGCTGCCCGCAAGTGGGTTATTCAGGCAGGTGACGGCAGCACTTGGTATACGGTCTGCATACTCCCCGGCAGTCAGAACAGAGTCACCCTTCCAGCAAGCCTCATCGGTTCAGCTGATCGTATAGCCATTCGTCCCATCTCTGCCTGCGGTAACAGCGGTATCCCCGCTGTACTTGCCAGATAATCATCACCAACCCCTAAAAACACATGCAAAACACCATTTCACCCTGCAGCCGTACGGCTACTCTCCTGCTCTCTTTCTTCATTCTTTTCGGCATATGCGGTCTGCACCGCTTCTACGCCGGAAAATGGTTTACAGGTATCCTGCAGCTTATCACAGCAGGCTGTTTCGGCATCTGGCAGGTAATTGACATTATCCGCATCATTTTCGGTTCATTCACGGATACCGAAGGCCGCCCCATCATCCGCTAATAACCAACAAGCATTTTCCAGAAAAAAATAGGAGCCGGGCAGTAGTTCTGCCCGGCTCTCGTTTTTTCAATTAAGGGAATCAGCCCTGCCTCAAGCCTCCAGCTCCTTCAGCACGGGGTTAATCTTGGCCATCGTCTCGATGATACGGTCATTCACGCTGTTGCGCACCATGCTGGCAGCCATGCGGCAAGCATTCAGAATAGCAGTAGCATTAGCGGAACCGTGCGCAATGATAGACACACCGTTCACACCCATGAGCGGACATCCGCCGATGGCATCAGCACTCATGCGGCTCTTGAGGGTCTTAAACACGGAGCGCATGCAGAGAGCGCCCAGCTTAGCCATCGTGCTGGCCATAATACCGGACTTAATCCAATTCGTGTAAGCATGTGCCGTAGCCTCCACGCTCTTCAGAAGAATATTACCGGTGAAGCCATCCGTCACAGCCACGTCCAGTTCCGTCTCAAAGAGGTCATGCCCCTCGCAGTTGCCGGTGAAGTTAAAGGGCAGCATACCGCGGTCAGAAAGGGCCTTCAGCAGGGCAAAAGTCTTCAGAGAGAACTCACTACCCTTGCAATCCTCCGTGCCATTGCTCATCACGCCCACATTCGGCACCTCGCGGTTATACACGTAGCGAGCCATCATAGCGGACATCACGGCATAACCCACCAAGTGGCGGGGCTTAGCATCAGGATTAGCACCGGTGTCACTCACCAGCACGTATCCATGAATGCTAGGCAGAGGGGAAACGATACCGGCGCGTTCCACACCATCAAGCAAACGCAGCTTAATCGTGCTGGCGGCCACAGCGGCACCTGTGTTACCGGCTGAAAGCACAGCATCTGCCTCACCCTTCTTTACCAAATCCACGGAAATGCTCATAGAAGAGTTCTTCTTCTGGCGTACGGCAGCAAGGCCGCTCTCATCCATACCCACCACCTCGGGAGCATGAACAATCTCCAGCTTGCTGTTTGAGCCGATTCCGGCGGCGTCACACTGAGCCTTCAGAACGTTCTCATCACCAACAAGATACAACTTCTTAAGAAAATCCATATGGGACAGTGCCTGCACGGCGCCGTCCACATTCACACCGGGTGCAGCATCGCCACCCATCGCATCAATCGCTAATTTCATACGCGTGTTCGTAGAATGTTTGTCCGTACTCTAACACCATTTTCATATGATGTCAACACAAAAACCGCCCTACAGTCACAACTGCAGGGCGATTGAAGTTTTTTATTTAAGCAGGGGTTCTTATCGCGAGCGGACAAATTAGTCCACAAGCTTCACGATAACCTCAGCCCCACTCTGGGTCTTGTAGGTACCGCACTGGCCACAGGCAGTGTGACCGGGAACGGCTGCACCGCACTTGGGGCACTTGCCGAGTTTGGGGGCCTTCCAGGCCTGAGCGGCCAGGCGGGAGCGCTGCTTCATCTTGGACGTTCTGCGTTTCGGAGCTGCCATAGTTCTATATTCTGGTTAAGATTTACTGTGAGTGAGAGTGGGGCCAGTGCGTCACTTTTGAGGAAAATCATCTAAGGCATCCCAGACGCTCTTGCCACTCGGGGTGGCCGAGTTTACACCCGATTGGGGGTCTTTGTCCAGCCTAAAATCACAAAATGTGTCATTTATTTCACATTCAAGGCCTGAAATCTCACATTTTGGGTATCCGGGGAGCTCCAGAAGGACCTCTTCGCGCAGTTCTTCAGTCACATCCGCCTCAGCTTTACCCTTCACATCACATGAAATAGTCAGCTCATCAATCTGCACGGTATACTCAAATTCACGCAGGCAGCGGTCACAGCGCAAACGGAACGGGGCGGAGATACTACCACGCACCACCAGCTCCGTCTCATACAGCTGAGCTTCCAAGCTATAGGAAAGAGGACCCACACTCGGAGCACCGGTTTCATCCGTACCGAAGAGAGAGCCATCAGCCTCACCCTCCAGCACCAGACCTTCCTCCGGGAACTCCTCCAGCGGTATTATCACACGTGACTTCATGCCGCTATTGTGCCTGTTCAACCGCCCACTGTCAAGCGGAATATCGCAGATTCCATTTGTCAATCGCGCCGTAATGCGCTATAATAAGCCCCATGCAGCAGTCAAACAGGCAGGTTATAACGCGCCGCAGCTTCCTGAAAGGATTAGGAGCTCTGGCTCTGACGGCCCTGCCTGCGTGCAGAAGAGCGCAGCAATATGCCATTGAGCCGGAATCCTGCCCGGAATGGCAGCTGCCCGGCGAGGCCACCTGTTTTGCCACGTCCATGCCGTGGGCAGGCGGGGCTGTGCCCATGCTGGCAGTTTGCCACGGCGGCCTGCCGACCATGCTGCAGCCAAACCCACATTACGCCGCGCAGCATCCCGGACTTCCCGCTTTTGCTCAGGCCTCGCTGACGGATTTATACAGCCCCGCGCGCACCACTCCCACCTTCAACGGCAACCCTTACCCCGCTCAGGGTATGCAAGGAGCCTTCCGCGCATGGGGAACAGCCCTTCGCAATGGCCGAAAAGTCGCCTTCCTCTTCCCAGCGGGGTACAGCGCTCTGCGAGCCGCTCAGGTAGAAGAACTCAGGCAGTTCAGCGGCGCCGCCTTTTACGAATATGACTCCATAGCCGAGCCGCGCCACTCTACCTTCCCAGAGCTGGACGCCCTCATTACCCGCGCCCTCGGCCCTGCCCTGCGTTATCCTACCGGCCACGGAACGCTCACCGAGCTCACCGCCGCACTCCCGGAGTTGGACGTGCTCTTCATCTTCACCCCGGCAGACCCCGCCGCACTGCACCCGGAGTTTGCAGAAGCCCTGCGCCATTGCCGGGCGGAAACGATACGCTTCTGCTCCACGGCGCCGGATATCACCGCAGGACTTTGCCGCTACACAGTACCGCAAACGCACTTTCTGGAAGAATGGGGAGCCGAGGCGGATGCTTATGGTAACCTCTGCCTGCGCCAGCCCGTCACCCTGCCACTAGTACCTGCGGTATCTGAGGCTGAAGCGCTGCACAGCCTGCTGCACAGGACGGAACTCCCCCTCATCGGGCGGGAAGACAGCTCCCCCATTCGCCAAGTTCTTCTGAACCTCATCCCGGATGCCGAGCCCCTGCTCCGGCGCGGCTTTGCCACAGAGCGCGCGCCCAAGCCCGAGGCAATTCCCACAGCAGAGCCCGCGGCTGATACCCCGGCGCTGTACCTGCACCCCTTCTTTGCCGATGGTCGCTTCTCCCATAACCCGTGGCTGAAAGAAACCCGCTTCCCGCTCAGCGGCTTCACCGGAACGGCGGAAGCCTTCATCCCCGCAGCGGCAGACACCACCTGTAGTGTCCAAGTGAACGGGCACACCCTGCCCACCTTTGGCATACCCGGCCTGCAGAGAATCTGCCTCCCCCTCAGCGCGGCCACAGTAGGAGCCAATCCCACCCAAGTGGGAATCGAACCCTCACTTCCCCACAGCCCGGCGTCTCCCCTTCCTCCGCGCAGCACCGGCCCGGCTCCCCGGCCGGAAGACACCTCCGTTCCGCAGTGGGCGCTCATCATCGACACCTCCCTCTGTGATGGCTGCGGTGCCTGCACTCTCGCCTGCCGGGCTGAAAACAACATCCCCACCGTTGGACCAGAAGAAATAGCGAACCACCGCGACCTGCAATGGCTGAACATCAAGCGCTATCGCAGCAGCGACGGCAGCCTGCATTACTTGCCGTCCGCCTGTCGGCAGTGCGAAAACGCCCCATGTGAAGCCGTCTGCCCCGTACATGCCACCGTGCATACCGATGAAGGCCTGAATGCCATGGTATACCCGCGCTGCTGGGGCACCCGCTACTGCTCCGCCGCCTGCCCGTACGAAGCCCGCCACTTTAATTACCGGGATTACTCCCGCCAAGCGCAGGCGTCCACCCGCACCCCCACCAACCCGCAGGTCAGCGTACGCACCCGCGGCGTTATGGAAAAATGCACATACTGCGTCCAGCGCCTGAATGCGCACCGCCGCAACAAAAGCGAGGAGCTCCCGCAAACCGCCTGCCAGCAAGCCTGTCCGCGTGGCGCCATCCGCTTGGTAGACCTCCGCCACCACGCCCCGGCAGAAGTCATCACCTCCTTTGATGCTCCGGGCACACGCCCCCGCACCCTTTATATCTAAATACCAAAAAACGGAAAGCGGCGCAGCCAACCCCGCTGCGGCCCTTTCTTTATACTAAAAAGAGTGTGATTAGCCCTTCATGCCGCTGATGTTACCATCAGCGTCCACCTTAATAGCGCAGGCGGAAGGCACCTTGGGCAGAGCGGGCATACGCATGATATCACCGCAAAGAGCCACAAGGAAACCGGCACCATTAGCGATTTCGAAGTCACGCACCGTGATGGTGAACCCGGTGGGGCGGCCCGGCAGCGTGGCGTTGTCAGAAAGGGAGTTCTGAGTCTTAGCCATGCAGATAGGCAGGTCAGTCAGGCCATTGGCAGCCATGAGAGCCAGCTTCTTCTGAGCGGCCTTCGTCAGCACCACGCCATCAGCGCCGTAAACCTTGCGGGCGATGGTAGCCATACGCTCCTCCACAGGGATATCCAGCTCGTACAAGCACTTAAAGGGCTCAGGAGCGGGACCTTCCATGCTCTCAGCCACGATGGCGGCCAGCTCACGGGCACCTTCACCACCCTTGCCGAATACATTAGCCACGGCGCAGCCCACACCCATCTGGGCGCAAAGCTCCTTCACAGCAGCGATTTCCTCTTCCGTGTCGAAAGCCTCGAAGAGGTTGATAGCCACTGTCACAGGGCGGTTGTACAGCTTAGCGCTCTCAATGTGAGCCTGCAGGTTAGCCAGACCACGACGCACGGCATCAGCATTAGGCGGATCCAGCTCCGTCTTAGCCACGCCACCATGCATCTTCAGAGCACGAATGGTAGCAACGATGACAATGGCATCCGGGGACAGACCGCTCTGGCGGCACTTAATGTCCAAGAACTTCTCGGCGCCCAAGTCAAAGGCGAAGCCGGCCTCGGTCACTGCGTAATCAGCGCAGGCCAGAGCCATCTTCGTGGCGATAACGGAGTTACAGCCGTGAGCAATGTTAGCGAAGGGACCACCATGCACGAAGGCGGGCACACCCTCCAGAGACTGCACAAGGTTCGGATTAATAGCCTCACGCAGAATGGCCAGCAGGGAATCCGTCACGCCGAACTCACGGGCATACACAGCTTCATCCTCAGCGGTGAAACCTACCACGATGTTATCAATACGGCGGCGAAGGTCCTCCAAATCCTCAGCCAAGCAGAAGCAGGCCATGATTTCGGAAGCAGGAGTAATGTTGAAGCCCTCCTCACGCGGCACACCGTTCTTGTTAAGGCCCACCACGATGTTGCGCAGGGAGCGGTCATTCATGTCAATCACGCGCTTCCAGAGCACCTTATTCTGGTCCAGACGCGTCGTCTTGTAGAAAAGGGCATTGTCAATCACAGCTGCCAGCAGATTGTTGGCGGAAGTGATAGCGGGGAAGTCACCATTGAAGCACAGGTTGATACTCTCACCGGGAGTAATGCTGGAAGCACCGCCACCCGTTGCGCCGCCCTTACGGCCGAACACCGGCCCCATGCTCGGCTCACGCAGCGCAAGGCACACGCTCTTGCCGTTCGCTTTCAGGCCCTGGGCCAACCCGATGGACACCGTCGTCTTACCCTCACCGGCGGGAGTGGGCGTCAGCGCACTCACCAGCACAAGCTTGCCCTTGCGAGGACGCTCACGGAGCACCTGCAGACTCACCTTGGCCTTGTCGCGGCCGTAAGGCACAATCATCTGCTCATCCAGCCCGAGGGTGGCTGCCATCTTTGCAGTAAAGCTTTCAGTATTCGCCATGGCCCGATTATAGCACACTTTTCCCGCTTTGGCAAACGTAAACAATTCATTTATGATTAAAAAATACTGTTATTCGGCACTTATAACACCTCTTCTCACACGCAAAAACACAAAATAACATCATTGGCAGGCGAATATCAGCAGGTAGAAACACGCAGTTCATCACGAAATTTTGGCGTCATTCCGCAAAAAAAATGCGGCTGATGCTGCCTTTTTGGGTTGATTCGGGGGGCGGATGGGTGTATGATAGCTGTAGTGAGAACTCACTGCGCTCTGCGCAGCCGGGGTCACGAGTGTGCAACACACAATTTTCACATATAAAATAACCATTATGAGCACTACATACAGCACCATTGACGCTAATGAGGCCGTCGCCTCCGTAGCGTACCGTTGTTCAGAAGTAGCCGCCATCTACCCCATCACCCCGTCCTCTCCGATGGGTGAATCGGCAGAGACGTGGACGGCCGTAGACCGCAAGAACCTCTGGGGGACGGTCCCCAGCATCGTAGAGATGGAAAGTGAGGCCGGTGCTGCCGGTGCCGTACACGGTGCCCTGCAGACAGGCTCCCTCGCCACCACCTTCACGGCTTCTCAGGGTCTGCTCCTGATGATTCCGAACATGTTCAAAATCGCCGGTGAGCTCACTCCCTGCGTATTCCACATCGCCGCCCGTGCACTGGCCGCTCAGGGTCTTTCCATTTTCGGTGACCACAGCGACGTGATGAGCTGCCGCTCCACCGGCTTCGCTATGCTCTGCGGCGCCAGCACTCAGGAAGCTCCGGATATGGCCGCCATCGCTCACGCTGCCACGCTGGAGAGCCGCGTGCCCTTCATCAACTTCTTTGACGGCTTCCGCACCTCCCACGAGGTGGGCAAGATTGCTGACATCACGGACGACACGCTGCGCGCCATGATTGACCAGAAGTGGGTGGACGCCTTCCACGCCCGTGGTCTTACTCCGGACGCTCCCGTCATCCGCGGTACCGCTCAGAACCCGGACGTATACTTCCAGGGCCGTGAAACGGTGAACAAGTACTATGACGCCGTACCCGCCATCGTGAAGGGCGCCATGAAGAAGTTCGGCGACCTCACCGGCCGCTACTACGATGTGGTGGAATACATCGGCTGCCCGAACGCCACCCGCGTTATCATCATGATGGGCTCCGGTGCCGAGGCTGCTCTTGAGGCCGTGACCGCCATGGGTGAGGACGTAGGCGTGCTGAAGATTCGCATGTACCGCCCCTTCCCGGCTGCAGACGTGATTGCCGCTCTGCCCAAGACCGTGCAGAAGATTGCCGTTCTGGACCGCACAAAGGAACCCGGCAGCTTGGGTGAGCCCCTCCTGCAGGACGTGGTGCAGACCCTGGCTGACGCTCAGGTAGCAGGCACCCTTCCCTACGCCATGCCCAAGGTTGTGGGTGGCCGCTATGGTCTGGGCTCCAAGGAGTTCACCCCCGCCATGGTGAAGGGTGTGTTCGACGAGCTCGCCAAGCCCGAGCCCATGACCGGCTTCTCCGTCGGTATTGAGGACGACGTGACCGGCAAGAGCATTGCTTACGACCCGTCCTTCTCCACCGAGCCCGACACCGTGACCCGCTGCATGTTCTACGGTCTCGGTTCCGATGGTACCGTGGGTGCTAACAAGGACGCTATTAAGATTATCGGCAAGCACACGGACCTGTACGTGCAGGGTTACTTCGAGTACGACTCCAAGAAGTCCGGCTCCTCCACCGTATCCCACCTGCGCTTCGGTACCACACCGATTCACAGCACCTACCTCATCACGAATGCAAACTTCATCGCTCTGCACCAGCCGAGCCTGCTGAATCTGTTTGACTTCCTGAAGAATGCCGCCCAGAACGCCACCTTCCTCATCAACACCGCCGTGGCTCCTGAGAAGGTGTGGGACAGCCTGCCCGCCCGCATGCAGCAGCAGATTCTGGACAAGAACATCAAGGTATACTGCATCGACGCCTTTAAGGTGGCCAAGTCCACCGGCATGGGCGGCCGCATCAATATGATCATGCAGACCTGCTTCTTCAATCTCGCCGGCGTCATTCCCGCTGAGGAGGCTCTCGGCTACATTAAGGAAGCCATTAAGAAGACCTACGGCAAGAAGGGTGAAGAAGTGGTGGCCAAGAACATCGCCGCTGTGGATGCCTCCCTCGCTAACCTTCACGAGGTACCCCTCGGCACCACCATCACCGGCCACGATATCCCGGATGCCCTCGCCGGCAACCCGCCCGCCTTCGTGCGCAACGTGCTCGGCAAGATTGTCACCGGTAACGGTAACTCCGTCACCGTGAGCGAGATGCCGGATGACGGCACCTTCCCCAGCGGCACCACTCAGTACGAGAAGCGTGACCTCGCCCTGGAAATCCCCGTCTGGAATCCTGAGAAGACCGAAACCAGCAAGGCCTGTATCCAGTGCGGTAAGTGCACCATGGTTTGCCCGCACGCTGCTATCCGCGCCAAGATGATTGCCCCGGCTGACCTCGAAGGCGCTCCTGAGTCCTTTAAGACGGCTGACGCCAGCAAGATGCACAAGGACTGGGCCGGCATGAAGTACGTCATTCAGGTATCCGCCTCTGACTGTACCGGTTGTACGCTCTGCTCCCGCGTGTGCCCCACGGCATCTCTGACCATGACTCCGGCAGAAACCGCTCTGAAGCCCGAAAGCGAGAACTGGAAGTTCTTCGAGAAGCTGCCTGACAATGACCGCACCGTGACCGACAACTCCAAGGTGAAGGACGCTCAGCTGCTCCGCCCGCTGTTTGAGTTCTCCGGCGCTTGCGCAGGCTGCGGTGAGACTCCGTACGTGAAGCTGCTCAGCCAGCTCTTCGGTAACCGCCTCGTGGTGGCTAACGCTACCGGTTGCTCCTCCATTTACGGCGGCAACCTTCCCACCACCCCCTGGACACATGATGCCGACGGC
Organism: Akkermansia sp.; assembly: GCA_045653545.1. Taxonomy (GTDB): domain Bacteria; phylum Verrucomicrobiota; class Verrucomicrobiia; order Verrucomicrobiales; family Akkermansiaceae; genus Akkermansia. The sequence goes on from JAZOMC010000039.1 coordinate 96,187, forward strand.
CGCGGCCCGGCTTGGTGTAACAGCCTCTTCGAGGATAACGCCCAGTTCGGTCTTGGCTTCCGCGTATCTCTGGACAAGAAGCAGCAGTTCGCTATTGAGCTTCTGCAGGCCGCTGCTCCCACCATCGGTGCCGAGCTCATCCAGGAAATCATGGCTAATCCCCAGAAGACTGAGGCTGACATCGCCAACGCTCGCGCCACAGTAGCCGCCATCAAGGCTGCCTGCGGTGACAACGCTGACCTCGCCGCCCTGAAGGCTCACGCTGATTACCTCGTACGCAAGTCCGTATGGATTCTCGGTGGTGACGGCTGGTCCTACGACATCGGCTACGGTGGTCTGGACCACATCCTTGCCTCCGGTAAGAACGTGAAGGTGCTTGTGCTGGATACTGAGGTGTACTCCAACACCGGTGGCCAGTGCTCCAAGTCCACCCCGCGCGGCGCTGTGGCCAAGTTCGCCACCCGCGGTAAGGACCAGGTGAAGAAGGACCTCGGCTACATGGCCATGACCTACGGCAACGTCTACGTGGGCTCCATCGCCATGGGCTCCGATGACCAGCACGCCCTCACCACCCTCATGGAGGCTGAGGAATATGATGGTCCCGCCCTCGTCATCGCTTACAGCCACTGCATCAACCACGGCATCAACATGGCCCAGGGTCTGGACCGCCAGAAGGATGCCGTAGACTGCGGCCGCTGGCTCCTCTACAACTTCAACCCGGACCGCGCTAAGGAGGGCAAGAACCCCCTTACCATCAAGAGCAAGAAGCCCAAGAAGGACGTGCGCGAAGCTCTCCTCGCTGAGAACCGCTTCCGCCTGCTGGCCAAGAGCAACAAGGCCAACTTCGACAAGCTTCTGGATATGGAAGCCGCCGACATCGCTCGCCGCTGGCGCCTGTACCAGGCTCTTGCCGGTATCGATTACAGCCTCCCCGAGGGCGAGTAACTCCCGCCTGAAGGCTGACAGGCCTTTTCAAAAGCCGCTGCTCCCCCGAGCAGCGGCTTTTCTGTGCTTTACGCTTGCGGGAATGGGGGTGGATGTGGTAGGATAAGCGGGAGCATGAACGAAATCCGGGCGGGAGCAGTGCTGAACTATGTGAATCTGGGGCTGCGCATTGGCGTGCCGCTGGTGCTCACGCCGTATATCCTCAAAGTTCTGGGCCCGGCGGAGTATGGCCTGTACATGCTGGCAAGCACGCTTTTGGTGCGCCTGTACCTGAGCGATTTGGGGCGCACCACCAGCACAAAGTTCCTCAGCGAATACCGCGCGAAGGGAGACAGCGAAGGAGAAGCGCGCTTTCTGGGCACGCTGACGCTGCTGTACTCCGCAGGAGGTGCGCTGCTGCTGGGGCTGGGGCTGGCTCTGTACCCCTTTTTGGGAGACATCTTCCCGAAGTTCACAGCAGGCGAACTGGGCACCTACCGCGTGCTGTACCTGATGACGCTGATAAACGCCGCGCTGATGTTCCCGGCCCGCAGTCTGACAGGCATTGCAGACAGCCGGCAGAAGTACACGGTGCCGGGGCTCATTGCAGTGGGTGCAAGCATACTGAATGCGGTGGGCACATGGATGGTACTGCAGTGGGGCTGGAGAAGCGTGGGGCTGGTAGCCTTCAACATCGGCACCGGCATACTGGCTCTGGCGCTGAACATGCTGTACTGCTTCATCGGGTTGAAAGCCCGTCTCAACCTCCGCCACGGCTGGAATCGTACCCTGTGCCACAGCCTGTTCACCTTCTCATGGTGGATGCTGCTGAACCAGCTCATCAACATACTGAATGCCGGCACCGGCAATTACCTTGTGGCCATCACGCTGGGAACGGATGCCGCCGCCGTGTACACTTGCGGTCTGCAGATATATGCAAATTACTTCCTGCTGGGTGGCTGCTTGGCACAGCTGTTCCTTCCCCGCGTGGTAGGAATGGTGACACGTGGCGCCAGCCCCGCAACACAAACAGAGGCTATGGCAAGGCTGGGGCGTGTGCAGCTGGTCATACTGCTGCCTGTAGCTGTGGCTCTCATCTTTTATGGGCGAGAGTTCTTCCACCTGTGGGTCGGTGAAAAACTGGGAGCTCAGGCCGAGCTCAGCTGGCTCATCGCCCTGGCTCTCATCATACCGCAGACGTTCAGCCTCGTTCAAGCCCTCGGCTGGCAAATCAGTCAAGCGCGCGATGCCCTGAAGCAGCGCGTGGCCATTACCGCCTTCAACAGCGCGCTCTTCATCGCCGTGAGTTACTTCGTCTGTCTGTGGTGGGGTATCGCCGCTCAGGCGGCATGGGCAGCCCTCTCCATCACCATTCAGCTGCTCATGCTAAACCTCATCCACTACCGCTCGCTGGGGCTGAGCCCCCTGCGCTTTTACGCCCGCACCTTCTCCGGCTGGTACCTGTGGGCCCCTGTTCTCTTCCTCACCGCTTGGGGTATAGCAGAGCTGATACCCTCCGGCAGCTGGTACACACTCTCGGCCAAGCTCATCCTCTTTGCTGCCGCCTACCTCGCCATTTTCCGCATTCTGCTGCGCCACCGCAAATCCTAATTTCACCTATCTCCCGCCATGCATATTCACCCGTGTTCTATCATCCGAGAAGCAGAACAAGCCACCTTTGCTCAGGGAAAGATTACGTCTTCCGCTCTGATGAGCGCCGTGGTGGAAAGGCTTTGGCAGGCTGTACAAAAGGAGCCAGAGTTCTGCGCGCTGAATCCGCAGCGTGTCGTCGTCTATGCAGGCAAAGGGAATAACGCGGGTGATGCCTTAGGGCTTGCAGCTCGCTTTTCCTGCCCCATCACCCTGCGCAGTGTATGCGAACCAAAGGATTTCTCACCGGAGAGCCGAGAGCAATATGCTCTGCTGGCCGGGCATGAACTAAGCTGCAGCGCCCCCCAGCCACAGGAAGGGCTTCTCATCATCGATGGTCTGTTGGGTAATGGAGCCTGTGGCCCGCTGCGTGAGCCGTATGCCACTCTGGTGCATGAGCTGAATACCCTGCGAGCCTCTTCCCCACGCAGCCGAACCCTCGCCATCGATGTGCCCACCGGCCTGAATGCCGATACCGGAGAGCGCCTCGGCGAGGCCGTGGCGGCAGATGTAACAGCCACTATCGGCTGCGCCAAGCCCGGCCTGCTGGCTGATGGCGCGGAGAATTACACCGGGCGCTTGCTGGGCATTCCCCTCCCGGAAGTTGCTCTGCCGGAGAACTCCGCCGCAAACATCTCCACGGCTGAGGTATTGAACTGGCTGCCGAGGCGGGATTATTCCTGCTTCAAGAACCGCGCCGGGAGAGTACACATCATCGCCGGCAGTGTGGGTTACACGGGTGCGGCACAGCTCTGTGCCGAGGCTGCTGTGGCTGCAGGAGCCGGGCTGGTGGCCCTGTACTGCAAGGAGGACATTTACCCCATTCTCGCGGCTCGCGTGGCGCCTGAAGTGATGGTTACCCCCGTGCGCAGTTACTCGGAAGTACCCACAGAGAACTCCCAAGCGGTCGTCATCGGCCCCGGGCTGGGGAAACTACGCGGGGCGGAGGTACGCACCCTGCATGATTTACTGCTCCGCTGCCGAGTCCCTCTTGTGATGGATGCGGATGGGCTGAACTTGGCAGCAGAATACGGCTGGGAGCTTCCGGCCAACAGCATCCTCACCCCGCACCCCGGTGAAATGCGCCGCCTCTTCCCGGCGTCCGCACACCTCAGCCGTGCCGCCTGTGTGGAGCAGTTCCTGCAGCGCACCCCCTGCACTCTTCTGTTGAAAGGGGCTCGCAGCATTATATCTGATGGCAACGAAACTTGGTATAATACTACCGGCGGCCCCTACATGGCCAATGGAGGCCAAGGAGATGTGCTCGCCGGCGTCATCGGCGCATTGGCAGCCCAAGGGCTCTCTCCTATTCGTGCCGCTGTGCTGGCTGCCTATGCCTGCGGACAGGCCGCCGCCACGGCACACATGAAGGCCGATTACCCCACAGCCATCAGAGCTTCCGAGGTAATCGGCCATCTGCACAGGATTCACGCCTGAAAACAGGCGCTGCCTAGCTGAGCGTTACTTCTTGGTATAATAACGCACGTAATCAATCTCAAAACGGGCAGGATAATCCTCCGGGTTGGCACGCTCCGGCCAAGTTCCCTCACCACCGATAGCGGTGTTGATAATGATGTAACAGGGAGTACGCAGCGGATTGCCGCCATCCGGATAATTAGCGTCAGCTATATTCACGCGGCCCACCTCCTCATTATCGATGAGAATACGCATAATCTGATCATCCCATTCCAGCACATAGGTGTGGAAATCGCGGCTGTAATTCGGGATTCTGCGGGTACGGACCACCTTCTGCTCCTCATTGGTGCCATTGCGCCCCCAGCGGAAAATGGAGTAGCAAACATCCGGCTCCTGAGAGATGTGCTCAAGAATATCAATCTCACCATTGGCAGGCCAGCCATATTTATTCTCATGCATGGTCCAAATAGCCGGCCACACACCGCGGCCACGAGGAATGCGGGCACGGAACTCCAAGCGGCCCGGCGCCTCAAAGTTCCTAATACCTCGCGTGGTAATGGAGCCACTGGCAAAGGGCTGAGTACGGATTCGCTCATTCCAATGCTGCGAACCCTCGCGGTAATTGCAGTTGCGCGTTTCACGTGCACGTGACGTGATAACCAAGCGCCCATTGCGCACGCGCACACAATCACGTGTGTAAGCCTGTGAAGCGCCGGGGTTTCGCACCACGCCCAGCTCATAATTCCACTTATTCGTATTCAGGCGCGAGCCGTTAAACTCATCACCCCATTCATACACCCATCCACCGGGCAGTTCACGGGGAGCCCGCTGAGGAGCTGCTGCCAGCACCGGAAATGCCAGCGCGCACATCGCTATAAGAAGTTTCTTCACCATATTCTTATACTACCTGATAAGCTCATGCAGGTCGAGCAAAAAAAAGCGCTTAGGATATAATTATTATCTTCATTTTCCAGCACTAAAAAAAGCCTGCTGCCCAGTAGGCAGCAGGCTCAAAAAATACCTCATTTTTATCAGGATTAACGGCTGTAGTTGCCGGGGTCCTGAGTGATGGTGACATCGTGCGGGTGGCTTTCCTGAAGACCACCGGTAGTGATGCGCACAAAGCGAGCATGGTCACGCAGCTCCTGAAGGCTCTTGGCACCGAGGTAACCCATACCGGAGCGCAGGCCGCCCACCAGCTGGAAGATAACGTCTGCCAGCATACCCTTGTAAGGCACGCGAGCCTCCACACCTTCAGCCACCATCTTACCGCTGCCATTCTGGCCGTAGCGGTCACCGGAGCCGGCACGCATGGAGCCCAGAGAGCGCATGCCGCGGTAGGTCTTGAAGTTACGGCCCTGATAGTGAACGATAGCGCCGGGGCTTTCCTCACAGCCAGCCAGCATGCCGCCCATCATGATGAGGTCAGCACCGGCGGCGAGAGCCTTCACGGCATCACCGGAGTAGCGGATACCGCCGTCAGCAATCACCGTCACACCGGCAGGACGAGCCACGGTGGCCACCTCCTGAATAGCGGTGAACTGGGGCATACCCACACCGGAGATGATACGGGTGGTGCAGATGGAGCCGGGGCCCACACCCACCTTAATGGCGCTGGCACCGGCAGAGATGAGGTCACGGGCGCCGTCCTGAGTTACCACGTTACCGGCAACCACGGGCTTGCCGAGCTCGCTGAGCTTCTCAATCACGTGCAGCACGCGGCTGGTGTGGCCGGTAGCGGCATCAATGAAAAGAGCATCAGCGCCGGCATCCACCACAGCCTGAGCACGAGCCATGAACTCCGGGCCCGGGGCTACGGCTGCACCGCAACGCAGACGGCCAAGTTCATCCTTAGTGGACTCTTGGAAAGCCTCACGCTTGCGGATGTCCGTATCCGTAATAAGACCTACGAGACGGCCGGCCTCATCCACGAGGGGCAGCTTCTCGATGCGGTTGGAATAAAGAATCTTGCGGGCCTCCTCCTGAGTGGTGGAAGGAGTACCGGTGATGAGGCGGGTCATGGGGGTCATCACATCAGCCACGGTGAGTTTCTCCAAGTCATGGCCATCCACCACGCGCATATCACGCCCGGTGATGATACCCACCAGCAGGTTACCCTCAGCCACCACGGGCAGACCGGAGAAACCGTTCTCCAGCATGATGCCCTTCACGCGGCTCAGGCTCATGTCGCTCGTAACAGTGAGCGGCTTGGTGATAACGGCGTTCTCGAAACGCTTCACCTTGGCCACCATCGTAGCCTGATCATCGATGCGGTTGTTGCGGTGAATAACACCCAGACCACCCTCACGAGCCATGGCGATGGCCATGTCTACCTCCGTCACCGTATCCATCGGAGCAGAGAGAATGGGCAGGCGGAGTGAGAAACCCGCGCACAGTTGAGAAGAGGGATCGGCCTCGCCGGGAAGAATAGTGCTCAGGCAAGGAAGCAGGAGCACGTCGTCAAATGTAAGTCCAAGCTGAATTTCTGCCATAGCGGAGGATATAACGCCTCGCCACCTTTTGCAAGTCTAATCTGACAAAAAAGTGCTTTTTTCTGCATTTTTTTCTGTTGGAAGCGGTATCTGTACGTCATTTTGGCCGGAAGAGGCAGCCGGAATGATTGACGCCGCGCCTCTTTTCGTGTAAACTAGGGGCATGAGCACCACATACACGGCACCGGCGAAAATCAACCTCTCACTACGCGTTCTGGGAAAGCGTGATGACGGCTACCACAACGTGGACATACTGATGGCACGTCTGGACCTGGTGGATACGCTGGATTTCCACAACTCCCGCACCACCACCCTGCTCTGTGATACTCCGGGAGTACCCACGGATGAGAGCAACCTCGTCATGAAAGCCGTGCGTGAGTTCGAGAAGGCCTATGGCCGCAAAGCCAAGCAGAAAATCACGCTCACCAAGAATATTCCTCACGGCGCCGGCCTCGGCGGTGGCTCAGCAGATGCCGCTATCACGCTGCGCGCCTGCAATGAAATCATCGGTACCGGTTATTCTGATGAGGAGCTGCACACGATGGCCTCCGCACTCGGCAGTGATGTTCCCTTCTTCCTGAACCCCGTCATCAGCCGCTGCACAGGCCGTGGCGAAATCGTGGAGCCTGTCCCCGAGCTGGCAGAGTGGCGCAGCCCCATCGTGCTCATTAAGCCTCAGTTTGCCGTATCCACCCCCAGCGCCTACAAGCTGCTGCGTGGCGCCCACCGCATTAAGGGTGTGAATTACAATGCCCAGATGGTGGACGGCATCAAGTTTGTAAACGAGCTGGAACGCGCTGTGTTCACTAAGTTCCCCGTCCTCGGGTTCTCCAAAATGTGGCTGCTCGGCCAGCCCGGTGTGCGTGCCGCGCTCATGTGCGGCAGTGGTTCCACCCTCTTTGCCCTCACCGAAACTCTGGAGCAGGCTCAGGCCGTGGCAGAAGCCGCCCGAGCTGAGCTGGACCCCACCCTCTGGACCTACTGCGGATACGTGAACTGATTATCGGTTGGCACATGCCAATCACAAATAATCAAGAGTGATAGTTCTCTCCATAGATCCGGCCATACGGAACACAGGGTATGCGGTACTGGAAGGAGACCACCGCAACGCCTCCGCGCTGGAGTACGGCACGCTTTCTCTGCCCCAGAAGCTGCCGCAGAGCCGCTGTCTGCTGGCCATTCATGAGAAGGTCTGCTCACTGATAGAGCAATGGCACCCGGATGAGCTGGCCATTGAAGGCATCATCTATGTGCAATCACACCGCACAGCCATCACCATGGGCTCCGCCCGCGCCGCCACAGTACTGGCAGCCGCTCGATACGACCTCCCCATCATGGAATACCCGCCCACCTGCGTAAAACTTGCCACTGTGGGCCGAGGTGGCGCCGGCAAACAACAAGTAGCATTCATGATGCGCGCCATGCTCCGCCTCACGGAGACACCAGCACCGGATGCCGCGGATGCTCCCGCCATCGGCTTCACGCACCTGGCCGCTACAGACCCACTAAAAGCGCACGTCTTCCGCGACCGCCGCTACATCTAACCCCGTATCGGCAAAGAATCAAATACCCTTGCGGCCTTCAAATGCGCGGGTAAGCGTAATAGCATCCGCCTGGCTAAGCCCCGCTCCGGCAGGCATACCCTGAGCCAAGCGGGTAACACGGCAATTCAGCTCCGCCAGCTGCTCAGCAAGATAAAGAGCGGTCACTTCCCCCTCCACATCACTACTGATGGCCAGAATAACCTCACAGCCGGGCAGTTCGCGCACGCGCTCCAGCAGCTGCGCCACAGCTAAATCCTCCGGCAGCACATTATCCAGAGCGGATATCTTACCGCCAAGGCAGTGGTACAAACCACGGAACGTACCGCAGCGCTCTATGGGCAGAACATCCGTAGGCTGTTCCACCACACAAAGCAGCGAGCTATCTCTCGCAGGATCTGAACAGGCCGTGCACAGCTCGCCATTACTTGCAAAAAAGCCACAGCGGGGACAGGGCGTCACCTCATCCGCCGCAGCTGTAAGAGCCGCGGCCAAAGCCCGGGCATCAGCCCGGCCATGCTGAAGAAACCAGAGGGCATGCCGCTCTGCCCCACGTGTACCAACACCGGGCATGCGCTTCAGGCGGGCTATAAGTTCCCGCACGGGCTGTGGATAATCCTGCGCCTTCATGAGTGAGCTGCACGGAAAAAGGGAACAACGGCCGTCAACAGCCACACCAAACACACACTGAAAAGCAAGGGCGCCACATAGAATACGCAGTCCCACAGCACACAGAGCAGTCCCGGCAGCCCCAGCGCCACAAGCGCAAGAAGCGCTATCTGCAGTCTCCCCGCAAAACCGGAAACACGCAGCAGAACTACACTCATATACAGCGTCACAACAACACAAAGCCCGAAGGTTCCGGCCAGCCCCAGTGCCGAACACTGCGCGCCTTCAGCCTCCAGATAAAAGGGATTCCCGCACAGAAGTTTCAGCTGCGCATCATCCAGCGGCTCAAAACAACCGGCAAGCATCAGCCCCATGGTCACCAGCAGCACGGACACACTCAGCAGCCCCCAGCGCAGCCAGAGCATATCTGTATCACTCCTCTGAGCGTGGAGCTGTTTCCCCACATCCGAGCGGATAATCTGCACATAGCGCACCACGCGCAGCTGCCATAGCTCCCAGATGCGACGCGGTGTTTTTTCACGGCTGTTCGGTTCCTTTTCCATACCGGGAATACAGCGCGGCGGCAGGGTGTTCCCCCGGCCGCCGCCACTGGTTTTCAGTTTAACAGATAACTATGATATTCAATCAACAAAACGCTTCACGATAAGAGAGGAGTTATGACCACCGAAGCCGAAAGAGTTGCTCAGTGCCACATCCACCTTCTTTTCACGGCCCACGTTCGGGCAGACGTCAAGGTCACACTCGGGGTCCTGATTGAATACGTTGATGGTGGGGGGAATGAAGTTATCCTGAATGGCCTTCACGCAAGCCAGAAGCTCGATACCGCCGGCTGCGCCCAGCAGGTGACCGGTCATGGACTTGGTGGAGCTCACCACAAGGCCGTTCGTAGCGTAATCACCGAAGGTGCGCTTAATGGCCTTCACCTCACAGATATCACCCACCGGAGTGGAGGTACCGTGCGTGTTCACGTAATCCACATCCTCAGGCTTGAGGCCGGCATGCTTCAGAGCCATCTCCATGCAGCGGCTGGCGCCCTCGCCTTCCGGAGCCGGAGCGGCATAGTGGTATGCGTCAGAGCTGAGGCCATAACCCACAAGCTCAGCAAGAATCTTAGCGCCACGAGCCTGAGCGTGCTCCAGAGTCTCCAGCACGATGACACCAGCGCCTTCACTCATCACGAAGCCATCACGGTCCACATCATACGGGCGGGAAGCCGTGGCAGGATCATCATTGCGGGTGGAAAGGGCCTTCATGTTTGCGAAACCGGTGATACCGATAGGCAGAATAGCAGCCTCAGCACCGCCGCAAATCATCACATCAGCGTCACCGAACTTCATGATACGCCATGCCTCACCGATGCAGTGATTGGAAGTGGCGCAAGCAGTAGAAATGCTCATATTCGGGCCACCGAAACCATACTCGATACTCACAAGGCCGGAAGCCATGTTCGTAATCATGTAAGGAATGCAGAAGGGAGACACGCGGCGAGGACCGGACTTAATCAGAGTCTCACAGTTCACACCGTGAATACCCAGACCACCAATGCCGGAACCAACCATCACACCCACGCGGGTCTTGTCCACCTTCTCGGGGTCCAGCCCGGCGTCCTCCATGGCCATACCGGCTGCAGCCATTGCCAGCAGCTCGAAACGGTCACAACGGCGCACAGCCTTGGGATCCTTCTTAAAGTAAGGCGTAGCATCAAAATCTGCCACCTCACCACCTATATGAACAGCGTAAACTTCCGTGTCAATGCTCTTGATTTTGGTAATGCCGGAGCGGCCCGCCTTCATACCAGCCCACGTCTCCTCAACACTATTGCCGAGGGGAGAAAGGGCACCCATGCCAGTAATAACGATTCGACGGTCTTTCATGACGTTTGTGTACTCACATTAACCGATAGTTTGAGCAAAGTCAAGCATAAATCTCCATCTTCCCTATATAAAATCAATTTTCAAAGCTTTCCGAATCCGTTAAAAACAGACATTCAGAAGAGGTCGCGGGTTTTGACTTGCCAAGTCTGAAAGCGGATGCTATAATGTCGCGCGTATGAAGCCCCTTACAAAACTCGGTGAAAGCAAGATGGTAGACGGCAGCGTGTGGGAGCTGTGGGAACGCGATGGTGAGCTCTCCCTGCAGCACGATGGCCTGCCCTGCGCAACCTCATTCACCCATGGCAGTGAAGATGCCATGGCAGAGATAGCGACATCCCCCATCACCCGCGCCACTCAGCCTTGCATCATGATAGCAGGCTTGGGGCTTGGTTATGGCTTGGCCAAGGCCATGGAATGCCTGCCCCGCGAGAAGGCCAAATTCATCGTAGCTGAGCCGATTCCCGCCATTCTGGCATGGAACCGCGAATACAGCGCGACCAAGAGTGTATGGGAGGACAGCCGTGTAAGTGCAGAAAACGCTACCGCTGCGGATTTGTGCCGCAAGCGCACCGGCTCATTGCATGCCATTCTGCTGCGCCACGTACACGCCCGCTGCGAGATGAATCTCAGTGATGCTCAGGCTTATTTCAACGCACTGAAAGGTGGCAGTCTGCTGGCTATCACCGTAGCCAAGCGTGACAAGCGCCTGGAGAGCACCCTCATGCGCGCCGGTTTTGAGGTAAGCACCACCCCCGTTCCTGCCTCCTCCAAAGGCAAGCAGCTGCGCATGCACACCGTCGTACTGGCCCGTCGCGGCCGTTTCGTCCCCTTCGCTGAGCGCCAGAACAACAAATAACCCACCCTCCCCCAACCTCTATGAATATCCCCCTTCTTCGCCGCGCATACCCGACTCTGGAAGAGCTCGAGCTTCTGCGAGTACAGCGCACCATGGGCATTCGCCGCGTCATTGGCGTATCCGCTCTCATCTTTCTGGGCTTTGTCTCCTTCCTGGGCTCCATGCTGGTACTGAAACCCATGCTGGAGCTTGAAGAGCTCAAGCAGCAGAAAGAGCAGGCAGAACTGCAGCTCTCACGAGCACAAGCGGAAGAAGCCAGAGAGCACAACCGCTACCTCTGGATGAGCGACCCTGAGTACTACATGGAGATGGCACGAGACCGCGCAGACATGGCCCAGGAGAATGAAACCATCCTCCGCCGCCCCTCACCGGCTGAACTGGAGCAGATGCGCCGCAGCCAAAACAACAGGCGCCCCGCCCGAAACTAATTTTTAACCCCGGCTTCCATCAGCAAGCCGGGGCTTTTTTTTCGTCACGCTTAATGATGGTGGTGACAACCGCAATCACAATCATGCCCATGCTCCTCATGAGGCGGCACATAATCAGCGTCCTCAATCTCCGGAGGCAAGGGAAGGTCCTCATCAAATAGGGACGGCGGGGCCAGCTTAGCCTTCAGCTCGGCGTCATCCGTCATATCCGCCGCAAACTTGCCGGCATGGTTTCTCACCGTCACCTTTGCACCGGCAGCCAGCAGCATATCCACAATAGCCACGTACCCATACTGAGCGGCCAGATGCAAGGGTGACTGCCCATATGCATTCAGCGCATTCACATCTGCACCCGTGGCTATCAGCAGCGTGATGAGCCCCATATCAGGCTCAATCCCCATATCCGCCAGCTCCGGAGAAAAATCCACCTCATCCTGAAGCAGCAGTGTGGACGCCTTGCGGAGGTCCGTCAAATCATCCGTCTGCATCAGCTCCTCCAGAAACTCCTGCACAGGCTCATCAAAATCATCCGGATCCAAATCTGCCGCCAGTTCACGCAAATCTGCCACACTCACCACCGGCTTTTCCTCATCACCGATAGTCACGCTGTTCCACTCATTATCGCTCATGCGCGTATTGTAATACATTCCTCAGATAAAAGCGAGTCTTTTATCAATTTCCGGCTTGCCAGAATATAGAGCGAAGTGATAAACTTGCAGCGCTGAATATCCACTGTAATATGATACACGCACTGGTCATAGGACTCACTGTAGCGCTTGGGCTGGGAATTCTGGCCCATAAACTGAAGCTTTCCCCGCTGGTAGGTTACCTCATAGCGGGCATTCTAGCTGCACAGCCGTGGTGGGGCGAGCCGGTGGACAGTGAGATAGTGGAGGACTTTTCGCATTTGGGCGTCATCCTGCTGCTGTTCGGTGTGGGGCTTCAGTTCCACATCAAAGACCTTCTGGCCGTGCAGAAAGTGGCTGTACCGGGTGCCCTCGTCTGCATGGCGACCAGCACCGCCATGGGTGCCTTGGCCTTCCACATCTTCGGAGGAGAATCACACTGGATAAACTGTATCATGTTCGGCCTCTGCATCTGCGTGAGCAGTACCGTGGTGCTCACCCGCGTACTGGGAGACAACCGCCTACTCCAAACACCCACCGGCCACACAGCTCTGGGCTGGCTGGTGGTGGAAGACATCTTCACCATCCTCATGCTGGTGCTGCTACCGGTGATGATAAGCGGTAAGGAGCTCCTGCCGGCGCTCGGCAGTGCGGCCATCAAACTCACGCTGCTCGTGCTGTGCGTAGCCTTTCTGGGACGCAAAGTCATCAAAAAAGTGCTCACCTATGTATCCCGCAGTGCGTCAGGAGAGCTGTTCACACTGGCGGTACTCGTCTTTGCGCTGGGCTTCGCGGTACTGGCCGCAAAGGTATTTGATGCGAGCATGGAGTTCGGCGCCTTCCTTTCAGGTATGGTAGTGGGGCAAAGCCGCTTTGCAAGCAGAGCGGCGAGTGATGCTCTGCCCATGAAGGACGCCTTCGCCGTGCTCTTCTTCGTATCGGTAGGCATGGGCTTTGATTTCATGGGAATGATGGAACACTGGCAGCTGGCACTAGCCACCTGCGCTGTGGCCTTCCTCGTGAAACCCATCATGGCGTTCATCATCATCCGCGTGCTGGGCAAACCGCTCCGCATGGCCATGAAGACAGCCGCATCCCTTTCCCAGATTGGTGAATTCTCTTTCATCCTCGCCACGCTCATCGCCACTCAATACCACATGCTCCCGGCCTACGCGGCTAACGTCATCACCGGTGTGGCTATCATCACCATCACCCTGAACGCCGCGCTTTACCGCTTCGTCCCCAAAATAGCGGATAAGCTGGAGAAGCGAGGGGTGGGCGCCCGGAAAAACGTGGCAGGGAATGTACCGCCCGCCTCTGACGAGCGTCACCGCATCATCGTGGTAGGTTATGGCCCGTGCGGTGAAATCATGAGCGACATCCTGCGCAAGTATGATTTGGAAGTCGTGGTGCTGGAGATGAATATCGACACCGTCAATCGTCTGGCAGAAAAAGGCATACCCGTCCTGCATGGCGATGCCCGCCTGCGTAATATCCTGCAGATAGCTGGCGTGGAAAGTGCAAAAGCCATTATCATAACCTCAGCGGCAGCCCCTGCCCAAGACATCGCAGAAAGCGCCCGCGGGATTAACCCGAATATCGATGTCATGGCGTACACCACCTACATCCGCAACGCCCGCCTCCTGCGCAGTCAGGGTGCTAAAACAGTCTTCTCCGGTGAGGAAGAAGTGGCACTCTCCATGGCCTCTCACACCCTGCGCTCCCTCGGCGCTACGGAAGAACAAGTGGCGCGCGAACGCTCCGAAAATCAGCGCCGCCTTGCCGGTGAGCCTCCCATACAGCCAACCGCCTGACACGCATGCCTTCCGCACCCAAATTCCCGGACGACGAAAAAAGCCTCTTTCCTTGGGAAAAAGGCTGCTATGTGCTTTTGCTCGGCATAGCACTGGTGCTTCTGGCCTCGTGGATGAATGATATATTTGAGGTAATGAGCGGCCTGATGATGGGCATATTCTTCCTGTGGCAAGTCGTGCGAGGCCTCATCATTAAGCGCTATTACTGGCACATAGCGGAAGAGAAAGTAAGCTTCTGGAGCCTACTTGTCGGGCTGCTGCTGGCTATCGGCTTTTACTTCCTCTGCAAAAAATAAGCTACTGCTCATCTTGCTGTGTAGCCCCCACAGCCTCCAATAACTCCTGCGGGCTGAGGTGCAGCAGGAGATTCTCTAGTCCACCGGAGAGCAGCCTATCAGCCATAGCGCTCTTGCGGGTGAGCATATTGTGGATGTTTTCCTCAATAGTACCGCGGCAGATGAGCGGATGAATCAGCACGGGCTGAGTCTGCCCCAGACGGTAGGCGCGGTCGCTGGCCTGGTTTTCCACAGCCGGATTCCACCAACGGTCAAAGTGAATCACATGCCGGGCTCGGGTGAGAGTAAGCCCCGTGCCGGCAGCCTTCAGAGAAAGCACGAAAAAGCGCGGTCCACCCGCTGCCTGAAAAGCAGCCACAAGCTGCTGACGTTCTGCTATAGGGGTGCCACCATGCAGCATCAGCCCCGGAGCGCCGAAAATATCCGTCAGGTACTCGTGAATGGGGTCTATCATACTGCGGTACTGAGTAAACACCAGGCAGCAATCCCCCGCAGCAGCGATACTGCGTGCCAGTTGCCCCAAGCGTTCAAACTTACCACCAGCGGCAGGCTCAAACCACGTCTCACCCCGGTACTGAGCAGGATGATTACAGATTTGCTTCAGACGGCCCAATATAGGCAGCACGAGCGTGAGACGAGTCTGTGGATCCGGCTCCGTAATGACAGCCCGGAGATTTTCCACCTCGCCGGCATACAGGCGCGCCTGTTCCGGGGTGAGATGACACCAAGCAGCCACCTCCGTTTTAGGCGGCAGCTCAGGCAACAAAGCGGGGTCACTCTTCAAACGGCGCAGCATGAAGGGGCGCACAAGGCGGCGCAGCGGAGTATAATCACAGCCCATACTCTGCACCAGTGAATTAAACTCCTTCTCTGTCCCCAGAAGACCGGGATTCAGGAACTCAAAAAGGCTTCTCAGCTCAGAGAGAGAGTTCTCCACCGGCGTGCCGGTCAGCGCCACACGCCGCGGGCTGCTCAGGCGGCAAATGGCGCGGGTACGCTGTGAATCCGCATTTTTAATAGCCTGAGCCTCATCCAGCACCAGTGCAGGATAATCACAACGGGCCAGCAGCTCATTACGGGTGGCAATTCCGTATGTGGTAAGAGCCACATGTGCCCGCCGCATCAGCCAAGCGGGATTCGTGCGCAAATAATCCGCATTCTGCCTATTCAGCGCATAAGGATGCAACACAGCTACCTGCAGCTGCGGTGCAAAACGGCGCAATTCCTCCTGCCAGTTCATCAGCAAGGACGCCGGCGCCACGATAAGCGCAGCCCCCTTCCCTTCGCCCAGCACCCCGGCACCGGCCAAGTGCGTAAGCCAGCTGATGACCTGCAGAGTCTTACCAAGCCCCATATCATCAGCCAAGCAAGCGCCAAACCCCGCCTCCGTGACGTTCAGAAGGAAGCGCACGCCGTCCATCTGGTAATGGCGCAGAGTATCCGCCAGAGGTTGAGGAAGACACGGCGCCACATTTCCGAACTGAAGATTAGAAAGCGCCAGCGCTAGCCGCGCACCGGCCACAGCCCGCATACCATCCTCCTGAGGGGGCAACTGAGGAAGCGCCTCACTGCGTTTGCCCAGCAGGTAACGCAGCCCAACCAACAGAGGAATCCCCCCAGCTGCCATCTTCATGGCCTGCCGCCAGCTCTCCAGCAGATTCTTCAGCTTATCACGGTCCAAGCGCACCCACTCACCGCGGAAACGCACCAGCCCGTCATCATCCCCGGCCAGCAGCTGCTCCAGCTCTTCATCCGTAAGGTTATAATCCCCCAGCACCACGCGCGGGAAAAAGCGCAGTAGGGAGTTAACATTCACCGAAGGCGCAGCATCCGGTTTTCCGGCGCCGGGCTCAGCCATATCCAGCCTCACCTCCAGCTCCACACGCGGAGGCTGGGTCTTCCACAGGTTCACCATGCGGGTCTCAATACCCGCGGCCTCCAACAGAGGCAAAGCCTCCAGATAAGCGTGTGCCTGCCGTGCACTCCACCCACAAGGCTTATACACCGCTTGCGAATTAATCAACTCCGCCAAAAACGGGCTCTGCCCTGCTACCTGTCGCAACGGCCGAAGCAAATCCAGCAGAGCCGCCGAATCCGCAGCCAGAAGACGAGCCGCCATACCCAGTGGCGCATGGCGAGCGCGGCCATCCTGCCCCACCTTGTGCACAAAAGTAGCCAAAAAGGCGAACGGCGCACTGTCCGCCGCCTCGCCGGCATTCTCTGCCAGATGGAAACAAAGCATTCCCAGCTGCTGCCAGCCTTCACCCAAGCGGCATAACCAACTTTCCGGGGTACAGCATTCCCTGTCAGCCAGCCAAGCTAGTGCCGGCTCCAGACTCTCCAGCCAGCCCATCACATCTGCACAGCTCACCGCATCGCCCTCCATCGGAGGCATTGCCTCCAGCAAAGCACCAGCCTGAGACGAAGTAATCCGAAATACCACTGAGGGGTCCTCCCCACGGCGGAGTGTACGCAGGTACAGCATCATGCGCTCACGGGCCTGCTCCCTCAGCCAAGCCAGCACAGGAGCGGCCCCCGCCGGCAGGCCGTAGCGCAGCAAATCCAGCATACCGCGCCCGGCAGATGCCGCAAACGCGCGCTCCAGCCGGGGCTGAACATCGGCTGGCGTGAGCACAAGGCGCCCCGCAGACTTGGTTAGCGTGATTTGCATGTCTCCATTCTAGCTGCTAAGCCCCCGGCTGGCAAGCTCCTACCATGACACAGCGCATAAATACCTTCTTTTTTCATCTCAAAACAAGCCCCGGCTGCGTTCCGAGCCCAAAAAAGGCATGACTGAGCGTGACACAATTCCTGCTTGCTTTACCATGAGAATAGGCTACCATATGGGAAGCTCATTTCATGTCTCCTCTCACCACATACACCATTCTGGCTCTCAGCGGCATAACCCTACTGAGCAGCAGCACTTTATGGGCCCAAGCTACAAATACAGCCCAACCCGGCACCGTAACAGCCGGCCCACGCAACAGAGTACCTCAGGATCCTGCAGAGGCCCTGCTGGTGGCATATGGCCTGCGAACAGATGCCGCCAGAGAAGCTGAGAGAGGCAACTACAATCAGGCCCTCACCAAGGCCAGACGAGCCGAGCGCATCATGGCCATCATCGTGCGTGACCACCCCCAGTGGAAAACCAGCATGATGAACCACCTGAGGCAGCAGATTGCAACCAACATCAAAAGCTATGAGGAAGCGGCAGCGCGAGCACCTATTCCCACTGGTCGCCAGCCCGGCCGCCCGGTCCCTCAGGAAGTAAATATCGACCTACCGGGTATACGCGCTAACGCTGAAGCGAGAGAAGGCATCTCCCCCTCCGGGGTACCGGATGCTAACGCCACCGATCGTGAGCTGCGCGAAGAACTCTCCCGCCTGCGCGCTGAATGCAGCAACATGGCCAGAAGCATTCTGGACCTCAGCGAGAGGTACCGCCAAACTCAGCAGGAACTTATCACGGCTCGCCAAGAGCAGAAAGAATACCGTGAGCGTTATGAAACACTCCTCCGAGAAGTCTCAGAAGAACGCAGGCTGAATAATGAAGTGGTAGAGTCCTTCGCTCGCCGCCTCGCAGAGGCTGAAGACCGCCTCCGCAAATCTGAACGAGCCAGAGAAGAAGCTGAAGCCCGCGCCAACGAACTCGCCAGCCAGCTGAGCCAGACCCGCGCCGAACTCGAACGCGTTACCCGTGAGCGTGACCAGCTGCGCGCAGAAAATGAGCAGCTACGCGCCATCGTGGAGTTAAATAGCCCTGAAAAAACCCGCGCACTGCTGGACCAGAACCTCACCCTCGCCGAACAGCTGAACGCGGCACGCGCCAGAGTGGAAGCACTGGAAGCGCAGATCGCCGGCAGCTCGGATGCCACGGACGTCCTCACCCAGCAGCTCACCGAAGCTCGCTCCGAGGTGAATGACCTACGCGAACAGATGAGCCTCGTCTATGACGAAAACCGCGGTTACCGCCGCCGTATCTCTGAGCTTTCTGAAAGACTTAATAATCTGGAAGCTGAGCTGAACAGCTCTGCTGAAGCACCTGAAGTGGACCCCGCCATAGCGGAGGAAAACCGCATTCTCCGCGATGTCATTGCCAAACAGCGCCGCACCATCCAAATGCAGGAGGAAGGCCGCCGCCTGCTCATCGAAACCTATCAGCAGATTCGGCAAGGTGAAGGCAACGTCGTAGCTGAGCTGGAACGTCTTGACCAGGAAAGCAGACTAGAACTGACAGACGCCGAGCAGAGGCTCGTGGAATCCATTCGCAGCGGAGCGGCTTCCACCGAACAGGACGCTGATGGCACCAACGCCGTGCGCCGCAGCCTCGAAATACAAACTCTCGCCAATCTGGCGGATAAAGCATTCTCCCGCTCCCGCTACACGTCCGCTGAACAGCTGTACCGTACCTTGTACGACTTCCAGCCGGACCACGTACCGGGCCTAGTGAATCTGGGCACAATCCTGCTGTACCGCAATAAATGTGAGGAAGCCACCGAGTTCCTCACCCGCGCCACCCGCTTGGCGCCGGAACTGCCCATCACTTATTATCTCTCCGGCATCTGCCACTACCGTTTGGACCAGATGGAAGAAGCTGAGCGCATGTTCACGCGCACCATTGAACTGGACCCGGCCAATGCGGAGGCGTTCTTCTATCTCGCTAATATTGAGGCCATCAGCGGGCGCACCCGCGAAGCTCTTACACACTTCGCCGCTTCCGTAAAGCTGCAGTCCAACCTGCATGATGCGCACTACAATATGTCACGCCTGTACGCCGAGGCTGGCAACATACCGGACGCCGCGCGTGCTTACGACCGCGCTATTCAGAGCGGCGCCGAACCGGATCCTGAGTTTGAGAACTTCCTGCGCACCCACCCGGATGCTGCCAAAACTCCGGGAGCAGACCTCATCGCAGATGTGCGACCGGAGGAAGAGGCTGCCCGACTTCGCTCTGAGGACGAAGAAGTACAGCGCATCATTGCGGATAATGCAGAACCAGAAACTGGTACCTCCCCCTCCTCCACGGCAGAAACTCCGGCGGCAAACACGCAAACTGAGGAAACAGCGCCCACTCAGCAGCCCGAAACTCCTGCTGAGCCCGCACCGGCTGCCCCCGAAAGCACAACTGAGACCAGGCAGCCAGCGTCACAAAACGTGGCTGAAGAAATCGAGCGCCGCCAAGCACGCAGAGTGCCAGCTGCACCCACGCCATCCGGTGCCGGCCGCCCTGGTGCGGTGCAACGCCGTTACTCCTCCGTACGAGTCCGCACGAATGCGGGTGGATATCGCCACCGCATTCGCCTCCGCCACAGGCACCCCATGACCCGCCGAGTGCGCACCCGCGGCACGGATGATATCCGCAATACCGCAGCACCTCGAAATAACGAACCGGAACGCGAACGCACGCAGAGCTCCAGACGCCGCAACCGCAATCGTAGAAACTAATCTTTCCCCAAGCCATGTACATCCGGAACCAACTCCGCGAAATTCGCACTGAAATCGCAGCTGCCGCACAGCGTGCAGGCCGCCCCGCTGACAGCGTAACCCTTCTCGCTGTAAGCAAAACATTCCCGGTAAGCGATATCATGCAAGCCTATGAAGATGGCCAGCGCCTCTTCGGCGAAAACCGCCTGCAGGAAGCACTGGAAAAAATCCCGGCCATGCCGCAAGACTGCGAGTGGCACATCATCGGCCCGCTTCAGCGCAACAAAGTGCGCAAAGCCCTACAAGCCGGAGTCTCCCTCATCCAGGCAGTGGATAGTCTGAAACTGGCTGAAGCCATCTCTCGCATCGCTGGTGAGCTGGGAATGACCGCCCGCATTCTTCTGGAAGTGAATGTGGATGGAGAAGAAAGTAAGCACGGCTTTACCCCTGAAGGAATCCAAGAAGAATGGGCCGAGCTGTCACAGCTGCCTAACTTAGAAATACGCGGACTAATGTGCATACCGGCCCCCACGGAAAAAGCAGAAGATGCTCGCCCGGCCTTCACCGCCCTGCGAAAGCTGGCTGAATGCCTCCGGGAGCGTGGTCCCTACGCTCTGCCTGAGCTCTCCATGGGCATGAGCCATGATTTCAGTATAGCTGTGGAAGAAGGCGCCACCATCGTGCGTGTCGGTTCGGCCATTTTCGGGAAACGGGACTACACTTCACGCTAAGCCACTTTTCATCAGCTTACCCCGTAAGCGCCACAGAAGTTAATAAGATACTTAACGACAGCCCGCGGACAATTTGTTCGCGGGCTGTCTTTTTTGCTTGCGCTCATAGGTTCATAGTGGTAAATTCAGAAAGTACAATACGCATTTAATCAACATGAAGTACTTATCTCTTTCCCTTATCCTCACCGCGCTTCTTGCATTTACCCCCGTATTTGCTCAATCTGCCCGTGGCAACCGCGCTGCCCGCGGAGCAGCTACAGCCGCTGCTGCAGAGGAAGAGCCCACCTCAGGCGTTCGCTTCGTTATCTGCGCCCCGAACGGCGGCAGCCTGCCCAGCCCCCTCTACTACCAGAGTGGTGATGAGTTCAAGAGGGTGCGTATCTCCAGCCGCGTACCCAGCCAGCGCATCCGCCCCATCGGCGGCGAAATTAAGTTCTACGACAAGGACCCTGCCGCTGAGGCCACCCAAGGTCAGAGTGAAGCTCCGGCAGCACGCCCCTCACGCACCACACGTCCCGCTCGCCGCGGCCAGCAGGCTGCTGTGAACCTTCCTGAACCCTTCATGACTGTTAGTGTCCCTCAGAACGCGGGCAACAAGTCTATCTGCATCGTTATCCCCACGGATAACCCCCGTGCCCCCCAGACATTCTTCCTGAATGAGGCCCAGTTCCCGGCCAAAGGTGTGCATGTGATTAACTTATCCCCCCGCCCCATCATCGTTCAGACGTCGGCCGCCGGCAACTTCAGCGATATCCAGAACTCCAACATCGGTGTTTTCAAGCGCAACGAAGGAGTGTCTGATTCCAACTCCTGGCACTACACCTCCGGCAACCACGGTGACCAGGTGTCATTCCGCCTCTGCACTCGCCAGAATCGCCAAACAAATGGCCGCAACAACGCCACCCTCGTTCCCTTCAAGAGTGGCAAGTTCATCGTTTCCGAGCGCCAATCTCAGATTAATGTCGTGGTGGAATCTGGAAACACCCTGAAACTCATCAGTATTCAGGCCGCCAGCGAAAGATAAGCGCCTCACCTCCATCCTGCTATGACTGCTATGCCCGCCAGATTATCCGAGGGCCCTGTGGCTGAGCGAATTGCCCGCATCGGGGATCAGTTCGCCATCAGCGGTGAGTTCCTCTATGGTGAGGAGCTCTGCAACGGCCACATTAACACAACATACAGAGCTTGCTACCGCACAGAAGACGGTGCAGAAGACCGCTACATTCTTCAGCGCATCAATGACTACGTGTTCAAAGACCCCGTAATGGTCATGAAAAACGTAGAGAAGGTCACCCGCCACATCCGCTGGAAGACCATGCGCCGACGCAAAAACACAGCAGGCCAGCCCCTCACTCTGTATCCCGCCCGCGGTGGCAGAAACTACATCAACCTTCCGGAAGAAGGCGGACTGTGGCGCTGTTACAACAATATCGAAGGCACACACACATACGACGTGGTGGAAAACACCCGCCAAGCATATCAGGCCGGTTACGCCTTCGGCTCCTTCCAGGAACTCATCTCTGACATGAACCCGGAGGACCTCCGTGAATCCATACCGGATTTCCATAACACGCCCAAGCGTTATGAAGCACTGGTGAGGAGCGCTGAGGCTGATGTAATGAACCGCGTAGCTAACTGCGAAGCTGAGCTGCACATGTTCAAAAACTGGTCCCCGCGCTACGGACGACTGGTTGAATTACAGGCTGAGGGCAAACTTCCTACCCGCATCACGCACAACGACACGAAAATCAACAATGTGATGCTGGACGAAGATTCGGATGAAGCTGTATGCGTCATTGATTTGGATACCGTCATGCCCGGCCTCTCGCTGTATGATTTCGGTGACATGGTGCGCACCGCCACCTGTACAGCCTGTGAAGACGAGGAGGATTTGACACAGGTTGTTATGCAGATGCCCTTCTTCGAATCCTTGGCAGAAGGTTATCTGGATGCCGCACACAGCTTCCTTTGCAAAGAGGAAATCGAGCAGCTGGCATTCGCCGGCTGGCTCATTACTGCTGAAATCGGCATGCGCTTCCTTACGGACTATCTGGACGGAGATAAGTATTTCCGTACAGAAAAACCGGATCACAACCTCATTCGCGCACGCAATCAGCTGGCTCTAGCCCGCAGTATTGAAACAAACCTGCCGCGCATGGATCGCTACATCCGCCGCCTCATGAAGGGGCTTGAGAGCAAGCACTGATTCAGGCTCAGAACATCATGTTAAATCACCGGCACATAGTCAGCCTTCTGGCAGGACTGACCATCACCATGGTCACACCCGCACCGCTGGAAGCTGCCACCACCCTTCCGGAACTGCAGAGTGAGCTTACCCACTACACCAAACAGGGTGAGGACGCTCTCACATTCCGTACTGCCGGCTGCTGGGCCATGGTTCTGGCGGATAGTCAGGGCGCCATCGGCGCCGTACTGATACACAGCATCACACGGCGCAATAGCCCTGAAGTTTTGGTCCGTATGATGTCAAGCATGATAACCCATGGAGAAAAGCCGGTGCTGCGCTACTCTGAAGATAGGCACTCCGCCATGCTCATCTATCCGGAAATCTGCAAACGAGAGGCAGGTAACCAGAAAGATATGGTCAGCACCCGTCGCCTTTCCGTACTTCACAACATCTTCAGCAATTCCCACGGAAACTGCACACCATACCGCTGGCATGATAGCGGCATATCCTTCAGACTGAACCAAAACTCCGGCCAGCTCATCTGCGAAATCACGCCGGACATGAGCGCCACTATCGTGGAATACGTGGAAATACGCCAGCCCCGGGATGCCCGCGCTGCGCTCATTCCGAACCTCACCGGGCATAATCACGGCCCACGGGCAGACGCGCGACAGCTGCGCATGCTCTCCGCCTCCCTCGGCGGAGCCACCGTCATATCTAACCACCCGGCGAATGCCACCTTCCTCACCCGTAAGACTAACGTCTTCTGCCTTGGCACGCAGTCACGCTTACAAGAGGCTAATACTCAGCGCACAAACGCAAACCACTATATCTTCCCCTCCCTTCGCTTCCCGGACACTCCGGTTGCCACCCCCGCTCAGGAAATATATTCAACCACACCACAGGGCGGACAGAATACATCCACGCCTTCAGCTGAATCATCTTCCGCACCTTCAGCAGCCCCCACAGCACCCGCTGTACCAATGCCCACCCCGGAAGAAGCCCGCAGAGAGTATATCCGCACTCTGCAGGAAATGTGAGTTCACAACGCTCGAATGAGCAAATCAGGGATTGCCAGAGCGCAAAAGATGTGCTAAACTGGCCTTGCAGCACATGATAGAAGCCTCCACAGAGGGCATAGGCAACATACCGCCCGCCCCCGCTCTCATTATCCCGAACCGAGTGGATTTACCCACGCTCCGTGCCATGGAAGAAGCACTGGGCGGGAGGGATCGTGTGTCATGGATGGTGGAAAACTCTCTGCGACCGGATGCTGAGGTCATGATGTACCTTTCCCAGTCCAGAGCAGCAGGCTTCCTGTGCGCCATGGAACGCTCGGACAGAGAAGATTTGGTTAACATGGTGAAGGACCGCCTTGCTCAAGGGCGCCATGTAGTGCTACTCTGCGGAAAATCCGGCCAACAACCAGCAGGAGTTACTGACATACCGGGAAAACTGCTCAGCTTTGCTGATAACAGCACTCTCTCCGCAGTCCCCGTGTACGTGGGCATGTACCGAGACAGCCTCATCAATGCCATCGCTACCTCAGCTCCGTATGAATATCTGGGGCTGCAGTTCATGCCCGAGCTGAAAGCCGGACCCGCGCTCGGCGCCAGAATACGCAGCGCATGGATGGACGCGGCCACCGAACAGATGGCGGAACATCCGGCGCTCCATCAGCCCTTGGCTCATACCCTCATCAAAAGCCTCGTCACGCACCAAAACGCCCTCATCATTGATGGCGTGGATGACAGCCAGCTGAGCTTCAGACGCCTGCTTATTTATGCGCTCATCCTCAGTGATAAGCTGAAAAAAATGGTTACCAACCGGCGCATAGGCATCATCCTACCGCCCGGCAAGCTAGCTGCTGTGGCTAATGTGGCTTGCATCATCGCCGGCATCACCCCGGTGAACATCAATTACACCGCAGGAACCCGAGAGTTTGAGCACCAAGTGAGCATGGCCGGAGTGAACCGCTTCATCACAGAAGTACGATTCACTCACAAACTACAGGAATTCCCCTGGCCTGCCCCCCGAGACCTCATCTTCATTGACCGCGAGCTGGCAGATGCCGGCACTGGCGGTGTAAAATTGCGAGAAATCGCTATCCGCCTCGGCAAGGTAGAAATGCTCACCCGCCACATGAAGCGCCACCCCAAACAGGTAGATAGTGAAGCGGTGCTCCACTTCACCTCATCCACTGAAGGAAAGGCCAAAGGCGTGCCCTACTCCAACCACATGCTCATGGCGGCCATCATGCAGCTAAGCAGCCGCCTGCCCATCGAATCAGGCCGCAGAGTACTATCAGCCCTGCCGCTTTATATGCCAACCGGTTTCATATGTGGTTTACTGCTCCCGCTGCTTCAAGGGCTGGACATTGTTACCTACCCGGACACGCACGCTCCGCGCCGCCTCTGCGAGTTGGCGCACAATTACAGCACTGTGCTGACGGCATTTACCCCCGCACAGACACATGCTATCCTCAGTGCCGGCAAGCCTGAGCATTTCTCCTCCCTGCGCTATTTCCTCATCACCGGTGGCAAACTCCCCGCGGAGCTTGTTGAGCGAGCTGCTCGTGATTATAAGCTGCACCTGCGTGAGTGCTACTCACTGGCAGAGTGTGCTCCTCCCGTAGCTATCAGTGGCCCCACTCCGCAGCCGGCACCGGGCACACCGCACATCATCCCTGCTGGAAAAGCAGGCTCTGTTGGCGCGCCGCTCACCGGTGTTGCTGTGCGTATCAGTGATTTAAACCGCCCTGACCACAGCCTTCCCATTACCTCTACCGGGCTCATCTGGCTGAAAAGCCCCGCCCTTATCAGCTCCTATCTCAAGGACAAGCCGGAGGCTACCACGTGCATGCGCGGCAAATGGTTCTGCACAGGTGACGTGGGGTACATGGATAATGATGGCCTGCTGACAATCTGTGGCCGCAAGGAAAGATTCAGCAAAATCGGAGACGAACTCGTACCCCATGAGGCAGCTGAGGCCGCCCTCTGTCAGGTACTCGGAGCCTCCACGGCAGACGGCATACGGAGACTGGCCGTGGTAGGCGTTCCGGACCCCAGAAGTGGTGGTGAAATTCTTGTACTGCTCTCCACCCTGCACAAGAACGTCGTGCCTCAGGATCTTATCACC
Organism: Akkermansia sp.; assembly: GCA_045653545.1. GTDB lineage: Bacteria > Verrucomicrobiota > Verrucomicrobiia > Verrucomicrobiales > Akkermansiaceae > Akkermansia. The sequence goes on from JAZOMC010000039.1 coordinate 122,215, forward strand.
GCCCGCTATGGCCTGCTGAATGCACGCTATCCGGCGGCATGGGCTCCTAACCGCATTATCCCCGTAAGCACCATCCCCGTACAACCGGACGGAAAACTCAATTACAATCTCTGTTATCAGGGCGCCTGCCGAATTCTCGGCATCCAGCTGGACTAACCCCTTCACGCCGTTATGAACATGGATGCTAGGCCCCTCATGCCCCTCACAGGACCGGGTACAGGAGAAACACCACAGGATATCATGCCGCACACAGGCGAGCCCGGCTATGACATTTGCCCGGCGCCTAAGGAATTGCCGCCCAATTACATGATAAACGGCTACCGCATTCAGCGCTGTCTCGGTGAAGGCGGATTCGGCGTCACCTACCTCGCAACTGACGAGCTCCTGAAGCGCAGCGTCGTTATCAAGGAAAACTTTCCCCACAGCCTCTGCGAGCGCCGCTGCGGCACACTGAACGTGGAGTACCAATCACACATCGACCCGGAGGATTACCACCACGCGCTGAGCAATTTCCAGCGAGAAGTGCGCTTATTAGCCCGCTTGGATCACCCCCACCTCCTGAAAATATATGCCTACTTTGAGGCACATAACACATCATACTTCGTAACCGAGTTCGTGGACGGCATGATGCTTACTGATGTGGTGGAGGACTACCGCAAGCACCTGCACCATCTCCCGCAGAAGGACCTGTACTCACTCATGGTAAGAATACTGGATGCTCTGAGCTATATGCATGAGCGCCACATTCTTCACTTGGACATAAAGCCGGATAACATCCTCATCGCACGCGATGGCCGTCCCGTCCTCATTGATATGGGCGCCGCTCGTGATATGACGGAAGACGCCCCGGCCGTCAGTGTAGAAACTCCGTTCTTCAACTCCCCGGAGCAAGGCAACCCACACCTCCCGCAGGGCCCGTGGACTGATTTATACGCCTTCGCAGCCACGCTATATTTCCTACTCACCGGCACACCGCCACCGCCCTCCCGCCAGCGCGTATTGTATGATACAATCACCCCTCTGGCAGCCATGCCGACGTTAAGAAAGCGGTACAATGTACAGCTGCTGAGCAGCATTGATAAAGCTCTTTCTCCCGCCATCGAAAATCGCTACAAAAACGTCGCGGCTTGGATGAAAGACCTCAGAGGAAATTAAACACAGCCTGCGTTAAAAGTTAGCGCACAAACGCACAACATAACTTGCGTTCCCCTGCCTTCTGTATTACCATGGCGGTATGAACAACCTGCACATGATTACCTTCCGCTGCCGTGAAGACCTCTTCCGCCGCCTCGAAGTTTTCTCACGCGCCCGCAACCTGGACCGCACCTCCGTGCTCAAATTAGCACTGCATTACTACCTGAACCGCTGCGGTCTTTAACCTTCAGTCCCGGCACCACCGGCCTCCACCCAAAAGCGGTACGCTATCATCAGGCGTAAAATAAGGGCAAAGAGCATACCCCAAGTCACAGCCAGCGTCAGCTTCCCCTTGGGCGTCAGCTTACTGCTCCGGCGTACCCAGAAGAATAGGATAGCCTGCAGCAGAGCGGATAACAAAAACGCAGCCGTACGACCACAGCCACCAGCCCGCAGCAGCACAGCCGGAGGCTCAAGAAATGCAAAAACACAGGCCAGCAAATCATTCACATTCCCATACGCCCACAGCACAATCGCGCTGGGTAACACCACGCATAAGAAAAGCGTGTACCCGGCCACCTTGCTATATCTCTCCTGCTGAGTAGGAATGTACATATACCGGAGGAATCATAACGAAAGCGCTCCCGCTTGTCAAGATTAACCCGCGCCCTCCGGGCAGCGATGGCATTTAATCTTGCAGTAGCAGTTATTTCATGCTATTCTCTCTGCGTAACAGCATGTGCGCACGCTACAAGGCCCCCTCCTCCGGCACCCCGAAAAACAATTCTCAGGGTGGCGGTGTGCTGTACAATCAAGCCGCACCACGCAAGCGTGTACCCGCCGGCCGTTATGAGGAGGAAGAGGCAGTCCCCGAGCCCACAGCAGAATCAACGTCTCCTGCACATCCCGCGCCGTCCACCCCCAGAGCCTCACGGAGCACCCCCGCCAGACGCCGGGTGACAGACAGCCCGGCGCCGCTCCCCGGATACATGGAAACGGAAGACCCTCTGCAGGCTCAGGCGGATGCGGATGGCCGCCGCGTGCTGCACTCGGACCACTCACGGAACCCTGAAAGCGCTTTCGGCACCCCCGGCCCCAAGCGCGAATACCGTCGCACACGTTCGGCACCCGCCCCGGGCGCGGAGGAAAACCCGTGGTCTGACCTCAAATACCCGCCTCGGAAAGGCACCAGTTTCTGGCAAGGGCTGGGCATGTGGTGTTTCTTCCCCTTCCGCATGATAGCATTCATCACGCGCAAGCTGCCGTGGATTATCAAGTGGGGGCTGCGCCTGCTTATCAGCGGCACTTTCGTGGGAAGCTTCTTTGCGCTCATCCTCATCATGTTCTACGCCATCAAATCCGGGCACTATGATCTCACACTGGTCATGCGCATGCCGGAGCGTACCATCGTGCAGGACCGCAAAGGAAACGAAATCGGCACCCTGCATGGCGAAAACCGCCGCAGCATCACGGATTTGAAGAGCGAAGTACCCACATACTTTATCGACGCGCTCATATTGCAGGAAGACCGTTCCTTCTGGACACACGGCGGCATAGACCCCCGCGGCATGCTGCGAGCCGTGGCTCAGGTTTTCAAACACGGCCGAACCACGCAGGGTGGCTCCACGCTCACCATGCAGCTGGCCAAGAACACCTACCAGCACCACGTGCGTAACTTTGACGCCAAGTTCACCGAAATGGCACTGGCCCGCCGTATCGAAGCCACGTACGACAAGGAAACCATCCTCATGTGCTACATCAACCGCGTGTTCTGGGGCCACACCTTCCTGGGCCTCAAGCAGGCAGCTTACGGCTACTTCAGTAAAGAACCGCGGGACCTCACCATCGGCGAAGCTGCCATGCTCGCCGGCATCGTATGTAACCCAAACACCTTCTCCCCCTATCGCAATCCGGAGTTCGCACGCATCCAACGAGACAAAGTGCTGCGCCTCCTCATGGAGCACGGAAAAATCACGCGCACCCAGTATGAAACAGCCCTAGCAGAGGCCATTGTCACCAAGCGTCCTGAGCGCCGTGGCATTGACAACTATGCGCTGGACCTCATCCGCAGCGAGGTGGACCACATTCTGGAAATGCTGGACACCCGAGAAGAACGCCTTAAAGAAACCTCCGTCATCTCCGGTGGTCTGATAGTCCGTACCACGTTGGACGTAGACCTACAGGATGCCGTGATGCAGGAGATAAATAGCCAGCTGGTAAGCATGCTGGAAACCCGCAGGCGCTACCCGCACCAGACCCGCCAGCAATACCAGAGCATGGTAGCTGCGCTCGCCCCTGATGCCATACGCCCCGCGCCCAAATACGTGCAGGCAGCCTGCGTGATGATAGATAATGCCACCGGCGCCCTGCTCTCCGTGGTAGGTGGCCGTGACAGCACGGAATCCCCCCTGAACCGCGCCCTGCAAAGCCGCCGACAGGTAGGCTCCATCTTCAAACCTCTTGTATACGCCACCTTCTTTGAGCAGGGCGGCAGCCCGAACAGCATGATTTCTGACGGCCGCATCCAGCCCGGAGAAATCCCCGGAGGGCGCCGCTGGAGCCCCAGAAACTCTGATGGCCGCTTCACCGGCAGACACCCCGCCTCTTGGGGACTCCTTAAAAGCCGTAACACCATGTCCGTTCGTGTCGGCGCAAGAGCCGGCTTGCAAAACGTAGTGAACACCGCCCTCATGAGCGGCTTCCCACAGCCTCAGCGCCAGCCCGGCCCCACCATCTACCTCGGCACATGGGAAGCTTCCCCGCTGGAAGTAGCCGGTGCTTACACAGCCTTTGCGAATGGCGGCGTACGTCCCACACCATACATCATTGAAAGTATCACGGACTCCGAGGGCCGCGTCATCTGGCAAAACCCTCACTCCGCATACCGCATCTACAGCCAGAAAACCGCAAATGCCATCTCCGCGGTACTCCAGCAAATCACCAAGCCCGGCGGCACAGCCGGCAACATGCAGCGCCTAGGCTTCACGGCCCCGGCAGGTGGCAAGACCGGCACCACGAACGCATACCGGAACGCCTGGTTCTGTGGCTTCACATCAGATATCACCGCAGCCGTCTGGGTGGGATTTGACCGCCCCACCACCATCGCAGACAAAGCTTACGGCGGCACCATCGCCCTGCCCATCTGGGTGAGCGCCATGAAGCAGGCCCAGCGCCTCGGTTACCACATGGGCCCCATCCGCCAAACGGTAGCAGGCCAGCGCAACAGAGGTGTACGCCTCTGCCGCACCTCAGGAGGGCTCGCTCATGCCGGCTGCGAATACCGCCACACGGCCTACACAGAAACAATGACGGATATCACCAAGCCCCGCAGCTTCTGCACGGAGCACCCCGTCATGCAATCTCACAGCGCAAATGATGAGCTTGCAGAGGACCCGAATGAAACCGAACTTCCGGATGATGACATTGCCGTGGATCCCGAAAGCGAGACTCCGCTCTTCACGGATGACGACGTAGCAGAAGCGCCCTAACTCCCGCCACGTGGCCCCAGAAAATCACAGCTACCAGCTCAGGCCGAGAGCTGCGAGCAATGAATCCGTAATATTCATCAGCACGCCGCCGTCATCTCCCACCATGTAGCCCACGGCCTTCATAACACCCACCAGCACCATTACCGCTAAGAACGGCACCAGCACCACGGCCAGTACACTGCGCCATACTGAAAAACGCAGCCATACATAAGATGCGACACCCGGAAAAAACAGCACTACAGCCGCCAGCGGGATGACGATATCATTCAGCCAAACAGCAGGCATTACACCAGTAACGCTCAGAGCATAAAGCAACACCAACATACAGCCAAGCAGAAAATGCACCATACCGCACTTCAAAGCTGCCACGCCGCGCTCCGACACAGAACATTCGCTACCCACACCTGCTGCAGTGAAGCCCAGATAAGAGATAACGGAATAAACAGAGGGAAGCCCGAACAACACTATCACCAGAGCACCTATCCATGCATCTGAAACATGCAAGGTAAGCTCACTTTCTGCTACACGCTGAACGATTTCTGTATTCATATACTTTTCTATTTATATTTTTTTGTTTACTCTGAGGAAAAGAGAGTTCCTCGTGGGCAATAGTAACAAAGCCCACCCGAGCATGTCAAGCCTTCATCAATTTAAAAAAGCCGCTTTTCTGAGCACTAATCGCCCTATCACACACATAAATATGCCCATTACGTCTTTTCAGCTTGCATTACGAGAAAAAAATAGTATAATTACACGCGTATCAGCATTTTAACATAAAAGCACCATGAATACAGTACGCACATTCACCACAGGCGCAGGAACTGAGGGCTCATATTACTCTCTGCCTGCATTGGCTGAACAGGGTTTCTCGGGCATCAGCCGCATGCCCGTCTCTCTCCGCATTGTGCTGGAGAGCCTTCTGCGTAACTGTGATGGACTGAAAGTCACCGAGCAGGATGTTAAGAACCTTGCCGCATGGAATGCCAAAGACCCCGGCAGCTATGAAATCCCCTTCACCGTGGCCCGCATCATCCTTCAGGATCTCACGGGTGTCCCCCTGCTGGTGGACCTCGCCGCCATGCGCGCTGCCGTGCAGGACCTCGGCGCAGACCCCGCCAAAATGGAGCCGCTCGTACCCGTGGACTTGGTAGTAGACCACTCCGTGCAGGTAGACTGGGCCGGCTTCCCCGCTGCATACCAGAAGAACCTCACCCGTGAGTTCGAGCGCAATGTGGAGCGTTACGAGTTCCTGAAGTGGGGCCAGCAGGCATTTAAGACCTTCTCCGTGGTGCCCCCCAGCACCGGCATCGTACACCAGGTGAACCTCGAGCACCTCGCCCACGGCGTCATGCAGCAGCAGGGCGTGTACTACCCGGACACCCTCGTGGGCACAGACTCCCACACCACCATGATTAACGGCCTCGGCATCGTAGCCTGGGGCGTGGGCGGCATTGAGGCGGAGGCCGGTATGCTCGGCCAGCCCGTCACCTTCCTTGTTCCCGAGGTTGTAGGCGTACACCTGACCGGCAAGCTGCAGAGTGGCGTGACAGCCACGGACCTCGCCCTGCACGTCACCCAGATGCTGCGCAAGCACGGCGTGGTGGGCAAGTTCGTAGAGTTCTTCGGTGAAGGTGCCGCCAGCCTTTCCCTGCCGGACCGCGCCACCGTGGCCAACATGGCCCCCGAGTATGGCGCCACCATGGGCTTCTTCCCCGTGGATGCCACCTCCGCCGCTTACCTGCGCGCCACAGGCCGCAGCGAAGAGCACGTCACCACTTACGAAAACTACTACAAGGCACAGGGTATGTTCGGCATGCCCATGGCTGGTGAGATTGACTACAGCGTAGAGCTGGAGCTGGACCTCTCCACCATTGTACCCGCAGTGGCCGGTCCCAAGCGTCCGCAGGACCTCATCCCCCTGGCAAGCCTCAAGCAGAGCTTTGCTCAGATTTGTGAGAGCACCTACGGCCACGCCCAGAACACCACCCCCGTACCCGTCACCATGAAGGGTGATGCCGGCAACCCGGATGCCGACACCACGCATGATGTGGCCCTCTCTGACGGAGCCATCCTTGTGGCCGCCATTACCAGCTGCACCAATACCAGCAATGACAGCCTCATGCTCGCCGCAGGCCTCCTTGCCAAGAAGGCAGCAGCCCTCGGCATGAAGGTACCCGCTTGGGTGAAGACCAGCATCGCCCCCGGCAGCCGCATCGCCGCCCGTTACTTTGCGAACAATGGTCTCACGGAAGCTCTGGATACCATCGGCTTCTCCATCGTGGGTTATGGCTGCACCACCTGCATCGGCAACTCCGGCCCGCTGAACAGCGCCATTGAACAGGCCGTAACCGAACACGACCTCGTATCCTGCTCCGTGCTCTCCGGCAACCGCAACTTCGAGGCCCGAATTCACTCCCACGTAAAGGCCAACTTCCTCATGTCTCCCCCGCTCGTCATCGCCTTTGCTCTGGCCGGTCGAGTGGATATCGACATGGCCACCGAGCCTATCGGCACCGCAGCTGACGGCACCGCCGTGTACCTTAAAGACATCTGGCCCAGTGGCGAGGAAATTGCTGAAGCTCAGGCCAAGGCCGCCACGCCGGAAGATTACGCCGCATGTTACAGCAGCGTGGTGCCCGAATGGGGTAAAGTAAGCGCTCCCGAGGGTGCTACCTTCGCTTGGAATGCTGACAGCACCTACATTCACCGCCCGCCCTTCTTCGAGGGCTGGAACGGCAGCAAGGGTGATATCACCGATATCGTGAACGCCCGCCCGCTGGGCATCTTCGGTGACTGCGTAACCACGGACCACATCTCCCCCGCAGGCGCCATCAAGCCCACAGGCCCCGCCGGTAAGTTCCTCGCTGCCAACGGCGTAGAGAAGCGTGATTTCAACACCTTCGGCTCCCGCCGTGGTAATGACCTTGTGATGGCCCGCGGCACATTCGCTAACGTGCGCATCAAGAACCTGCTCACCGAGGGTATCGAGGGTGGCTACACGCTGTACTTCGGTAGCCAGCCCGTCAGCGAGCCCGATACCGCTATCGCTGCTCCCTGCGGCACCCCCACCTTCATCTATGATGCAGGCATGGCCTACAAGGCTGACGGCGTGCCCACCATCATCATCGGCGGTGAGGATTATGGCATGGGCCCCAGCCGCGACTGGGCCGCCAAGGGCACCAACCTGCTGGGCGTGCGTGCCGTGGTGACCAAGAGCTTCGAGCGTATTCACCGCAGCAACCTCATCGGCATGGGCGTGCTGCCCCTGAACTTTGCCAATCCTGCAGATTATGACCGCGTGAAGGGCCTGAAGGACGTCACCTTCTCCATCACCGGGCTGAGCAACGACCTGCAGCCGCGCGACGGCGCCACCCTCGTGGTGCAGCCTGCCGGCCAGCCCGCCTTCGAGCTGCCGCTCATCGTACGCATCGACACCCCCATCGAGAAGGAATACTTCCGCGCCGGTGGTATTCTGCAGTATGTGCTGACTCGCTATTGCTGATAACAGCTACCGGCCCCCCGGAACACAACATCTCCTTTCAAAACCCTGCTGTCCACACCCCGTTGCACAGCAGGGTTCTTTTGCCCCTCACGTAAAACCCATCATACTTTCACACTATGAACGCCATCGACTTCACCTCTCTTCAGCTGAATCCCGCCGAGCTCATCGGTAAGCAGTGGATGCTTATCACCGCCGGCACGCCGGACAACTTCAACACCATGACCGCCAGCTGGGGCGGCCTTGGCTACCTCTGGAACCGCCCCGTAGCCTTCGTCTACGTACGCCCCAACCGCCACACCCGTGGCTTCATCGACGCTCAGCCGGCTTTCACCCTCTCCTTCATGCCTGAGCAGTACCGCGATGACCTCATCTTCTGTGGCCGCAACTCCGGTAAAGATGTGGACAAGATGGCTGCCACTAGGCTGGCTCCCGTCACCACGCAGAACGGCCTCGTGGCCATGGATGATGCTGACCTTGTCATTGAATGCCGCAAGATGGCCGTGGCTCACATGCGCAAGGAAGACTTCATTGACATCTCCGAAGTAGCCCCCAAGTGGTATGATGAAAACAACGAGTTCCACCTCGTCTACATCTGCGAAATCACTGCCACTTACCAGCGCTGACAAACCCTCAAAAAAACATATTTGCGGCAAATCTTCCTTGACTTGCCGCAAAACAGACCGTAGAATACAAACTAGCCGGAATCCTCGGCTAATCAACCACAAACAGCCTGAACAATGAGCGAGCTGCATGTTACCATAGAATCCCCCGAGTTGCTGAAGTTCATCTCGAAGCGCTTTCCTGTCACCCTTGTTCCCATGGAGAACTTTCAGGAGGCGGACATCCTCATTGCTGATACATTCACAGATAAACTGGACTGCTTCAAGGGCGTGCGCGTACTAGCCACTGGAGAAAACCACCATGTGGACCTGAACCGCTTTGATTACTGCATGACACACGATTACCGGGAAGACGACCGCTGCTATCGTTACCCCTACTGGCTGCAGTACATGTTATTACGCTCTGATTTGCGACCGTATCTAATGGGAGAGCGCCCCATGGTCACCCCGGAAGAACTACAGGAGCGCCAGACTGAGTTCTGTGCATTTGTATGCCGCAACCCCAAGGGAAAAGAGCGTAACGCTCTAGTACGCGCACTGAACGCCCGCAGAAAAGTAAGCTGCGCCGGCCCCTTCATGAATAACGTGGGCTTCCTCCTTCCCAAAGGCTACGAGGCAAAACGAGAATACCAGCGCAAGCACTGCTTCAGTATGGCCTATGAAAATGAGGCCTATCCCGGTTACCAAACGGAAAAAATCGTGGACGCCTTCGTCTCCGCCAGCATTCCGATTTACTGGGGCAACCCCCGCGTGGCAGAGGAGTTCAACCCGGCAGCTTTTGTACATGCCAGAGATTTCCGCAATCGCAACGAACTGGTGGAATACCTGCTGAAGCTGGCTGACGATCCCGTGCGCCGCGCAGAGATGATTAACCAGCCGCTGTTAAGGGATATGGACATCATCACGAAGACAGACCACGAGCTCGAAAACTTCTTCGCCCGCATCTTTGAGCGCGGAGCCGGAGCCATCCGCCGCACACGCTTCCAGCGTTTCATAGGAGTAGCCCAGAATTACTACGGCCACGGCCTCTTCCGCACCATTCGCTACGCCTCCCGCCGCCTGCGTGGAAAGAAATAAAAACACAAGGCAGTTTTTTCTGAGAACGGCTTTCCGCATAGGGAAGCCGTCTCTCATTTATTCCGAAGGGGTGGCGTGTCATACCCGCGACATCTATGGCAAGGGTTGACTCAATTATGACTTGTCATGTCATGGGGCTGCGTGTTACCATGTGACGCATGAGCAATATCATCCGCCATCTCTTCGTTCTGCTGAGCTTCCTCGTGCTTTTTGCCGGGGTAACTCAGGCTGAGAGCAATAGGGGCAGATGGCATGTGTATGATATTGGTGGTGTGCAGTATGTGAAGCTTAGCGACGTATGGCGCTTTTACCGCTTCTCCCCCCGTCAGGGGCGTGAGGGGTGCGTCTCCTACGGCGCAGCTAACCGCACCGTATCCGTTCGCCCGGAGCGGCAGGACTTCTATGTGAATAACTTCCGCTATATTCTTTCCTTCCCCATTCGCCGTGATGGCAACGAGCTTCTCATCTCAGCTATTGATATGAAAAAGCTGGTGGACCCCGTCCTGCGCCCACGTTTCTCACAGCGTGCGGGTGTTGTCCGCACGGTGGTGCTGGATCCCGGCCATGGTGGACATGATGCCGGCGCCGTTAGCTCCTGGGCCCGGGAAAAAGACTGCAACCTGAGCCTCGCGCTCAAAGTGAAAGTCCTTTTGGAGCGCCATGGCTTCCGAGTAGTCATGACCCGCAGTACGGATGTATTCCTCACCCTCGGCGAGCGTGTCGCCATCGCAAACCGCACACCGGACTGTATCTTCGTGAGCATTCACCACAACTCAGGAAGACGCGCCGCAGAGGGCATCGAGACTTTCACCCTCGCGCCGCAGGGCACCACATCCCCCTTCGCCCGTACCCGCCGAGATGCTGATTTGGACGGCAATGACCAAGACAGCGAGAACATCGCTCTTGCAACGGCCATCCACAGCCGCGCCATCCTTTCCACCGGTGCCACGGATCGCGGCATCCAGCGTGCGCGTTTCTCCGTGCTCTGCACCATCAAACGCCCGGCCGTGCTGTTCGAAGGCGGCTTCGTCAGCAACCCCACGGAAGGCCGTAAAATCACCACCCGCTCGTATCAGGAAAAACTGGCTCAGAGCATCTGTGATGGCATCATAAACTACTGCCAGACGGTAGGCGGCCACCCCAATGGCCTGCGCCCGAGAACCCAGCGCAGAAGCTCCGTCGGCAGTTCCAGCATCAACGGCAACAGCACCTACCGCGGCACCACCCGCCTGTAACCCAGCCAATTTTTCCGTTCATGAGTCTCTCGCCTGCCATCAAATTAATTCTTCCCGGCCTGCTCCTGCTGGCCGCCCAGCCCGGCTACTGTGAAGAAGCCCCGGCAGAGTCTTCAGCCCCGGCAGCCCCCACGCCGCCCCCCATGCCTGCGGAACCGCGCTACCTGCAGCTCGAACAGCTGCGCAGCTTCTACAAGCTGCTCCCTCAGCCGAATTCAGGAGGTGGCACCCTGCGCACCGTTGCCAATGCCGGCACCACCATCTCCTTCGGTCCCGGCAAAAGGGAGGTAAACATCGGCGGTTATCGCTGGCTGCTTTCCTATCCCATACGCGAAGATGGCTCAGGTGACATCCTTATCTCTGAGGTAGACGCCGTCAAGATTTTTGACCCCGTACTGCGCCCCACCTACATTGCGGACCGTCGCGTGGTACGCACGGTGATTATTGACCCCGGCCACGGCGGGTATGATGTCGGCAGCACGTCCGGTAATCTGAATGAGGCGGAGTTCTGTCTCACCCTCGCCAAAGAGCTGAAGGAAGCACTCACCCGCCGCGGTTACAACGTGCAGCTTACCCATGAGCACAGCCGCCACATGTCTGACCGCCAGCGCATCAACTGCGTCAGCAGCGCGGACTCCCCCATCTTCATCTCCCTTCATCTGAACAGCGGCCGCAGTGACATACAGGGCATCGAGACCTACACCGCCACGCCGGATGGCCCCGGCAACACCCGCCGCCCTGCAAATAATCATGATGCCGCAAGCGCCGCTCTTGCTTTTGCGGTACACAGCTCCATGATATCCACCACCGGCGCGAAGGATGGTGCCTGCCGCCGCGCACGCTACAGCCTACTGAACTCCGTGGAGTGCCCATCCATCATGGTGCTCGCCGGATACGCCACGAACACGGAGGAAGCCGCCAAACTTGCCACGCCGGAATACCGCACCCAGCTAGCCACCGCTATCACGGAAGGAGTATGCACCTTTGCACGGAATATCAACCCGGACGCTAAACTGGAGCCCGCTCCGGAAGTAGCTCCGGAACCGGCCACGCCTGAGCCCGTAGCCGCTCCGGCACCACCTGCACCCGCCAGAGCCAATAACACCTCACGGAACCGCAGCCGCGCCAACCGGAACAGAAACTCCAGAAACAGCGCCAGCCGCAGTTCCCGCTCAAGCCGCAACAGTTCCCGCAGCAGAAGAAACCGCCGCCGCTGATTTTTCACAAAAAAACAACATTTGAGACTTTACAATGCCCATAGGCAGGAGTATAGTTCCGTCTGAGCTCAATATCAGATATGCACGCTCCCAGTCTCATCAAATCGCTGAAGTCGTACGACAGAAAAACTTTTCTGGCAGATTTGACCGCCGGCCTCACAGTAGGCGTGGTGGCCCTCCCCCTAGCAATGGCCTTCGCCATCGCCTGCGGTATTAAAGAAATCACCCCCTCCACGGGCCTTATCACGGCTGTGGTGGCAGGTTTCATGATATCGCTGCTGGGTGGTAGTAAGTTCCAAATTGGCGGCCCCACCGGTGCCTTTGTGGTGCTCATTGCCGGTGTAGCAGGTAGTTTCGGCATGGGAGGCCTGATACTTTGCACCCTGCTGGCGGGTATCTTCCTCATTCTGTTCGGCATCTTCCGCATGGGGGCGCTCATTAAGTTCATCCCATACCCGGTTACTACGGGCTTTACCTCCGGCATTGCTGTCACCATTTTCTGCACACAGGTAAAAGACCTTCTCGGGCTGAACATACCTCACGCTGTTCCGGCTGAGTTCGTGGAGAAATGGGCCTGCTACTTCCAGTACTTCCACACAGTGAATTTCTGGGCACTGGGCATCTCCCTGCTCACGATTGCCGTCATTCTCATTACCAAGCGCCTGCTGCCCCGTGCTCCCTTCATGCTAGTGGGCATGCTCGTCAGCACGGTGGTATGTGCTGTATTTAACCTGCCGGTGGAGACTATCGGTTCCCGCTTCGGTGAGCTGCCTCAGGGGCTTCCCATGCCGGAGTTCCCCACCTTTGACTGGGCCAGCCTTCCCGCGCTCATTAAGCCTGCTTTCATCATCGCCCTGCTGGCAGCCATTGAGTCCCTGCTCAGCGCCAGTGTGGCAGACGGTATGACGGGCTCCCGCCACCACCCGAACACCGAGCTCATCGGTCAGGGTGTGGGCAACATTGCCAGTGCTCTCTTCGGCGGCATTCCCGCCACCGGTGCCATTGCCCGTACCGCCACAAACATCCGCGCCGGTGCTAAGACTCCCGTCTCCGGCCTCATTCACGCCATCACCCTGCTGCTCATCCTCATGCTGGCCGGGCAGTATGCTGCCGTGGTACCGCTTCCCGCTCTGGCCGGTATTCTCGTGCTCGTTTGCTGGAACATGGCTGAGGTAAGCACCTTTGCTCACCTGCTTAAAGGCCCGCGTCAGGATGCCGCGGTACTCATCATCACCTTCATCCTCACCGTGCTCATTGACCTTGTGGTAGCTGTGGAAGTGGGCGTAGTGCTTGCAGCCCTGCTCTTCATTGGCCGCATGGCTAAAATCAGCAACGTGGAAGCCATTTCCCGCGAAATCGAGGGTGACGACCCCGAGGAGCAGCCCTCCCGCTCTCGTTACCTGCGCCACATCCCCGACAATGTGGAAGTCTTTGACGTTCAGGGGCCGTTCTTCTTCGGCGCTGTGGAGAAGTTTAAGGACAGCGTCTTCCGCACCATGGAGGACAACATCCAGTACGTGCTGCTGCGCATGCGCCTCGTGCCCGCGCTGGATGCCTCCGGCCTGCATGTGCTGGAAGACTTCATCGCCTACTGCCGACGTCATAATGTAACCCTACTACTCTGCGGTGTACAGCCCCAGCCGTACAAAGTCATCATCCGAGACTCCACCTTCATTGAAGAGCTCACGCGTGAGAACATCTGCGAGAACATTGATGCAGCCCTCCTGCGCATTCAGCAGCTCGAGGAACAGCGGAAATCCACTCCCGCTGCTCCCGCTACCGAGCCTGCGCCCTAAGCCGCACATCCCTCCGCATGCCTCCTACTCAGCCGCCGCCCCACTCCGAGCCCTCGGAGAGCCCCGCCCTCTGCCTGCAGTGGCCGGGAAAGGCGGCTGCAGCCGCGCTGGCTGAAGAGCCCAGCGCTTTCTGCCTTACCCCATGCCCGGGGGAGAGCTGCGCCTATGAGAACACGGAGAATCTGTACATTGAAGGAGATAATCTGGAGGTACTGAAGCTACTGCAGAAGGACTATGCCGGTAAGGTGGATATCATCTACATAGACCCACCCTACAACACAGGCAAAGAGTTCATTTATAAAGACAAGCTTCCCTCCCGCCAGCATGCGGACTGGCTGAGCATGATGTACCCGCGCCTCCTACTGGCGCGCAGACTCCTCAGCAAGCACGGCGTCATCTTCATCTCCATCGGCAGCGAAGAGCTTGAGTACCTCAACCTCTGCTGCAACGAGGTCTTTCGCGAGCACAACCACCTCACCACCCTCATCTGGGAGAAAACTCAGCACTTCGGCCGCCAGACGCGCAATTACTATGCGAATGCGGACTTCATCCTCTGCTTTGCCGCCACGCCCGTCCCCCAAGGCAGGCAGCCCCGCCTCCTAGCAGAATGCGTACGCGGTGAGCTCACGGACGCCCCGCTGTACAACGCAGCGAACAACCCCGCCACCCTCACCTTCCCCGCCGGTAGCGTGCGCTTCCAGATACCGGATGGCCGCTACACCCGCACCACTTCCCCCACTTACGAGCTGCTGGACCCCGTCACCGTGCGCAACGGCACGAATACGAACGACTTCCGCCTCCGCTTCAAATCACGCTGGTGCCCGGAAACCGCCCACCGCGAGTACCACGAGAACCACACGACCTTCCTCGTAAAAAGCACCAAGTTCTCCATCCGTGCCGTGTACGCTGAGGATAAGACCACCATCGTCTCCCCTCGCCAGATTATCAGCACCGGCCCTGATTTTCCCACCAGAAACCGCTTCGGCACCCGTGTCGGCACGAACGAAGCCGGCTCCACCGCGCTGGATGCGCTCATGGGCGCCCGCGTCTTTTCCTATCCCAAGCCGTCCTCCCTCATCGAGTACCTGCTCACCCTCCCCGGCAAATCTGAGCCGCACGGTTTCGAGTTCCACCGCTCGCCACTCATTCTGGATTTCTTCGCCGGTTCCTCCACCACGGCAGAAGCCACGATGCGCCTGAACGCGGCGGACTCCGGCCACCGCCGTTACATCCTTGTGCAGAAGCCTGAACCCATCTCCACGGCTGGCATATCACTCCCGAAGGAGAAGCAAACGGCCCGGAACGCCGCAGCCCTTCTTACCTCCTTGGGCAAGCCCCATAACCTCTGCGAAATCGGTAAAGAGCGCATCCGCCGCGCAGCAGCAGCCATCCGCGATTCTCTTCCCCCTTCCGCCCCCACGCCGGACCTCGGCTTCCGCGTGCTCAAACTTACCCCCAACAAGAGCAAATAAGTCTCGCCGGCTTAGCCCTGAGCTGCACGGTACCAACACATTCTCCGCCGGGCTCAGCTCCGGCCTTTCTGCATCAAAACTGAGGGGGCGTGGCGGAAAGTATTCCGCTACGCCCCCGAACCCCTGTATTATGAAAAACTGTTCGGTATTCTGTGCGAGCTGCCTTAGCTGAGGTGCATGGGCATGAGCACGTACAGGAACTCATCCGCCACGCGCATGACGCCGGGGCTGGAGGAGTCAATAAGATCCAGCATGACCTGACCATCGCCCACGGCCTTCAGCGGAGCGAGGATGAAGTCAGCATTGAACGTAATGGCAATCTCGCGGCCATCGTAATCAATGGGCACCTCTTCATTTGCCTCACCGAGGTTTGCAGCGCTGGACTGAACTTCCATGACGCCGGGAGCGAAGCGGAAGCGTACGGTGTTAGCCTTCTCAGCGGAGAGGAGAGACACGCGGCGCACAGTCTCGTTCAAATCAGCGGCGGGCATGACGATGCGCTCATTGTAGCGGCTGGGGATAACCTGGCGGTAGTTCGGGTAATTACCATCAATAAGCTTGGTCACCAGAAGGGTATCAGCGAATAACTGATAAGCCTGATTAGAAGTGATGCGCACCATCGGATCACCGGCATCACCAAGGAGGCGGTGCACCTCAGCCACGGCGCGGCTGGGAAGGTCAATAGCTACCTGCTGAGACTCGGGGAACTCGAGCTCGTTCTCGAAGAGGGCAAGGCGGCGGCCGTCCGTAGCCACGAGGGTAAGCTTACCATCCTGGAAGCAGGTATAAATACCATTCAGGATGTAACGCGTACCGTCATTGGAGATAGCAAACTCCGTATAGCGGAAGCCACGGTTCAGCATGGCCTGAGGCACCTTAAACTCACGAGCCTCTTTGAATACGGGAAGGCTGGGGAACTCCTCAGCAAGCAGGCCGTTCAGCTTGAACTGGGCACGGTTGCAACGAATCGTAGCAATGGAACCCTTCGTCTCCAAGCTCACCTCGCCATCACGCATTTCGCGGATGATGCTCTGCAGCTTCTTAGCCGGCAGGGTAATAGCTCCGGGGGTATCCACTAAGCAGGGCACCTTCGCAAGGATGGTCAGCTCCATGTTCGTGGTAGTCAGCTTCAGCTCACCATCGGCGGCCTCAAGCAGCACATTGGAAAGGATAGGCATGCTGGGGCGGGTAGACACCACACCTGCCACTTTATTCAGACCATCCAGCAGGGTTTGTTTAGCTAATGCGAATTTCATCGTTACACTCCTTCGGTTTTTCTGCATTTTACCGACTTTTTTCAGTAAACGCAAGCTAAATATGTAGCCTTCCCTAGATTTTCTACGTCTTTTTTCCGCACACCGCCATATATTGTGCTATTCAGGCTCCGCAGACAACTATTCATCACCCCAGAATGAGGAAATACGAAAATAGCGCCGCTCATCACCCCCGATGCCGCGCCATTAAGAAACACAGGAAGCGGAAGCCTCGGCACGCGGAAATCACTCCGCAGTAGTGGTGCGCCTGAGCGGCTCCGCACTTCCCTTCAGCAGGAGAAGGGTAATTTCCGGCGAGCAGAACACGCGCATGGGGAAGGAGCTAGTACCCGTACCCCGGCTCACATACACCTGCTGCCCTTCCACCTTTCCGGCATGAAGTCCACCGCGCAGCTCATCAGTTTCCCACCTGCCGATGCTCACCAATGGCGACCCGCCCGGCCAGCAGACCATGCCGCCATGCGTATGCCCGGCCATCACCAGCTCACCATGCAATTCATAGCGGAGGAAATGGAACGGGCTGTGAGTCGCCACCAGCAAGGGGCAATCCGCCGGCAGACGCTCTGCCGAGAACCGCCGCAGCTGCCCTCCCGGCGACATATTTTCCGAGCGGAAGGCCGCACCCCGCAGCACCGCGCGGCAACCATTAGCAAACTGCAGCTCCGTATCCTTATTCTCCACGAAGGTAAAACCCACAGCATCAAAAGCCTTCTTTACCTGCGAGCGGCGACGGCCGCGGTCATGATTACCCATCACGTAATACACGGGGCAGTGCTCACGCAGGGGCGCGAGGCGCCGCGCCAGCTCCTCCATGGGCATATTCAACGCCTCATCGTCAGATTTATGGTAATCACCCAGCAAAATGATAGCCTCTGGACGGAGCGAAATGGCCGCGGCCACCTGCTCATCCACCCAATCGGCGTCCTCCGGCCCCGCATGCAAGTCCGCCAGCAGCACCATGCGGGCGGGCTCCACACTTTCTGCCCACCCCGGCATGGCCACAGCCACCTCCTCCACCACCAAATCACGGGGCGCTCCTAACAAAGCCACAAGTACACCGGCTGCGGCACATATGAGGGATGTACTAACGGCCATAGCTCTGGTGCAGCACCACTTCATCAGTTCAATACCAGCGATACAGGGCAGTGATCCGAGCCAGTCACGTCCGCATGAATCTCTGCGGACTCCACGCGCGGCATCAGCCCCTCACTCACACAGAAGTAATCTATACGCCACCCCACATTCCTAGCGCGAGCACCGCCGCGGAAGCTCCACCAGCTGTAAGCATCTCGCGCATCCGGGTGCAGACGGCGGAAAGTATCCGCAAAACCGGCCCCGAGAAGCTCCGTGAATCCCGCGCGCTCTTCATCCGAGAAACCGGCACTGAAATGATTTGTTGCCGGGCGGGCGAGGTCTATCTGCTCATGAGCCACATTCAAATCACCGCAGAACACCACGGGCTTCTTCTCCGCCAATCCGCTCACATAGGCACGGAAAGCAGCATCCCACTCCTGGCGGTACGGCAGGCGGGCGAGCTCATTCTGAGAGTTCGGCGTGTAGCAGTTCACAAGGTAAAAATCCTCAAACTCCATCGTCGCCACGCGCCCCTCGGCATCATGCTCAGGGCAGCCGATACCCGTGCTGGTGCTCAGCGGTGCCACGCGGGAAAGAATCAGCACGCCGGAATAACCGGGACGCTGCGCCGGGTTCCAGAGAGCATGCGGCCAGCTCGCCAGCCACAGGTCAGCCACCTGTTCCGGGCGGGCCTTAATCTCCTGCAAGCACAGCACATCCGCACCCAGAGCATCCATCTTTTCGGCCAGCCCTTTGCCCAGAGTGGCGCGAATCCCATTCACATTCCAGCTCACTAATTTCATCTTGCCCACATAGTACCCCATCCCCTGCCCCCGTGTCAAAATAATTCTATGCCACACCTCACTAATTTTCAGCCATTCTTCCCTCACACCCACCACCCCTTTAAACAAGAAGCGCTTACAGCACCTCTCAGCCACTCTTCCACCATCAATCCCCTACCCCAAACTCCCAACCCCAATAAAAAAAATTAAAAAAAATTAAAAAAAATCAATTTTACTCTTGCCAAAGTCCTCTCCTTCGTGTATACTTCTGCCACACGCTACTGAAGCGCTGATACAATGGCAGGGTAGCTCAGTGGTAGAGCAGAGGACTCATAAGCCTTTGGTCGGGTGTTCAAATCACCTCCCTGCTACTAAAACCTCCGATACGAAAGTGTCGGAGGTTTTTGCTTGTGGCTGAATACAACATTTGCTACAATGACCCCCCAATCTTTTCGCATATATGGCTGATGAACTGACACCCACAGACTTTCCGCAAGGAGAGCTCCTTTTCTACACTTCCAAAGATGGTAAGGTGAAGATGGAGATTCGTGTAGAGGACGAAACCATCTGGATGTCGCAGCA
>JAZOMC010000040.1:0-115261 GCA_045653545.1 Akkermansia sp.
TCATCTGATTTCAATCTTGCCTAGTGAAAGGATAGGTGCTGCCCGGACCGTTACGATAGCACATCAGAAGTATAAAGTCAACGACAAAAAAGGGCAAATATATAAGCATAACCATGAATGGAATAGACATCTGCGGGAACGTGCTACCGCCACCAGCTTTACCATCTAACTAGTCTCGCATAGCCCATTCCGCGAGAGATAATCAGGCTCATACCTGTTCATCACACAATTCAGCATCTGCCTGCCACCATCAAACTCATAACTAACGATTTTCCATTTTTACATGTCATTTTTGCATTTTGACGCAGCGTTTTCTTGACTTATGGAAGAGGTTGGTTAAAATGAATAAGTCAATAGACCTCGAATTTAGCTATGAAGTTCACAAACATCATCACCACAGTAGCAGTAGCGTTCTGCGCACTGATTGCCACCGCCCAGGCTGAGCTCAAGATTGCCTCCGTAAACGTAACTGAGCTCTACACCCTGTTCTACAAGCGTTTCAACACTGAAGAAACCCTTAAGCAGCAGCAGGAGCAGATTCGTACTGAAATCCAGCAGCGCGAAGAGAAGCTGCGCGCTCTTCAGGAAGAAGACCAGCAGATTCAGCGTCAGTATGATCCCTCCCTTTCTGAGTCTCAGGTGCGCCGCCTTCGCGAGCAGCATCAGGTGAAAATGAATGAAATTCAGGCAGCCCAGCAGGAGCTCCAGACCTACGTGCAGCGCCGTCAGCGTGCATTCCAGGAAATGTTCCGTCGTGAAATGACCCAGCTCTTCGCTGAGGTGCAGCAGGCCATCACTGATATCACCACTCAGGGCGGCTATGACCTCGTCATCGACTCCAGCGCCACAAACAGCACCACCGGCATCCGTATCTTCCCGCACGTGAAGTCCACTTTCGATATCACCCCTGAGGTTCTTCGCCACCTGAACTCCGGCGCTCCCGAGGGCTTCGATCCCCGCGCCGAGCTGCAGCGCCTGTACGGTGCAGCTACTCCCGGTGCTGCCCCGACCCCTGCAAACTAATAAACTCGTTATAAGCCCCAACTCTGAGCACGACTATGAACCTCTCTCTCGACCAAGTTCTCGCGCTCACCGGGGGTAAGATTCTTAACCCGGCTCCGGAGGTGTCCATCTCCGGAGTCGCTACGTTAGCTGAAGCTTGCCCGGGTGAGATTTCATTCCTCGGAAACGAAAAATACTTCAAAGATTTCCTTGCAACAAAGGCTTCCGCAGTACTCGTGCCCCCGAGCCTGCCGGAATATCCTCAGGAAGGTGTCGTTTTTATCGAGGTAGAGAATCCGTCTCTTGCCTTTAATGCTGTGGTAGGTCACTTCATGAAAGCGGCCTCTGACTTTGTTCCCGGCATTTCCCCGGCAGCTACAGTAGAGCCCGGTGTAAAGCTTAATCCTGACAAGGTGCGAGTATCCGCCGGCGCTGTAATTGAGGCAGGCGCAGAAATTGGAGATGGCTGCGATATCGGCCCCGGCTGCGTGATTGGCAAATCAGCCGTTCTGGGTGAAAACTGCAAACTTTACGCAAGAGTCGTGGTGCGCGAGCGCTGCATACTGGGTAAGAATGTAGTTGTCCAGCCCGGCGCTGTTATCGGTTCGGATGGTTTCGGCTTCCTGCTGAACAAAGAAACCGGCCGCTACGAAACGGTGGACCAGGTAGGTATCGTCGTTATCGGAGACCATGTAGACATCGGTGCCAACACCACCATTGACCGCGCACGCTTCGGCCGCACAGTCATTGGTGAAGGCACCAAGATTGACAATCTTGTGCAGATTGGCCACAACGTCGTTGTAGGCAAGCACACGGTCATCGTCTCCCAGAGTGGTGTAGCCGGCAGCTCTCAGATTGGCGACTATGTAACGGTGGCTGCACAGGTGGGCATCGCTGGTCACATCAGCGTGGGTGACAAGGCAGTTCTGGCAGCCCGCACCGGCGTGATATCCTCTCTGGATGGTGGTCAGGTATACTGGGGCGCCCCTGCCTCTCCCTACAAGGAGGCGGCCAAACAGTTCGCCGCTATCCGCAAGCTGCCTGACGCGATGAAGGAAATGATTGCGCTTAAGAAGCAGGCGGAAGAAATCCGTGCTCTCATTGACCAAGCTATCGCTGAACAGGGCGGCAACTAATGCCGTTGCATACAGCGCGAATATCATCTAAATAAAAAAGCCTGCCGCGTGATTCGCGGCAGGCTTTTCTGTTTCCAAAAATTGTTTTGTCACATCAAGCGTCCTGACAAGCTACATCCACGATAGCCTGAAGGGGCTCAATCTCATATTTTTCAGCCCATGCCTTCAGCTCTTTACCGGAGTAGGAAGCCAAACCATCAGCCGTAAGCTTGCGTGCCAGCACCCCGGCTGGAATAAGCATACAGAGAAAATCAGAATCAGCCTCATACCCTACCTTCACCTGCCCTTCCCGCGACATGATAACGCCATCACAAGGGCTCATGGAGTTCAGCTCAATAATGGCAGCCACCAAAGCCTCGCGGTCCACCTCAAAATGATGCTCATTACTCATGAAGCAATATATACCACAGCTTCCATCATAACTCAAGCAGCAAGTTTGGCACACATCAGACTTGACGACACCCCTTGTAATAGTGTAGGCTATAGGCATGAGGAGATTAAAGGTCATCGTAACAGCTATTCTCATGTGCGCTGTTCCAACTGCTTGCCTCCAACAGCAACAGCAAACAGCCGCCTCTACCGAAGAGGAAAAGAGTGAAATGGCAGCCGAGCCACCGCTCCACTTAGGTGCCGTGCATCAGGTATACCCTCAGCAAGGATTCGCCCTGCTGCGCATCATCGGCCCCATGCCCAAAGGAGGCACAGTACTCATCTCACACCCGGCAGATGGTAGTAACACCCGCATCGGTAACTTGGTAGTCTCCTCTGAATACACCACACGAAACAACATCATCGCGGCAGATATCCGCTCCGGCGAGGTCATGCGTGGAGACCGAATCTTCCAGTACCGCAGCATCAACCCGGGCCAAACCGCAGAAAATTCTGAGGAAGCAGCCCTCTCCGGCCCCCGCCCCATCATTGACAGCATTCCGGATAGTGCCGTGATGGAGCTTCAGCAAAATACTCCTGAGCAGGAAGCACCAGCCATACCTGAGGGCGAGGAAGATAACGACACCGTAATTGAAAGCTACCCCACAGTGGGTAAGCCTGCAGAGCAGATAGACAACCAACCTGCCAATGGCAGCTCCATAAATGTACCCTCTTATCTGGATGAGATTCCGGATGATATCAGCGGTTGGAATTAATTTTCACAGACTATGAGACTTCAGTATTACGCAGACGAAGACGGCGAGAGCGTTATAGGCCTCTGGATTCCCAAACGCAAAGCATGGATAGACGTCACGGCCCAGGAAGAGCAAATATGGGCAGCTCTCCAGCCCGATGGCAAGAAACTGCGCAAGGAAATCGAGACTTGGATTTCAAAAGGAGCCCCTGAAGGGGTAGTAGTTGATATGGATGGCCTAGTGACAGCCAGCGCCCTTCATGTTCTTCCCGGCACAATAGTCTGCCTTGGAAAAAGTTATGCATCCCATGCCCGTGAGTTTGACGGAGATACACCGGAAGAACCCTCACTTTTCCTGAAAGCCACCTCTGCTATCAGCTCTGACCTCTCCTGCGTTCTCAATCCACCCGGAGCACAGAAGCTGGATTATGAGGTGGAACTGGCCGTCATTATCGGAGACACCCTCCATCTGGCTACGGCAGATGAAGCACGCCGTGCCATCATCGGCTATACTCTGATGTGTGATTACTCAGAGCGCTCCTACCAGCTCGAGCACGGCGGACAGTGGACCAAAGGTAAAAGCTACGACAGCTTTGCCCCCTTCGGCCCCGTATTCGTCTCCAAAGATGAGATACCAAATCCGGATAACCTCACTCTGCAGCTCCGTGTGAACGGAGAGCTCCGCCAGAATGCCAGCACAAGTGAGCTCATCATGCCTGTGGCTGAACTCGTAGCATACGTATCACGCTTCATTACACTGAATCCAGGTGATGTTGTTTCCACGGGAACTCCGGGCGGAGTGGGTATGGGCATGACACCGCCCCAGTACTTGAAGCCCGGCGACACTGTGGAGTTCGGGTGTGAGGCTATTGGATGGGTAAAACAGACGGTCGTGCAGGAATAAATTCCACAGAAAAAGATTGCAATTCTGTAAAAACGCTGTAAAATAAACTCGTTCAACATCTCTCACTATATATCATCTCAGTTATCACTTCTCCAATGAAAATTCTCGTTACCGGAGCTGCGGGTTTCATCGGTTATCACGTAATCAATCGTCTGATTAACGAAGGCCACACTGTCGTAGGCATAGATAATCTCTGTGAGCCTGATACTGTTGACCTTAAGAAGGTGCGCCTTTCTCTGCTCGGGATTAACCCCGATGCTATTCAAGATGGCGTTCCGACACGGAGTGCAATAGCTGTATTTGATTTCATTAAGCTGGACATTCTGGACCGCAATGACATCATGCAGCTTTGCAATGAATGCCGCTTTGATGCCATTATTCACTTGGCGGCCATTACCGGCGCCCAGCTTTCCATCAATTATCCCACCGCATTCCATAATATCAACACCAGCGGTACCGTTAATATGCTGGAAGCAGCTAGGCTCACTGGGGTGAAGCACTTCTTCTTCGCCTCCAGTTCCAAGGTGCACGGCAGATTGGCCCAAGCTCCGATGAAGGAGAATGATGACATTGATGCGCCCATGAGCATGTATGCAGCCTCCAAGCGAGCTGCTGAGCTGTTGTGCTATACATATGCTAACTCATACAGTCTTCCTGTCACCATCTTCCGTTTATTTACTACATATGGCTCATGGTGCCGCCCGAACTCCGAGCCCATGCTCATTGCGCATGACATCTTGGAGGAGAAGCCCATTAAGCTGATAAATAATGGACATTTGGTGCGAGACTTCACATACATCGATGACGTGATAGACGGCATGATGTTCGCCATTAACACCCCCGTTCACAAGTCCGGGAAGGTGCCGTACGCGCTTTACAACGTCGGCCGCTCCACACCTGTGCCTTACCTGTCATTTATCCAGAGTATCGAGCAAGCTCTGGGTAAGCCGGCCATCATTGAACAGGATGATACCGATCCCTTCACCATCGGTGAGCATGAGGAAATGTACGCAGACACATCTAAGCTAGAATCAGAGCTGGCGTACTCTCCCGTATGGGATTATGAAGAAGCGGTACCGCTCTTCGCTCAATGGTTTAAAGAAAATTACAAGGTAAACTTCACTATTTAACAAACATCAGAAACAGTGGCAGTGCTATGGAGCATCTGCCACTCCGTTTCTTACATCACCGTGAACCCACTCATCTATAACATCGGAAAAAAAATCCTCTTCAGCCTGGACCCGGAAACGGCCCACGAGCTGACGCTTTCCGGCCTGCGCATGGCCGAGAATCTCCGCGTACTCCCTGCCATCGCGCCGCGCACCATCTCTGACCCCGTCGAGGTAATGGGCATCAAGTTCCCGAACCGTGTAGGTCTCGCCGCAGGCATGGACAAGGAAGCTAGCACAGTGGCAGCTTTCGGCAGACTCGGTTTCGGCTTTGTGGAGGTGGGTACACTCACCCCCCGCCCTCAGCCCGGTAACCCCAAGCCCAGACTCTTCCGCTGTATCAAAGAGCGAGCTATCATTAACCACATGGGCATCAATAACCCCGGTATTGATAAGGGCGTGGAGAATATTCGTGACACCAAGCGTTTCAATGGTGTTCTCGGTGTAAACATCAGCAAAAATAAAGTCACGCCGAATGAAGAGGCCCGTATGGACTACCTCGCCTGCATGCGTGCTGCGTGGGAAGTGGCGGACTACATCGCCATCAACTTCTCCTGCCCGAATGTCCCGAATCTCTGCAATCTGGCAAAAGCAGCCCCTGCTGCAGATTTGCTGGCTTCACTGAAGAGCGAACAAGCAAACCTCACAAGTGATACCGGGCGCTATGTTCCCATCGTCATGAAAGTTTCTCCGGACATGGAGGAATCCCAGATTCATGAGTTGGCACAGGTATTCATGGACAGCCAGCTGGATGGACTTATCTGTTCAAATACCACCACTACGCGCCATGGCGTGGAAAACCATCCCGCGGCTAGCCAAAGCGGTGGCCTCTCCGGTGCCCCGCTCTATGACAGGGCAAACGAAACCCTCGAGGCTTTTGCCAAAGAACTGAACGGTTCCATCCCCATCATCGGTGTAGGCGGTATCATGAGCGGAGAAGACGCCGTAAAGAAGATTCGTGCAGGCGCCAGTCTCGTGCAGCTTTACAGTGGCTTCATCTATAACGGCCCCAGGCTTATTCACGACTGTGCAAAAGCCATTAGGGACATGAATAGGTAAGCCCCCTGCCCAATTATTTTTCAAACGGCCGCTTTTCACGGCCGTTTTTTTATATAAAAACACGGCCCCGGGATTTCTCCCGAGGCCGCAATCTCCTCTTATCTTATGAACGATTTTCTCTGATAGGCTCAGCGGGAAAGATAACCCGATACACCCTCGTGCGTGGGCGCCATAGCCTCTTCACCCTTGTGCCAGCCCATCGGGCATACTTCACCAAATTGCTCGAAGTGCTGCAGAGCATCCACCATGCGGATAGCCTCATCAATGGAGCGGCCCAGCGGCATGTCATTCACCAGCATGTGACGTATGACACCCTGCTTGTCTATCAGGAACAGCCCGCGATATGCCACGCGGTCACCCTCCTCAGCCAGTACATCATAGGCTGCTGCCACTTCCTTGTTAATATCTGCAAGCAGCGGGTAGGTCACGCCCTGAATACCGCCCTGTGCCTGCGGTGTATTCGCCCAAGCCCAGTGGCAGAACTCGCTGTCCGTGGAGCAGCCGACTACTGCCGTGTCACGCTTCTCAAACTCGCCAAGCGCTCTCTGGAAACCAATCAGCTCCGTCGGGCACACGAATGTGAAATCCTTCGGGTAGAAGAACAGCAGCACGTACTTCTCACCAAGATATCTCTCCAAGCTGAACTCGCTCTCGATAACGCCGTTCACTACTGCGTTCACGCTGAACTCCGGGGCTTTCTTTCCTACTAACATGGTACTTTCTCCTTTTGTTTTGGTTGGTTTTTCTTCGTTGCGGACTCGCTGCCCGCTCTTGCTGCGCACTTTTTACCACAATTCCTATCGCTTTACAAGTCTTTTTTTTGAATTTTTCTAATTTAGTTAGTCATTACTAAGTCGTAATTAACTTGACAGGAATGAGTACAGGCGCTAAAAATAATTTATGGCAAAAAGCACGGAAGGCAGGTTAATCTCATTAGACGCACTGAAAGGGCTGACGATGCTGCTCATCATAGGTCTAGATGGGGTGTTAAGAAGTGCAGGCGCAATGGCAGAAGGCACATCATGGGGACGGGCGTTGCAGCAAGAGATGGGGCACGTGCCATGGGAAGGCCTGCATGTGTACGATTTAATATTCCCTCTTTTCGTATTCATCTCCGGCATGGCAATGAACTTCTCACTACGGCGTAGGATGAGTGAAAGTCAATCCATACTCAGAATAAGCCTGCATGTGTGGATAAGAGCCGGCATACTAGTATTACTGGGCTTTATGGTGAATGGTACTCTGAGTTGGGACAACAGTATGCGCTACGCCTCCGTTCTGGGGCTCATAGGCATCAGCGGGGCCCTGTGCAGCACCATTGCAATAACTCTTCGCAGCAACCGAGCATTGACAATAACGACGATAGCCATTCTTTTGGGCGTATGGCTGGCGCAGCATTTCGGAGGAGACTATACCCCCGGCAACAGCATAAACGCAAAGATTGATGCCCTGCTCTGCCCGGGTAAACTATACTACGGTAGCTTTGACCCTGAAGGGCCTCTCTGTATTGTATCTGCCACTGCATTAGCACTGATAGGATATCTGAGTGCCAGGCTCTTCTCTTCCTCATTCAGCACACTGAAACGGGTACTGATATGGGGCATCGGCGGGGCCACACTCATCTTCCTGAGCAGTTTTGGCATCATCATCAAAAATATCTGGTCACCAGCTTTCGTACTCGCGACAGCCGGCTGGGGCTGCGTGCTCATGGCTATCTTCCACCCGTGCTGTGACATCATCTCCCGGAATGCATGGTGCTACCCGCTGAGGGTGGTAGGATACAATGCATTATTCATTTACGTCTTCACACATGTTACAGATTTTAATAAAATGATTACGCGCTTGTTTAGCGGAGTACTCAGCAATTTCAGCGGCGCATCTTATGCTCTGGCATGGAATATCGCATACCTCCTAGTAGCATGGCTACTCTGCCTGTACCTCTACAAGAGGAACATCTGCTTCCGCATCTGAGGCTAAAGCTCTCCTAAAACAAAAATCCGGCAGGAACAAAGCCCGCCGGATTTTTTACTAAATCTTCAGTTATAAACTTATCTCCTACGCCGTGAACGAGAGGAGGAAGACCGCCTGCTCGTAGACCTGTTACGAGAAGATGAAGCGCGGCTACGAGAAGAGGAGGCACGACTGCGAGATGATGACGCACGGCTGCGAGATGTAGCGCGGCCACGGGAAGCTGTAGCACGGCCACGAGATGTGGCGCGGCCACGGGAAGCTGCAGCACGGCCACGAGATGTGGCGCGACCACGAGATGTTGCGCGCCCGCGGCTTCGAGAGGCAGTCTGGCGGGGGGTGGCTCTTGCGGGCCTATAATCAGCTTCCCTTACAGAAGTACGAGCTGTTTCACGAGCCGCAGTGAAAGCTTTTCTCTGCTCGCTGAGAGAAAAGGAAGCGCCATGCTGCGCGGCGAAATGAGCTCTGTAAGCCGGATCCACCTGGCTAATATGCACCACAGCATCCGGATAATCACGCAGGCCAAGGCTGCGGCCACTCGGAAACTGCTGCTGGCATGCGCTGAGCACCATGCAGAACAGTGCGAGCAGTACAAATAACTCTCTCCTACCGCTCATATTCATCATCAAAGTACAGTATCAATGATTCTGAAGGGTAAAGATAACAGATAACTGAACAAGTTCGTAACGGCACTGCAGGAACTAAGCATGCATGCGCAAAAGCCCAAAGCGAGCATTCTGACTGCCACGGTTCCCAACTTACTAAAAGTACCCTTCTGCATAATTCTGTAATTTTCGGTGTTATTACTACGTTCGTAAAAAGCTCGGGAATCTTATACCATATAAAACTCTCTTTGCCAACACCAAATCGTGACAGAACTTATTTTCCTCGAGAGCCCACATTCAGCGGACGAGCTACCCATATCAAGCTATCAGCATCATAGGGGGGATCCGTAGCAAGCTCCATGTCCTTGTACTTAATTGTTTCATACACTTCCGCTGCGCGGGGCTCGATGAAACTCGTACGGAACAGCTGGAAAAGGGGCTTACCATCCTCAGAAGTTTTACCTCCTTCCTCATCCATGTCATCAATCAACAGACAAAAACCAAAGTTACCACCACCAATTTCTGAGACCAACACCTGCATCTCATACCACTCACCGGCCTTTACCTCAATGGGCTCACCAGCCACGAAACCACCAAACTGTTCGTTCCAGAAATCGCAGGACTGATAATCAATAATTTCCCGGCCCTGAAGAGCACTGGGATTGGAAATCACGTGCAGACCATTCCATTCAGCAGTGGCCAAATTATGGAAACCGCAGGCCAACACATTTCTTCCATCAAAACGCACAGCCATCACAGAGTCACCCGCGCCGACAAAACGGAATCTTCCGCTCTTGGGAGCCTGCACCCGAGCACGGTACAGCGCAACCCAGCGGCTGGGCTTCAGGCGCATACGACCATCAGGATCATAGGCGTTTGATGCCTCTTGGTCCATACAATTGGGGAGGTAAAAACAGGACGCGTACAGTCTCGTACGCGATTCACAGTACGGGGAAAAAGTCGTGGTATTCCAGCCTCCATTGTAGAACTGACTCAGCAGAGAAAGAACCTGACGATTACCGGCGACGTCACGAAGGCGAGAATCACCACCATTAGGCGTGCGCTTGAAATCCCAGAAGCGGCCTTCAAATGCATTATCTGTACGGGAAGATGAACCAAGACCGGAGCCACCACCTTCACCCATACCTTCGCCCAAGCCATCGCCACCAAGCCCCTCCGCCAGCGCATTACCATCCATCACAAGACCTTCTGTATCAACCTCCACAGAAGTCATAAACGACACATCGGAGGCAGAATCTGCCACGATAATATCCATCTGCGGGGCAGATACTCGAACATTACTGGAAAGCTCTCTGGGGCGAGGCGCTTCCTGAGTTTCTTCGGCTTCAGGCTGATACACAAGGAAAGTAGCCTCAGTTTCACGAGCAAGAAATATCTTAGACACCCAGAAAACAATAGCTAAGAGAACCACAAAACCTGCCGCTAAAGAAAGAGCGTAAATTTTTAGGCGACGGTTGGCATTGGCAAGCAACCTGTTAACATCTTTTCTGGTTCTGAATCTGACGGCCATATGAACTTGCTACTTATTATAGCTGTTGGGGGCATCATGTCAAGCATACACTACATCATGCCTTATTTTTTCATCCTGCACTTGCAATTTAACGAATGAAATGTACAATACCCCCATGAAGCTCCCCCAAGACAAGCGACTGCCTCTTTGCCAGCAGCTGATTCACTATATGGAAAATCACCCTGCAAGAGAGCATGCTGCACGACAAGTCCTGGATTTTGTTCTGCAGAATCCGGATTGTTTTGAACGCAGCCATACTGATGGCCACATCACCGGCTCTGCATGGCTTGTAAACAAACAGGGAGACAAAACTCTGCTTACCCTTCACCGGAAGCTGCGGCTATGGGTCCAACCCGGCGGTCATGCGGATGGTGATGGCAACGTACTGAGAGTTGCCATACGAGAGGCACAGGAAGAAAGCGGCATAGTTCAGCTGCATCCGCTGAGCCCGGATATTTATGACATTGACATTCACACGATTCCGGAGCGTCCTCAAACAGGAGAACCCGAACACCTGCACTATGACATTCGCTACCTACTGCAAGCAGAGCATGAAAACTTTGTGATATCAGATGAATCTGATGACCTTGGCTGGTTCACTGAAACAGAACTTTTACACCTTACGCCTGCCGCAGATGAAGCGGTACTGAGACTGGCCGCCCTATGGCCCGCAGCACGAGAGATGCTCTCCGCTCAAGAATTGTGACGCAAAACATGCTTGACGCCGCTTGCCAGATAGCGCATGATAGATGGCGTGAAATTTTTCAGTATAGTACTATCAGTTATATCAACTGCGCTCTGCCTGACGAGTGTCAGCTGCAAGCCTCAGGCCCCTGACCTTGAGCGCCAGCGTGTTGTAGAATCTCACAACCAGAAGCTTTCAGAAGAAATCGCCGCCATGCGTCAGCGGATAAGGCAGGCTGGTGAGATTACGCCCGGTCTCAGAGAACAGATTGAAATCGGTCGCAATAATGTAAGAGAAGCTCTCGCTCGTAAAGAAGAGTTGCGCCGTCAGGAAACGGCCACCAAGCTGCGCTATATTGAACTGGAAACCAGATGGAACCAGTTCCGTGCTACTTTTGATGACTTAAAGAGCCGCGCCGCGGCAAACCAAAGCTGAACACCATGAGCCTTTCCAGCCGAAATATCACCCCTGAGGACGAGGATTTCGTGGATATTCAATTCCGCCCGCGTCCTAAAGCCACTCAGGCTAAACCAGAAAAAGAAAACGATACCGCCCCCGAAGCGGTAACGCAGATGCAGGACGCTCCCGCTAAGCAGGAGCAAGAAGAAGCTCCGGTAGAAAGCGAGAAGGAACAAGTATCACCTTCTGCTGAAGCTGCTGCAGCCAAGCCTGAGACAAAAGCTCCGGAAAAAGAAGACCAACCGGCTCCTAAAGAGATAACACCTAAAGAAAAGAAAAATCACGGAGCCCTTTCCATACTGTTTGACACGCTGTTGGTCATCATTCTGCTGGCCATACTCGGCGCAGGCGGCTGGTATATTAAACAGCAGATGGATATCTACCGCGTACCCACTGCTATGGAAATTGCGCTTCAGGAAAACCAGCGCTTGCAGAGAGAGCGTGCGGAACTCATCGAGGCCTATAACCTCGCGGATGAGCAGATTGCCATGCAGACCAGCCTGAGCCACCTTCGTAATGAACAGGGCAAGATTCTCAGTGAGTGTGCCGCTATTGAGCAATCCATCGCCAATAACAAAAATAACATTCTGGCCATGCAGCACCAGATTCGCACCGCGGATCGTGAATACCACAGCATTGCTCTGAGCCTGCTGCCCGGCATGTCCATTGGTGATGCCACCACCACGCGCGGCAGTTCCTCTCTGAGAGATGCCTACATCTACCGCGTGCAGGGACAGATGATTACCCTCCGCTCTCCTGAAGGACAGATTACCATCCCCATCCGCAATCTCGTAAAGACCAATCTTCCCCGCCTGGCCCGCTATGCCTTCGGCGAAGAAGAGCTCGTGGATATGTCTGACTTTGACAGCAATGGTAACACACCTGCCAGTACCACTCAGCCTGCGCCGGCAGCACCTCAGCCTGCCGCGCCTAGGTCTCAGAGTTATGAACCCGCTTCCGGAGCTCCCGTAGTGGACACCACTAGCGGCAGCACCATCAGCGCCCCTGAGGAGACCACCTCAGGCCGTAGTGTGGAAGCATGGGTTCCCACAGAAGGAGAACTGCCCTTCTAAGAACGACAGTTCAAAAAGGCTTAAAAGAATTGCCGCAACCATCCTATTCAGGAGAGTTGCGGCAATTCTTTTCAAGAGATTCAAATGAAACTCAACCGGCTACCACGCCATCACGGATGATGAGCGTGCGGTCACCGCGCTCAGCTATCTGAGCATCATGCGTCACAACCACGAGCGTCTTGTTGCTTTCCTCGGCAAGACCGAAAAGAAGGTCCAGAATCTGGGAACCATTGCGGGAATCAAGATTACCGGTGGGCTCATCAGCAAAAATCAGCTCAGGGTCATGAGCCAAGGCACGGGCGATAGCCACACGCTGCTGCTCACCACCGGAAAGCTCGTTGGGAAGATGGTCCATGCGGTCACCCAGCCCCACTCTTTCCAGAAGAGCCTTCACGCGCTCAGTAGCTTCACGGCCAGCAATAGCGGTTGCCAGTGAAGCATTCTCCAGAGCGGTAAGTTCCGGCATAAGCATGTAGTTCTGGAAGATGAACCCCATGGTCTTGTTGCGGAAGAGAGCTCGGCGGCGAAGATTCAGCGCGTAGATATCCTCACCAGCCACCAGCACTCTACCCTCCTGGGGCTGTTCCAACCCGGCCAGCGTGTACATGAGAGTGGTTTTACCGGCGCCACTGGGACCGCAGAGGAATACTCTTTCACCCCGTTTAATGTGAAGGCTCAGACCGTGCAGCACTTCCACAGTCTTCTGACCAATGGCATAACTGCGGTGAAGATTTTCAGCTATAATCATACGTTTCGAGTCAGTTCAATGTTATCTATCAGACGCACTTCTCCGAAGTATGCAGCCACGGCCAGCAGGGCCATACGCTTTTCATCCGTCACAGCGTGCAAATTCTCAGCGTCCACAAGCTCAACGTAATCCGGACGCACACCCTCAATCGCCTCCAGCTCACAGCGCACATTCTGACACACGGCTTCAGCAGAAGCGCCCGCAGCATATGCAGCGGCAGCGGCCTTCAAGGCGCGATATATCGTGGGAGCTGCTGCACGGTGGGCGGGAGTGAGGCGCACATTGCGGCTGGAAAGAGCCAAGCCATCCTCGCCACGCACGATTTCTGCTCCGTGCAGAGTGATGGGGATATCCAAATCACGCACCATACGGCGCAAAATGGCCAGCTGCTGGTAATCCTTCTTGCCAAAGATAGCGTCCGTGGGCTGTACAAGATTGAAAAGTTTATTCACCACCAAGCAAACCCCGGCGAAATGCCCGGGGCGGTAGGCACCACAAAGAACGGTGGACAAATGCGTTTCCTCCAGCGTGATGGAGCGGTCCCCACAATACATCACATCAGGCGTGGGCATAAACACCACGTCCACACCGCAGGAACGGCAAGTAGCTAAATCTTCCTCAGGAGTCTGAGGATATGCCGCAAGATCACCGGCATTATCAAACTGAACAGGATTCAGGAACACACTAGCCACCACACACCCCTCTTCGCCGGCCAAAACACGAGCCTGACGCATCAGCGTGGCATGCCCTTCATGCAGGGCGCCCATGGTCGGCACCAGCACAATGCGTTTTCCACGCACAGGTGCCAGTAGTGCGCGCAGTTCCTCCTTGGTACATGCAGTCTGCATGGGCGCACTATACCACTTTGCACCCATTTTTGCAAGAGCAAGATATGTCCTAACGGACATAATACTTGCAATCAGCCGCAGCCTGTGCTTTAATAGGCCCGAGCTTCTGTAACTCAATACAGAAGCAGAGCTCCCGGAGGCGGTGACGATACCGCAGGAAATAGATGGGAAAGGCAGTGAGAATCTGCCGCTGTGCCGCAACCGTGTTACCTGCTGTTCACTCAGAGCAGTAAGGTTCAGTCGGAATGCCAGCCGAGGAGTTTCGTCTGAACAGGGCGGCGTCGCACCGCCCACACGACCCACATACAAATGATACATCAGAATACTGCTCCCATTAGCGGAGCCGCTGCTGTGCTTGCACTTTTTTCCGTGGCAAGCTGCCCCACTCACGCTCAGGAATACACAGAAGAGACTGAGCTTGTTCCCATCACCATCAGCGCCCACCGAGGGCTGGATATTCCACGGGATGCCACCGGCGCGAGCGTTAGCGTGCTGAATGTACACGAGCTGCAAGAACAAGGGATTCACAACCTTGCAGAAGCGCTCACCGGAGTGCCAGGAGTCAGTATCCAACCCGGAGGCGGGGCAAACCAACGGGGGAACGTGGCTAATACCGCCATCCGCGGCATGAGTAGTGATACCTCCACCCTGCCCGTTCTGGATGGCATGCGCATTTTCAACACCGGCGGCAGCGGGCTTCTCACGGCTAATACCATGGCCCGCACAGACCTTTTTTCACTCGGAAACGTGGAAGTACTCAAAGGCAGTCAGGGCGCATGTTACGGCAACGGCGCTATGGGCGGCGTCATCTTCATGGAAACGCCTAAAGGAGAAGGCGCCCCCAGTCTTTCCCTGTTTCAGGAAGCCGGCAGCCACAGCAGTTACACTGCCAGAGCGGCTGCTCAGGGGCAGCAAGATTCCCTGAGTTTTTACCTCTCTTCCTCATACAACCGCACGGATAACGACATCAGCTTTGCCAATGGCATGCGCCCCTCTGAGCGCAATGGCGGTGAATACGAAAACTTCAGCGAGGCGCTGAGACTGGACTGGGAACCTACTGATAACCAAACCATCACCCTTACCTACCGGAGAGAAGACTCTGAATATGGTTATACCGGGCTGTACCATGACTGGTACAGCGGTGGCATAGCAGAATCATATTACCGCTACAGTTTCCGCACTAATCTCCTCACTCTAAAATGGGCGGCTCAGCTGAATGAGCACCTGAGCAGCTCACTCATGGCAGGGTATTACGGGTATGATGCAACGCTAGGAAGCGGCTATTGCCAGGATTTACGCAACATCCAGCTGGAATGGCGCAATGCGTGGAAATGGTGTCCGCACCAGACGACGACCGGCGGCTTCGCATGGAATCGCAGTGCTTTTAGCGTGCAGTCATCCGGGCAATCCGTCGGTACGGATGCCAATCTGGAAAACACATACGCCTTCTTTGCCGAGCATATTTACAGCCCCGTTGAATACCTGAGCAGCTCTATAGCCGCCAGACTGGAGCTGAGCAATCTGTACGACCCTCAGTTCACCGTGAGAGCAGCTTCTTCCTACCGCTTCAATAATGAGCGAAGCCGCCTCACCGCCTCTGCCGGCACCGGCTACCGGGCTCCCGGTTCCTTCCAGCGCAGCAACGGCAGCACAGAAAGCTGGGGTACCACCTACCATGGCAACCCGGATTTGAAAGTGGAGCACAGCATCAGCGCTGACCTCGGGCTGGAGCACGACATCGCCGACGGCCATACCCTGAGCGTCACAGGCTTCTGGCAACGGAGAGAAAATGCCATCACCACAGTCTATACCGGACCGACAGATGCTACCTACCGAAACGACTCCGGGCACTGGACCATCCTCGGCGCAGAGCTCGCCCTGCAAGGAACTATCGAACAAGCTTGGAATACCGGCTACAAGCTGGCTTGGACTTACACCTCGCCCAAAACTGCAGACGGCCGCCAAGTTCCTTGGACCTCTCGCCAAACGTGGTCTGCAGAGCTGCATACAACACCCATTGAGGGCTTCACCACAGGCATTGGCCTTGTGGCGGCGGCAGGGCGTAGCAACTTCGAGGGCAACACCCCCGCCCATATAGACAGCTACTACAGTCTGAGATGGTTTGCGCGTTATCAGGTTAATGAAAATCTCACCCTACATCTTCGCGTGGAGAACATCACAAACCAAAAGTTCGTCACGGAAGGAAACTTCAGCCCGGACTGCTCCATGCTTTCCCCGGGAACTGCTGTTTATGGAGGCTGCACACTTGAATTCTGACGATGAAATATATTCGCTACATATTCTGGCTTTTTGCCATGCTCGTTCTGCTCGTTTGGCTGGCTCACCACGCCTCGCCGCACGCGGAACAATCCACTAAAGCACCTGAAGCGGTTTTACTTCCTCCTGCGGATTATCCCAAAGGATTCAAAGAACAAATCGCTGCCGCCCCCGGCATAAAAATCAGCCTGTGTAGCATGGAATCATTACCCTCTGAGCTCTCTTGGCAAAAGGGCTCAGAGGCTCCGCCCGTCGGAAGTCCGGAGGCTGTGAAAGGCGGCACCCTCCGGCTGAGCAATGCCGGTCCGTTCCCGGCAAACTTCCTCGCCTTCGGAAGCCCCACACCGCAGTTCTTTCACTATAATCTCTTTGAAAGAATTGACGTACCTCTGGTGTGGGCGCATCCTTCCACCGGGCAGGAAATGGCAGGGCTCGCCGAAGCATGGTGCGTACGGGGTAACAGCGTCTTCTTCCGGCTGAACCCAAATGCCCGCTACTCCAACGGCCGCCCGGTGAGAGCGCGCGATTTCGCGCTCGGCACATTGCTCAGGGCCAGAACAGGCATCACATTCACCATAAAAGAACTGCGCATTTACGGTGACGAAGTCGTGGAGACTGTTCTAACCCATGTGGGCCCCGAACCCACACTCTCCGTTTCCCGCCAGTTGTGGCCGGCAGAGCCCCGCTTCTATGCTGAATTTGGAGCTAATTACGCAGAGAGCTATGCTCAACGCGTCCCCCCGACTACAGGAGCCTACACCGTAAGTCGCGTGCAACGTAGCCGGCTCATCGTACTGCAAAAAGTGCCCCAATGGTGGGCCGCAAAACTGCCGGGATTCCGGTATACACATAATCCTGAAAGCATAGAACACCACTTCCTCACCGATGAAGCGCAGGTATGGGAGCAGTTCTTCGCCGGCCGACTGGAGCTTATCCAAACACGAAACGTAACAGCATGGCACAGCAAACCGGAGGGAGAACCTGCTGCGGAGGATGGCAGAATCATATTGCACAGCCTCAGAATAGATAATCCGATGCCGCCATACGGAATCGCACTGAACGCCTCACGACTGAATGATGCTGAGCTCCGCCGCGGACTCATGCAGGCCATGGATATGGACCGCGCGATTGACATCCTGTTCCAAGGATATGCAGGCAGGCTTCCACAGTTTGCCACCGGCTACCGCAACTTGCGGCACAGCACAGAGCAGTACCGCTACTCTCCGGAGGATGCGCGTGCATGCTTTGCCCGTGCCGGCTACACGGAAAGCGGGCCTGACGGCATATTACGAAAAGCGGACGGCACCAGACTGAGTGTTCGCTTCAGCTTCTCCCCATCCGACAAACTGAACCTGCTGGCCACTATACTTTGCCAAAGCGCTGCAGCTTGCGGAGCGGAAATTCTCCCGGAGCCGCTCCCGTGGCAACTTCTCAGCGAGCAGCTTAAAACCGGCAGCCATGAGATGACCTTCTGGGCTACTATGCCGGGTTACCTTCTGCCCGATTACAGCGAGTTCCACTCTCAGGCAGAGAACTCCCCCTTCCGACTCCAAAGCCAAGAAGCGGATGCAGCTATTGCCACCCTGCAGAACGCCGAAACACGCGAACAGGCAGAGGATGCTTGTGCCCGCATGGATAAGCTGATATTTCAGGAAGCAATCTGGTTACCCGGCTGGATGGAAAATCGTGCCAACATAGCCGCATGGCGGCATGTTCACATTCCCCCTCACTATGCTGGCCCATATGATGTAGCAGAGTCTCACCAGCTCTGGATTTCAC
This sequence comes from Akkermansia sp., assembly GCA_045653545.1. Taxonomy (GTDB): domain Bacteria; phylum Verrucomicrobiota; class Verrucomicrobiia; order Verrucomicrobiales; family Akkermansiaceae; genus Akkermansia. The sequence goes on from JAZOMC010000040.1 coordinate 18,367, forward strand.
CGCAATAATGAAAGTTCGCAGGCCAGAACAGAACCCGCTTCCGGCACTCATCATAACCCTGCTGCTGACAGGTACACTGGCAGCGGCAGGCCTCTATTTCTCCGTGTTGGAACCATGCGAGCAATCCGGCAAAATTATTCAGGCCGTCTTCACTCCGCCACAGAAGCAGGAAGCGCAACAATACGCGCTATCCATGCACACCCTCCCAACCATGGACGTGCAGCCTCACTGTGAAAGCACCATCTTCCTCCATCCACAGGAAGCACCTCAGCACCTCCCGGAGCAGGAAAAACTCACCACTTCTCTGGAGCTTCCCCTCCTTCTCATGGCTGAACTCACTGCCCCAGAACATCCAGCAAGGCTGACAGCCTCAACCCAACGCCGCCCAGAGCCACGACAAACAGCCTCCCAGCAAGGGCAAGATACATACACTCCACCCGCTCCCCTGAACACCCCCACCCCGGCCTATCCTTCTGCACTCAGGAGCTCCCGACGCACGGGGCTCGTACAGCTCCGCATCCATATCAATACGGAAGGCAAACCTGCTTCAGTAGAGATTATCAGCTCCAGCCACCCGACATTCGCAGAGACTGCACGCAACCACATTCTCTCACACTGGAAGTTCTCCCCTGCCAGAAGAAACGGCAAAGCCGTGGCAGCAACGGCTATCCAAAAAATTCACTTTCAGCCCTAGAGCCTGTCATCAAAACAGAACGCGCCTGAACTTAACACAAGCTACCCCATACCGCGTTTTTTGACGCAGTGCCGAATAATTTTGCATCTTCTCAGTTTTAACACAATTTCCTGCTTGACGGAACATAGCTCGAGTGATAGATTAGCAAAAGTGACGATGAAGAGCATTGTACAGAAAATGACTGCGATGGCCCTGCTTGCAGGCGGGCTGGTGGGGGCTGAAGAGCACCATGAGGGGCTGACTATGGACGCTCCGGTGCTGTGGAGTATTGATATTCCCTTCTGGGAGGGTCACTCTATCCCCATTAATAACTCTTTGATAATGTTCTCCCTGGCGGTTCTTGTACTGGTGGTGATTCTGCGCCTGGCTACCCGCAAGATGGAGCGCATTCCCAGCGGCCTGCAGAACTTTGTGGAATGGGTATTTGAAACCCTCTACAACTTCATTGAGGGTCTGGCCGGCAAAAAGCTTACGAAGAAATACTTCTGGTACTTTGCCACGGTGTTCCTGCTCATTCTAACCAGCAACTACATGGGCCTCATTCCCGGCGTGGGTGAAATCACCTATGATGGTCAGCCTATTTTCCGCGGCGCGAATGCGGACTTGAACGTCACCCTCTTCCTTGGCTTCCTGTACGCCATTCTCTGGTTCATTTGGTGCATTAAGGAACAAGGCATCAAGCATTTCCTTAGTCACATCTTCGGCGTAAAGGGCGGCCTTACCGGCTTCCTGAAGTATGCCCTCATGCCCATCTTCTTCTTCGTGGGCCTCATTGAACTTCTCTCCATCTGCGTGCGTCCCGTAGCACTCGCAGCCCGACTTTTCGGTAACATCTACGCCGGTGAAGCCATTCTGGAAAAGATGGGCGCCATCGGCTGGTACGCAATGCTTCCTTTCATGTGCATGGAGCTGCTTGTCGGCTTCGTGCAAGCTCTGGTATTCCTCATGCTCACCGCCTTGTTCCTGAAGACGCAAGTGGGAGGCGATGAAGAAGCCGCGCACTAACCCCCTTCCCGCCGCGCCGGATCATGCAGCAAAGACGTGACGGCAGGCAGAAGACATACTAAAACAATAAACACACATTACACACTATGCTCCAGACAATCGCTGACGCAGTAGCAGGTACTGACCTGACCCCGCTTAAGTCCGCCATCGCCGTTCTCGGTGCCGGCCTTGGCATCGGCCTCATCGGCATGAAGGCCGCTGAAGCCGCCGGCCGTAACCCCGGCGCCTTCTCTCAGGTGCTCATTATCTCCATTATTCTTGCCGCTCTCGTGGAAGGTGTGGCATTCGTAGCCATCTTCATGGGCTAAGCCCATTACCGGCGGCGCCGCGGAGAACGGCGCCGCCGCTTCCAATTTTCTCCTTATCCATTTACACACAAACTCGCGCATCAACCATGTTCACTCCGATAGTCGCCGCCAGCTTACAGGAAATGGCCTCCAAGTTCGGCCTGCACACAGACATTTTCATTGCCCACTTCATCGCATTCGCGATTCTGGTGGCGGTCGTCGTTTTCTTCGGTGTAAAGCCCATCATGAAGCAGCTTGAAGAGCGCCGCACCCGCATTCAGGAGGGTGAGCTCATGCATGAGCGCAGCCAGAAAGAGCTGGCAGAAGTAAAGGCTACAGGCGAGAAAATCCTCGCAGATGCTCACGCTGAAGGTAAGAAAGAGGTAGAGCATGCCCGCCAGACGGCCTCCAAGCTTCAGGCAGACCTCAGCGAAAAAGCCACAGCGGAAGCCCGTGCCATCATTGATAACGCCCGCGCACAGGCTGAGCTGGACACACAGCGTGAAAAAGATGCCCTTAAGGGCGAGTTCGCCCGCCTCGTGGCCGCTGCCACAGCTCAGGTGACCGGCAAGGTACTGTCCGAAGCCGACCACCGCGCCATTAACGAAGAAGCCATCCGCCAGCTGTAAATCAGCCATTCCCCCTTTTCGCATCACCATGAAGATTACCAAGGAAGCACAGGCTCAGGCTCGCCGCCTCATGCGCCTCTGCATGGGCCCCGATGGGAGGCTGCAGGAGGATACCGTGCGCCGCGTGTCCACCGCCCTCTGCACTGAAAAACCGCGCAATTATCTTGCTATCCTCAAGGCTCTCACTGAGCTCGTGCGCTTGGAAGTCGCACGCCACACAGCCACCATCACCACAGCTGTCCCCGTGGTGGCAGCCGAAAAAGCGGCCATCCAAGCAAAACTGGATGCCCGCCATCCCGGCCTGCACTACGAGTGGGTTACGGATCCCTCCCTCATTGCCGGTATGACGGTGCGCGTGGGCGATAATGTGACGGATGCTTCCGTCCGCTCCCGCATCCAACGTCTGGAAAAACTACTTTCCTGCTAATTCTTCATCACCTTTCTACATAACATCAATTTTCAATAAATCACCACAAGCGTATGAGCAACATCGTACAAGAACTCGAAGCACAGATTCGCAACGCCACCGCAGCCACCATTTCGGAAAACGTGGGTACCATTAAAGCCATCGGTGACGGCGTAGCCCACATCGAAGGCCTGAGCAACGCCATGCTCAATGAGATGATTGAGTTCCCCGGCGGCGTCATGGGTCTGGCCATGAATCTGGAAGAAAACGAAGTAGGTGCTGTGCTTATCGGCAGCGGCAATGCCCTGAAGGAAGGCGATACCTGCAAGACGACAGGCCGCCTGCTGCAGGTACCCGTCGGCCCCGGACTGCTCGGCCGCGTGGTGGACACTCTTGGCAACCCGCTGGACGGCAAAGGCCCCATCACCGCCGCGGCTTACTACCCGGTGGAGAAGATTGCCTCCGGCATTATTTCCCGTGAGGGTGTAAACCAACCTGTGCAGACCGGCATTCTGCCTATTGACGCCATGATTCCCATTGGCCGCGGCCAGCGTGAGCTTATCATCGGCGACCGCTCCACCGGTAAGACCGCCATCGCCACAGATACGATGATTTCTCAGGCCCGCCAGAATAAGCTCGCAGAGGAAGGCAAGCTGCCCGGCCACCGCCCCCTTTACAGCATCTACGTAGCCATCGGTCAGAAGCGAGCCACCATCTCCCGCCTTGTTGCCAAGCTCGAGGAAAGCGGCGCCATGCCCTACAGCATCATCGTGGTAGCCAGTGCCTCTGACAGCGCCGCCATGCAGTACCTTGCCCCCTACGCCGGCTGCGCCATGGGTGAGTACTTCATGGATCAGGGTCAGGACGCGCTCATCGTGTACGATGACCTTTCCAAGCACGCTGTGGCCTATCGTCAGGTATCCCTTATTCTGCGCCGCCCCTCCGGCCGTGAGGCATACCCCGGTGACGTGTTCTACCTGCACAGCCGCCTTCTGGAGCGCGCCGCCCGCATCAACAGCGAAGGCGGCCGTAAGGGAGGCTCTCTGACCGCCCTGCCCATCATTGAAACTCAGGCAGGTGGCGTTTCCGCATACATTCCCACGAACGTGATTTCCATCACGGACGGCCAGATTTTCTTGGATACCGACCTCTTCTATCAGGGCGTCCGCCCCGCCATTAACGTAGGTATCTCCGTAAGCCGCGTAGGTTCTTCCGCTCAGACCAAGATTGTGAAGAAGCTTGCCGGCTCCGTTAAGCTAGACCTCGCTCAGTTCGAAGAACTTCAGGCATTCGCCCAGTTCGGCTCTGATTTGGACGCTGCCACCAAGGCCAAGCTGGAACGTGGCCGCCGCATCGTAGAGCTCTTCAAACAGGGCCAGTACAACCCCAAGAGCCTCAGCATTGAAGTCATTGACCTCTACGCCATCCAGAAGGGCTACCTCGATGATGTAGCCGTAGAGGACGTGCAGAAGGTCTGCCGCGAAATGGAGGAGGAGGCCACCACTAACCAGCCCGGCCTGATGGCTGACATCGAGGCTAAGAAAGAGCTTACTCCCGAAATCGACGAGCAGCTCAAGGCATTCATGACCGGATTCAAATCCCGCCTGACGAAGTAATCCCCCATGGCTAACCTCAGAGACATTAAGCGCCGCATTAAGTCGGTACGCAACACATCGCAGATTACTAAAGCGATGCAGATGGTTGCGTCCGCCAAGATGCGCCGCGCGCAGGACTTGGCCATTCAGGGACGCACCTACATGAGCGCCCTGGCCCGCGTGCTCAAGCACCTGCAGGAAACCATAGCCGGCACAGCCTCTCCGCTCATGGAGACACGTGACACCGGCAAAGAGCTCATCATCGTCGTGAGCACCGACCGCGGCCTGTGCGGCGGCCTGAACTCCAACCTGCTCCGAGAAGTACTCACCTCCTGCCCGAAGGAGGCGGATTACGTCACCATCGGCACCAAGCTGAATAGCCAGCTCACTCGCTGCGGCCGCAAGCTTGCTGCCACCTTTGCCATCGGTGAAACAGTGGAGGAATCCGAGCTCAAGCCCATTTTCGACTTCGTGCGCAAGTCCTACACGGACGGCACCTACAAGAGCGTCCGCGTCGTTTACCAGAAGTTCATCAACATCATGGTGCAGCGCCCGCAGATAACGAGCCTGCTGCCCATTACAACAGAAGAACTGCTGAAGGTCGCAGAGGAAACTGAGCATGAAGAGGACAGCAGCTCTAATTTCCTGCTGGAACCTTCTCCGAAGGCTCTGCTGAACTCCATCCTGCCGCTGTACTTCGGCCACCTACTCGTTCAGATGATTCTGGAAGGCAAGGCCAGTGAGCACTCAGCCCGAATGGTCGCCATGAAGGCCGCAACCGAGAACGCCAAGACGCTCATCGGCGAGCTCACGCTCGAATACAACAAGGCCCGTCAGACTCAGATTACCAACGAACTTCTCGAAATCACCACCGCCATGAAGGCTATGGAGTAAACGTACGCTCCAATCAACAATCATTTTCAAACATATCATTTCCCAATCATGAACACAGGTAAAATCGTGCAGATTATCGGCGCCGTTGTTGACGTCGACTTCTCCCAGTCCGAAATGCCCGCCATCTACAACGCTCTGACAGTAGACTACGTAGTGGAGGGTGAACCCAAGCAGCTCGTGCTCGAAGTAGAGCAGCACCTTACGGACGGCTGGGCCCGCACCGTTGCTATGAGCGCTACGGACGGCCTCAAGCGCGGCATGGAAGTGGTGGACACCGGTGCCCCCATCTCCGTACCCGTAGGCCCCAAGGTGCTTGGCCGTATCTTTAACGTGCTCGGTGAGACCGTGGACGAAAAGGGACAGCTGGATGGCGTGAAGCGTTATCCCATCCACCGCGAAGCTCCCACGCTGGAAGAACAGGCCACTTCCTCCGAGGTGCTGGAATCCGGCATCAAAGTGATTGACCTCATCTGCCCCTTCCTGAAGGGTGGTAAGGCGGGTTCCTTCGGTGGCGCAGGTGTGGGCAAGACCGTGCTCATCATGGAGCTCATCAACAACATCGCCAAGGCTCACTCCGGTCTCTCCGTATTCGCCGGCGTAGGTGAGCGTACCCGTGAAGGTAATGACTTCTACATGGAAATGAGTGAATCCGGCGTTATTGACCAGAAGAATCCGGAGAACTCCAAGGTGGCTCTGGTGTACGGCCAGATGAACGAGCCTCCCGGCGCACGTCTTCGCGTGGCACTCTCCGCACTTTCCATGTCCGAGTACTTCCGTGATGAAGAGAACCGTGACGTGCTCCTCTTCGTGGATAACATCTTCCGCTTCTCTCAGGCCGGTTCTGAGGTATCCGCTCTTCTGGGCCGTACGCCCTCCGCCGTGGGTTACCAGCCGAACCTCGCAGAAGAAATGGCAGGCCTTCAGGAGCGAATCACCTCCACCAAGAAGGGCTCCATCACCTCCATGCAGGCTGTGTACGTGCCGGCTGACGACCTTACAGACCCCGCTCCTGCCACAACCTTCTCTCACCTGGACTCCACCGTGGTGCTTGAACGTGCTCTGGCAGCTCAGGGTATTTACCCTGCTGTGGACCCCTTGGCCTCCACCTCCAAGGCACTTGCCCCTGAACTTGTGGGCGAGGAGCACTACCGCGTGGCACGTGGCGTGCAGCAGACCCTCCAGCGCTACAAGGACCTGCAGGATATGATTGCCATTCTGGGTATGGATGAACTTTCAGACACGGACAAGCTCACCGTGAGCCGCGCCCGTAAGATTCAGCGTTTCCTTTCCCAGCCCTTCAGCGTGGCTGAAGTCTTCACCGGCATCAAGGGCCAGTACGTCCCCGTGGCTGAGACCGTACGCGGCTTCGGCGAGATTCTGGACGGCAAGTGGGACGATGTACCTGAAATTAACTTCTACATGAAGGGTGGCATTGACACCGTAGAGAAAGCCTGATAACCATGGCCTTGCAATTCAAAATCATCCCCCCCGTGCGCACCGCCTTGCAGGCGGCTGTGACCTCCATTCAGCTGCCGGCTACGGCAGGTGAGATGGAGATTCTGCCCGGCCACGCGGACATGATTACCGCCGTGGCCAACGGCGAGCTTACCTACAAGCCGGAGGGGGAAGAAGCCCGCAGCCTCTTTGTGGGTGGCGGATTCCTTCAGGTAGAATCAGAAAACGTGCTGCTGGTAACGGACACAGCCCTCGTTGCTTCAGAAATCGATCCCTCTGCTGTGGAGGCCGCCATTGAACGCGCGCAGTCTGCTCTGAGAAACAGCGCTACCGTGCTGGACCGCGAGGAACAGACGTTCCTTGCCGCACAGCTGGCGAAGCAGCTCGCAATGCTCGATTTCTCGCGCAAAAAGCGCCCCCTTGCCTGATTTTGGCTATATCATTTACTCACGGCCGGAGCAACTGCTCCGGCCGCTTTTTTTAGCCTACTCCGGCTAGACTGAGGATAAAATGCGTCAGCCGGCGGAATGCGCTTGCATTCTGCGCATGAAAGGAGTAGAATCGCGCGCATGACGAACGAGGAAAACACGCGAAAAGACTTCATCCGTGAGTGGATTGCAAGTGATTTGGCAAAGGGCCACTGCAAGACCCCCATCACACGCTTCCCTCCGGAGCCTAACGGCTACCTTCACATCGGCCACGCCAAGGCTATCTGCCTTGATTTCGGCATTGCGAAGGAGTATGCCCAACTTGGGGCCGTGTGCCACCTGCGTTTCGATGACACCAACCCCTGCAAGGAAGATGTCGAGTTCGTCAACTCCATTCAGGACGACATCAAGTGGCTTGGGTTTGACTGGGGCGAGCACCTGTACTGGGCCTCTGACATTTTTGATTTCTACTATGAGTGTGCCATTCACCTCATTAAGAATGGTTTGGCCTATGTGGATGAGCAGGACCGTGAAACCATGCGCGCCCAGCGTGGCAACTTGGTAACTCCCGGCACCCCCTCCCCTTACCGTGACCGCAGCGTGGAGGAAAACCTCGCTCAGTTTGAGGCCATGAAGGCCGGCAAGTTCCCCGAAGGTGGCGCCGTGCTTCGCGCTAAGATTGACATGGCCAGCAGCAACATGAACATGCGTGACCCTGTCATCTACCGCATCTCCTACGACCACCACCACAACACGGGCAATAACTGGTGCATTTACCCGATGTACGACTTCGCACACCCGCTGGTGGATGCCTACGAGTTCATCACTCACTCCCTGTGCACGCTGGAGTTTGAAAACCACCGTCCTCTGTATGATTGGGTCATTGAGAACTGCCCGATTCCTGCCGGCTCTCGCCCGCAGCAACGTGAGTTCTCCCGCCTGAACATCACCTACACCGTCATGAGCAAGCGTAAGCTGCGTCAGATGGTGGAGGAGGGATATGTGGCCGGCTGGGACGACCCCCGCATGCCCACAATCTGCGGCATGCGCCGCCGTGGCTACCCTGCTCCCGCTATCGTGGAGTTCTGTGAGGGTGTCGGCATCACCAAGTTCAATGGTAACACGGATGTCGCCCGCTTGGAGAACGCCGTACGTGCAGAGCTGAACACGAATGCGGAGCGCCGCATGGCTGTGCTCAATCCCCTGAAGCTCGTGCTCACGAACCTTCCTGAGAACCATGAGGAAGAGGTGGAAGTCGTCATCAACCCCGAGAAACCTGAACTGGGCAACCGCAAAATCACCCTCACTCGCGAGGTGTGGATTGACCGTGATGACTTCATGGTGGAGCCGCCCAAGAAGTACAAGCGCATGAGCCCCGGAGCCTGCGTGCGCCTCCGTGGTGGCTACTGCATCGTATGCACTAACCACGTGACAGACGCTGAGGGCAACGTCACCGAAGTGCATGCAGAGATTCTCCCCGGCACCATCGGCTCCAATCCCCCCGAAGGCATCCGCTGCAAGGGAGCCATTCACTGGGTATCCGCCAAGTACGGCGTCAAGGCTGAGGTTCGCCTGTATGACCGCCTCTTCAAGGATGAAGCTCCGGATGCTAACCCGGACGGCTTCCTTGCCTCACTGAACGAAGATTCCCTCACCGTGCTGAAAGATGCCGTGGTAGAACCGGCCCTCGCAGCAGCCCCCGCTGAGTTCCTGTGCCAGTTCGAACGTACAGGTTACTTCGTGGCTGACCGCTATGACCACAGTGCAGAACATCCCGTGTTCAACCGCTCCGTTGGCCTGCGCGATTCCTGGGCAAAAATGAATAAATAACCAGCTTTTCACAACCGGCAGCACCTTGCTGCCGGTTGTGCCCCCTTCCTCAATCACTGAGCTTTACCATGAAGAACATTGAGTTTTCCTCCCGGAATGGTGTATTTGACATGAACAGCTTCATCTGCGAGTGTGACGCCGCAGTGAGTGGAGAGCCCCTGCAGGAAGAGCCTCAGCCCTCCATAGCACCACAGAAGGAAGAGCCGGCTCTTCCGCCCACGGAAGTTCCGGTGGCAGATGGCACAGATCCTATCATTTATCACCCGCTCGAAGAAGTACTGGAAGACCTCCGCATGGGTAAACTTGTACTGATGACGGATGATCCTCACCGCGAAAATGAGGCAGACCTCGTATGCGCCGGTCAGTTCGCCACCCCTCAGAACATCAATTTCATGGCAATCCACGCACGTGGTCTCATCTGCGTGCCCATGTCCGCAGAGCGAGTGGACTCCCTCGGCTTGCCCATGCAGGCTCAGCATAACACGGAGAAGCACCACACAGCTTTCACCGTGAGTGTGGACGCCAGAGAAGGCACCACAACCGGCATCAGCGCTTTCGAGCGCTCCATCACCACCATGAAGCTTGCGGATTCCCGCGCCACGCTGGATGACTTCGTGCAGCCCGGGCACTGTTTCCCGCTTCGTGCCGTGGAGGGTGGCGTCATCCGCCGCGCCGGTCACACAGAAGGTACCGTAGATTTGCTGCGCATCGCCGGCATGGAGCCGGTGGGTGTATGCTGCGAAATCATGAAGGAGGACGGCACCATGGCCCGCCTGGGAGAGCTGGGCTCCTTCCAGAAGAAGCATGGGCTGAAAGCCTGCTCTCTCGCGCAAATTATCGAATACCGCCAGCGCACGGAAACGCTCATCGTTAAGGAAGAGGTGGTGAAGCTTCCCACTGATTTCGGTGATTTCATGTGCCATTCCTACCACTCCAAAGTGGACGGGCAGACCCACCTTGCCCTCGTGCATGGTGATATAGACCCGGAAAAACCCGTGCTTTGCCGCGTGCACAGCGAATGCCTCACCGGTGATGTGTTCGGCAGCCGCCGCTGTGATTGCGGCAGCCAGCTGCACACGGCCATGCGCCGCATTGCAGAGGAAGGCGGTGTGTTACTCTACTTACGCCAAGAGGGCCGTGGCATCGGCCTCTCCGCCAAGCTGCACGCCTACAAACTTCAGGAAGAAGGCTTGGACACAGTGGATGCCAACATCCAGCTGGGCTTTGCACCTGACCTGAGAGACTACGGTGTAGGCGCCCAGATTCTGCGTGACTTAGGCGTACGCAAACTGCGCCTGCTCACCAACAATCCCCGTAAAATCGTGGGTCTTGCCGGGCACGGCCTCAGCATTGAAGAGCAGATGCCCATCAGCATCCCCGCTCACGATGATAACAAGCACTATCTGGATACCAAGCGAGAGCGCATGGGCCACCTCATCTAACCTCTAAAGCAACACGCCATGAATGCAGCAGAAAAAGCACTTTCCACCTTCCGTGAACCTCCGTACATGTATAATTGCGCACAGACCATCTGTGCAGCTTTCGGCAGAGACGACTTGCTGGAAGATATGAAAACCTGCGGCGGTGGCCGCGCTCCTGAAGGCATGTGCGGTGCACTGTACGGCGCCATCTGCGTGGCTCCAGAAAAGGCAGACATGCTCAAGGAGGCTTTCACTGCTAAAAACGGCGCTTGGAAATGCTGCGACCTGAAGGGCGGCACACCCCGAGTAGCCTGCCAGCAGTGCGTAAGCGTTGCAGCTCAACTGCTTGAAGAGAGCTAAACCTCTAATTACAAATTTATTCAGCGTCATGTTTCTAACGGAACATGACGCTGAGCGTTTCAAGCATTTAGCTTCGTAAAGGCTTTACTGAGCGGATACATTATTCCGCTTCTGCTCACGGGCTGCAAGGTACAGCTGGATAGCATTGGCCGTATTATGGCAGAACACATAAAACACCGGACCAATATATGCGAGGGGCGTAGCATAACTCTGCCCTGCTATGTATAATGTAAGAATAGTATTTTTCTGACCGAGCGCCTGAGAACACTCGCGCTTCAAATCCGGATACCCCAGCCTGTAACCGGCAATGAAGCCAATAGCGCACACTACCACAGCCCCTATGGCCATGGGCAGCATATCAAGGAGAGTATAATCCATCTGGAGAATACGGTGAGTACCTATGGCTGATACAACGATAAGGTTAAAGTTCCATATTCCCAGCGAAACATCCTTCAGCTTGGCTGACCAAGCTTTGCAGGGAGGATATAGCAACCGCAGCACACAAGCAACTACTGCCGGCACGCCCAGCACAATTCCTATCTGCCGCGCGACCATCAGCATCAGCTCCGAGTAACTCAACTCAGGAGAATTCACAATAAAAGGCAGCACAAAGGGAGTCAGCACGGCAAACACTATCTGACTGAGCACCATCGCAGTGGTAATAAAGCCAACATTACCGCGCAGCAAGTGCACAATAATGGGAGCAGCAGATGCTATGGGAGCCGCCCCGCAGTAATAAACAGCCTCCGCCAATGCCGGATTTCCCAGCAAGCGAGCTCCACCCCATGCCAACACCCAGACAGCCTGTAGTGAGAGCAACACCCACAAATGCATCCAGCGCAGCTTCATCTGGGATATATCCAGCCCCAGAAAGGTGATGGAAAGCATCATGGTGATACCGAAAGGCAGAAGCCAACCGAAATCACAAATCTCTGCGTGGAAGACGCCCCCCACGATGAAGGAGAGCACCATCAGAAAGCTTCGCAGCTGTTGTTTCATACCTTATTTATCCGCATTCTTTTCCTCTAAACCACGCTTCTCTGCCAGCAGAGTCGTTGCATCACCGGGCTTAGCCTTCGGGTACGCAATTCGGTTGTGATTCATCGTACGCAGTGTAATGAAGAATGCTTCTTTCATACGGGCAATCTCGCCCAAGGTAAGACCACTATCCTGCAGGTGTCCATCCAGAATGCGGCCCTTAAAAATACCTTCAATCATATTGCGGATATCATCTTCCGTGGGATGCTGCAGCGAACGCGTGGCACTCTCCACAGCATCAGCCATACTCACAATACCGGACTCACGGCTCTGCGGTATAGGCCCGGGATAAGTGAAGATGGATTTATCCACCTCATCCGGGCATGTATCAGAAAGTCCATCCTGAAACTTCTTATGCTCGGCCTCATAGTGGTCCTGCGCTTTGCGGTAGAAGAAATACGCCGTAGTCACGCCATGATGCTCACGTATGGCATCAATAATACGCGGATTCAGCTTAGCACTGCGGGCCATCTGCTCGCCTTCAATCACATGACCGGTAATAATTCTGGCACTGGCTTCCGGAGTGAGATCAGCATGCGGGGACATGGACTGGTCCACAATATTTTCGGCAAAGTACTGAGGATTCTTCACTTTACCGATATCATGATAAAGGCCACACACACCAGCACGGGTAACATCCGCCCCAATAGCCTCCGCCGCAGCCTCAGCGAGGCGCTGTACATACAGACTATGGTGGAAGGTGCCGGGCGCGGCTATCTGAAGCTTCTTCAGAAGCGGGTGGTTCATGTCCGCCCACTCCAGCCAGGTGATGTGAGTAGAAATTCCGAAAAGGCTCTCCAGCATGGGCATCACGCCGTTCAAGATAACAGCCAGCAGGAAGTTCACACCCACCGCCATTAGCAGCCCCATTAGAAGAGCAGAAACATCCACACCATCGGCAAACGGTGATGCATCACCACCATGAAGTGAAGTCAGCCCCAGTACCGTCACATACACGACAAAGCCTGTTTTGAAGCCGGCATAAAGCATCTGCTGGCGTTTCTGCAGGTGCCCGCAAATGGATGCAGCCACCACGCCGGTCAACAGACTAAGCAGTACGTAATCAGTCGTAAATTGAACATCATGAGAGGCCGGGAAAAACACTATACCGAATAGCGAGCAGCACAGCGCCACATACACACCCATGGAACGATTAATCAGCACAGCCGTCACCGCAGGTGCTAGCATGTAAGGAAGCACAAGAAGCTTGTCCCATATATCCACTCCGGGAACCCTCGGCCATGCGCAGTTTATCAGATAGATAACACTCATCTGCACTAGCGTGGACAGCACGCACAGCACAGCCCGCCCCGTCGTCAGCTCCCCTTTACGATGCCCAAGCACATAGTAATATACAACAGCCAGAGAGCACAGAACCATCCACGACACGCGGTACACACCCAGTGTAGAATCACCGGCTTGGCTGAATATCAGGGCACACAGCACCGCTATGCCCACCACCGCCATCAAAAGCAACCGCTGCACTGCGTGTTTTCCGGCTGTAGCGGTGTCCTGCCCCTTGCGTCGGAATATCATTGAAAGAAAACTTGCCATAGTACGTCCAGTAGGATTATTATACTCGCGCGCTTTCCTTTGTCAAGTTCAGGATTCCCGATTCATTCTAGAACCACGGCAAAGTTATAACAGCCGCATGCTGCGCTCGATTTTTATTCAATGACGTATTATAAACTTGACAAGAAAGAAAAAATCTTGTCATTCTATAGATAGGCAAGGCGCTCCGCGCGGAGTGTGCCGCAGATTTCCCATCGTTATCCACATCTTTTCCGATTTATAAATATGGCCAAAACGCTCATCATCGCCGAGAAACCCAGTGTAGCCAGTGATTTGGCTAGAGTACTGGGCAAAAAGACCGGCAAATTCCGCAAAGATGACAGCACCGGAAGCTTTGTAAATGATACACTTATTATCACCTCTGCCGTAGGTCATCTGGTGGAGCAGAAAAAGCCTCAGACCGAAGATGGTAAGAGCCTGCCATGGAAGATGGATTATCTGCCGGTCATGCCCAAAAGCATGGAGCTGGAACCCATCAGCAAAAGCGCTGACCGCCTGAAAAAAGTGCTCAAACTCGCCCGCAGCAAGGATGTAACAGCCCTCGTGAATGCATGCGATGCCGGGCGCGAAGGTGAACTCATTTTCCGTAACATCATTCGCTACGGTAAAATCAAAAAGCCGCTCAGCCGCCTCTGGATGCAGAGCATGACGGATGACGCCATTCTGGAAGCTTGGGCCACCCTGAAAAGTGACGCTGCGATGACCAATCTGGCAGATGCCGCTGTATGCCGCTCTGAAAGTGACTGGCTAGTCGGCCTGAACAGCACAAGAGCCCTCACTGTTCTGCAATCTGCCGCAGGTGGTTTTAACATCACCCCCACCGGCCGAGTACAGACACCCACCCTCGCCCTGTTGGCCTCCCGCCAGAAGGACATCCTTGCGTTCACACCTGAAACATATTACGAGGTACGCGCCACCTTTAAAGCCCCTGCGGGCACCTACGAAGGCCGCTGGTTTGACCCGGAATGGAAAAAGGATGAGACAGCCCCGCAGCGTACACGCGAACGGCTCTGGGATGGCGACACCGCCGCAGCTATCGCCCGCCGCTGTGAGGGACGCCCTGCAAGCGTAAAGGAAGTAAAGAAACCGGTTTCCATGCCGGCCCCTCTGCTTTTTGACCTCACCTCCCTGCAAAAGGAGGCCAGCAATCGTTTTGGCTTCTCCGCCAGTCGCACCCTGCAAATAGCTCAGGAGTGCTACGAAAAGCACAAGGTGCTTACTTACCCGCGAACGGACTCCAAGTTCCTGCCTGATGATTACCTGAAGATTGCTACCCGAACAGTAGCAGCCATCGGCGAGCAAATGCCCACCATGGCATCCTTCACCGCTGATATTCTGGACAATCACCGCATTCGCCCCAGCAAGCGCGTATTTGACAGCAGCAAAGTAAGTGACCACTTCGCCATCATTCCCACGGGTAAGTTCACCAGCCTCAGCGGTGATGCTGCTAAGATTTTCCAACTGGTGGTGCAGCGATTCCTTGGCGTCTTCCTGCCGAATGCAGAGTATGAGGATACGGACCGCACAAGTATCGTATCCAGCCCCGGCGCAAAGGACCACTTCCACACCCATGGCCGCGTGCTACTGAAAGCCGGCTGGAAAGCCCTTTACGCCAGCCCGGACCGTAAGAAGAAGGACGAACTCTGCCCCGTGGCAGCCAATGAGGAGGTTCTCACGGAAAAAACTTCCGCCCAGGAAGACCACACCAAGCCGCCGGCAGCTTACACGGAAGCCACACTTCTAACTGCTATGGAAACAGCCGGCAAGCTCGTGGAAGACGAAGAGCTTGCCTACGCCATGAAAGAAAGAGGCCTTGGCACTCCCGCCACACGCGCCGCCATCATTGAAGGCCTCCTTACGCAGGAATATATTGCACGTGATGGCAAGGACCTCGTCGCAACCCGCCGAGGGATAGACCTTATTGACCTTCTCAGCAAGATTGGCCTCAGCACCCTCTCCAGCCCGGAACTTACCGGTGAATGGGAATACCGCCTCAAGCTCATGGAAAGCGGCAGACTGGACCGAGAGTCCTTCATGAAGGACATCCGCACATACACAAAAGACATTGTGGATGCCGTGCGAGACTACATGAGTAATGGCAAAAACCCTGATTTAAGCATCCCCTGCCCGGCATGCGGCCACAGCCCGCTGAGCAGCCGCGTGGATGCCATATCATGCACCGCATGCAAGTTCCGCATCCGCCGCGTCCACGCCGGGCTCGGCCTAGGAGATGATTTGCTGGCCGAACTCATCAGCAAGAAAGAGCTTCCTGTCATGGAAGGCTTCCGCTCTAAGTTCGGCAAACCCTTCAAGGCAGGTCTGCGCTTGCTTGCCCCGGAAAAGGATGGAGGTGCATGGAAAGCAGAGTTCTACTTTGATGATGGAAAGTCCGCTGCGCCCGTTGCCACAGGCGTACAGCGCAACCTGGGCACCATCCCCGTGATGAATCAGGGAGAGCTCGAACTTCAGGAAAATGATAAGCAGTGGAGCGTGCCGGATTTCCAACAGACCGGCAGCAAGACCGGCTTCACTATGTCCAAGACTATTCTGGGCAAAGAAATCGAGATTCACCATCTCTACAAAGTGCTGGCAGAGGGCAAAAGTGAGCTTATTACCGGCTTCATTTCCCAGCGCACCAACCGCCCCTTTGATGCCTACCTCACGCTGGATGCTCGCAAGGGCACCGTGGGTTTCGAGTTCCCCCCGCGCGAACCCAGAAAGAAGGGCACCAAAGCCACCGCAGACAAGAAATTCACCGCAGCAGATGCCACCGCGCAGGATCTCACTAAGGCCACGCGGCATGGTGCTATCAAAGTGAAAGGCAAGGGCGAACACGAGCTTTTGGAAACAGAAGAAGCATGGCATGTAGATGGCCTTACCTACGGCAAGAATCGCAAGCCCCTCGTCATTCCCCGCACGATGTGCGGCATAACACTCACAGCTGATGTGGTGGGTCGCCTCCTCACCAAGGGCAAAACGGAACTCATCAAGGACTTCGTCAGCCACAAGAGCGGTAAAAATTTCGACGCCTATCTCGTATTCACTCCGACAACCGGCCGCATTACTTACGAGTTCCCTCCCCGCAAGTAATCAGAACCGAGATAACAAAGCACTTCAAGCGCCCTCACTGCCATCCCGAATGGCCGTGAGGGCGCTGTTTTTCATGCACCTACCGATGTATGCAGCAAACTCAGCCAAATGACTGCGTAATGATGTGATTTACTGCTTGCAAGGCAGAGAGCACTGTGATAGAATAAAGAGCGACATATGGCAGGAGAATACACGGAGGATGACATCAAATCATTAGCCTGGCAGGAGCATATTCGCGCCCGAGCGGGTATGTACATCGGCAAGCTGGGTGATGGCAGCATGGCGGATGACGGCCCTTATGTGCTGCTCAAGGAAGTGATAGACAACTCGATTGACGAGTTCGTGATGGGAGCAGGTAAAAAAATCATCGTTCGTATATCTCCGGATGGCTTGTGCGAGGTACGAGATTTCGGCCGTGGTATTCCCCTGGGCAAGCTCTATGACTGCGCTGCACAGATTAACACCGGTGGCAAATATGACAGCCAGGCCTTCAAGAAATCCGTGGGTCTGAATGGTGTGGGTCTGAAAGCAGTAAACGCCCTCTCCTCCTCCTTTGAAATCATGGCCTGCCGAGAGGGCCAGATGCGCCGCATCCGTTTCTCTGAAGGCATCATGAAAGAAGGTGAAGACGTCAGCGGCCCCACGGATGAGCCGGACGGCACAAAAGTCACCTTCATGATAGACCGCACGGTGTTTGCGGAAAATGCAGCTTACAATCTGGAGTACGTGCACCGCATGTGCCGCTACTACTGCTACCTGAATACCGGCCTTACCATTAACCTGAACGGTAAGAACATCATTTCCCGCAACGGCCTACTGGATTTGCTGAAGGAAGAGATGACCACCGAGCCGCTCTACCAGCCTATATACCTGAAGAGCGAAGATATCGAAATCGCCTTCACCCACAGTGATCAGTACGGTGAGGAATATTACTCCTTCGCCAACGGTCAGCACACCACTATGGGCGGCACCCACCAGAGCGCCCTCCGCGAGGCTATCGTCAAAACGCTTCAGAACTTCTACAAGAAAAACTACGAGGCCGCTGACATTCGCGCCAGTATTGAGGCAGCTATCAGCATCAAGGTCATCGACCCCATCTTCGAGTCGCAAACCAAGACCAAGCTCGGTAGTAACACCATGGGCCCCGGTAAGGAAACAATTCGCACCTTCGTGAGTAACTTCCTCGCCCGTGAGCTGGATAATTACCTCCACAAAAATCCGGAAACCGCCGAAATCCTCGAAGACAAAATCAAGGAAAGCGAGAAAACCCGTAAAAAGGTGGCGGACGTGCAAGGCAAAGTCGCTAAGGAACGCGCCAAGAAAGCTAGGGTTCATAACAAGAAGCTCAGAGACTGCCGCGTCCACTACGATACGAAGCACAAGCGCGCTAAGGACACCATGCTTTTCATCACGGAGGGTGACTCCGCTTCCGGTTCCATCACCACTGCACGAGATGCCGAAACGCAGGCCGTGTTCTCCCTGCGAGGCAAACCTGCTAACAGCTTTGGTCTGAATAAGAATGCCATATTGGAAAGCAATGAAGAGCTGGATTTCCTGCACTTGGCGCTGAATGTGGATAAGAGTATCGAAGACCTGCGGTACAACAAAGTCATCATCGCAACGGATGCTGATGTGGACGGCATGCACATCCGCCTGCTGCTGCTTACCTTCTTCATACAATACTTCCCTGAGGTCATCCATGAAGGGCATCTCTATATCCTGCAGACCCCGCTCTTCCGCGTGCGAAACAAGAAGAAAACTATCTACTGCTACTCGGAAAACGAACGCGACAAAGCGGTGAAAGAATTGGGCAGAAACCCTGAAATTACACGATTTAAGGGCCTGGGAGAAATCTCTCCGCAGGAGTTCAAGAGCTTCATCAATGAAGACATCCGCTTGGAAGAAGTCACGCTGGAGAACGCCCGCCGCCTGAGGGACCTGCTGCGCTTCTACATGGGAGAAAACACCCCGGACCGCCGCCAGTACATCATGGATAATCTTCGCATTGAAGAAGACCCCGCATAATCTTTCTTACAACCTGAAACAACTATGAAAACACTCATTATCGCACGCCACGGTAATACCTTCCGCAAGGGCGAAACGCCCACGCGAGTCGGTTCCCGTACGGATCTTCCCCTCGTAGAGGAGGAACGCGGGCGAGGTATTGGCAAATACCTCACCAAACTCGGCCTCAAGCCCACCCGCATTCTCGCAGCTCCCTTGCAGCGCACCATGTGCACAGCAGCTCTTGCCGCAGAAGAACTTGGTAACCCCTGCCCCGTGCAGCCGGATGCCCGCTTCATCGAAGTGGATTACGGTCCGGATGAAAACCACAGCGAGGAAGAAACCAAAGCCAGACTCGGCGCTGATATTGCCGCAGCCGAAGGTAAAGACCCGTCCACACTCACAGCCGAAGAGCTGGACGCCATCGGCGCTGCTGCTATCGATAAATGGAATGCTGAAGCTATCGTTCCTCCCGGCTGGAAGGTAGACGTGCAGCAGATTATCGATAACTGGACTGCTCTGGCAGGCGAAGTACAGGAGGGAGAAACTCTTCTCTGCGTCTCCTCCAATGGCACCATCCGTTTTGCCCCGTACATCACAGGTGATTATGCCGGATTCTGCGCCAGCCATGATATCAAGGTAGCAACCGGCGGTGTGTGTATCTTCACGAGTGAGGACGGCACAACTTGGACCTGTACAGAGTGGGGCGTCAAAGCATTCAAGCAAATCTGAACCATTAACCCACAACGTACCATGAACCTTAAAAAACTGAAACCCGCTTGGTTTAAGGAGTTCAAGGAATTTGCCATAAAGGGGAACGTCATTGATATGGCCATCGGTGTCATCATTGGCGGAGCCTTCGGCAAAATCGTCACATCTCTTGTGAAAGACGTTGTCATGCCGGCCTTCTCCCTGCTGACCGGCGGAGGACAAGACTTAGCAGCGCTTACATACCCGGCTAATCCCGCAGAGGATGCTCCGGCCATTAAGTATGGAGCATTTTGCCAGACTGTGCTGGATTTCTTCATCATAGCGCTCTCCATCTTCTTCACCATCCGCATTATCTGCGCCATCAAAGCCAGATTCAAAAAGCAGAAGGAAGAGGAGCAGAAAGCAGCTGAGCCTGAAGCACCGGCTCCCACACCTGAGGAGATTCTCCTGTTGAGAGAAATCCGCGATGCTCTCCGCAAGTGAATAAGAAACAACTCATCGCCCGGGTTCAGCGGTATATGGGCCCGGGCGCTACGCGTAACACCGCCTCCGCAGCTGTAGAGGCGGTTCTTTCATCCATACAGGAGGCAGCAGGAACGGATACGAAGCTGCACATTTCGCACTTCGGTACCTTCAGGCGCTCCGCAGCAGAAAAGCTCACCTTCCGCCCAGCAAAAGGCTTTCTGCCAAAAGATTCCGCAAATTAAAAATCCCCGCTCGGTCAGCATGACGAGCGGGGATTTTTATTGAACAAAACACAAACCTACCCTATCAACGCTGAGGCAAGGTAATAATGAAAAGGGGTGTATACGGACGCTCTGGCGTTCCTTCATAAGGCTTAATAGCACCATCCTTCAGGATATAAAGCTGCTCTTCACCCTCGCGGCAACGCACCGTCTGACCAGACGCACTGACATAACCGGCATAGGTACAGGTGGAATCAGTAATCGGCAGCACAGCATTCAGAATTTCAGCGTAGTAATCGTGGGTAGCCACCTGAGAGAAGAACTCCAACCAGCGATTATCTACAGCTATGCCGTGCATCACATACCAGCAGCCGGGATATATCGGATTACTGGCCAGCATTGCCTTATAGGCGGCAATGTCCGCACGCAAACTCTCAGAGAAAGCCAGACCGGATGAGTACGGATCCAGCGCCTCTGCCATCTGCACGGCAAAACCAAACATATATGCGCGAGCTTGTGCCGGGCAATTTGCTTCAGCATGGCGGGCCACATTCATCATGAGGCGGGCAGGTGTAACCTTTCCTTCCATCAGAGCAGGCTCTTCAAAGCCCATAGCCGCACGCTGCCCGGCCAAAACAACCGGTTTCAGCTCTGCAACGGCAGCGGCCCTGAGGTTAACACGGCGGCGGCCCGGACGGCCCTGACCATTAGCCAGAGTCATCACCCTTCGGTCACCTCTGCCACTCACAGAGCCCACATAAACGGACGAATCCTGACGAGCGCACATCAAACCACTACCCCATGCGTTATTTCTATCAGACAGCATGCGACCGATAAGCTTATCCATCCGTTCAGGTCGAGCTAAAGTATAAACCGAAGCGCCATCTGCATATATGGAGCGAACGGCCTGAAGACTGGGCAAAATCTGTTCAGATTCAAGGGCATGCTCTGCAGCAGCTGCTGCAAAATCAGCCAGTTTATATGCACGCATGGCTGTATCTTCCGTACCACAGAGAGCGCGAACCTCTTCAGCAGTAACAGCGGAATCAACAGTTTTGTAGCAATCACCACATGCCTCAATGGCCGCGGCAAACTCCTCCAATGAGCTCACGGCGCGCAGCGTATCAGGCAATGCATCAAACTTGCGAGTCTGCCCGGCATATGCAGCCAGCTCCGAACGCAATGCAGGAAGAAGCGGGAGGCTCTCAGCGTACTTATCATACTCAGCCAAAGCAGACTCAGCCTGACGCGGCTCCAGAGAAAGGCGGCTCATGCGGCGAAGCCTTTCAGCTACAGCGTCCTGTATAGCTCTGCGCACAGCTGCAGCTTCATCCTCCGTGACCTGAAGAACATCCGAGCATAAGAGGAACTCAGCATAAAGTGCACGAATTTCCTCCATACCGTCTGTCGGTGAAGGTTGGCGGAAGCGGGCCAATACACCGGGGCGAATCTCAGACAAGCGGTCGTTGAACTTCTTCATCAGCACTGTGGGCTCCTCCGGTGCAGAAGAGTTATATTCTTCCTGCAAACGAGCCTCCACGCGCCGTACTTTATCAACCAACACGAGACCACCGGTAAGCTGAGCAGCGGATACATCCTGCCTACCCAGCAAATCTGTTGCTTCAGAGAGAGCGGGAGTTATCTCCGCGATTTCAGCCTGATATCCATTGTAAACTTTCAGCCAAGCATCAGCCTGCTCCAGAGCTTCCACATAACCGGGATGAACAGACTTATAAAAACTGCGCATAGGGTCAATGCCACCCACAAGGTCACTGACGGCCAGCACCTGTTTTTCCTGCATGCCAGAAACAATGCTGTTCTTGAGAGAATCAGCCCTCAGATAGGTAAAGACGACCGTGGCAATTGCGAGGAGAATCACCGTCATCACCACACAGATGGTGGAGCGAATGATAATCTTCCTGCGGTGGCGGCCCACAAGAATAGCTCGCACTTTTTTCTGTTGTTTTTCAATAAGCTCCAGAAGGTCTTCAGCCTCGTGCAACTCAGTAATTTCTGATACGGCCTTGTGACACTCGTGAAGTTCAATCTCTGCTTTCTGAAGGTCCTGACGCAGAAGGACCTTCTGTTCCGTAGAGCGGAACTTGTCCAGCAGGCGGGCATACTCTGCTCGCAGTTTTTCGGCGCGGCAGTAGCGGCTCCAGTCTTCATGCACACGGGTGATGAGAGCAGTCTGCTCAGGCGTAAAACTCAAGCGCTTTTCTCGGGCATAGATTTCAACATTGATAGCCATGTCCTCCTTTACACGCAAGTCCGTCGCATCGCGCAGCTTGCCGAGAGCAGACAACAACATGGACTGCCAACGCTTCTTCTCTGAGGCATCCACCAGCGACGCAGCATCACGATACCCCACAAGGCCAACAAGTTCTTCTTCCGTAGCCATCTGGCGCAACTTACGAACGGACTGGGTAATAAGCCCCACATTCCCCGTTGCCAGCACATCAGGCAACTGAGCGGCCTCAGCCTTATAAAGGTTCCGGCCAAGCTGGCGAGCAAGCTTCAGCAGAATCGTGTCCTGAGGAGCTTCCCTCAGCAACTGCTGCACCATATTGAAACACTCTTCATCCTGACCACTACCCAACACACTTGCCAATTTACGGTACAAGGCTCGAGCAAATGCTGAAGCACCCTTAGGCGCCACAAGATCAGCGGGTTGGACAATATCTTCCACAACGTCCGAAGGGGACTGCTCTTCTGTTTCAGGTGTCATGACTCAAGAGGATTTTTATGAGTTCAGAGCATAACACAAACACCGCGAGAACTCAATCTTTTTCCGTGTCAAAAAATCATCTCTAGCCCCATATCATCATGACAGATTTGACGCCTCCGGAACAAAACACAACATGCTTCAGCAAACTCGCTGAAGCGTATCATCTTCATGTACTCAGCCTTAGCGCTTCAAGCGCTGCTGCCAATCTCTCATGATGACAGCGAAAGGTTCTGCCGAGTTCGGCGAGGAACGATAGGGATTTACCGCGAAAGCTGAATTATAATCACTATTCAGCAAGAGCATAAGAGAAGCAATCTCCAGAGAAAGCTGCTCATTCCCAAGAGCAGCCACAAGCTTGCGAACCTCCTCTGCGCTGATGCCCGCCTGATAATTCCCACTACAGCGGCGCTGTAACATAGCAATAGCAGCATCAGCAAGCTCACAAACTTCCAGTAGCACCTGGAGTTCTTCTTTCTTCTCCGCAGAAAGCTCAGGAAGTTCCAACAACTTACTAAAGCCCTCACGAGCGGCAGCGATATCATGCCGACGAAGTGCCTTACGCGCGTTTTCCTCAGAAGCAGATATTGCCGTAGTCGCCGTATTGCGAGCCAGTGACTCCACATCATCTGCAAGGACTTTGTAAGGCTCAGAAGCCTCACGGAATGCTGTGGCAGCTCTGCGGAACTTAGCGGAGGCCTCTACAGTTCTGCCATCAGCACACATAGAACGCCCTGCGCTCACTAGATAAAGAGCTCGCACGCAGGGATCCGGAATAAAATCAGACGTCACCTCACGATCTTCCGCGTCCGAGACAAGCATAAGCTGAGCCATCATCCGGCTTCCGGCCGGGGAGACATTCCCTCGAGCGATATGGTTTCTATACTGTTCTCGAGCAACTGATGCCCCATCCATATCATTCAAAATATCAGCCAAAATGGCAGCGTGCAAAGCAGACCAAGCCGCAAGCGTAGGCTCTGTTCCACCCGAACTCAGTGCAGAAAAACAGGTATATGCTGCGCGGAAATCTTTAGCGACCAACGCTTTTTCAGCATCTTCCAGAAGAGATACAGATGCGGTAAATCTATCTTCAGTAGGCAGGCTAAGATATTCTCTTGCAGGGGGAGGAGACACAACTAACGATGCAACAACAGCAGCACATGAACCGACAATGAGTGTGCCGATTGCCCCATTACGAAGTCGGCGGTAGAATGCACGTTTCGTCTCAGGATTTTGCTCTGTAACTAGCGCGACCTGAACGGCTCTCAGTTCTGCCAGCAAATCACGATAACTTGCCGGGCGGTAGTGACGTTCATACGCAGTCATGCGCTGCACCAAATCACTCAGGCTGCGGTATACTCCGGGAACAATCTCAGTGAGGGGCTCCAGAGTTTGCTTATATTCCAACAACTGGCTAACTGTATTCACCTGCTGTTCAAACTGGCCTATTCCGCTGAGCAAAAAGCGCAGCGTCATGCCCAAGGCATAAATATCCGTGCGAATATCCTCAGTCTGACGCTCGAGTGTTTCAGGCGCGGCATAATACGGAGTAGCCCATATAATTTCTTCACTGTCGATATCAGACTGCCCCAATGCAAGACCAAAGTCCAGCACTTTGGCGCGCCCATCTTCCGTAATAATAACGTTACCGGGCTTCATATCACGGTGAAGCAACCCGGCCTTATGCGCGGCAGCCAAGCCAAGTGCAGCCTGAATAGTGTATTCTACAGCTAGCTCTGCAGGCAATGGGCCTCTTTCAGCAACACAGGTCTCCAAATCCTGCCCATTCACCAATTCCATAGCAATGTAGAACTGGCGGCGTGCACGACCGGCGGCGTATACAGACACCACATTTTCATGGCGAACCTTCGCCATCATCGAACACTCATTCTCGAAACGCTCTACACGCTCCGGCTGGTTCCGGTACGTTTCATTAAGCAGCTTAATGGCAACACAACGGTTCAAAACAAGATCTCGAGCACGTAACACCACGCTCATACCACCCACGCCCAGCACGCCCTCCACGCGATAACTGGATACAATGGTATGAACCATTTCTGTATGTTCACACTGAGGACAAGCCAACTCCGTATAAAAGCCAAGCTTGGATATATTTACCTCATAGCCACAAACAGGACAACGCCAAATTTCTGCACGTGATCGCATACAAACTTAATGTACAAATGCTCGGTCTAAAAAAGAGAAAGCCGGGCAGGCACTCTCGCACGCTACCCGGCTTATCTCAGAATTCTTCTTAGCCCAGCTTGGGAAGAGAGGCAGCAGCCACAGCCTGACCGTGACGCTTGGTCTTCTCATCCGGCACGCAAAGCGTGATGGCAAGCTCGGGGAACTCGGCGCTGAGCACCTCGTTAGCCTTATCGATGATAAGCTGACCACCGTCGCCAGTAGCTACGCGGCCAAGGAAGAGGAGGTTGCGCAGAGCGTAGTAACCAGCGAAGTAGGCGATGGTGTAACCAAACTCCACACCGATGGTCTCGTAAATCTTGCGAGCGCGCTCGTCACCCTCAGCCATTGCGGCCTGCACCTTCTTAAGCTGCTCGGGATAGGGCATGCTGCCGAAATCAAAGCCGGCACGGGGAGCAAGGCGAGCCACGGCCTGCTGGGAGAAGTACATGGCGCCCACGCCCTTGTCCTTGGACCACTCGTCCACGCCGCCGTCCTCCTGATAGTCCACAGGAACGAAGGCAAGCTCATTAAGCCAGGGCATGATGTGACCCTCAGGATCCACATAACCAGCGGCCAGAGAGGTACCCATGGCGATACCGAGCACGGCATCATCATTCATACCCATAGCACCGGCAAGAGCGGTCACTTCACCGTCATTCACTACTTCGAAGGGAACTTCCTTGCCCATACGCTCACTCCAGCGGTCCTTAAGAGTGCTGAACATGGGGCGGATAACATTCACGAAGTCATCAGGAGAAATACCACGGAAGAGGGAGCCAACGCGGGGCTCACTGTTCACGTACACACCAGCGGCAGAACCACCGATGGCGTCCACCTGCGGGAGGTGCTTGGCAGCGCGAAGGAGGGAGTCATCCACCCCTTCCACCTGGTACATGGGATCAGTCTGATGGTAGGGATCCCACACAACTTCCTCAGAGTAAACCACCTCACCATTCACCACAGCGGCGCACTTACGGTCAGAACCACCAAGGTCAAAGCCGATGCGGTAGCCGTCCAGATTACGGCCAAGGGAAACAGATGTGGAGTTCTCAGCGGGAAGCTCACAGGCGCAAGCCACCTTTACCACCTGAATGGACTGGTCATAAATCTTCTTACCAATGAAATCCCAGTCGAACTCACGAGCACCACCGGCGCAATATGTTGCAGCCAGCATGTCTGCAATCTTCTCCGGACCGGCCACCATGATGGTGCAGCCACCTTTCATCCAGAGCAGGAACTTTACGATACGCTCGATGTACTGGTTATTCAGAGCATCATTCTCCTCACTGGAGGAAAGAACCTTGCCGCTCCAGCGGAAGCAGGTACCATCCATACGAGTAAGGGCGATGTCAATAGCCTCTGCGGCAGGGTCAGCTGCGACCTTGGCCTCAAAAGCCTTGTTCCAGAGCACCGGAGCAACAAAGTCCGGATCGAGCACGGGTGTGAATTTCGGTTGGATATTCATAACGTTACTGGATTAGTCTATCATTTAATATACAGCATGGCAAGCAAAAAAGACGAGAGCCTCTGAAATCAGAACTCACAATTTCTGGGAGTACGGGGATAGGGCAAGACGTCTCGGATATTCTGCACACCGGTCACAAACATAATCAGGCGCTCAAAGCCCACGCCAAAACCGGCATGCGGTACAGTACCATAACGGCGTAAATCATTGTACCAGTAGTAGGCCTCAGCATCCATTCCCAGACGCTCCAAGTTCCCCTCCAGCACTTCAAGGCGCTCTTCACGCTGACTGCCACCGATAATTTCACCAATACCAGGCACCAGCACATCCATGGCGGTCACCGTCTTACCATCATCATTCAAGCGCATGTAGAAAGGCTTGATATCTTTCGGGTAATTATACACGATAACCGGGCTCTTGAAATGACGCTCTGTAAGGAAGCGTTCGTGCTCACTCTGTAAATCCATGCCCCAATAAGGAGGATATTCAAATTTCTCACCGCTAGCCTGCATGATTTCAATAGCTTCGGTATAGGAGCAGCGCACGAAAGGTTTATTGCTCACCTCCTCCAAGCGGTCACGAAGCCCCTTATCCACAAACTTACAGAAGAAATCAAAATCCCCGCTTTCATCCGCCAGCATAGTATCCGCTATGTGCTTAATGAAAGCTTCCGCGAGGTCCATATCACCATAGATATCACAGAAAGCCACCTCAGGTTCAATCATCCAGAATTCTGCGGCGTGGCGAGAGGTGTTACTATTTTCAGCACGGAAGGTGGGGCCGAAAGTATAAATATTGCTCAGAGCACAAGCGAATGTCTCACCCTCAAGCTGACCGGAAACAGTCAGACTCGCAGCTTTACCGAAGAAATCCCGGTCATAGGACTTGTTCTCAGCGAGGGGGTCCAGCGTGGTAACATGGAACATCTCACCGGCGCCCTCACAGTCAGAAGCCGTAATAATGGGCGTATGCACCCAGAAGAAATCACGCTCCATAAAGAAGCGGTGCACAGCACGGGCAATACGAGAACGAGTGCGGAAAACCGCGCCAAAAAGATTCGTACGGGGGCGAAGATGCGCGATACTGCGCAGGAACTCAGGAGAATGCCCCTTCTTCTGAAGCGGATATGACTCCGGAGCCGTACCAACCAACGCGATAGAAGTGGCCTGAATCTCCCACTTCTGCTTACCGGGGCTCTCCACCAAGCGGCCTTCAACGGAGACAGAAGAACCAGTGGTCATCTTGCCGATGTTTTCGTACCCGGGAATACCGGCGTCCGCAATTACCTGAATGGAGGCAAGGCTGCTGCCATCATTCACCTCCAGGAAAGAAAATGCCTTAGAATCACGGCGGGTACGCACCCAGCCCTGCACCAGAATGGAATCCTGCGCGCTGTCACTCGCCAGCGCTTGCTTAACCAGAGTTCTTTTCATGGCCACACTATAGCACTATTGGCTCCGCATGGCGAGTATTTTTTCCGCCTCCGCCAGCATTTTCTCAAGAGTATCAGCCATAATGCTGGTAATCACGTAATCCCTATACCATTTTTTTTCGCAGGGCACCAGATAACAAGGAAGTATCGTATCCGGCTCCTGAAACTGCCCTTCTTTCGGATGAAGGTGAAAATGCAATAGGCGCACGCCACTGGCAGAAAGCGCCATTTCATGCGTATCTATCTGCTCCTGCGTAAAGTGCCGGTCCTGCATTCTGCGGCACATCAGGCGGATTTCATTCTCAGCCGGGTACTGCTGCAATGCCACCATATCATACTCCTCCGGCTGCCATTCCGGACGGAAGGCACGGGTCAGCAAAGGATCACAACAAGCTGCCACACGCCGCAAACATCCCCTTCGGTTACTCCCCGGAGAACCGCATATCAGTGCAAGCATTCGCAAAGGTGGAGTACCATACGCACGAGTGAGGTGATCCATACGGCGTTGCACTCGGTTTATGCGCATGCTAACCTCACGCATCGTATCAACCATTTCTTCTTTTCCTCCGGCAAAAAAGCGGCGGTCATCAGTCTGAGGAAAAGGGCGGTCCGGCCTATATCGATAGACGCGAGACATATCCAGCATCTGCAAATGATCTAGAAATGTTTCCCCCGGCTCAGGCATAAAATACTTCAGCGCCTTAGCTACCACTTCTCGCTTGAAAGACACGAACATATCCGGGCTCACCTTGCTATAGTGCACCCACGAGGCGACCTCAAACTCAGAACTGCCGCTCAAGTTAAGAACCGGAGCTTCCTTTTTGCACCCCAGCAGAAACCATGTTTGCTGCTGCCCTTCCCACTCCTCCTTTTTTTTATTTTTATCTCGGTAGGCATAGCGGAGTCCACTCAAACGCCCCAGAACCTCATATGCCTCACGCGGCATCCCCACTTCCTCATAAACTTCTCTTACAATGGCCTGCTCGTACGTTTCATCAGCTCGCACCCCACCTTGGGGGAAGTGCATATGGCGACTCTCAGCGTTCTTGCGTGCCAGCAGGAGATTACCGGCTGTGTCTACAATAATGGCGGCTACATTAGGCCGCCATTTGGTGCTATCATCGCTCATAATTTTGTCGGTTTACGGCGGCCATGACTCTCGTCATTCCACTCAGCCGTGCAATATTTTGTACGGCAAAGCTCCTCAAGCTCAGCAGCAAAGCCCTCATACGGCTCATCCCCCTGCACTACCTCTACCTCCGGAGCAAGCGCATGGGCCAGTAGCAACTGCCAACCTTCGGCCGGCTCGCACTCCTGAATAAGCCCCTGATGCAGCACGGCACCCCGGTACCGGCGCTGCCCAGCACCAGCAAGCTTCTGTCCGGATTCACCTACAATATCACTGGCCACAGGGCTCGCCCAACAGGCTCGGCCACCATCCGGAGCATCAGACACCAGCAGTGAACAGTTCACACCGCTCGCCTTCAATGCCTCAGCAAGTGCACCATGAATCCACTTGTAAAGCTTATCAGCAGGCGGATATATAAGCCCCTCCACCGCAGGAAGAGTTACTGTATAAGTGTATCCTTTCCGGTGGTCCACAATACCACCACCTGTCCAGCGGCGGATATACTCTACCCCCTCACCAGGAAAGAGAGCGGCCGCCACAGGAGTAGAATCAAAGTACCCAAAACTCACCGCAGGGCGAGACCACCCATATATACGAAGCCATGCCTCAGAGCGGCGGCTGGGCAATTCATCCGCAGCCATATTCTCATAGCCACTGCGCGGTATGGGGTCACACCAAAACCTGATGCTCTGCGGCAGCAAAACATCAGGCACAGGCGCTTGCATGTCAAAACTCACGACAAACAAAATTTTACAGTTTTACATAGGCTGCGGCAGCAGCACTGAGCTTGTGAAAGAACGCGTGTAGGAGCGGAAGAAGGCCTCCGGACGCGGTGCACGGCGGCGCTTCTGGCGAATCTGCTCCACGAGAGTCACGCCCTCTTCCGTCAGCACAGTAATGGACATTGCAGCGGATACGATACGAGCGTTCTTAAACTCTCTTGTACCGGCCACGATTCTGTTGCCGTATACATTAATAAACTTGTTGGTTGAGGAAGCATTCGAAGAAACGACAGGCACACTCACCGTAGCATAACTGACGCGGCCACTGCGAGCATCAGCATCACTGTCTGCGTACTCTATGTTAAAGATAAGGCTGAACTCGATAATGTTCTCGCAGAGGAAGTTTTCTACCTCCTTCTCTTCAAAGGGCACATAGGCAGCCTCCAAACTGTCACGCCCCATCAGTTCATTAAAGCTTGTGCGAGGCGGAATAACCTGTCGATATAACGCGAAGATGGGGAACACGCCTTTCTCACTATCGTTGGCATCCACATTCAACACCTGGTCACGATACATCAAACGGTATGCCACAGCGTTCACATCACCCTGCGTATCCATGTTATCGGCACGAGCAGAACGATAATTGCTGCGCAGGGAGGTACTACTGCTCACAGCAGGGTTACGGTCCGGCGCACAGGAGAAGAAAACAAACTGAACGGAACGCGGAACTTTAAGCCCCTGAGGCACGTCACCACCACGTCGCTCCTGCTCAGTTTTAGCGAAAAGCCACTCACTAGTGTTACCCCCCTTCATCTGGAAAGACTCCAAATCATGTCCCATTATCTGGAGAGCAACGCGGCCACTTGTGCTGGTGCTCACATCCTCCTGCACCTTGGTCCAGAGGGATATACCCTGATTCGTAAGCTGCATGATGACCAATACCAGCCCGGAAGTGATGGCCATGGCAACAATAAGCTCAATAAGCGTGAAGCCTCGCTTTGATTGTATGTGTGTCTTCATGGTATCTGGCTGTATTTAACGATGGAATGACATATTGGCAGAGAAAAGGGGGCGGCCCATGCGAGCCCAAGAACGGTTACCATAGCGCGCAGGATTAGGGGGAGACATGAGATAGAAATCAGCTCTATAGAAAACAGCGGCACCCCAAGGATTAGTTTTATCATCAGGATTGGAGAAGTACTCCTCAGGCTTGGAACCACCGGCAATGGTACCCGGAGAAGCAGCCAGCTTATATTCGCCGTTATGCTCATCGATGAGCTGAGTCATCTTCACGATGAACACTGGGCCTACAGCATCACGAATATCATCCTTATGCAGGCGGTCATTCATCGGGCAGGCAATGGAAACCAGCTGAGACGCGCCACCGGGAGCAGCTTTACCCGCAGGAATCGGAGGGAACGTGCCATCAGCACGCGGCTGCTTTGACGTATCCGCGCGGTAAGAGAAAATTACGATAGACGTGGAAGGACGGCGGCTGCGCAGAAGCCAATAGAAGCCCTTATCAAACGGCGTCAGATAACTGCCATCACTTGACGAAGTATCACGGGCACCCGCTCTCTCATGAGGGCGGATGGTTCCCATCTCAGCTCGCAGAATACTCGTCACACGCTCAGCGTCCTGCCGAGTGAGAGCTTTCTGCACAAGGCCACGAGCAGGCACAAAAACAGTAAGGAAAATTGATACAAGTATGCTGACCAGTGCAACGGCCAGCAAAGTTTCCATCAACGTGAAACCGCTACAGCGGCGCGTGATTCTATTCTTCATAGTAGAAATATTAGTGTAATTTCAATGCGTGAGAGAAAAAGCCCGGAAATGATTAATTATAGTTATTTTCGTACACGTGCCTAGAGGTACGCAGACGGCTGATATCACCTGTCGGCCAAATTACCACCCCCTGAGCAGCAGCCGGGCGGCGCTGAGAATCAAAGCCGGCGGGAATCACGCCATCAACAGCGCGATTACCCGTGCCGCGGCGCCCACTGATAAGCACCATACGCTGGGGAGGCGTCGTATTCAGAGGGTCTGACTGCGGCGTAACATAACGGCCCTTTTCATCAAACTCAATGTAGTATACAGCGGTTTGCCCACGGCCTGCAAGACGCGTCACCTCATTTCCAAGCATTACACCGCCGCCCTGACCGCTATCATTATCAAGAGTCGTACTGTACGTGGGGCTAAAGTACACACCGGGAGGCAGCATCAAACCGGCAGACGTCGTAACCCACACGCCTTCACCCACCACGTCCGTACCATCATAGGTACCACGTGCATTTTCATTCTTGCGCTTCATCTGCACCGTCATAAAGCGCAAATGACGAGAGTCAGGCGTAGTATTACGCTCATCCTTAGCGATAATGAGGCGGGTATAGCAGTCATTGCCCTGGGCTGTAGCGCGGGCCTCACGAATCATACTCTCAAGCATGTCCACGCCGGAGTCCAGCCCACGCCCCTTTCCAGCATCACGCAACACACTGGACGCCAAGCTCATCATCAAACCAATGATAGCCATTACCACCAACAACTCAACCAGAGTAAAGCCCCCGGCGCGCTTATCGCTGAACGTTCTCATATATCGAAAATTTTGCAATACACCAAAATACGCCACTACTAATAGCAGATTTTTTTTCCTGCTTCAATCATTTTTTTACTTTTCCCCTAAAAAGCGGGTCATTTTCCGTTTTTTGATTGACCTTTTCCGGCAAATGAGGTACAGAGGTGCGGACATGACTATAATAGACGCCATCATTCTGGGCATTGTGGAAGGACTGACAGAGTACCTACCGGTAAGCTCCACAGGGCACCTGATTATCACGCAATACCTGTTAGGCTTGCCTGAAACGGACGCCATGAAAGCCTTCCACATCTGCATTCAGAGCGGAGCAATTATAGCCGTACTCGGCCTATATTTCCAACGAGTTAAAGAAATGGCAACAGGTTCACTCACCCTTCTGCGTAACCTGCGCAATCCGGAAGCCACAGCAGAAGACCGCTATCCAGCGGGCGCCCGCATGCTAGTAAACATGATTGTAGCTTTCCTGCCTGCCATGATATTCGGATTGCTCTTTAACGATTTTATTAAGAGCATGCTCTTCAACGCCCCTACAGTCACCACCACATGGGCGCTCGGAGGTTTGGTTATCCTCCTCTACGTGCGTGCTCGCAAGAAGAGCGGCAAAGGATTCCAAGGCAAATCACTTGATGAACTGAGCTGGAAAGGAGCTCTAAAAGTCGGGCTGATGCAGTGTATTGCCATGTGCCCCGGCGTGAGCCGCAGCCTAATGACGATGATGGGAGGCCTCTTCGCCGGCCTTAGTGTAGCAGCGGCAGTAGAATTCAGCTTCCTCCTCGGTCTCATCACATTAGGGGCAGCTACCGTGCATGACGCCATGAAACACGGAGGAGAAATGCTCAACCAGCTGGGGTGGATGCCCCTGCTTGCCGGCACCGCCACCGCTTGGATAAGCGCCGTCATCGCAGTGAAGTGGATGGTAGGATACCTGAACCGCCACAGCCTCTCTATCTTCGGCTGGTACCGCATCGGCGCCGCTATCGTGATGCTCTGCCTCATTTTCACCGGCCTAGAGTTTAGTGATGATGATACAGAACCTGCCTCCGCGCCGACACCTCAGCAGGTAGAGCCCACGCACTAATTCGCTCGATGGCGGATTTTGGGCTTTTCTTTCAGCATAACAAGTGTAATATATAAGGCAGAAGAATGATGCGCTATCTTTTCATTATCATCAACTGGATTATGGATTACCTGCTCGCCTGGTTCAGCCCGGGCTGGCGGCGTAAGGCATGCGAGGCACAAATTGCGCTCACCCGCTATTACAATTACAACAAGCCCCATCTCACAGAGGAATTGAACAGCAAGCTGCTCAGCCTCCGAAAAAAACTCAATGATGGGCTCATCTTCTGGAAGAAAGAAGAGTGCATTCAAACCACCGCAGAAATCACTTCCTTGGGTGAGGGGCTGAGAGGCTTCAAGAAAAACGCAGCCTTTGAGATGGTGGAATCCCTCTTCGTCATCATGGTGATTTTCTTGGGCATCCGCACCTACTATGCGCAGCCCTTCCGAATTCCTACCGGCTCCATGCAACCCTCGCTCAACGGTATCATCATCCACCCGATACCCGAAAACGAGCCTATGCCCTCCGCAGCCCAGCGCGTGTGGGATGCTATCACCCTTGGCAGCAGCTACACGGAAGTAATCGCTGATGTACCGAAGAAAATTGTTCGCTACCAAGATGAACGCTACCTGCACCTCTTCACCCGCACTCGCCTGTTCTTTAGTGACGGCAGCCAGGAAACCATCCCTTGCGGCGTAGGTGCCGTGGTAGACTACCTGCATCGCCACAACAAACTCAACCGAACCCTAGCAGCGGGTGAAGTAATTATTCGCGGCCGAATCGACGCCGGTGATATGATTATCGTCAATCGCATGGCTTATCACTTCCGCGCACCTCAGCGCGGCGAGACCTTCGTATTTGACACACGAGGCATTAACACCGCTATCCCCGAGGCTATGCCGGATCAGAGCAAAGCCAGCAATTACATTAAGCGCCTTTGCGGACTTCCGGGGGATACCCTCACCATTGAAGAACCGCGTCTCATAGTGAATGGAAGCCCTGCCACGGAACCCGGCATCTGCAGAGTAGCTAACCGTGAGGCTCCGTTCAACAGCACAGGCTATAACGCTATCAGCAGGCACCGCGACCCCAACATCTTTTATCACAGCAGCAGAAACATTCTCCGCGAAGGGCAATCCATTTCGCTGAGAAAAAACGACGATGACACCCCGAACCTCAACGAGTTCTACGCTCTGGGTGATAACACCGTCAATTCTAAAGACTCCCGCTACTGGGGGCCTGTGCACCAGTTCAATGTACTCGGGCCGGCATGCTTCGCCCTCTGGCCCTTTACTGAACACTGGGGCACCATCGATTAATTCCACCTTACACTCTCACATAATCTCCCCCACTCGCTCTCACCTATGGCTGAGTCTGACTCCATCACAAGAAACGCCAAGTCCAACTTGGCTTTCACCCTCATGGACCTTCCTGCGGAAAAACGCATGCGCATGGCCCAGTTCTACGCATTCTGTCGCATCGTAGATGACATCGTAGATGAACCCGGCATGACCGAACAAGAGCGCCACCAGGCACTGGACCGCTGGGAAGCCATTATCGAACAGCGCTGCCCAGCTACTCCCGGCATAGAGGACGAAGTACAGAAGCTTGTCAGCGAGCTTCAGCTGGATGTGGCTCCCATGAAAGAGCTTATCGCCGGCTGCCGCGGAGACATCTCACCTCAGCAGCCGAAAACCCGTGAAGACCTGCTGGCCTATGCATACAAAGTAGCAGCCTGTGTGGGCATCACCAGCGCAACTGTAATGGGCGCTTCAACCGCAGCAAAGCAATACGCCATCTCTCTGGGGTATGCCCTGCAGCTGGTAAACATTCTGCGAGATGTAGCTGAAGATTGCAGGAAATATAACAGATTTTACCTCCCGGCTGATGATATGGAACTCTTCGGAGTTACCAGAGAGGACATCCACGAACAGCGCTATAATTACCGCATGCGCCAGCTTCTTGCATACGAGGCAGCACTTGCAGAAAAATTCTTTGGTGAAGCTGAGGAGCAGTATCTGCAGCTGAGCGTGGAAGACAGAAACGCCCTTATTCCCGCGCAGGCAATGAGCCTGATCTATCACACCATCCTGACGAAAATGCAGACGGATGAATATCGCGTATTTGACCGCCGATATAGTGTGAATAACTTCCGTAAATTATGGTTCCTTCTGAGAGCCAGATTGGGAACCGTAGAAATGCCATCATTCCCCAGCTTAGCTGATTGGGGCTTCTTCAAAAACTCTTCTTCTGCTGGTGATTCCGCCACAAACAAGCAGAACAAGTGATGCAAAAGAATAATTTCATTTCACTTCTGAAAAGGAGAAAGCTTGACAATCGCTTAAGAATAGTGCAGAATACCCCCGGACAATTAGGCATACGTGCCGAGACCCTAAATGCTGAGTTATGAAAACGCGACTGATTTATACAGCTCTGATGGCTGCAGCGGCCATAGTGATGCCCTCCTGTGATGAGAGTGGCTCGCCCTTCGGTACCCAAACCAGTACCGAAAGCGCAAACCAGGAAAACACCCAGAGCAACAACCCGGTGGCTGATGAGCCCACCCGCGAAGACATTATTAATGCCATTACGCCTCATCTGACGGCCTATCCTTGGCTCGCTCCGGACGAAATCACCCTCGAGCCAACCACAGGTGAGGACGGCACAGCTCGCCTTAACGCTCACATCAAGCTCAGCGTCCGTGAAAACGTGTACCGCCAGGAAAGCCCGCCTGAAGCTTTCAATAATGAGCGCAAGGCCATCAACCAGAGCACGAATGCAGCCATGCAGCCGGACTCCGTTTACCTTCTGCAGATTGGTGCTCCCACAGAGGCCATCACTGAAGAGAACCGCGCCGCACGCGCCCTGCCCGAAAATCTGCAGCAGATGGTAAATGAAATGCGCCAACTGGCTGAAGAAACAGTTTACACCACCGTAGCCGAAGTTGGTACCCAGTACGAGGTGCTTGCTACCATGAAGGCTGATAAAACGGAGACTGGCTGGCAGCTTTCTGACGTAACGCTTCAGACCGCCAATCTTCCTGAGGCTGACAATACCCTCGCAGAGAGCGCTCTTCCTGAAGGCGCTCAAAAGCTTTCTGACGAGTTCGTAGCGAACCGTATTAATGAGCTGAAGGCTAAGATAGAGGCCTTTAACAGCGCAGCTGCTCCGTACATCAACAGCCGTGAAGAAGAAGCTCGTGCCAAATGGACTGAGCACCGCGCTAAGGTGGAGGAAGAAGCTCGCCGCACAGCCGAGGCCGCTACTGCTGCTGCTGCAGAACGCGAACAGTGGATTAACCACTGCGTAACGACCCTTGCTAGTGGAGCCGTATTCCGTGGCGAATGGGTGCGTGATTCCAAGTTCGGCAAAATCAGCCTCGAAATTTCCCTCGCTGAGAAGTTTGAGAGCTCCGTACAATTCTACGGCATTATTTATGATTCTAACCTTCCTGAAGCTAAGCTGGACATCACCGGTCGTTGTGAGTTCACAAAGAATGAGGATGGTACTTCCCGCCTTCACATCACCATCCATGAAGGTTTCTATGACCCGGACCAGCCTACAGCCGAGGTATACGACTCCGAAGATGGCGTACTTCAGCTCACAGTGGATGATAAGGGCAACCTTAAAGGTATCATGACTTGCGGTGCTTGGAGAGAGACCCCTGACAAAGCAATCAACGTCAGCTTCTCGCCTAATCAACAGCAAGCACAATCAGCTGAGTGACAACACTTATTTAACAAGCAGGCCTTCTTCGGAAGGCCTGCTTGTTTCTTTCTATTAAAGTCACAGAAATAAGTTGCATTTGCCCGGGGAATAATGTAGAATGTCGCCACGGATTATGTCACGGCAAGCATTAGGCAAAGGGTTAGGCGCACTGATCAAAAAGACAGAGGCAAGAGCAGCGGCCGCCGCAGAAAATGCGGTGGATGAAAGCCGTATCATTATGGCCAAGGTGGACGAGATTGAACCCTCCCCCTTCCAGCCGCGGCGTATCTTCAACAGAGAGCAAATTGCTGAACTTGCAGACTCCATCCGCGAGCGTGGGCTGGTTCAGCCGCTCGTGGTGCGCCGTGTGAACGGCAAATATGAGCTCATCGCCGGTGAGCGCCGCCTCCGTGCTGTACGTAGCTTGGGCCACACTGAAGTAAAGGTGGTCATGATGGAAGCCACGGACCGCGAGGTAGCCGAGCTTGCGCTCATTGAAAACCTTCAGCGTGAAGATCTCAGCCCGCTGGAAGAAGCCGAGCAGTACCGCCTTCTCCAGACACGTTTCGGCATGAAGCAGGAGGTCATCGCTCAGCATGTGGGTAAATCACGCACAGTTGTGGCAAATATGGTGCGCCTGCTGGAACTCTCTGCTACAGCTCGCGAGCTTTTGGAGAAAAACGCCATCAGCGTTGGACATGCCAAAGTGCTACTTCAGCTTAAAGACGAATCCACTCAGGCAAACGCCGCCACACGAGTTGCACGCCAAGGCCTCACCGTGCGCCAGACCGAACAGCTCGTTAAAGATATTCTCAGCCCTGATCCCACCCGCCCGGCCATCGTTCCGAAAACGCTGCCGGCTGCGTACGAATCCGTATGCCAGCAGCTCTCCCAGGACTTCGGCACCCGCGTCAATATCTCCCTGAAGGGTAAGAGCAATGGTACGATTGAGATTTCCTACGCCGGCCGAGATGAGCTGGTGCGAATTCTCCAGCTTTTCGGCGTGAACGCACCGCTGTAAAACAGGAATGAAACGCATCATTTTCCTGCTTGCTCTGCTACTGGCCGCTTGTGATGATTCACCATCGGTAACAGCGCATGAGCAAACTATCAGCCTGCCAAATGGAGGTATTCTCCAGCAGACGGCTGAGTTCAACGGAGAAAATGCGTTCATTCACTGCCATAACATCTGTGCGCTCGGGCCCCGCCCTAGCGGCTCTCCGGCCTATCAGGCCCAGCTGGAATACCTCAAGAAACACCTTACTGCTGCCGGTTGGCAAGTGACGCCAAGAAGCTTCTCCCTCACCAATGGAGTAGGCATGACAAATCTTCATGCTACCTTTGGTGAACAGGAAGCCACCCGCCCTATTATCATCACCTGCCACATTGATACCAAAATCGGCATAGGACCGAACTTCGTTGGTGCGGATGATGGCGCCAGTGCTGCCGCCGCTATGCTGGAGCTGGCCAGAATACTCAGCACCACGCCGGAACAAGCCTCTCAGGTGGAGCTCATCTTTTTTGACGGGGAAGAATCCTTCGCACCCCGTATGACCGAGAATGATGGCCTGTACGGTTCACGTTACGAAGTGCACAGGAGAAGGAATGCCCTGCCCCGCTACCAGATCAATCTGGATATGGTCGGAGCAAGAAACAAGACCATCGCCATCCCCCTCATGGACACGGATGCGGTAATGCTCCAGGAATATGAAAAGGCCATCGCGGAGCTTGGCTTTTCCGAGCGCCGCTGGACAGTTCACCATGGTTCATACATGGATGACCACACGCCCTTCCTGGAAGCCGGTGTACACTCTCTGAATCTCATCACGGACTTCCTGCGCGGTGGTTGGTGGCACACGGAGAAGGATGCCATGGACCGCATCTGCCCGAACTCCCTCAGAGAAAGCGGGCTGATGACGCTTCAGCTCATTCGCCAACTGACAGCGAAAAACGAATAAGGCGTCCAGCCTCGCCAAATGGAAAGGCATACCTACACACCGGCTGCTTATTTGAACAAATCAGGGTACGAGCGGTGAGCAAGCTCTGAAGAATAATTCCGGATGGTATAGCTATCCTCCGCTTCAAGTGCCTTCGCTGCCATACTACGGCACTCCTCATAACTAAGATGGCGGATGGCATAGCGCACGAGCGGCAACAAATGAGCGCCCACGGAAAGCTCGGATACCCCCAAGCCCACCAGAAGGGGCACAAGATTGATATCACCACCCATCTCACCGCACACAGCTGTTGGTATACCAGCAGCTATCGTGTGAGATATAAGACGTATCACACCGGGATGCGTGGGACGGAACATGCTAGCCACACGGAAGTTCACGCGGTCCACCGCAATGGTGTACTGAGTCAAATCATTCGTACCAATGGAGAAGAAATCCACATGACGAGCCAGCACATCAGCCATCATGGCCGCACTGGGCACCTCAATCATGATACCCACACGCATGTTCTCATCATAGCACTGCCCCTTCTCGCGCAGCTCAGCACGGCATTCTTCCAGCAAGGCCTTTACGTCCTTCACCTCCGTGATACCTGAAACCATGGGGAACATCACGCCCACCTTACCATGAGCAGATGCACGCAGGATAGCACGCAGCTGTTCCTTGAAAATCTCCACGCGACTGAGTGACACGCGGATACCTCGCCAGCCCAAGAAAGGATTATCCTCCTTTTCCTCCAGTACTTCAAACGGCAATTTATCACCGCCGGAATCCAAAGTGCGGAAAATGACTTCCTGGCCATCGCAGCTCTCCACAAGATTCCTGTAATGCTGGTACTGGGTTTCCTCATCCGGCAGACTACCGCAGCCCAGCAGGAAGAACTCTGTTCTGTACAGTCCCACACCTTCTGCACCGGCACGCTGGATAGCGCTATACTCATGCGCGAACTCCACATTTGCCGCAAGGCGTATGCGCCGCCCATCTGTAGTGACAGCCGGCAGATCCTTCATCTCGATGAGAGCCTTATACGCGTGCTCTTTCTCCGCTTGCAGCTCGCGGTAGTGCTTAAGCGTCTCCTCCGCAGGATTCAGAATCAGCAGGCCATTATAGCCATCCAGAATAGCCTGACAGCCGGCACGAGAGTCTATCACCAGCTGCGGCACGGCCACCACAGCGGGCATACCCAGAGAACGGGCGAGAATCGCAGTGTGTGATACAGCAGAGCCAGCTTCAGTCACGAAGCCCAGCACCCGCTGAGGGTCCAAATCAGCCGTATCACTCGGAGCTAAATCGTAGGCAGCCAACACGCACGGCTCACTGCTGTCACCCAGCAGCGGTGCATGCTCAGAGGGCTGCATATTTTTCAGCACTCGCTGAAGAACATCCGCTATATCAGCCACGCGTGAGCGCAGATACGAATCATCCACATGGCGCATCACTTCCATGAAGTTCTGCACCACGGCGTAATATACAGCGTCAATATTCTGAAGCCTAGCCGGCAGCTCCTTGCGAAGCTTGTTCAGAATGGTACGATCCCTCAGGAAAAGAAGATGAGCATCAAAAATGGCGGCCTCATGAGCACCACTCAGGTGCTCCACGCGTGACTTCAAACCGCACAGCTCCTCCTCCGTGCGGGCCAGAGCACTTTCAAAGCGCTCCCATTCGCTCTCAATATCAGTAGGAAGAATAGTACGGACAGGAGGGGATGGGCACCCTCTGGCCTCAACCCGCAGAACGCCCATGGCTATACCCGGTGATACGGGCATACCCTTAAGCCGTCGCTCGAATCCTTCCTGATACTTCATAACAAGCCGGAAAGGTATGAATCAAGAGAGAAAAAAGGAACTCATCAGGCCTCGCCGAACTTACCGGCGACGAGCTCTTCCAGAGCAGCCATTGCCTGCTCTTCATCTGCGCCGTCCGCTATCACGGTAATCTCAGCGCCACATCCTACAGCAAGCATCATTAAGCCCATAATACTCTTACCATCAACCGACTCATCGTCTTTCTCAACTGTCACATCAGCCTGAAAACGGCTGGCCACACGTACGAACTGGGCAGCGGGTCGGGCATGTATGCCAAGCTTGTTAAGAATGGTGAGTTTTTTCGTTATCATGTTTTTGTATGTTTGGCTTATCGTTCACGAGACAGTATACGCCATAAGCCGCCTGAATGCCAGCTTTTTTTTCAGAATTTATTTGTGTGTTGTAAAATCAAATGCGCGAAAAAAAGCACCAAACGCGCACTCCCTCGCCCTGCACCGGAAGGAAGAACATTTCTAAATGCTCACAAATTTAAGTAAGTTTCTACTTTGGCTTGCTACTGTGTTTTTGAAAAGTTGGCTGGCAGCTATCCCGCAGATAGATAGCTACCGAAGCCAAGAGTTTCTCATATAGCCGCTATTTGTTTCTTTAAACCTGCTCGGCGATGCCATGGGGCGACAAACAACACTCCAACCCCAACTTTTGCAATTTTGGTAGTTGGTTATTATCTACCATTCTACAGTAAAATCTGTTAATATCCTATTCCTGGCACTTTCTTACCACCACATTCATTACACTGCCAGCCACCATAAACACCATGGCCTTGGCATTTAGGACAAAGGTCACTACTACCGGAACTGTAGGAATCGTACGAATATGAATTAGCTTCAGACTGCATGGCACCAGCAAAAGCCACGGTAAACAAGGCCGCTACAAGAGCATTTTCCACACAGGTAACGGGTAAATCCACACACAACCAATCAAACACGCCAGCGGTATAAAGCCATGCAGCATTGGGAGAGCGATAGCGGAAAGTTTCACTATAGTTTCCAGCCTGTTTAACAATGGGCATAGAGGTATCGCTGCCATACTTAATCCAACCACCATTTTCAACACGAGTCATGTATGATGGGGTTGAAGGGCCACTTGCTTTACCAGTCAGATACATAGCAAAATCCCTCGGAATTTGATACATATCCGTCTCATTTTTAAGTTGAGGGCTATGCTCCACCACCTCCTCTTCATCGTCAAAAACGGAATATTGCGTCTTAACAGGAGCCCCCATACGATATCTAGGTAACTCAATATAATAGTCATCACCATCCACATAAACCATCTGACGGCCATCTGGTCTCAGGTCAGTGGTAAAAGCGCCTGCGTTGTAAGAAGCCTTGTCAAAGATATGACCGGCAGAGTTAAAATAACAGCTATTGAGCAACATCGAGGCAGTCAGACCGCCTACGACCATGATTTTGTTTACTTGTTTCATTAATATCTTTATTTATGTTCGAGAAGGGTGTGATAAAAAGGTAACGATTGCCGTTTTTTCAGATTTTATTCCGCTGGAGGAGAGCTGCATAGGCACCGTCAGCCTGCTCGCGGTGCGGCAAAGCCAGATAATCCTTTACGAGAGAAAACTCCGGGTGGGCACTCAGAAAAGCATTCACCACGGCGCGGTCTTCCTGAAAATCTATGGAACAGGTAGAATACACCAGCCGTCCGCCGGGCCGAACAGCCTCACAGGCGGAAGAGAGAATGGCCCCCTGCAGTTCAGCGAGGCGTTCAAACTCTTCTAGTTTCAAGCGCCAGCGAGCATCCACCCTGCGCTGAAGCACTCCACTGTTACTACAAGGCACATCCAGCAGCACGGCATCAAAAGCCTGCTTCCATTCCTGCGGACAGGGCTCTGTCCAATCATGCTGGCGCACCTGCACATCTCCCCCGCCGGCTCGCAGCAAGTTCTCCCGGAGCTTGGGCAAGCGATGCGCCTCTGCATCCGTAGCAAGCAGACTTATCTTTCCGCCACTCGCCGCAATCATCGCGGCGGATTTACCGCCGGGAGCAGCGCAAGCATCCAACACACGCTCTCCCTGCGCAGGAGCAAGAAGCTGCACACACTAACGGGTAGACGGATCCGCCACATATACACTGCCTTCCTGCAGCTCCCGTATCGGCACACCGGCAGACATGCGGTACCAGCCGGGAGCGGAAGGATGGGGCTGCCAATCATCCGGGATCACGGGAGGTCGCAGGGGATTAATGCGCGCATATACTGGCGGAGGGCACACGTTCCAAGCCAGCAGCTGAGCCGTTTCCTCAGCGCCGAACTCCTTCTGCCACCTCTCCACGAGCCAATCCGGCGTAGAATACCGCACTCCTAGGGGTAACTTCTCCATCTCGGCCATGAACTCAGCCTTCCTGCGCACGGCGTTGCGCAGCATGCCGTTCACCACGCCTCGCACACGGGCTGGTGCCAGATTAACCGTTTCTGACACAGCTGCATGCTCCGGCTTATTCAGCACAAACAGCTGACAAAGGCCAACCATCACCAGCCAGCGTACGGAGAACTCAAGCTTTCCGGAACGCAAAGAAGAACACAGGTGCTCCATCCAGCGCAAATTACGCAGCACCCCCAGCACAATAGCCTGAGTCAAAGCCCGGTCCATCGGCTTTAGAGCGCTGCCTTCACGGGTGATAAGTGTCTCAGCGAACACGCCGCCCTGCTCCCAGCGCTGCAAGCAGTTCCAGGCAATCCGGCGAGGGTTATTATCGGAAGGGATACGCTTCCTGTTCTTTTGAGATGCGGAGGGCTTCATTGGGATTCAGATGAATATTGGGAAAGAGTTTGTGGAAGCGGCAGGTACCCGTTCCAAGCAATGACAGAGCCGGTCTCTGCGGAATCTTCTCTGGGAGTAAACTCCAGCTGCCCCCCTGCACTCGCCAAAATGACTCCGGCAGCAGCAAAATCCCAGAGATGTATCCGGTTCTCGATGTACGCATCAAAGCGCCCTGCTGCAATATAGCAAAGAGTGAGTGCCGCGGAGCCCAGTATGCGTATCTTGCGAACTCGGGCAGAGAGATAAGCAAAACGGCGTATACCCTCCTCACCGGAGCCATCATGGCTGCCATGGCCCACAAAAATAACAGCCTTAGCCAGTTCCTTACGGGAAGAAACCTTTATCTCTCGCCCGTTCAGGTATGCAGCACCACCAGCGATGGCCGTGAAACATTCATCTTGCATGGGGTCATACACACAGCCCAGCACAAGCTCACCGCGCACACGAAGGGCGATACTTACGCAAAAGATGGGGATACCGTAGAAATAGTTGACAGTTCCATCTATCGGATCCACAATCCATACAGACTCAGCCTTTTCCGAGCCAGCATTTCCTTCCTCACCCAGCACGGCATAATCAGGAAAAGCCTTCAAAAGACTTTCCACAATAATCGCTTGGCTATCTTTATCCAGCTGCAGCTTAATATCATGCGGTAATTCTTCATTTACAGGCCCCGCATCCGTAAAGCGAGCACGGAGAAATGCGCCAGCCGAGCGCGCAGCGGCACATGCAGCCTGCAACTGTAAAGAATAATCAGGCATAAACACTTACTTAGAGTTAGTTCTTTCCCTGAGCATAGCACGAGCGGCATCATGTAGCTCACGAGCCAAGCAGTATGAAGCGCGCCGAATGAGGCCAGACATCTTGTTATCGGTGGGCATATCGGCAGGATCATCATATCCCATCCATACAAAAACAGCCAGACCTCTCTGGTTAAACACCATGCACATGTTACCATGCCCGGCAGGAAGTTTTTCATTCAGAACTATAGGCTGACGGTCAGCTATCTCAAAGGGCGCAATCTGTGCAACGGCCCTCGCACCTTCGCGG
Source organism: Akkermansia sp. (assembly GCA_045653545.1). Classification (GTDB taxonomy): domain Bacteria; phylum Verrucomicrobiota; class Verrucomicrobiia; order Verrucomicrobiales; family Akkermansiaceae; genus Akkermansia. Next base: position 63,095 of record JAZOMC010000040.1, read on the forward strand.
CGAATGTATTCCCCCTCTATCACAGGCTGGAAAGTGTACAGCGGCGTACCGCCACGGCTCCATACACGGTTAATCAGCTTAAAATCATAGTTACGCCCATCGTTCTGAATATCAAAGAGCACGCGGGCCAAATCCAAGCGGCGCATCAAGAACTCACCTCGGTAGAGTTTCAGTTCATTCTCGCGGGAGGGCAACTCCAACCCCATATCCAGACGCTGATAGGCGGAGCTCACCACATCATACCCGAGGCGGGTACCGGTTACATCCTCACGCTGAGTCACAATGTGCGCATCATCACCACCGGGCAAGCAAGCGCAGCTGTAGAGGAAGGGAGCCATCGCTCTGCCAGGCATACAGTTATCACGCCAACGGTCCTGCCCGTCCACAGCGCTGCGACCAGAGACCATGGACAGCACACGCCCCTTGTTATTACGGCGGGCATCCACAATCATTACACAGCATTGCAGCACATGGCTAAGGTCATTATCCTGTCCTCGCACCTTCAGGGAGGCGGGCCTGACGATACCTTCAAAGAAACTGCGCAGGCGCTGAGCTTCCTCAGGGTTTTCATGCAGCAAGGGCATCCATTCATCCGGGAAACTATTCTGCTTTTCCACGGCCACGAGTGCCCGCTCCACAGCCTGCTCCACACGCTGCTGAAGGGGAAGCATGAGGTTTGTCACCACTGAGATACCGCCCACATTCTCACCAAGCGCCTCGCGCATATCATCCAGCTCGTGATGAGCCCACATGGCAGCATAGGAATTAATGACGTTGGAATCATCAGCGGCAGGCGCCAGCACGATGGGCGCAGCCTCAGCCTCATCATGCTGCTCCTGAGTAATGAAGCCAAGTTCCAGCATGCGGTTCAGCGTCTCACTCTTCACCGCCATGGCCTTCTCCATACTCGTCACGGGATTGAAGAGAGAGGGGCCACGCACAAGGCCAGCCAGAGTAGCACATTCCACCAAGTTCAGCTCGGATACACGCTTACCGAAATAACGGTGAGCAGCTGCCGCAACGCCGTAACAATTCTGCCCAAAATAGATGCGGTTCAGGTATTGCGTCAGGATAATCTGCTTATCATAGCTACGCTCAATGCGCTGGGCAAGCAGGGCCTCCAGCAGCTTACGATCCAGTGATTTCTCACTCAGCTCAAAAACATTGCGTGTGAGCTGCATCGTAATAGTAGAAGCACCTTGCTCATAACTCATGGAAGAGATATTCCGCAGCAGAGAACGCAGCACAGAGGAATACACCACGCCGTTGTGTTCGAAGAATGTTTCATCCTCACGTGCTACAAAAGCATTCACCAGATTCTTGGGCAGCTCCTCCCAAGTTACGATAAGAGGAGCATCACCCGTGAGCGACATCAGAGGAGTATTCGCACTATCATAAAGCACGCTTTCACCACTTCCCCGCACCACTCGCTCCAAATCATACTGCAATGCCCTGCAGCTGTATGTAACAAAAACGGTGATAATAGCAATGATGAAAAACGCCAAAATAAGCCCAATCGCCACCAGTTTACGGCGGCCTATGCTGAATATTCTGTACCAGCGCTTCCGGCGGTTAATCCCCCGTGAGTAAAACATGTCTCGAACTGTCTTTTTACTGATTATCGTGCATCTTCATGAAAATGGAGACGTTAGCCTCCGGCAGCCAGTTCGGGAACTCGTTATGCAGAGCCTGCTCATACTGCTCGGCTTCACCGGAGCGGTCACTGAGGCGCAGCGCAATGGCAACCTTATACAAGGCCACAGGCTTAAGCTCGCGGTCACCCACCACGTTAGCCGTACGACCGTAGTAACGAGCGGCATCCGCAAAAGCGCGCTCAGCAAAGTAGCTGTCACCCAGTGTGATGAAGACAGAAGATTTGATGGGACCGTCAATACCCAGCGCAATGGCTTCCTCACAAAGAGCGCGGGCCTCAGCTGTGCGGTTCAGGCCGATAAGCAGCTGCGCCATATCACGCATACCCTCCGCCTTGCGGTAAGGCTGAGTCTCCATGGAAACATAATGTTGGGCGGCTTCCAGGCCTCGCTCAAACTGGCGCAGTTCCAAGCGGGCGCGGGCCAGAGATTTCCACACAAGGGCCTCCACATCAGCACGTTCCTGTCTAGTACCATCAGGGGCATCATATGCAATCTTGGGAGCACGAGCCACAGCCTCGGAGAGGTATTTATCCGCATCAAGGTATCGGTGGCTCTGGAAGCACATCCAGCCGCACCAGCGGGGAATGGCCGGAGGAAGAGCCTGATAGGAAGCAGGATTATTCCTCTCCAGGGTTACGAGAGCCTCACGCAGGTTATCTGCATCCTGCATCTTAAAGAAGCAGTGTACAAGGCACAAATCTACTGCGGAACCATACTGCTCAGGATTCAGCGTACGAGCCTCACGGAAGTGAGGAATCGCTGCACTTGGGTTTTCATCCATCTGCACACGGGCAATGAGATAATGAGCCTCAGCAATGGCAGAAGGCTTGGCGCGCCCTGCACACTGAATCAAACGCTCATAGTAGTTCACCATGCGGTTCTTGTCACGCGAGGCGCAAGCCTGAGCCGCTCTCTGCAAGCACATAGGCACAGCCGGTGACTGCGGATATTCATTTATCACGCGGTCAAAATCAGCAAGCGCTGCGTCTAAATTATTCTGGTTCACATAGCAGCAACCACGCAGTGCAAGAGCTTCCGGAAGGCGCACATCTGTCGTGAAGGTGCGGATAAACTCGTTCAGAGTACCAATGGCATCAGCCGTTCCGCCATGGTATGCACACCATGCCTTCTTGTACATGGCATCAGCACGTACCTGAGCAGAAAGATTGCTCAAATTAGCAAAGTTGATGGCTTCAAACTGGCGGGAAGCTTCCTGCACATCAGCCAGCATCAGGCGGTCTGCATACATGAGGCGCACCAAGTCCACGCAAGGAAGTGAGGCCGTGCTCTGCCCGGCTGCTGCATAAGTACGCAGGAAAGCCTGAGCGAGAGTAATGAAGTTACCGCTGCGGGTCTGCTGAGCACAGATAAGACGGCGGTATGCAGCATCAGCCGCCAGCGCACTATTCGGCAAGGCTTTCTCTGCTACTTGGTACCACTGAGCAGCGCTATTGAAATCACGGAGCTCCATATAGGACTGCCCCACGATAATGGCTCGGCGGGCTTCACGCTCCGGATCATCCAGCTGCACGTATTGGGTACGCACCAAATCGACCACAGCCTGATAATTTTTCTGGCGATAAAGTGAAAGCAATGAATCCATCTGCGCCTCACCATGGTATGCCTCCATACCGGCCATAGTGGAAAGGCGGGCATAATGTGCATTTGCCTCCGCTGGTCTACCCAGCCTAGATGCAAGACGTGCAGCCTGCAAGGTGGCCACTGAGCGCATGGAATCCTCCACATCAGCGCGGTCCAGCAAGAGGGAGAAGAACTTGTACGCATCCGCAAACTCACCAGCCTCTGTCTTCATCTGCCCCAGAGTGTAGAGGGATACGTTCACAAGCACAGCCGGCACCCCTTGTCCTGAGCTCAGGCCTGTGAACAAGGTCTCCGCCTCTTGTTTCTGACCTTTCTGCATAAGCACACGGCCAAGGCGGAACTCAGCATCGAAACGCAGCTCAGCCTGTCCAGTAGTACTAATCGTGATTCGGAAATATTTCTCAGCCCGATCCCAGAGATTTCGGGAGGCGGCCTGAGAAGCAAGGCGATACGCAGCTGAGGCCGTATACTCACCGCCGTTCGGATTATCAGCAATCTTCTGCAGCACCTCAGCGGCTGCCGGATTATCGCCTGTAGCCTCAAGGCAGGTGGCCTGCAGATACTGAGCCCTGATGGCACGGGGAGATTGAGGGAACTCCTTTACAAAATTTTCAAAAAGCAAGGCAGCACGAGCCATACCCAAGCGGCGAGAATCCGCATCAAGCCCAGCCTGCCGGGCCTGTGAATACAAATGCTCCGCAATAGCATAGGAATCAGCCTCCCGGTCCACCACAAGTTCTTCCTCTTCTGCGGGTTCCTGAGCCCATACGGGAGCCGGCGTTATAACACTGAACGCCATCAGGCTTAAAATAGTTCTTGTCTTTATCATATCGGGGCTTCTTTCCGAATAGTTGAACCCCACCGGGTGGCAGAGTTCTTTCGTTTGTATTAAGTAAGGTATATGTGGGGCAGATGCCCGGCGAGCTTATTGCTGCTCGCTACTGGGCATCTGCTTGGAAAAGCTCACGTTATAAACGCCGGCTTTAGTACAGGTGGAGATAACATCTGCCACACGCTGCCAGCGCATTTCGGCGTCTGCGCGGATTCGGACGGGCTGATGCTCGTTGATGCGCACCTGACGGCGCAGGCGGTGTTCCAGCTCTTCGAGTGTGAACACTTCGCGGTCAATCGTGATGATAAGATTTTCATTTTCCTCGCGAGCATTGATGATAATTTCATCAATTGCGCGAGATTCCTCAGCCGTCGTCTGCGGGGCCGTAGGCACTCGCACCTTCAGGTCCTGCTCGTTAAGAATGAACTTCTGCGTCACCACGAAGAATATAAGCAGCAGGAACACCACGTCAAGCATGGGAGCCAGCTGGAAGCCGATAGGCTCTGGTACCTTCGCGTTAATTTTCATGACAGGGCGGGAAAGGAGTTATCACATATCATCGTCATCCATCAGCTCCGTGCGGTTCCCCTTCTGGGTAACGGAATTACCCAGGCGGTACTCACGGTCTGCCTGCACAGTCAACACGGAGAGAATATGGGTGATGGCCACCTCCATATCCGTGATGTGCTTCTGAATGCGGTTACGGAACACAGCGTAGGAAAGCATACAAGGAATGGCCAGCACAAGACCGCCGGCCGTGGTAATCATGGCTTCAGAAATACCGCTTGCCATCTGCATCTGCTTCACACCTTCGAAATTACCCTGAGCCATTTCCCAGAAGGTAGTCATCATACCAAGCACGGTACCAAGAAGACCCACCATGGGAGCGATGGAACCGATATCAGAGAGCCAGTTAATCTGGCGAGTAAGAATATTAGCCTGACGGGTAGCCTCAGCGGAGGCCACTTCACGCACAGCATCCATGTTGGCGCGCTTATTGCGCTGCATGAACATCACAATCACATGCACGGTGCGAGCAAAGCTGGAACCACCATTCTTGCAAAGGTCAAGCAAACCGCCGTACTCCTTGCGGCGGATGGAGGACTCAACCGTCAGCACGATATCGCGTGTAAGCACGGCAGTTGAACGAGTCGTCCACAGGCATACGAACACGGCCATCAGAGCTATGAACGAAAGTCCCAGCAGGCCATACATCAGCGGGCCGCCTTTTTCAAAAATTTCAAAAATGCTAAACCCCTGAGCTGCCTCGCCTGTCTTAACCTGACCTTCCTGAGCTAATAAAAAAATCGCATGCATAGATTGCGGGCATTATATGTCAGGCAGAGTATAATTTCAAGCCTATAAACTGTCTGCGCGCGTTTTTTTATGGGGCCGGCACGAGGTCATCCCGCACCACAAAATTATAGGAATGCACCGCCCCTTTGTCTATCAGGAAGTAGTGCCACCACTCCTTGCTGTAGTTGCGCATACCAGCCTCTGCCATGGCATTCCTGAGAATGAGACGATTAGCTCGCTGACGCGCTGTGACAAGGGGGCTACGAGTAGCGGAAGAAACATCCAACAGGTCATGGTGACCGCCCATGTCCAGCTCCTCACCCGTTCGGAGATCCACTAGGGTCAAATCCACGGCCACGCCCCAGCTGTGCTCGGATACATCACCTATGTACCTGCCGTCATAAATCCCCTGCTTGGTGATATTCGGATAGAAGCGAGCTTTCATCTGCTCATCAGGCGTGCGTGACCAAGCGCGGAAGTCTCGCATGGCGCGGGTAGGACGGTAAGCATCCCACACCAGCAGGCCGAGACCCTGCCGTGCCAGTATATCAGCCGCGCGCTTCACCGCCTCGGCTGCATCCTGCCGCAGAATTGCACGGGTGCCTCGATAGCCGGCTATGGGGCGCCCCACAAAGTTATCATTCCCGCTGTACTTCAAATCCACCCTCACCGTGGGCGCCACGGTATCCAGATAGCAGAACCCTTCCGGCAATGTAAGAATGGGCGCGGAAGGTGTTACCGGCGCAGGCGTGTAGGGGGTGCAACCCGCAAGCAGAGCAACGGCTGCAGCACAAAGATACGCACAGATATTCTTCATGTGCAACATCATAGCACACATCCCCTGCTCTGACAAGCCGGAACTATTTTCCTGCGCTGTTGGCAATTAGCGGCACAGCCCCATTCCCCCGCGATAGGCTCGAGCCAGCACTGTGACAGTGCGCGGCAGAAGGTAAAGGGAGAGGTTCTGCTGCTTATCAGTAAAGTGGTTCACGCTGTGGTCCTGGCGGTCCAGACCACCGTAGGTGGCAGCATCAGAATCCAGCACAACTTTCCACTCGCCATGAGCGGGCGCAGGCAGCTTGTAATCCGGTATGGCTCGGGAGCCATTCCAGTTGAACACAAACACGAGACCAGCACGTTCAAACGCCATCACCTGATTCTTCTCGTCCAGATTCAGCGGACGAGCGGGCGCGGAGTCGAGCAAATTCGTATTCCGGGCCAGCTCTATCATGGCGCGGTCAAACTCATTCAAGAAGCGGTAGCGCAGCAGCTCATTATCCACAAGACTCCACTGGCGGCGGCAGTACTTATACGAGTTTCCATTCCCTTCGCGGGGGAAATCTATCCACTCCGGATGACCGAACTCATTACCCATAAAATTCAGCCAGCCTTCACCACCGGCGGCCAGCGTGGCCAGACGTATCATCTTGTGCAGCGCCATGCCGCGGTCTATGATAACGCTGGGCATCTCGCAGCTCATGTGGGTGTACATCTCTGCATCCATGAGGCGGAAGGCGATGGTCTTGTCACCCACCAACGCTTGGTCATGACTCTCAGCGTAGGCGATGTTGGCCTCGCCATAGCGGCGATTGATGAGGGTGTACCATATATCACCCACACTCCACTCCTCGTCTTTCTTTTCCTTGAGTATCTTAATCCAGTAATCCGGGAGGCCCATGGCGAGGCGGTGCGTGAAGCCGAAGCCGCCTTCATCCACCGGGCGGCAAAGGCCGGGCATGCCGGACATATCCTCCGCGATGGCGAATGCCCCGGGCCGAGCCTGCTGCACAAGGGTGGCAGCCAGCTGCAAGTACACCACGGCGTCTATATTCACCTGCGTGTTGAAGTAGCAGCCCAAATCCGTGAACGGCTCATGCCCGTGGTGCAGGTACAGCATACTCGTTACGCCGTCAAAGCGGAAGCCGTCAAAGCGGAACTCCTGCAGCCACCAGCGCAGGTTACTGAGCAGGAACTCGATAACTTCCGTGCGCCCGTAGTCAAAGAGGCAGCTGTCCCAGTCCGGGTGGAAGGCGTCTCGCTTACCGGCGTTGAAGTACTGGCCGCCGGAGCCGTCAAAATTGTTCAGACCTTCGGCCACATTCTTCACGGCGTGAGAGTGCACCACATCCAGCAGCACCGCGATGCCGAGCCCATGCGCGGTATCAATGAGGTACTTCAAATCTTCCGGGGTACCGAAGCGGTTGCAGGGAGCGAAGAAGGATGACACGTGATAACCGAAGGAGCCGTAGTACGGGTGTTCCTGTATGGCCATGAGCTGCACCACGTTGTACCCCAGTTTTGCCACGCGTGGCAGCACCTTGTCCGCAAACTCCCTGTAGCTGTGCTCGCATTGCTCTTCCCCTGCCATGCCAACGTGGGCCTCATAGATGAACGGCACTTTCACCTGCGAAGGATTCCAGCGGGTGTTCTTCCAGCGGTACTCCTCTTCCGGAGCCCAAATGACGCCGCTATAATCGAAAGTGGCAGGGTCCTGCTGCGTGTAACGAATCCACGCTGGGATGCGGTCCTTGCCCACATTATCAGCACCAACCACATGCACCTTCACGCGCTGCCCATGCTGCAGTGCGTCCGCCGGCAAGCGCAGCTCCCACACGCCATCCGGCCCAGGCTGCATGGGCGAGGCCTGACGGTCCCAGCCGTTGAAATCACCAATGAGCCAGAGCCCGCGGGCGCCGGGTGCCCACTCGCGGTATACCCACTCTCCCGTGGCCGCATCGCGGTTAAAACCGTAGCGAGTAAAGCCATTGGCACATTCCAGCAGGGAGCCATAGCGACGGCATATACTCTCCAAGCGCCCGTCATACAAGCGCATGCGGCCCTTTATTTCTCTTTCATACGGTGCCAGCCAGCCATCTGCCAGTACCAATCCGGGTATGGGTGCTCTTCTCATCGCCTTGCATTTTACCCTTTTTTCCCATTTTTGGCAAGAAATTACTCGCTCTCCCCACTTTCTGCACCACTTTTACCCCCTTTTTTACCCATTTTGGGACTTTTTGTGCCATTTTTTACACTTTTTTTACTTTTTATTAGAATCTTTCTAAAAATAGCTTGACTAATTCCCATAAGCTTGCTATATTTTCGTCGTCACCTGCAAACAGGCAGACAAAACAGCACACAGAACAAACAAAACCTACATACACGATTATGAAAAAGTACCAGTGCACCATCTGCGGCGAAGTCATCGAGAGCGAAACCATGCCTGAAGTTTGCCCCGTATGCGGGGTGGATACCTTCATCGAACTGGAGGAGGGCGCCGAGAAAGTATATGCTGATGAGCACCGCGTAGGCGTAGCCCAGGGGCTGGATGAAGAGGTAGTAAAGGGCCTGAGAGATCATTTCACCGGTGAGTGCTGCGAGGTGGGCATGTACCTTGCCATGAGCCGCCAGGCTGAGCGCGAGGGTTACCCCGAGGTGGCAGAGGCATTCCGCCGCTACGCTTTTGAGGAGGCCGAGCACGCAGCCAAGTTCGCAGAGCTTCTGGGCGAAGTACTTACGGACAGCACCGAGAAGAACGTTCAGATGCGTGCCGACGCAGAGTTCGGCGCCTGCAACAGCAAGCTTGCCATCGCTAAGCGCGCCAAGCAGCTCGGTTACGACGCTATCCACGATACCGTGCACGAGATGTGCAAGGACGAAGCTCGCCACGGCAAGGGCTTTGATGGCCTGCTGAAGCGCTACTTCGGCAAGTAAAGATTTTGTTCACCATGCAGACATTGACCCTCAGGCGATACGTCGCCTGGGGGTCACTTTTTCTGCCGGGAAAGGCGAGCACGTCCGGCTGCGGCGAGCATGGCCTGCTGCGTGCCCTTCACCACCACAGCGGATTCCGGAGTGAGAGCCCCCTGCACCGCCACGAGGCCATTCTGCTGCAGCCCGGTATTCACCGGCACGAGCGTGGCGCCACCATTGTCATCCGCCACTGCCAGCAGGTTCTTGCCCTGTATGCTGATAATCGCCTCCACGGGCACCATCATCACCTGATGCTGTACGTCTACCGCGGCACGCACCCGCACAAACATGCCCGGCCGCAGCAAGGCATCAGGATTAGACGTGCGAGCATCCAGCTGCAACGTGCCGGTGGATGCAGCCACGGCATTATCCACGCCCTGAATGACAGCCGGCTCGGCATACACCTCACCATTCGGCAGCACAAGCTCCACCTTTTCCCCGGGCCGCAAAGCGCCGTCCGCGCCACCCTGACTCAGCCAATCCTGTGCGCTGATACTGAAGAGCACACGTATGGGATTCAGGGTATTCACCGTCACCAGCGGCGAGCCCTCCGGTGAAACATAAGTGCCCACATCCGCCCGGGCAAAGCCCACGATTCCCTCCACCGGCGAGCGCAGCGTACAGTAGGAAAGATTCGTCCGCGCCTGAGCCGTAGCAGCACTTGCCGCAGCGTGAGAGGCCTGAGCAGACAGCAGCTGCTGACGTGCATCCGTGTACGACTGCCGGGAGATGGCACCTTCCCTCACGAGAGGCTCATTATACGCAAGGTGCTGCGCGGCCTCTGTCTCCGCAGCGCTCGCTTGGGCCTCGCGCTGCTCCGCCTCAGCTAGGGCCTGCTCATACAGCTCCGGGTTGATACGGTATAAAACTTCACCGGCCTGCACCGTAGCACCATTCGTAAAGAGGCGCTCCTGCACATAGCCACTCACCTGCGGCAGCACCGCCGCGCTCACGAGCCCCTCCAGGCGGCCCACCCACTCGCGGTATTCCGTCACATCTCCCAGCTGAGGCTTTGCCACCTCCACGGCATACTCAGGTAACTGAGCGGCGGCCGCATGCTGCTTGCCATCCTCGCCACATGCTCCAAGCAGCAGCGCCGCCGCCACAGAAATTGTTCTTCGCGTCCTCATCTCGCAGTTTCAGACACGTTTTCCATCCCCCCCTGCGCAAAAACAGCTATCCACCTGTATTATTATTACATGCGAGCAAACCGGCAGATTGTTTGTATTGCCTGTTTTTGCACGGCATGGGGTAAAGGTGCGGTCACACCCTGCGACCATGAAAAAAATCACCCCTACAGATGATGACAGCGTGAGCGTCTTCGGTGCGGCGGATGTGGCACGCCCCCTGCCCACGGAGAAGTTTCCGCAGCCTTCCATGAGACCGGAAGATGCGTTTCAGCTGATAAAAGACGAGCTACTGCTGGATGGCAATGCTCGGCAGAACCTCGCAACCTTCTGCCAAACTTGGGACGATGCCTGGGTGCACCGGCTCATGGATATCAGTATATCCAAAAACATGATAGATAAGGACGAGTACCCACAGTGCGCAGAAATTGAGCAGCGCTGCGTGCGCATGATTGCGGAGCTGTGGAACTGCCCGGGAGACCAAAAGCCGATTGGCTGCTCCACCATAGGCTCCAGTGAGGCCTGCATGCTGGGCGGCATGGCAGCACTTTGGCGCTGGCGTATGAAGCGGAAGAAAGAAGGCAAGCCCACGGATAAGCCGAATCTCGTCTGCGGCCCGGTGCAGATATGCTGGCACAAGTTCTGCCGCTACTGGGATGTGGAGATGCGCGAGATTCCTATGACGCCTCAGGCCTATTGCATGACTCCCGAGGAAATGCTCAAGCATGTGGACGAAAACACCATCTGCGTGGTGCCCACCTTCGGCGTGACTTACACCGGCCAGTACGAATTCCCGGAAACTATCTGCAAGGCGCTGGACAAACTCGCGGCGGATGGCGGCCCGGATGTAGACGTGCATGTGGACGCCGCGAGTGGCGGTTTCCTCGCCCCCTTCACCGCGCCGGATATCCCCTTTGATTTCCGCCTGCCGCGCGTGAAGTCCATCAGCTCCAGCGGCCACAAGTACGGGCTGGCTCCCGTAGGCTGCGGCTGGGTCGTGTGGCGTGATGAATCTGAACTGCCCAAGGATCTCACCTTTGCCGTGAACTACTTAGGCGGCAGCATTCCCACCATCGCGCTGAACTTCTCCCGCCCGGCCGGCCAAGTCATCTCGCAGTATTATACCTTCTGCCGCCTTGGCAGAGAGGGCTACCGCCGCGTGCATGATGCAGCATACAAGGTGGCCGCCTTCCTGCACAAGGAATTCAACAAGCTGGGCAAATTCAACTTCATTGCCACCGGCAACCCGCAGACGGATATCCCGGCGGTTTGTTTCAGCATGAAGAAGGGCTATGAGCCCGGGTACAACCTCTACGAACTCTCCGAACGCCTGCGCACCCGTGGCTGGCAGGTGCCGGCGTTCAGCCTCCCGGCTAAGGTGGAGGACGTAGTAGTCATGCGTGTGATGGTGCGCCGTGGCTTCACCATGGATATGGCAACCCTCCTGATGGAGGATGTAAAACGGGCGATGAACTTTCTGGAGAAGCACGTCCCCGCCACCCATACCAAGGAAGCTGAAGCCATGGCCTTCAAGCACACCTAATGGTGGAACGGCGCTTAACAGCGCACGTTCTTCCTAGGCCTCAGGCCGCGGGGATAGCGGGTAACCGGCTCTTCCTCGCGGCACTGAGCGAAGGCACTCTCCGGGTCACCCGGATTCTGGCGAAGACACTCCAGCACGCGGTTTCGGGTGGCCACGGCGGCAGCGAGAGACTCTCGCTCGCCGCCGTATTGCTTATCCGAAAAATAACGTGTGAAGTGCACCTGATTGCGGCAGAGCGTCACTCTCCATCCCTGAAAGGATGTAAACTCATAGGTGAAGCGGGTAATGTTACGTATGGGCTTCATGATATCGGCATCATACCACTCATTTTCAAGGGGTCAATTTTAATTAGGTGTAAACGCACAAAATAACTTTTCCCCGGAGAAAGGCTCTGGTAAGGTATGCACACCATGAAACAGAAATCCATCACCTTCCGCTGCTCACAGCCGCAGCACACTCGCCTTGAATCAGCCATGGAAACGCTCTCGGCAGACAGCCGTTCGGCTTTCATCTCCTCTGCGCTGGAAGACTTCCTTTCCTTAGTGGAGCAAGAGGAAGTGGCCGGCATGGATTTGTTCGCCCTCGTCGATATGGTGGATTCCACCGGCAGCGGAAAAACTTTCGCCGCCCAGGCCTAGAGCGAGCCCCGACGAGGGGAGTGAAATTCTCAGCTTTCCCCGCCAACCGATAGCGCAGGAGACTCGAAAAAATGTGCCCATGACACTCGGGAAATCGTATTTTTCCTCATGGCGTATTTTTTTCTTTTCTGAAACGCATACATCGTGTATAAATACACACTGTGGAACGCGCTAGTGCACACACAAAGCCGCCTTCCATCCGAAACGAGATAACTTTTTACACCAAAAGATGAGCACTTCTTCTTTTTTACCGGCTCAGTACGCTCACCCGTACGAGATTGACCCCAAGTACAGCAAGTCCGTGGCCTACTTCTGCATGGAGTACGCCATTGACAACGTCTTCAAAATCTACTCCGGCGGCCTCGGCTACCTGGCCGGCTCCCACATGCGCTCTGCCGGTGCCCTCAGGCAGAACTTGGTGGGTGTAGGCATTCTCTGGTCCTACGGCTATTACAACCAGATTCGCGCGGAAGACGGTTCCATGGCTGTGCAGTACCGCAAGAAAGAATACGCTTTCCTGGAGGACCACAACATCAAGTTCCTCATCAACATCTGCAACACCCCCGTGTGGGTGAAGGCATACTACCTGCGCCCGGAGATTTTTGATACGGCGCCCATGTTCTTCCTCACCACGGATTTGCCGGAGAATGATGCTGTGAGCCGCTCCATCACCCAGCGTCTCTATGACAGCAACCCCATGACCCGCATCTCCCAGTACATTGTGCTGGGTCAGGGTGGCGCACGCCTTTTCGAAGAGCTCGGCATCGAGCCCGAGATTTACCACATGAATGAGGCTCACGCCATCGGTGCGGCCTTCCACATGCTCGCTCGCAATGGCGGCAACGTGGAGGAAGTGCGCAAGCGCTTCGTCTTCACCACGCACACACCGGAGGAAGCCGGTAATGAGAAGATGGATATCAACCTCATGGCCAACTTCTCCTTCTTTGACGGCCTCTCTCTGGAGCAGGTGCGCTCCATGCTCAAGCTCTCCCCGGATGAGCAGACCTTCAATTACACCCTCGCCGCCCTCCGCCTCTCCCACATCGCTAACGGCGTGAGCGAGCTGCACGGTGAAGTCTCCCGCCAGATGTGGCAGGGCTACTCGGATATCTGCCCCATCACCCATGTGACGAACGCTCAGAACCTCTCCTACTGGCAGGATGCTGAGCTGGCTGAAGCCTTTGCCGCACGTGATAAGCGCGCCTTCATGGCCCGCAAGCGCGCGCTGAAGAAGGATCTCTTCCGCATGGTGGGTGAGCAGACCGGCCACCTCTTTGATCAGGACACTCTCACCATCGTGTGGGCACGCCGTTTTGCCGCTTACAAGCGCCCTGCCCTCATCACGGATAACCCCGTCATGTTCGAGCGCATGCTCCAGCGCACCAATCGCCCCGTGCAGATGATTTGGGCAGGCAAGCCCTACCCCACGGACTTCACCGCAGTGGATATCTTCAACAAGCTGAACAAGCTCAGCGAGAAGTACCCCCGCTGCGCTGTGCTCACCGGCTACGAGCTCGCCCTCAGCCGCCTCCTCAAGAACGGCTCCGATATCTGGCTGAACAACCCCGTCGTGACTCGTGAGGCCTCCGGCACATCCGGTATGTCTGCCGCCATGAACGGCTCCATCACCATCTCCACTAATGATGGCTGGGTGCGCGAGTTCGCCCGCGATGGCCAGAACTGCTTCATGATTCCTGAAGCCAAGGAAGGCCTCTCCGCCGAAGCCCGCGACCGCTCAGATCGCGACCACTTCTACAACATCTTGGAATCCAAGGTTCTTCCCCTCTATTACGACAACCGCGACGCTTGGAACGACGTCGTATTCAACGCCATGGAGGATATCAGCCCCGCCTTTAACTCTGATCGCATGGCCGACGAGTACTACACCAAGATGTACAACGTGCAGTAACGCGCCCTCACATTCTACCCCCATCCCCGCCGAGCATCCCAGCCGGCGGGGATTTTTCATACATGGAAAAGGGCTCCCATTCACGGCCTAAAAAACACCAAGGGCTCGGGAAGCAAAAAGCAACGGGCACCACTCCGAAAAGGAATGGTGCCCGTTGTGTTTAGTGAAGCGCTCCGGCCGCGGCTCGAACGCGGGACCCCAAGCTTAGAAGGCTCGTGCTCTATCCAACTGAGCTACCGGAGCAACTTGCGCGCGGCTATACTACCACTTATGATGAGCTTTGGCAAGCTTTTTTCGGAAAGAATCGGTCAACAAGCGGTTCCTGCACAGCAAAAAGTGCCTTGCGGTCCTGAGGTTCATAATCCAGATAGCCATGCAGATGAGTTAGGCCATGCACCATATAGCGGAAAAGCTCCTCACAGCAATCCAAGCCATGCTCTGCGGCGTAGCGAGCGGCAGTATCACAGCTCACAAGAATTTCGCCGTACGGGAAAGTGATGGCATCCGTCTCCGAGGGGTCATCAAGGAACTCCTCATGCACCCGCGCAATCGTTTCATCATCCACCACGGAGATTTCCACACAGGGAAGCTCACTGAGCACATGGTCAGGCCCCTTGGGCTGAGCCAGCAGCTCAGGAAGCATGGCAGAAAGGGCAGCATGCCAAGAAGCAAGCAGCTCATCGCTGAGCCACTCGCACTCAGCGTTCAGATAAAGCTCAATTTGCGGAGTCATCTTCAGCCTGATCTCTGAGAAGTTGTTTGCGCTGTTTGGCTGCTGCCCGTGCCGCACGGAAGAAGCTCTGGAACTGCTCCAGACACTCCGCCCCGAGCACGCCCCCCACGCACTCACATTTGTGGTTCAGCGGTGGGTTAGAATCCAGCAGGTGAATCCAGCCACCACAAGCGCCGCCCTTAGGATCACGTATACCAAACACCACACGGTCCGGTCGGCAGTGCACCATGGCACCGGCGCACATGGGGCATGGTTCCTTTGTGACGTATACAGTGCAGCCCTCTAGGCGCCAATCTCCCACGGCAGCTTCGGCAGCAGTAAGCGCCAGCATTTCCGCATGGGCGGTAGCATCCTTGAGGGCTTCCACCTGATTCCAGCCGCGGGCAATAACGCGATTGTCCTTCACAATCACGCAGCCGCAGGGAACTTCGCCGGCCGCGCGGGCTTTCTCAGCCTCGCGCATGGCCAGCATCATAAAATGTTCGTCCTCCGTCAAAACGCAGTCCGAAAAGAAGTGAGCGTATTAGCGAATGGTAACGCGCTCGTCATTATCCAGAATAGCCTGCAGCTCGGGCCAGCCCTGCTCTGTCTGGTTCTGGAACATGTGCAGGTATACGGACACTGCACCGGCGGGATACTTCTCAAAGAGAGCGTCCACAGCGGCCTGAAGCTTCTCAGCGTCCAGAGTCTCGGGGAGTACGTCCACCACGCCGTGGCCGTTGTGCTCAATCCCAAGCATCTCGATAAAGCTGATAAGCATACCCTCGTGCTTACGGATAAGCCACACCTGCAGGAGGTGGTCAGCGATGGTCTCGGCGGGTTTCCAGGCCAGCATCTTCTTAATCCATGCAAACTGCTCCTCAACGGGCTTCTGCTGCATGAACTGCGGACGCAGCTTCTTCAGGGCGCCAAGCTCACGCAGAGCGGCACGATACACGCCGCGCTCCTGATTGCGCATCCAAGAGAGGAAATTATTGACGGTCTCGTCATCCGACTTCTGGAAAATGGTGTAGGACTTCATGATTCGCGTAAAAAAACGTGGCTCTAATTAATCACACTTTCTACGCTTTGTCCAGCAGAAGATGAGACATAAAAAGACATTTATTACCCATTTGCACATATAGCCACAGAAACAGGCGGAAAATTAGATTGCTAGCGGCCCCCATGCGGGCGATAATGAACCCCTCACCCACCCCTACTGAACTATGGATTGCAAAAAATACACATCATCCACCCTGCACAGCGGAGCCATGCGCTGCTACACAAACTTCTGCGCCTCCGGTGAAAGCTTCGCCACGGACGTGCCCGCTGCCCTCGGTGGCCGCGGAGAGTACCCCACCCCCGCAGCCATGCTCGGCGCCTGCCTTGCCTCATGCACCCTGAGCATGATAGCTTACACCGCCGCTCGCCATGATATCCCCGCTGAAGGCATTACCGTACGTGCCGCCTGCAGCGAGAGTGCAGGCAGCATTCAGGGCTTAGAGCTGGACATCTCCGTACCCCAGCCCATCCCGGCAGAAGACCGCAAAATACTGGAGGCCGCCGCCCGCTGCTGCCCCGTGGGCCGAGCCCTGCACCCGGAAATCGAGAAAAAAATCACTTGGCACTGGGCTGATTAAGGCAACTTTCTGTGGCATAAGCCCCCTTCCCGCCACGTTTTTGCTTGTCAACGCGCTCCTGATATGCTTGAATGAGCCCACGCAAGTTCATTCTTGCAATTCCGTGTGCCGCAGTGGCGGAATGGTAGACGCAGGAGACTTAAAATCTCCCGAACGGTAACGTTTGTACGGGTTCGAGTCCCGTCTGCGGTAGCTTAGAATCAACGCCTTGCATGAAAATGCAAGGCGTTTTTTCTTTGCCTCAAAAATGCCTAATTTTGCATAAAATAGGGCTAACAACCGCAGAAAAACGCCCTTATAGTGTATACTTTTCGTATACCACTAAAAACGCCCTCAATCCCGTATCGCAAGCGGGTTCCGGACGTTTGCAAGTGAAAATTGCAAGCTTTGTTATTTCGCTATTTTACAATACAAAAAATACGCCCGGCTCACAGGGGAGGAGCCGGGCGGCATGATAAAAACGCGGAAGGCCGAGGCGGCGTTACATCTTCTTATCCGAGGGATAGAGATTCTTGCGGCCTACGGAGTGATACTCGAAGCCGGCGTGGATGGCATTCTCGCCATGAATGATGTTGCGGCCGTCAAAGATGATGGGGAGGCGCACAACCTCACGAAGCTTCACGAGGTTTGCCATAGCGAACTGCTTCCACTCGGTAGCCACTACGAGCACTTCAGCCCCGCGGGCACACTCGTACATATCATCACAGATAGTGACGTTGTAACCTTCCAGAGCGCGGGCGCCGGTCTCAGAGGCCTTGGGGTCATACGCGGTGACGATAGCGCCCTCATCACAGAGGCGCTTAATAAGCTTAACGGCTACGGACTCACGCACGTCATCCGTGTTCTGCTTGAAGGCAATACCCCACACGGCGATGCGCTTGTTGCGCAGCACCCACATCTTCTTGCGGATGCGGCCGAGGAAGCGCTCCAGCTGGGCGGCGTTCACACGCTCAACCTCTTTAAGGATTTCCATGGGAGAGCCGAGCTGCTCAGCCACATTGATGAAGCCCTTCACATCCTTGGGGAAGCAGGAACCGCCATAGCCAAGGCCGGCATTCAGGAAGTGGCGGGAGATGCGCTTATCCAAACCGATACCCATGGCGACTAGCTCAACGTCAGCCCCAGCCTTCTCACAGACGGCGGAAACGGCGTTGATGTAGGAAATTTTAAGTGCCAGGAAGGAGTTTGCCGCATGCTTAATAAGCTCAGCAGATGCGAGGTCCACCTCTACGATGGGAGCATTGAAAGGCTGATAGACGCGCTTCATCATGTCCATGGCCTGCTGGGAATCCGCACCGATGACAATTCGGTCAGGGTTCATCAGGTCATGCACAGCGCTGCCTTCACGCAAGAACTCGGGGTTGGAGACCACATCCACCTTCACGCCCTTACAAGCATAGCGCTCAATGACCTGCTGCACCTTACTGCCGGTGCTGACAGGCACAGTGGACTTATCCACGATAATGCGGTATTCCAAATCCACCGAAAGAGCATTTGCAATTTCACGAGAAACCCCCTCAATGTAAGAGAGATCCACCGAGCCATCTTCATGAGGAGGCGTGGGCACCGCAATGAAGATAATTTCACAATCCTTCACAGCAGATACCAAATCCGTGGTAAAACGGAGACGGCCAGCGGAAACATTGGAAACAATCATTTCCTCCAAATCCGGCTCGTAAATCGGCATCTTACCCTGCCAAAGGCTTTTCACCTTCTCCTCATTATTATCCACACAGATGACGTTATGCCCCACCTCAGCGAAACAAGTACCTGTGGTCAGGCCTACATAACCGGTTCCTATTATAGCAAGATTCATGTCTACAGAAAGCTTTCACGCACAGTCGCGCTGCGCGATGTTAGCATTAAAACCACCGGAAAGCAAGTAGAAACTTCACGCATGCTTTACAAACAAGCCCATTTCAAGCTAACAGGTTAAAACGAAGTTGTCCAGCATAGCGGGAGAAAGCCGCTTAGGACTGCGTTAGCAAAGGAGAAACCATCAAGCAGCCATAAGCAAATTACCTACTGCTTCACCGTCACCAAACAGGCAAATATAACGCTGTTTTCAGCCTCAACATTCCGCCTACTGAGAAGGAAAAGCAAGTCCTTGCAAAAAAGTCCTGACGTACTCAATTTTAGCTGTACATGCGGCTAAGATTCCAGTATACTCATAGCGGAGTGTGTATCAAGCAACACAGCCGAGATTAACTGTTTCACAGGAGGATGAAAAAAAAGAATCGGGAAGTATCTGTTTTCTCAGTTTCCGCGCTGGATTTATTCTGTTCAGCGATGGGCGTTTTCATGATTCTTTTCTTCATCAACATGAGCCAGTCAGAAGATTCTCAGAATGAAAACACTCCGGCGCTTTCCCTTCACCTTTACTTAGAGACAACAGAAGCAGCAGCCTCAGAACCGAACCGCACGTGGGATGCAGCAACGCAACATGACGTGGATATGAAAATCTCGGCAGCTGTTCCGGGAGAAAGCACACCCCTCATATACACCGCTAATCAGGCTACCAGGCAGCGTGAGGGGTCGCCTGCCCTGTATATGACAGATGGGCGCAAAGGACAGCCGGATATCTGGCTGCACCCTCAAATATCAGCGGGCAACTATCAGGCCGAATTCACAGTAAGCCAAAGAAAGGATTTGCCCGACAACGCACCTTCAGGTCCTGACGATACCTTTACTGAGGAGTATATAAATTGTTACATCGCGCAAAAAAACTCAGATAACAGACCAGAAAGAGGGCATACGAGAGAATACTCCATACGTGGGTATAGAGTAAAACTCATTGTCATTAAGAACGGGAGCGTCTTAGGAGCATGGGCCAGAGAATTGAGTCCCTCAGAATTTAAGCTCGGCGCATCAGCCCCCCTCGTGAACATAACGGTTACCCCTGGAAACATCACGATAACTCCTGATGAAGGAGTCAGCGCGGTGGATTTTTCACAACAAGATTTTCTCCAATCAAACAGATTTTAACAACCTCCAAATCAATACAGAAATGCCTAAACAAGAACTCATCATCGGAAGAAAGGACCCCTCCATCCCCGCAGCACAGGCTCCGGACGTCCCCATTACGGGCAAGAACAGTGATACCGTCAGCCGCCGCCATGCAAAACTCAGCCTTACCGAAAAGCGCGGCGAATACCGCCTCACGGATTTGGGCTCAGCCAACGGCACTCACTACAAAACAAACAATGGCTGGGAGCAAGTGGACAGCACTCTGGTGAAACGCGACACTCAGGTACGACTTGGAAAAATCACTGCAACCATCAGTGAGCTCATTTACAGCTATAACAAGGACAACCGCCCCTATCTTGACCGGGAAACCGGAGAGATTATTGATAACAGCTTTGATTATCAATAAAAACTTCCATACGTGCCGGAAAAATTCCATACACGCTGAATACGCCCCATGAGCTCAAAATTAAAAGGCTTACGCACCATGGCAGCCTGCATATCCTTTATGCTGGCCATCCTGACCATTGTGCTGCTCAATGTCTGTCTGCCGGACGAAGGTAGTGCGGCCCCGTTCCTCATCAACAAGATTAACGGCAAGATAGACTACATAGCAGTACAGAACCTGATGTGGGTTGTGTTCTACTTGGGGCTGGCTGAGCTGAGCGTCAGGTACGCTTTCATCCGCTTCCAGGAAAAGGAAGACAAAAAAGTCCGGCACTCTTACGCCCAGTCACGGGAAAATCACGAGGATGCAAACACCGCCAACAGCGAGGTGGAAAGCCCCAGCCTACTCACGAAGCGTGACATGCCCGGCTTCTACTCAAAGGTGGCTGCATACCACGGGATTCTGGCTGAAATGCTTAAAAGCCTCGCGCTGCATTATCAGGCAGTGGGCAATCTCGGTACCACGCAGTCACTTCTGGAGGCTGAGCGTGAAATAACAGATAACAATATTGATCAGGGCTATAATTTCCTGCGCTACGCTATCTGGTTACTTCCCACGCTCGGCTTCGTCGGTACAGTATGGGGTATCCTCCTTGCGCTTCAAACAGCAGCCCAAGGAGGCGAGCAGATTAACATCCCGGCAGTAGTCGCAGATATGAGTATGGCTTTCTGGACGACGTTGCTGGCCCTGCTGATGTCCAGTGTGATTATGTTCTTCATGCACATTATTCAAGGTCGTGAGGAAATTTATCTCAACGATTGTTACAGATACTGCATCAAAAACTTTATAAGTCGTCTATATGTTCAGAAATAAATTAACAATTAAGAATTTTATTCTCGGTGCATGTGCATTGCTCATGGGCGGCACATTGCAGGCTGTAGAAGAAAACACGCCGACGACTATAGACATCCTCTATGTTTTTGATGCAGGCGCCTGCGAAAAACTGGGATCTATAGGGCAAAGGCGTAATTTCGTTAACAGAAGCTCCTCCGATATCGCTGAAGAATCTATTCAGCAGCTCAACCATCTCATGAGTAATTCCGGACTCAGAGATGAGGTGAGATTCAGATGCTGCGGCATATTCCATGCAGACTACCGGTCCCAAGCCGGCACAAACGGAGAAAAACTCCGTTTCGATTTAAGAACCCTGACAACCGGCCAGGCGGATGCGGCAGGCACCCCGATGACAGGAAACCTGATATCCCGCAAAAACGGGAGTGATAGGGCCATGACTCTTAGAGAAGCAGAAGAGTTCAGCCACGCTGATTTAGTCATCATGCTGGTTGATTACAACATAGGGAGAGGACCTTGCTGTTTAGGACTAGCCGCCTCAGGCCGTTACAACTCATTATATCTCAATATCGACCGGCAAAAGGGCAGATATTCTGTGTTCCGAATGAACACAGAGAACAACAGTGATTTCACCATGAGCCATGAAATCTGCCACCTATTTGGCGCAGGTCACTCAGATTATCAGAGTTACCAGAGAGGCCCGCAGGCTGAGACAGACGCCGCCGGCACCTACGCTGATGAGACTGGAACGCCCATTGCCACGCTCATGAGTTACGACAGCGCAGGGCTGGACCTCCGCGCATCAACACCGACCCAGCTGAGAGCAAGAAATGAGCTCATACTCTCAAATCCCCGCCCCCGCACTGTTACACGCCGCGGCAGAAGAGTGTCCTACAGCGTGGGCGATGTGGACAGCCACAATAATGCAGCCGCGTTACAGCGCGCAGCCTCCACCGTATCCATGTACTCCGTCTGCGGTAATGAAGAGGTACTTAATGACAACTTCAGCCGGGCCATTGCACTACCGCCGCTCAAACCGTGCGCAGATAAGATAAGAATGGCACTGGAAAGCCAGTACTCCGACAAAATTGAGGAGGATACTCTCTGCGAAAACTGGAGCACGAGATGGAACAAAGCAAGTAACATTTTTATACGCACAGCACTTACTTCTGGAGGTACTAATCTTATTTCTCCTGAATTCGACCAGAAGAATAGCGTGGCGGACTCTCTCGTTTCCTGTGTACTCGGTACAAATTTGGCAGCAACAAGAGAAAATGGCGAACCGGTGATGGAAGGCGGTATCGGCCAGTCTGTATGGTACAGCGTCACCCCCCCGGTTACCGGCAAGATGACGATTGGCATACGCACTCTCTACTCATCTCATTCATTCAAGCCTGTGCTGGGAGTATTCCGTGGCGAGAGCGTACAAACTCTGGAAGCCCTGCCTCATACTGTATGTACAGATGAACGAGACAATCGTTACTACAAGCACCGCATCCAAGTAGACGTGCGCCAAGGTGAAAAACTGTATATCGCAGTTGACAGCAGCACAAATACCGGCAGAGGCTTTAATCTGCTCGTAAGCCTGAAGGAAGACCCAGCCCTCGCAGCCGTTGCTCCACCTGTCACACCAAAAAACGGAGCAGAGAATCAGCCCGGCGTGCGCGCCTCCATCGTAGAGGCCGAAGCAGGAACAGCGGAACAAACCACCACAGCACCTGAGGTTGCCTCCGCAGGTGAGACGCTGGAAAATGCAGGTGCCTCAACACCGGCTGAGACAGCCGTGACTGAGCAGAATGAAGCAACCTCCGAGGCAGCCACTCCGGAATCTCTCACTCAGAAAAAGAAAAAGTGGGACACAACGGACAGCGTGCTACTTGCCATTGCAGTAGGTTTCATGCTGGCCACTATCCTCACCTGCTGCAACCTGCTCTCCACCGGTTTCACGGCCTCCACGAATGACAAACCCGGAACGGATAAAAAGCCGAAAGAGGATGAAAATGAAGAAGATAATGACATTTATGCTGCATATACCTCCGTACCTGTCATAAGCGAGACAAACGACAAATTAAAGCTCATCGGCAAGCTCTCAACGAACGAAAAAGTAGAATATACTATTAAAGTTCAGGACATTGCAGATAAAGGCAATTTCTATATCGGCCGCGCTGAGACCTGTGATCTAGTCATTCCGGACTCAACGATTTCACGCTGTCACGCGGTATTCAAAGTACGCGCAGCGGAAGCCGGATATGTGCTTCTTATCGGAGATGCAGGCTCTACAAATGGTACCATTATCGATGATATCAGACTTACCCAAAACCAGAGTCTCAAGGTTCAGAAGGACACTCGCGTCAATATCGGAAGCTGTAGCTTCACCATATCTATACTTTAAACTTTTGATTCAAAATAACAATGAATAAAAAAACTCTTCTTTCCGCGCTCATGGGCATATCACTTGCGATTTGCGTAGGTGCAACGATTATGCTTGTCACGCGACAAAATGTGCATGATGCAGAGACCCTCATGGGAGAACGCCCTGACTCTGATGCCTCCGCTAAACCTGCAGAAGATGCCCAAGCCACGAAAAACAACATCCCCTCAGGGAGCGCTAACACTCCAGTTTCTACGAATGGCGCTGGAACCTCGGAAACACCCGTGACCGAGAATGATATCATTGAGGGCGGACATTACGATGTCGACGAAGATGAAGAAATCCAAGGCATTGAAACAGGGATTAACGAAGTAGTAGAGAGTGAGCAATTTCCGGATGAGCCGGAAGGCTCAGTCATCGGTGCGTACCGAGTCACCCTTCATGAGAATGCTTTAAACTGGAGCCAGAAAGCAAACATTCCCAACATAGGAGACATCATCAAGGTGAAAGTGCTTCCTAAGATAGTTTACCTCATGGAAGTGGCTTCAATAACCCAGAGTGAAGACCCGGAATGGACCGTGGCTATTACAGGTAACCTGAAGGACAGGAGTGGTTATGCCACAGTATCTCTGCTGGATGGCAAGATGCACATTAAAATCGTAGACACCACAAATAATCGCATATATATTCTCTACTACGACAGGGAAAAAGGCAAGGACGATAACAACCACGACCTTTACATCGTACAGGAACTTGATACCTCGCTGGACTCTGACCAGAGCTATCCTGCCTCCGATAATCCCTTTGATACCCTCCCCGGAGCAACGGATGTAATCGAGCCCGATTATGACGATGTCACGGCCCCCGTTACTCCGCAGAATCCCTTAGCCCCCGCAGAGACGGACGCCGTAGAAAAATCCTTGGATTAACGGAACATAGTTAAAACGTGTAACCATACCAGAACAGCCGTGAAAAACCCCTTAACCATTATGACAAGCCTGAAGACTTACGGTGTTTGCCTCCTCTGCCTCACCGCGGTTTTTACCGCAGAGGCACAAAATGCGACGCTTGATTTCTCAAGTCAGCCCAAGAAACAAGAACAATTCTCTCAGCCTCAGCCGGAGAACGCTGAGAGAAGTTCAGGAACTGCCACCGTTCCCGGCGTAACAGGCAATCCTGCAGCGTCCGGCCAGCAAACACCCAAGCAGTCCCCCATGGAATTCAGTCAGGAGAATCTTCTCAAAAACCTTCAGAATATTGATGAATGGGTAATCTGGAGTGTCGGTGGTGTCCTTCTGGCCCTAATACTTATAGCTACTCTTAGCCGGAAGAGCTCAGAGCGCCATAACGAGAAAAACACTATCGGCAGGAACGACCAGGAATATTCTCAATTCTTTAACTCCAAACCGTATAAGGAATACGAAAACCAGCCCGAAGAGCTTCCGACATTATGCGCAGCCCCGCCTTCAAGCCGCTCAACTGAAGTGCGCGAGGAAAAACGAGTTCTGGCCATTCTGGAAGAACCCTCCACAGGCCGCAGCTGGAACATCACGGAACCCCGTACCGACATTGGCCGAGGAAGCAAAAATGACATCTGCCTGAATGACAACTCAGTCTCCTCTGTGCACTGCGCACTGAAACTGGATCAGGACGGCGTCTGGACCCTTATTGACCTGAACTCCACTAACCACATATACGCCAACGGACAAATCCTTACCACGCTCGAACTGAGACACAACATGGAATTTGAGCTTGGTAAAATCAGGTTAAAATTCAAAATTTGTTGAACAAAAGTCCAACGGAGAGAGTCTTAATACCACAGCTTATTCATGAGAAAACGTAATTCAGCACAATCCGGTTTCCGAAAGAGCTCTACCATTGAGGTAGAAAGGCTCACTCTACCCGGGAAAGTGGAAGGCACTTCCAGCAAACCCTCCCCTTCAGTATCAACTGATTCCGTTTTCAGCTACCCGACTTTTGCGCCAAAAGAGAAGAATACGCCCAAGCCCGAGGAGCAAGACCTTCACGGTGACACCCCCGCAAAGACCCAGTATATACACAGAGAGGAAGCCAATTCCGGCGAGCACACCTGTTTTGTACAGCGTCCCGGTGTAGACGCTTTCAAAACGCAGCCTCTACAGCGCCCCGGTGCAGACAGTGTCTTCAGAACTCAGCCCCTCCAGCGCCCCGCTGTAGATGCATTCAAAACCCAGCCCCTCCAGCGCCCCGGTGCGGACAGTGTTTTCAGAACCCAGCCGCTCCAGCGCCCCGGTGCGGACAGTGTCTTCAGAACTCAGCCTATTTCCCGCGACCTCAGCCAGAATAAAACAGTTCCTCTGAATAGAACTATTCCCATTATCCGCCCCGGCAGCACGGGTTCTGTACCAACAGAACGAAACAATCCTTTAGAAAATACAACTCGTATTGCGCCCATCCCGAAAGAAGAATGGCCGCTGGCTTGGCTTGTCGCGATTTCAGGCCCCATGAAAGGCAAGTTTTTTGTCATTACCTCCGGTGAAAACTATGTCGGCAAGGCAAGAGACAACTCCATATGCCTAATAGATGACCCTGATGTATCCGCTAGACAGAACTGTATCTATTACGATGCGGAATACGCTGCGTTTTATATTGACGCATGTCCGTACGCGCGGCAGATGACAAGGCTGAGTGATGGCGATACCGTAAAATCATGCAGTCCCCTTGAACACGGTGAAATACTCCAGGTGTCTCCGAGCACAAAGCTGCGCTTCGTCCCTTTCTGTGGTGAGACATTTAACTGGTAACCGAAACGAAAAATAATACAGAGTCTCACATCCTCTTATACAAAACAATCCACTCCCCCCATCACTATGGATTCCATCATCAATTTTACTGATTACAGCATCTCAGCAGCAGCAGCCACTTGGGAGGGCTGCCGCGAGTACCAGGAAGACACAGTCTGGCTCAGTGATGCCGACCGAGCAGCTACTGCCGGCAGTTTCATGGCAGTTCTCTCTGACGGCATGGGAGGTATGGATGATGGTCAGGACGCCAGTAAACTTATCGTCTCCACCTACGTTAACTGCCATATCACAAAGGGAGGTGAGAGCCTCGAATGCTTCCTGAATACTGCTAACATGGCCCTCAGGGATGCAAAAGAAGCAGGCACCATCAGGGATGGCGCCGGGGCAACTCTCATCGCCGCAAGAGTCACAGAAAACGGAATAGAATGGCAAAGCGTAGGAGACTCCCTGCTGTACCTGCAGCGCAACGGTACAGTAAAAAAACTCAATACTGCTCACACCTGGGGACAAAAACTCGCCAGTGAGGTTGCGAGCGGACAAATAACAGAAGAAGAAGCACAGGCTCAGGCCGAAACTAAGCCGGCAAATGCCCTCTATGAAGCCGTGTGTGGTGATTTCATTAAAAATCACGATGAAGAAACGGACGACTGCCGACCGGGAGATCGCTACATCATGGCGTCCGATGGCTTCACCCCCCTCACGGATACAGCTTGGGAGGAGCTCCTGAATTCCCCGGGAATTCGGCAGGCTTCCCCGGCTGAGGCATGTGAAGTGCTTCTCATGAAGTTGAAAAAAATGAATACGGAACAACAGGATAACGCATCCATCATTATTTTTGACGTTGTGGAAAAACAGGAAAATACAGCTATTCCCCCTACCCCGGGAGAAATCGAGGCAAAAATTGCAGAGAGCAATAGCGTGGAAAAGGTCATTGAAATGCAACTGATTGGTGACCGCAGCTCTCAGCAGGACAGCGTCGGGCACTGGTATTCAGACGAAGCGATTCTGGCAGTAGTGGCAGATGGTGCCGGTGGTCATGTAGGTGGAGCGCAAGCCTCTCAGACCGCAGTCGCCACCATGGAATGCTACTGGCAGGACAAACTCAGCGCCGGAGTATCACCGGATGAAGCCGCTGAGATTCTGACACAAGCAGTACAACAGGCCCATACAGACATCATTCAAAATGCCGGAGGAAACGCTGCACTCAGTGGCAAGAGCGCCTTTGTGGCGGTCTACCTCCATGATGGGTGTTACACATGCGTCAACGTGGGTGACTGCCGAGCCTATGTGACTAATCAAGGCCAATGGAAGCAGCTCTCGATTGATGATTCTCTGCTGCGTATACTTGTAGACAAGGGGGAAGTCAGCCCAATCGAGGCAAAGAACCATCCGGATCAAAACATTCTCACGCAAGCCCTTGGAACGGAGAGCAAAATTAAGCCTCACGTCAGCCATGGAACCTTCAGCGAGCAAGACTCATTCCTGCTCTGCTGCGATGGCCTCTGGAACCAGCTTCCGGAAGAACAATGGCCGCTGGCGAACTGGGAAGCGACCAGCACAACTCAATACAAGAATGTGCTCTCGATTATGGCCAATAAAGCAGTCATTGCTGCAAACGGCTCATCTGACAATGTATCCGCAGTATGGATTTGCGCTGCAACTCCGGATAAAGCGGCATTTCATCCCCCGGTGGCTCCGCTACAGCAAACGCCTCCCATGAACTTTTGGCACCCCCCTGTTGCAAAAATCGTTCTGGGAGCTGTTGGACTGCTGCTAATCTCTGTATTACTGGTTCTGTGCAGCACACCGGATAAGCAGGAGCTGCCGACAGGAGCTAATGCACCTGCTGACAAAAACACGCTTCCGACCGAAGAACAGGTAAAGAGCTCCACCCCTCGGAATGATGCAACATCTGCCACATCAGCTCCGAAAGATGAGCCCAACGTTTTCATACTGCCCCCTGAAAATGCCAACACACCCGGCGAGGTTGCCCCCCCCAGTTCCACCACTCCGATTCGCAGAAACGAAAACGATGAAGGCGGTACTCATACCACCAATAGCAACTCTGAACAGGACAACATGTTCAGCGGTACTCATACCACCGATGCCGACATCAAATTCGATGACGCGGATAATTGCACACAACCCCCGGAAGATTGTACAAATAGCCTTCCGGCAACTACCACTCCGGAAGAACCTGAAAACAAAAGCAAACAGGACGCTAGTCCGGTAAAAGTAGTTAATATTGAGAATTATGGTTGCACGACGACCATCTCCACTATCAGCTATATATCCAGCAACTGTTATATCACCAGCGTCTCCTTCCAGTATGACAACGCCTGCTCTTATCGTGACGACTTAAGGAGAAGAGCAAGAAGACAGAGAGAATGCGCTAATTACTCGACCCAAGCAGAAAATACAGCAGAGGAAGCAATCTTCAATTTGTTCTTCAGCCCTATTCTTCTGAACGAATAAATACCTCTGTGGTAACGCTGACTCACTGATATGTTACCCCGCCCGGAAACCACCCCTCTGACGGCCCCAAGAACAGGGCTGATGTCCCTTTCCCTGCCCGACGGCTTCCAGTTGGGAAAGTATTGCATTCTGAAGGTACTGGCACAGGGTGGTTTTGGCATGACATATCTGGCCACGGATACGGAAAGCGGAGAACAGGTAGTCATTAAGGAAAATCTACCCCGTACTTATGCCTTCCGACGCGAACAAACGAATGAGGTCTGCCCGGTAAGTAACGAAGGCGCATTCAAAGAACGCTTTGACTGGTCACTATCTCGCTTCATAGATGAAGCCAACACACTCTCCAAGCTGAGTCATCCCAACATCGTCAAAATTCTTCAGGCCTTCAAGACGCTGGGGACTGCATATTATGTAATGCCTTGGGTGGGAGGACGCGAGCTTCACAAAGCCGCACCTTCAGCCGGAGAAATTAAGGAAACCTGGCTGGCGCCCATATTACAGCAACTGTTGAGTGCGCTGAGTTACCTGCACCGCTCCGGAGTAGTACACCGGGATTTAAAACCCTCGAATATTCTCATTACCGAGAAAGGCACTCCTGTTCTGATAGATTTCGGTACAGCTCGTTCACTGGTCGGTGAACACACCGGCACTATATTGGAGTCCCCCGGCTATACGCCTATTGAGCAGCTGCAAACAGAAGGCAATAAGGGCCCTTGGTCTGACATTTACGCACTTGGTGCTACCTGCTACCGCCTCATCACCGGCGAAAAGCCACCGACTGCGCTGGAACGCTTATCCGGCAGCGAGGACTGCCTCACGCTAGCCCAGTCTCCTCAGCTCCAAGCCAGATTCTCTCACAACTTTCTTCAAGCCATTGACAAAGCGCTAAACATTGACCCAAAACAGCGCTGGCAATGCGCCGAAGAATGGCAAAAAAGCCTCACCTCCCGTACATCTGAGGAGAAAATTGAGCTGCCTCGCACTCAGGATGCCCCTCCCCAGCAAAAAGCAACTCTGCGCAAAAGGCCACGCAGCATCATTCAGCAACCGGTCAGGAATAAAAGCAGCAAACTCTGGCGCATATCTGCCGTGCTCACATTTGCGGCAATCTGTCTTGTACTGGCTGCTGCATACAAAAAATATTCACCCCTACTCACCCAGAACAAAGGCGAGCAGCCCCCTCCCACACAGCCCGGGAAACCGGAACCAACAATACCGACACCTCATCAGCCCATAACCCAGAAACAATACCAAGAGTTTATCAACCTGTTCGATGCCCCAAGAAATAGGTTGAGCCCCATGCTCCCCGGAGCAAGCAGAAAAGAGCTAGCGAACAGAGTACAGGAAAATCCGGGACTCATTGAATACACACGCCAACAAGCAGAAAACACCAACGCACCTTCAAGCTGGTACGCGTGGTCTTCCCTCCAGCTTTTTGACCTCATACCTGAAGCAAACAAGGAAGAAGGCCTTCGCTGGCTCAGAAAAGCCGCTGAGGCAAACTATGCCCCGGCTCAGCTGGCACTGGGATACAGAAATGAAAAGGGCCTAGATATTTCCCCGAATGCACAGCAGGCCACTTCCTGGTATGAGAAAGCGAAGTCTTTGCCTGCAGCGAATTATCACCTCGGCCTCTGTTACTTGAGAGGCTCCGCCTCCAACACTGATATCAGAACGGGTATAGACCTCATTCGCAAAGCTGCTGTGAGCGGCTACCCGGAAGCCATGTATACCTTGGGAGAATACTACCGCCGAGGCACACACTGCCAGCAAGACCAGACAGCTGCCATACAATGGCTCAGGAAAGCAATACAGGAAGGCAGCCCGGAAGCCATGATTCGCCTCGGCTGCATGCACCGTGATGGTTCAGGCGTAAGCCGTAATGAAGAGGAAGCGCAGCGGCTGCACCGGATGGCCTTTGAGCACTGGAAAAACGCCGCTGAAGCAGGCGAGGTTTCCGCTATCATCCACCTAGCGGAGTGTTACACGCATGGCTGGGGAACCGAGGTGAATCACGAACAGGTGTTCCACTTGTATACACTTGCCGCTGAGCGTCGGGATGCTGAGGCTATCTGCAGGTTGGCCATGTGCCATGCACAGGAGATCGGAACCGTGAGCGTTGATAGGCAAGCCATCCACCTGATGACAGAGGCTGCGGAAATGGGACTGGCAGAAGCTCAATTCAGGCTTGCGGGGCTCTATAAGGCCCAAGCCCAGCATGATGAACAGACTCAGGCGAGAATCTTCCGATGCTACGAACAGGCTGCCAAGCAAAACCTCGCGCCGGCACAATATGAGCTGGCTCTCTGCTACGAGTTCGGCACAGGAACAGAGAAAAACCTGAATCAGGCTTTTGAATGGTACCAGAAATCAGCTGAAATGGGGCATGCGCCGGCCATGCACCGTTTAGGGCTTTTCCATGAAAAGGGGGTTATCGGAGAGCCCTCCCCCCAGGAAGCATTCCGATGGTACACCAGAGCGGCAGAAAGAGGATACGCTAATGGAATATTCTCACTGGGCGTATGCCATGACTGGGGAATAGGAACTCCTCAGGATCATGCAGCTGCCCTTGTGCAGTATACAAAGGCCGCAGAACTGGGCCACAGCACAGCCATGTACAATCTTGCGCTCTGTTATGAAGAGGGTACCGGCACAGCTGTAGACGAACGCCAAGCCTTCATCTGGTTCGGACGAGCCGCGGAGGAAGGCCAAACAGAAGCACAGTTCAAACTGGGTACTTATTACTACCACGGCAGAGAAACAGCAAAAGACGAAAATACTGCTCTCGAATGGTTTAACAAAGCCGCAGCACAAAACCAAAATGAAGCCCAGTATTATCTTGGTCTCATCTATGAGAATGGTATTTCCGGAGAAAATGGGACAGGACTCAGGCCGGATGCTGCAACTGCCTTTGAATGGTACAAGAAGGCAGCACTTCAAGACAACCCGGATGCCATCGTTGCCCTCGGGTGTTGCTTCGAAAATGGAATCGGAACGGAGCGCGATTTGGAAAGAGCCTTTGAATGCTATTCTAAAGCTGCCGCCATGGAACACCCGGATGGCCTCTATCACGCAGCTCGCTTCCTGCAACTGGGTATAAACAATACAACAGTTGATGTGGACATGGCCATCAAAATGTACAGGGAAGCCGCAAACAAGGGCCACGAAGATGCCCGCCAGAGACTTAACGAACTGACAAGATAACAGTTTCTTTCCATAACAACAATTTTACAAATTAAAACTCAAGATGTTAACTCAACGAATATACGATGACCGCCCCTCCAGTGGCAAGAACAGACAAACATGGGTTCTCCCTGATGGTACTACACTGGGGCAATACACCATCATCAGCATGCTGCGGGAAGACAACTTCAGCATTACATACTTAGCTCGGAATATCTTTCTCAATTATGAGGTAGAACTTTGTGAACATCTGCCGAAGATGTTCGCACAGCGAAGCAACCTTACCTTTGAAGTAATTCCTTCCGCCGGGAATGAGCTTAACTATCAGACCTCCCTAGCAAGCTTCAATAACACAATTAACGCTCTCATTCAGGAACAGCACTCCAATGTAGCTGAGGTGCTGGCGTTCTTCTCTGCGCTGGGTACAACATACTGTGTGACTCCGCACTATACAGATCCCCCCCTCACGCAGGCTGCTCCGCCCCCCTCAGCCATCTCTGAAAACTGGTTGCACCCTGTACTCAGCAGTTTGCTCAAAGCTATCCAATATCTGAACAAGATTGGTATAGGCCATTCGGACATTAACATCAAAAGAATCCTTATCACTGAGACCAGTGCCCCTCTTCTGACAAACTTTGCCTTCCTGCAGACTGCCAATAAAGAAGAAAATGCCTTACCGACACTGGGAGAACTTTGCTACCGGCTCATCCGCGGCGAATCTTCCGGGGTAACAGGAGGCCTTTACTCATATAAGCCGCTCAGCTCTGACTCCACCCTTACTGGCAGATTCTCGCCGACTTTCCTCAAGGGCATCGATAAAGCGCTCGCCCCTCATTCAGAAAGCCGTTGGAAATCAGCGATGGAATGGCTAGAGTCGTTGGAAAACGCAGATTCCACTAGTAATGCCGGTTCGGCCAAGCGTTCAAGCGTCACCGTGGAAGAGGGAGTAATACCCATCATCACCGTAACACTAAAAGACAACGTCTCCGAGCCTCTCACTATCGTAGATTTCGAAGAGATTGAGCCTGATGACAATATTATAGACATACCTATTAGTAGGGAGCCTGCCCCTCCCTTCTGCAACGAGACAACAAACCTTGCCTTGGGTATGTGCAACGCGGACCTGCCCGAAACAAGCATCAGCGAACAGCAGCCTGAAGCCGCTGAAGACAAGGACAGCGCGGACTTGCCTGAAACAAGCATCAGCGAACAGCAGCCTGAAGCCGCTGAAGACAAGGACAGCGCGGACCTGCCTGAAACAATCATCAGCGAACAGCAGCCTGAAACCGCTGAAGACAAGAACAGCGCGGACCTGCCTGAAACTAGCACCAGTGACCAGCTGCCTGATATCCCTGAAGCCAAGGACAACGCGGACCTGCCCGAAACAATCATCAGCGAACAGCAGCCTGAAGCCGCTGAAGACAAGAACAGCGCGGACCTGCCTGAAACTAGCATCAGTGACCAGCTTCCTGATATCCCTGAAGCCAAGGACAACGCGGACCTGCCTGAGACTATCATCAGCGACCAGCTTCCTGATATCCCAGAATCCAAGGACAACGCAGACTTGCCTGAAACTATCATCAGCGACCAGCTGCCTGATATCCCTGAAGCCAAGGACAACGCAGACTTGCCTGAAACTATCATCAGCGACCAGCTCCCTGATATCCCTGAGGACAAGGACAACGAGGACTTGCCTGAGACAATCATCAGCGACCAGCTCCCTGATATCCCTGAGGACAAGGACAACGAGGACTTGCCTGAGACAATCATCAGCGACCAGCTGCCTGATATCCCTGAGGACAAGGACAACGAGGACTTGCCCGAGACAATCATCAGCGATAAAATTATCGAGATACCTGTTGAGCGAGACTTCTCAGACTTGCCTGAAATTAGCATCAGCGATGAACTTCCTGACGTGCCAGTTGAAAAGGATAACGCTGATATGACTGAAGCTAGCATCAGCCAAGAAAATCAGCCTCCGCTTTCCGGACCGCCGCAAGATCAACACGTAGATGTAAGGGAACTCACCTTCACTCGCATGCCCATTAACGAAGGCATGCCACCCATTCCCATGCCTCCCCCTGTTGATGCTGATGAGAATGACATTACCTTAACACCGCCTCCCGGACAGGCTTGTCCCCCCATGCCCCAGCCGCAGAAGCAGAAGCAAGGATACCCCAATATCCAAGTGGAAGAGTTTGGCATTAGCCCGACCATCCCAGCCCAGCGGCCCGCACCAGAACAGCAGGGAATAACGCCCAAAGCAGGCGCAAAGGTGCAGATTGAAGATATTGGCATGTCCTCCCCCAGCGGACCGGCGGACTTTAATCCGCGACAGGCAGGTCTCTCGTCAGATTCTTCCATTAAGGTGGATGACCTCCCCATCGGAAACAGTACTCCTGTCCAAAATCAGCCAGTAATACCGGTTGACAGCCCCACGCCCAAAAAGAAGAAAGGCTGTTTAAACCTTTTCCTGTTGCTTGTACTCCTGCTACTGATAGCGCTTGGAGTTGTATACTTCGTAAAAGGCTCTGAGTTTATCATAGAGCAGATTAATAACCTGCGCAGCGAGTTAGAAACCTGGCTGAACAGCTTATAAAAATTCCCCAGCCTATTCCCCACCCCAACAGCTCTGCTGCTGGGGTGGCTTGTTATTCAGGGGCAGAAGAATCTGAAAGTTTTCTCCAAAGCCTCACTTTTCAAAACAAAAAAACACATTTTTCTTGTCAATACGCCTTTGACATGATAAAAAAGCTTCGTATACCATGGAAATCTACTACGTTATCTTCGGCATGTTGGCATTACTCTCCGTCTTCGGACTGATAGTAGGTGTCAGTAACGACGCATGTAACTTCCTGAACTCCTCCATCGGCTGCCGAGCCGGCACGTACAACCAAGCAGTTTGTGTAGCCGCAGTAGGCGTGCTGCTGGGTGCCTGCTTCTCCAGTGGCATGATGAGTGTAGCGCGCAATGGCGTTATCCAGCCAGAGATGTTCACTTTCCACGAGGTCATGCTCCTGTATCTTGCCGTAATGGTAGGCAATATTATTCTGCTGGATACGTTCAACACACTGGGCCTGCCTACCTCCACTACAGTTTCTCTGGTATTCTCCCTTCTCGGTGCGGCCATTGGTATGGCTATATTCACGAGTGGACAAGTATTCACATGCCCGCTCGTTGACTATATCAATGAAGAAAAGTGCTTCAAAATGATTGTGGCCATCTTCGCCTCAGTGGCCATAGCATTCACGGTGGGCTCCATCGTCATGTGGCTGGCCCGCCTCATCTTCAGCTTCCGTTACCACAAAACATACAAGGCCATAGGCCCGATTTGGTGTGCACTTGCTCTCACTGCCATCAGCTACTTCATTATCTTTAAAGGCCTTAAGGGTAGTGTATTCAAAGATGATATTGAGATGCTTGTGCAGGCCGGCTACACGCCATATGTCGTCATCGGCGCTAGCATATTCTGGGTGCTTGTTTCAGCCGTGTTGCAGTACGTGTGTAAGGTAAATACGCTGCGCATCGCGGTGCTGGCCGGCACCGGTTCTCTGGCTCTGGCCTTCGCCGGCAATGACATGGTTAACTTCATTGGCGTCTTCATGGCAGCGAAGGACGCTTTATTTGACCCGGCCATCACCCCTGATAACGTCACGACGATGAAGATGGGTGAAATTCTAGCCGGTGACGGCGCAGCTGCCAGCATGGTTTACCTCATTGGAGCCGGGCTCATCATGGTAGCAGCCCTGTTCTTCTCAAAGAAGGCCAGAAAAGTAACAGAAACGGAGCTAAAACTCTCATCCTCAAGTTCCGGCAAAGAGCGCTTCGGCTCCAGCCAACCCGCACGTATCATCGTGCGTACTGCCATTAACACGGCTCGCTTCATCACCAGCATCACCCCGGCCCCCATCGCTCGCTTTGTCAGCCGCCGCTTCACCCCGCTTACCCCGGAAGAAGAAACTGGCGCGAACTACGATATGATTCGTGGCTCGGTGAATCTTACCTTCGCCGCCCTGCTTATATCTCTGGGCACAGAGATGGAGCTCCCCCTTTCCACCACCTACGTTATCTTCATGGTATCCATGGGCTCCTCACTGGCGGATCGAGCATGGGGCCGAGACAGCGCCGTATACCGCATCACAGGTGTGCTGACAGTCATCGCCGGCTGGCTGCTCACCGGTGTGGCTGCTTGCCTGGCCGCCCTAGTGGTGGTGTTGATTATGGCATATGGCGGCACATGGGGCATGATTGCCATGCTGATTATCGCCGGTGCTCTGCTTATTAAGTCCACATTCTTCACTCGCGAGGACAAGCAGGAAATCCGCCTCATTGATGTGAACAAGGACGCCTCCGTGCACGAGTTCGCAGCCTCCGCAGCCGGTAGACTCGGTCGCATGGTGGGCATTTACAAGGCCA
Organism: Akkermansia sp.; assembly: GCA_045653545.1. GTDB lineage: Bacteria > Verrucomicrobiota > Verrucomicrobiia > Verrucomicrobiales > Akkermansiaceae > Akkermansia. The sequence goes on from JAZOMC010000040.1 coordinate 99,231, forward strand.
TGGTCAAAGCCCTTCTGGAAGAAGACCGTGATGACCTCAAGCGCCTGCGAAAGAAGGCCCGTACCATTAAGCGTGATTTGGAAGTACTCAAAGAAAATGAGGTACTTCCTACCCTGCCCACTATTCCGGCGGAGCTGGCTGACCGCGGCCAGTTAATCTTCCGCATCACGGAAATTTCCCTCACCACCTGTGAACGCCTTATCACTCTGGTGAAGGCCAGCTATAATCACATTGACAACTTCCATGCCGGTCTCACCCATGAGCAGGCGAATGATTTGCTGGCGCTCACTGAGAAGATTGGCCGTTTCTATCCGAACCTCATTGATATGCTGAAGGCAGGAAATTACGCCGGCATCAAGGCGATGCTTGGCACCACTGAGCAGCTTAGTGATGACTTCGCTGATTGCATCACTCGCCACCTCATGCACAGCGCTGCAAATGAAACCGATATGCGAAACGGCATACTTTACCTCACGCTGCTGAATGAAACACGCGCCATGGTAAGCCACGCATTCGCTCTCATTGAGCGTATTAAGGAGCTCTACGAAGGCTAATAATTCAGTATATCATATCATACTTCAGCGGGGAGAGGAACCTTCGTTTCTCTCCCCGCTTGCTGTCATAATAGAGAAAAAGCCTTGCATAACAGGGACTCATAGGCTATACTTGCGCGTCATGACTGAATTGCCCAAGGCTTACGAACCGACCGTTGTAGAAGAAAAATGGCAGAACCGCTGGATGTCAGAGGGTTGCTTCCGCGCAAACCCGCATTCTGACAAGCCTGCGTACAGCATCGTCATCCCCCCGCCGAACGTAACCGGCGTGCTCCACATGGGCCATGTTCTCAACAATACAATTCAGGATATTCTCGTACGCCGCGCCCGTCAGGAAGGTAAGGAGGTTCTCTGGCTCCCCGGTACGGACCACGCCGGCATCGCTACTCAGGCCCGCGTCGAAAAAGAGCTTGCTAAAGAAACCCCGCCCCGTACACGTTATGATGTAGGCCGCGAGGACTTCGTAAACATGGTGTGGGACTGGAAAGAAAAGCACGGCGGCATCATCATTAAGCAGCTCAAGAAGCTGGGCTGCTCCTGCGACTGGGAGCGCGAGCGCTTCACCATGGATGATGTATTCGCTCCTGAGGTAGCCCGTGCATTCACTGAGCTCTTCAAAGAAGGCCGTATTTACCGCGGACGCCGCATGGTGAACTGGGATCCAGTGCTCCGCACCGCTCTCTCTGACGAAGAGGTGATTATGACACCCTCCAAGAGCAAGCTTTACACCATCCGTTACAAACTGGCAGACGGCAGCGGGCAACTTCTCGTCTCCACAACTCGTCCGGAGACCATCATGGCTGACGTTGCCGTGGCCGTGAACCCCAAGGATCCCCGCTTCGGTCACCTGATTGGCAAAACCGTTATCCGCCCCCTCGTGGAGACTGAGATTCCCATCATCGCTGATGACCACGTGGAAATCGACTTCGGTACAGGTGCTCTCAAAATTACGCCCGCACATGACCGCACGGACTTCGAGGTCGGCATGAAGAATAATCTGGAGATTATTGATGTACTGACCGCTGATGGCCGCATCAACTGCCCGGACTGTCCTGAACTGCACGGGCTGGACCGCTTTGAAGCACGTGAGAAATCCATCGTACTCATTGAGGCCAAGGGCCTTCTGGAGAAGGTGGAAGACTATGAGAACAACGTGGGCATCTCCCAGCGTTCTGACGTACCCATCGAGCCGCGCCTGAGCATGCAGTGGTTCCTCAAGTACCCCTGCGTACAGGAAGCAGCTGATGCTGTAGCTAATGGTGATATCGTATTCCGCCCTGCCCACTGGGCCAAAACCTACGCCCACTGGCTGGAAGGCATTCAGGACTGGTGCATCTCCCGCCAGCTCTGGTGGGGCCACCGCATCCCCGTGTGGTACCGCAAGGATAAGGCAGCAGAGCTTCAGGAAGCAGCTAAGCTGGATGAGGCAGATGCTGCCGCCGGTGACATCTACGTGGGCGTAGAGCCCCCGGCTGACCCGGAAAACTGGGTACAGGACGAAGACGCTTTGGATACGTGGTTTAGCAGCTGGCTGTGGCCCTTCGCCACCATGGATGATGATTGCCGCGCCAAGTTCTACCCCACCAGTGACCTCGTCACCGGCCCGGATATCATCTTCTTCTGGGTAGCCCGCATGATTATGGCTGGTTACCGCTTTGCAGACGGCAAGCCGTTCCGCAATGTATTCTTCACCTCCATCGTGCGTGACCTGCAGGGCCGCAAGATGAGCAAGAGCCTCGGCAACAGTCCGGACCCCCTCGACCTCATCGCCCACTACGGTGCAGACGGCCTGCGCTTCGGCCTCATGCGTATCGCCCCCACTGGCACGGACGTCAAGTTTGACGAAAAGCAGATTGAGGAAGGCAAGAACTTTGCTAACAAGCTGTACAACGCAGCCCGCTTCCGCATGATGCAGGGTGAGGCCGGTACTGATCCAGCCCCCCGCTTCGCCCCTGTACACATAGATATCCTCGCCAAGCTGAAGGAGCTGCACGCCACCGTGGCTGACGCCCTGAGCAAGTATGAGTTCAACACCTACACGCAGGCTCTTTATTCCTTCTTCTGGAATGAATACTGCTCCCTCTTCCTGGAAGCCGTGAAGAACGACCTCCGCGAGGGTGACGCCGCCGTAAAGAATGCCACCCTGTACACCATTGACACCGTACTGCGCCATTATTTGGCACTGTTGGCTCCCATCATGCCGCACATCGCGGAGGAGCTCTGGCAGAGCCTTGGCTATGCTAACAAGAACAATGGACTGCCCCTCATGAGCACGCCGCTGCCCTCTGCAGACAGCCTGCTGAGCGGCTTGAGTGATACGGAAATCTCCAAGGCTCGTGCACTCTCCTCCGCCCTGTACGATACAGCTAACCGAGCCCGTAACCTGAAGGCTGAGTACAATCTTGCCACAAACAAGAAGGTTCGTTTCGTGGTGAAGCCCACTCTTCCCCTCACGGATGACCTCATGGCCCGCCTCGCCCTGCTGGCCGGTGCTCAGACAGCCACGGCTGATGCTGCCTACGAGGCTCCCAAAGGCACGCCTACAGCGCTTACCCCCTTCGGTGAGCTCTTCCTGCCCCTTGATGGATTGGTGGACGTAGATGCAGAGCGCTCCCGTATCACCAAAGAACTCGAAAAAATCACTAAAGAAATTTCTAAGAGCACAGCTAAACTCAGCAACGCCTCCTTCGTGGACCGAGCTCCTGCTGCGGTGGTAGATCAGGAGCGCGCTCGCCTCGCAGACTGGGAAACTAAAAAAACTCAGCTGGAGGCTATGCTGGCAGCCCTATCCTGACAGATATTATCAGCGACATGAACGAGCACAACTACCTGGATACTCTGCCGGAAAAAGAGCGCACAGCGCTCGCCATCTGTGGCATCAGCAAGGACAACCAGCTCAGAAGAATCTCTCTGAGCAATGTTCTTGCTGATGCAAAGCTTGCTGCCGAAAACTTCCCGGAAGAAATGGCAGCATTGTCAGAACAGCGAATTAAAGAGATTTATCAGACATGTAATCAGGAAGAGGGAACCGATCAGGAAGAAACACGGTCGGCATCCTCAGTTAAGGTTAGCGATATAGCTCAGCGCCAAATTCCTGCACTCATTCTTGCCAGACGCGGATCTTCCAAAAGAAGCAGAAACGCGTCCACTCCCCGCACCAGCGCAGAACTTCACAACAAAGCGCACTGTATCCACTGTGCTCGCCCGCTGAAAGTATACTTTAGCGCATGGTTCACGCTCCTGTTTTATCTTGACTTACTGGCGTGGATAGTTCTTCCGATACTATTCCTGCTGGAGTTATTACCCGAGGTGCCGGCCATGATAATCATCGCTGCACTTGTAGCCGGCATCCTTCCGTTTATCCTTGTTGCCCGCAGGGCGAACTGTGCAGTATGCAATATTAACATCTTCATGTTAAGGCGCTTCTCTGAAAGCCAGTATGCACACAAGTTCCCGCTGCTGAACCGCAACGTCTCCACCGCTCTGCACATTATCCTTTTCCTGTGGTACCGCTGCCCCGGCTGCGGCACACCACAGCACCTTATGCGCCGCCGCAGGCACCGCTAACCCCTCATAAGCACCGCTTCAACGCATATGAAACCGGCAGTTATATCTCATGCGCTTCTCTTCGCATGCGCAATTAGTTATGCAACGGAAGAAGCACAAGTTACACACTTCAGTCTTGCACAGGACGTCATCTCACTGCTCTCTGAAACGGAACTGACTCTCAGCACCTGTACCGATGAACAGAGCGTTTCCGCAGCGCTCCCAAAGCTCAGACAGCTCGGGGAACTGGCCCGTAGCATCGCTGACAAGCAGCGCTCACTGCCGGATTCATCCCTGAATGAAGACCTGACAGTGGCTCCTCTTGTCAGTGATTTCCAGCTCCTCTGGGAAGCCATTCGTGCGCACATAGAACGCCTCGAAAACAGTGGACTTATGTCCGAAGAGCTCAAAAATGTACTCCGCGTCGCACCTACTACAAATTAAGTTAAAAAAAAATCTTCGCGACCAAAACACAATATATAGTACCCCCAGCGTATTTTTCACGCCACATTCTCGGCGTGGCTCCATTTTCACCGTGAAGTACTCAGCTCCGGCTGAAATTTTATGCTTGCAAAATGTCAGTAAACCCGTAATATCGAGGTAACCGAAGCACACTTACCACGGTATGAAACACACTCTCTCCACAGCACGTACGAGCCTCACGACAGACGAAGCACAGCATCTTGCAGACTTTGTGCTCTTCTCCCAGAGGAACTGCATTCTCAAGCTCTCTCCCGAACTGACGCAGGACAAAATCTCCTACCCGCAGTTCTTCCTGCTCACCTACTTGGCAGAGGAGGAAAGCCTCTCCATGAGCAGCATCGCCCGCATGATGGGCCATTCCACAGCAGCAGCCACCGGCATGGTGGACAAGCTTCAGGAACTCGGCCACCTCAAGCGTTTCACCGCCGCTGCAGACCGCCGCAAAATCATGGTGCGAATCACAGAACAGGGCTTGGACCTTGTAGAAAAAATGCGCAGTAACATCGCTCGCGATTTGGCCAGCCTCATGGCAGAAGAAGATAATGCTGAGCGCACCGGTCGCGCGCGCACCCTTATTACACGCCGCGGCAAGAATCCCCTTCCCCACTAAGTCAAATATACCACAGCCGTACATGAGCAGCTATTCCCCCGCGTATCTGGAGCGCCTCAACGCCATCCCCGAAAACTTTGCACGCTTTATCACCCGTGTTCCCGGTGTGGAGCTTACCACGGACCGTGCAGCCGTCATCTCAGCCCTCACCCCCACCCATGAACAGGTTCTTGCAGAGGTAGGCGTCTCGCCGAAAATGCTTAGGCGAGCCCAGCAGGTACACGGAAACCGCGTAGCGCTCGTGGGTGACATTGGCTGTGCTTTCCCGGTAGAAGGAGTTGATGGCCTTTTCTGCGGCGGCAAGGCTGATTGCTGCTTAGGCATCTACGTGGCGGACTGCGCTGCCGTATGGGTATATGATACAGTGACCGGTTGCCGCGGCCTCGTGCACTCAGGCAAACAAGGCACTCAGCAGAATATTGTAGGTGGGCTCCTGCGCTCCATGAAAAAAACGCTTGGCGTACAGCCCGCAGATTGCATTGCCGTTATCTCCCCCTGCATCCGCCCTCCTCACTATGAGGTGGACATTCCCTCTGCCATTATAGAGCAGCTGACAAATGCCGGACTTGCCCCTGAAAACATCATTGACAGTGAGCTGGATACCGCCGCTGACCTGAACACCTTTTACTCATACCGTGTGGAGAAAGGCAAGACCGGGCGTATGCTGGCACTCTTCGGCCGCATGCCGGATTAAATGTCAACCGACCTTCAAAAAAAAGAGCTGCGGCGCGCCATTCTCCGAAGCCTTCGGGCGATACCCGGAGCCGAGCGCGACGCAGCTTCTGCGTGCCTAAGGCAGCGCCTTGCCCCACTTCTGGAAGGCAATCCGAAAAACGTGGCTATTTATGCAGCCATGCCCCATGAAGTGGATTTACTCCCGCTTGTCAGCAAATACCCGCAGCACCGCTTCGCCTTCCCTCGCTGCGAGAGCAACCGCCGCATGAACTTCCACCTCGTTACCATCCCGGAAAAAGAATTACTACCGGGCGCATACGGCATCCTCACCCCCGGAGAAAGCTGCCAAGTTCTCCGCCCTGAACAACTGGAGCTCATTATCGTCCCGGGCGTCGCATTCACCGCGGCGGGAGAAAGACTGGGGTACGGTGGCGGATATTACGACACTTACCTCCCGCATTGCAGCCACGCCACAATAGCCGCCGTAGCCTTTCATCAGCAGATTGTGCCGACCATCCCCACCGAGGAGCATGATTTGCGAATTCCTCACATCTTTACCCCCTGATTTACCTCACCATGTATCGTTTCCTTCTGTTATTTGTCATTTTCTTCAGTGGTTTTATCCACGCGAAGGAAGAAACCCGCCTGCTCATCATCGGGAACAGCTACACCTTCTACAATGATTTACCAGAGCTCATACAAGCCATTGCAGATGCTGACGGATACTCTCTGAGAGTGGATTCATACACTGCCGGTGCCATGAGCTTGAGAGGCTTTCTGAACAGTCCGCAGCACGCAGCCGCAGCGCAGAAGCTTGCCATGGGCCATTATGACTGGGTACTCCTTCAGGACCAAAGCCAGACGCCCTCCGCCCGCCCAGAGGAAACGATAGAATCCGTACGCCGCTGGAGCGAGCTGGCCCGAGCTCAGCGCACCAAAACCATGCTCTTCCTCACATGGGCACATGCGGCTGTGGAGAACGGGCGCATGACCCTCCAGACCGCCATGCAGAATGATACCAGCCTCACCTACTGCCGTGCTGCGGCTGAGACAAATTCCCGTGTAGCCCCTGTTGGAGAAGCGTGGAGGCGCTGGTACAGGAAATACCCCACCCGCCCGCTTCACCAGAATGACCTGTCACACCCCACACCGGAAGGTTCCTATCTGGCAGCCTGTGTTATTTACTCTACCCTCACCGGAAAGCCGGCCACTTCAATACCTGTACGCCTTAGAAACAGCCCGGTGCGCATCTCCGCCCCCCGAGCGCGAGACTTACAGAAAATTGCTGCTCAGACTCTCCGCGGGTTTTCCCCTGCCCGCTACATCAGCCAGCACGAGGAGCAGGATAAAGCGCTTCCCTCTGCAGATGAAGTACGCGCCATGCTCACACGCAACATGACCATCTCCCAGCTTACAGAAAAAATTGGCCGCCCCCACCTCACGCTCAGAAATGATGACCAGGTAACATACCAGTTCCGACTGCGCGAACAAGCCGAACTTGTAGCGTACTGCAATACGAGAGGAAAAATTCAGCAAATCTCCATAGACTCCCCCACCTCCGGCGTCATTATCATTGACCTCGCAGAACTCGAACGCTAAAAAAACAGTCTTTTTCAAAAAGTAGAGTTGACGCAGCAGTGTTTATGGTGTAGAGTGTAGAACAGGTGCGGTACTCTCTCCTCATCTCGGCATAATATTTCACCTTTACTCATCCCGTGTACTCAAACGAAAATTATCTCCTGAATCTTCTGGTAGAAGCCGGTGCCATTGACACCGACACTATCGAAGCAATCCGCAGTGAGCTTTCTCCGCTGGATAGCGTGATTGACCACATCGTCAAAAACAACTACCTGACAGCTGAATACATAGCTGAGGTAGCTGCATATAACTCCGGTATGGAGTACGTGAACCTCAGTGAGGTTGAGGTAGACCCGGAAATCATTGCCAGCGTGAAGGATGAGCTTGCCCGCCGTGTGGGCTTCCTCCCCCTCGGTGATGATGGTTACTCACTGCAGGTAGCCATCTCCGACCCCTTCGCGATGGAAACGCTCGACAGCCTGCCCCAGTTCCTCGGCCGCGAAATCACATTCTTCGTGGCATCTGAACCGGAGCTTCAGAAAGCCATCGCTAAGTATTATCCGGAAAAGAAAGTATACGCTAAGGGTGATAATGAGGCTCCCATCATTGAGCTTGTGGACAACATGTTCAATGAAGCGCATGAAATGCGCACGTCAGATATTCACATCGAGCCGATGGAAGACCGCGTGCGTATCCGCTTCCGTGTGGACGGTCGCTTGGTAGAAGTGGCCAATCACCCCAAGAAGCTGCTCGGGCCCATCGTCGCTCGCCTCAAGGTAATGAGTACCACCATGAGTATCGCAGAAAAACGCGTACCTCAGGACGGCCGTATTGAGCTGGACCTCCGTGATGGAAATCACATTGACCTCCGTGTGAGCACCGTGCCCACCAACCACGGCGAGTCCGTTGTCATGCGTATTCTGGATAAATCCGCTCTGGCACTCGGCCTGCCGCAGCTTGGCTTCCTTTCCGATGACGAAGCTACCTTTGACCGCCTCGTCACTCTGCCGGACGGCGTGATTCACGTGACTGGTCCCACCGGTTCCGGTAAGACCACCACACTTTACGCCTGCTTGAACCACCTGAACCGCCCGGATAAGAAGATTATCACCGCGGAAGATCCCGTGGAATACGAAATGGCCGGTATCAATCAGGTGATGATTCGCACCGAAATCGGCATGACCTTCGCCGCAGCTCTCCGAGCCATGCTCCGTCAGGCCCCGAACATCATCATGATTGGTGAAATTCGAGACGGGGAGACCGCCGCCATCGCCATTCAGGCTGCCATGACAGGTCACCTCGTCCTTTCCACCCTGCATACAAATGATGCGCCCTCCTCCGTAGCACGTCTTGCGGATATGGGCGTGGACCGCTTCCTCATTGCCTCCTCCGTGCGAGCCGTCATGGCTCAGCGACTCTGCCGCAGCCTCTGCTCCGAGTGTAAGATGGATGGCCACCTCACTGAGAAGCAAGCCTCCACCCTCGGCATTGATATAAATCGTCCCGTCATGGTAGCCCGCCCCGGTGGCTGTACCAAGTGTAAGGGCAAGGGCATGCGCGGCCGTATGGGCATCTTCGAAATCTTCCAGGTAACGGATGATGTGCGCGGCCTCATTAACTCAAACCTCACCTCTGCCCAGCTGCGCAAGCGCGCACGAGAGCTTGGTATGCGCACACTGAGAGAAGACGGCATCCGAAAAGTTTTGGCCGGCCGCACCACGGCAGATGAAGTCATCCGCGTAACCACCGGTGATGCCAGCTAATTACCCACCACCACCCCATTCACTTTTAACTTTTCTGATTTAGTATGGATACGAATGTCGCACTTGAGGTCTTCATTAACAATGGCATGGTGGATAAGGCCCTCGCCAAGGACGTCAAGGAAGAAATGGCCAATAGTGGCAAGGAGCTTTGGGAAACCCTCATTGACTTCGGCGTTATCGGAGCCCCGGAAGATTTCTGGCGAGTCATCGCCACGGAAGTAGGAGCAGAATACATCACTCTTGAAGGCTTCGTCCCCGGGGATGACCTGCTGGCGATGATTCCTGCCCCTCAGGCCCGTATGCTCGGAGCGCTCCCCATCGAATACCGTGACGGTGAAGGTCTCTATGTCTGTATTGAGGACCCGCTGAATCCCCAGACGATTGATGACCTGCGCATCGCTACCAACCAGGACATTTACCTTTACGTAGCAGCTGATTACGAAGTTCGCGCCCGCGTTGCCGAGTGCTACGGTGGTGCTGACGCTGCCATGGGTGACCTTCTCGGCGAGCTGGATGGCATGAGCGTAGGCAGTAGTGACGGCACGGAAGAGGCCAACGCTGCTCCCATCATCAAGTTCGTAAACCTTGTTATCGAACAAGCCATTAAAGAAAAGGCATCTGACATTCACTTGGAACCTTTCGAGAAGGAGTTCAAGATTCGTTACCGCGTGGACGGCGCCCTGTATGAAATGGCTCCTCCTCCCGCATATCTGGCCACCCCCATCATCTCCCGTGTAAAGGTGATGGCCGGCATGAACATCGCTGAGCGCCGCGTGCCTCAGGACGGTCGAATCGTGATGAAACTCGGTAAGGGCGGCGTGGATATGCGTGTGAACTCCCTGCCCACCCAATACGGAGAATCCGTGGTAATGCGTGTGCTGGATCGCAACAGCGTGAGCCTTAACCTTGACAACCTGAACCTCTCACCCAAGCTTCACGAGTACATCATTGATACCGTGAACAAGCCCAACGGCCTCTTCGTGGTGACAGCCCCCACCGGTTCGGGTAAAACGACGACACTTTACGCAGCTCTCCGCGAAATCAACACGGAAGACACCAAGATTCTCACCGCAGAGGATCCCGTGGAATATGATATTGACGGCATCGTTCAGGTGCCCATCAACGAGGCCATCGGCGTGACCTTCCCCCGCGTGCTGCGCGCCTTCCTTCGTCAGGACCCGGACCGCATTCTGGTGGGCGAAATTCGAGACAAGGACACCGCCCAGATTGCCATTCAGGCAGCTCTGACGGGTCACTTGGTGCTCTCCACACTGCACACGAATGACGCCGCAGGCGCCGTCACCCGTTTCATTGATATGGGCGTGCAGCCCTTCCTGCTCTCCGCCACCATTCTCGGCGTGCTGGCTCAGCGTCTTGTGCGTACCATCTGCCCATACTGCAAGACCGCCTATAAGCCCTCCAATAGCCTGCTGAACCAGCTGGGTATCAATCCCGCACTGGTCGGCCAGCAGCAGTTCTTCACCGGTTCCCGCTGTGATAAATGCGCTAATACCGGTTACAAAGGCCGTAAGGGTATCCATGAATTGCTGAATGCCAGTGATCCCATCCGTGACCTTATCACCCAGAACGTGCCCTCCATCGTTCTGAAGCAGAAGGCCATCGAGCTCGGCATGACAACCCTGCGTGATGACGGTATCCAGAACATCTTCGAGGGTAATACAACCATTGAAGAAGTGCTCAAATACACCTAATTAGCTTGACGCAGGAACAGCTATCTGCTATTCTCACATAGTAAACAAACATTTTCGTAACTTACACCACATATTATGCCTAATTTCAAATATACCGCACTGGATCAGAACGGCGTAGAAAAGACCGGCATCATCTCGGCTGATAACAAAATCAAAGCAGCTGAAATGATTCGCGCTCAGGGCCTACTGCTCCGCGAATGCGAAGAAGCGGCTAAAGGAGCCAAGCCCGGCCCGACCAAGGAAGCCAAGAAAAAAGGAGCCAAGGGCAAGAAGGGTAAAGAAGCTAAGGCCGGCAAGGCCGGTGGCGCTGTGAAGCAGCGTGAGTTGATGATTTTCACACGTCAGCTTGCCACCCTGATTGATGCAGGTCTTCCCCTGCTCCAGAGTCTCAACGTGCTGAACAAACAGGAACCGAATCCGAACCTCCGCGCCACCATCGGCGCCATCGGTGAATCCGTACAGGGCGGCTCTACCTTCTCTGAAGCACTTTCCGCATATCCCAAGATGTTTGACCGCCTCTTCGTGAACATGGTGAAGGCTGGTGAAATCGGCGGTGTGTTGGAAGTTGTACTTAACCGCTTGGCTGAGTATCAGGAAAAGGCCAACAAGCTGCGCGGTAAGGTAACCTCCGCCATGGTGTACCCGCTCATCATCATGGTCATCGCTGTGGGTATTCTTATCTTCCTCATGCTCGTCATCGTGCCCAAGTTCAAGGAAATGTTTGAGGGCCAGAACATGGAGCTGCCGGCTCTTTCCCAGTTCGTGTTCAACTTCTCGGATTACTGCATGGCGGATGGCATCATCCCGATGGTACCGAACGCCGTGCTCATCATCGCCCTTATCATGGCTGCCATCACCGGCCTCTCCTTCTGGAAGCGTACCCCCAAGGGTGGCCGTGCCATGGATAACTTGATGCTGAAAGTGCCCAAGCTGGGCCACCTGACTCGTGTGAACGCAGTAGCTCGCTTCTCCCGTACATTCGGCACCCTTGTTTCTTCCGGCGTACCGATTCTGCAGGCCCTCATGATTACACGTGATACCGCAGGTAACGTGGTGGTGGCAGATGCTGTGAACAAGATTCATGACTCTGTGCGTGAAGGTGAATCCATCGTTACCCCCATGAGCGCAGCCAACAATATCTTCCCTCCCATGATGATTTCCATGGTGGACGTGGGTGAAGAGACTGGCCAGCTGCCTGACATGCTCATGAAAGTGGCTGAGGTATATGATGAAGAGGTGGATAACAGCGTGACCGCCCTTACCGCCATGCTTGAACCGCTCATGATTGTGTTCCTTGCCGTGGTAGTAGGTGGTATCGTGCTCGCCATGTTCATGCCCATGATGGAAATCATCAAGAACGTGTAAAACCATGAAACTGCGTGTCAATAATAGCCACACCGGCTTCACACTCATCGAGATTCTGGTTACCATCGCCATTATCGCAACCCTTGCCGCTACGGCATGGGTTGCCAAGGGCCTCGTTGATTCTAAGCAGCGTGACAGCCTGGCTAAAACGCAAATCAGCCTTCTTGCTCAGGGTATGAATGCTTACCGTGCAGATAACGGTGACATCCTTCCCTTCGGTAAGGGTGACGCGTTTAGTGCGGCCACGCTCTATTCAGCGCTCTTCCGAGATGAAGACAGTGATGGCAATCCTGATAAGGATTCTAACGGCAGTACGCTTGTGCCCTATTGCGATCAGCTCGTTATTATCACGAACACCAAAGATCCCGAGCGAGAGGAGGGCATCCCATGCATTCGCGTCAAACTAAACGGCACAGATGCCGGCGGCAACCGCGTACGCGGCAAGCGCTACGCCATCATTGACCCTTGGAACCAGCCGTACCGCTACCGCCTCGGCTGTGAAGCCATGGATGAAAACGGCCATACCGGCACCGGCGTGAACCCGGACTTCGACATCTTCTCGCTTGGACCTGATGGCCGTGGAGATGGTCTTACCAAGGACGGCGAAAACGAGGATAATATCTCAAACATCAATCTCTGGTAAGCTTAACCGCTTCATCTAAATACTTTCTTCAGCGCCCCTATCAACATACTGATACGGGCGCTTTTTCAATAAAAGAATACTGCATATGCCCCTATCACGCATACACACCCTGTCGGCAGCACTCGCCCTTCCTCTCATCGTTTGTCAGGCAGCGGCTCAGCCGGATGTACAACCGGCCCTCAGCCTCGTGCAGCGAGTTACGCCGCAGTTCTCAGGCAAAGTCCGCTTCTTCATTAACAGTTCTCTGACAAGCCCCGTTATTGAAGGCAGAGGAAACAGGCTGCTCATCACTGCGCCCAATGTTCGCGAATGTATACGAGCGTACGGCTACTACCTGAGGAGCATTGCCAATGTACACTTCTCATGGAATGGAGACTGTACACGCGGGGCATCCTTCGTAATCCCCTCGCGGAAGGTGACAGTTCCGGCCGCTCGTAGATTCAATTACGCCTTCAATTACTGCACACTCAGTTACACCACCGTGGCGTGGGATAAAGCCCGCTGGGAGCGTGAACTTGATATACTGGCGATGAATGGAGTACAGTACATTCTCGTGACATCCGGGCTTGAAAAAGTGTGGCAGAACTTCCTCAGAGAACTGGAGTACCCGGAAAATAAAATCCGCGCCTTCATCCCGAACCCCTGTTACGCAGCATGGTGGAACATGGGAAATCTGGAGGGTGAAGGAGGCCCTGTTAGCCAGAGTCTTATTGATAATGAAGCGGAATTAGGCCGTTTCCTTGTGACCCGTATGCGAGAGATGGGGCTGGAGCCGGTACTGCAGGGGTACGTGGGCTTCCTGCCGCATGATTTCCCTCGCGCCGGAATAAACGGCACCATCATCCCCCAAGGAAAGTGGTGCGGGTACAACCGTCCAAGCGTCCTTCAGCCCACGGCGCCTGCCTTTGCCAGCATTGCAGCACTCTGGTACAAACACCTGCACGCCGTCTACGGCACCACTGCCCGCGTATATGGTGGCGACCTCTTCCATGAGGGCGGTAGAAAGGGAAATACCCAGCTGGATGCCGCAGCCCGCGCCGTACAGAATGCCATGCTGCAAGCCTCTCCCGGCTCCACTTGGGTGCTGCAGGCCTGGGGGCATAATCCGGAGCGCCGTCTACTGGAGGGTACGGATCCTAATCACACAGTCATTCTTGCGCTTCAAAAGGATCTCACTCCCCGAGCACAGGTGAACTTCAACTACCAAGGTCGCCCCTTCGTGTGGTGTGAACTCTCCAATTTTGGCGGCAAGCATGGCATGTTCGGCGGTTTTGATGTGGTGGAAAACCTTACCACAGAAAGGAGCCGAGCCATCGGAATCGGCATGATTTCCGAAGGTCTGGAAACCAGCCCCCTGTTCTACGCCCTCATCTGGGAGCGCATGAACACGCCGGGAGTCATCAACCGAGAGCAATTCCTCAAGCGCTATACCCGAGCCCGCTATGGCAGCGCAAACCGCCAAATCACAGCAGCTCTGCACCTTCTTGCTAACAGCATCTACAAGCCGGATGCCCGCCGTGAAGGTAGTCTCGAAAACATCCTCTGCGCCCGCCCTGACCTAGCCGCCAGAAAAGCTTCCACATGGGCGTCTCCGAATGAGTACTATGATCCGCAAGCCATTGTAAACGCTGCGCGCCTTTATCTGAATGCCGGCAAAGCGGCAGGAAGAACGCTCACCAGTCAGCCCACATACCGCTATGATTTGGCTGACCTCTGCCGCCAAGTGCTTGCGGACCGAGCCAGAACTACGCTGGCGCGCTGCAAAAGCGCGTACGATAGCAAGGACACTGCTGCCTTCCGCAGAGAGAGCTCGGCATTCCTGCAGCTGATACGTGACAGCGCGAAAGTGCTAGCCACCTCTGAATACTTCCTGCTCGGTCGCTTCATAGAAGGGGCCCGAAATCGCGCCACCACACCTCAGGACGCTGATGCCATGGAAGTGTCACTGCGCCGCCTCATCACCACATGGAGGCCGGACATCAGCTTGCTGAATAACTATTCGCACCGCCAGTTTGCCGAAATGATGGAGCACTATTACCTGCCCCGCTGGCAGGCGTACTTCGAGGCCCGCTTGCAAGAACTGAACGGAGGAACACCTGAGCATCAGCAAATTGTGCGCGAAGTCACCACAAATAACGGCGAACGCGTTGAAACTGCCACAATCCGCAATCTCCAGATAGAGGCTATCGAGCTCGCGTTTCCCACTGCAGATATCCCCATGCTCACCCAGCCTAAGGGTGATATCCTCCAACTGGCTGAGAGAATCCTGAGATAACTCTCCCCGCCGCCATCAATCTCATACCCTTGGGGTGCTCCGTGCAAAGGAGCGCCCCATTTTTTTATTAGCCTTAGCGGCTGTATACAAAGAACGGAGGAAAACACCCTCAGGCATTTCCCTCCGTAAAGATTAGCTTTGCAACGTTGGCAAGAGAATCTTAGGCGATGGAGTCGCCCAGCTTCTTCATAGCCTCGGCAGCGCGGTTGGAGTAACCCCATTCGTTGTCGTACCAGCCGCAAACCTTCACCATGTTGCCGCCCACCACATAGGTGAAGCCAGCGTCGAAGATGCAGGAGTGGGGGTTGGAAACGATGTCCTGGAGCACGAGGTCCTCCTCGGAGTACTCGAGGATGCCCTTAAGCGGACCCTCAGCAGCCTCCTTCATGGCGGCGTTCACTTCCTCCACGGTCACGTCAGCCTTCAGCACGGCCACGAAGTCGGTCAGAGAACCGGTGGGGGTGGGTACGCGGAAGGAAGCGCCGTTAAGAAGACCCTTGAGCTGGGGAATCACCTCACCGATAGCCTTGGCTGCGCCAGTGGTGGTGGGGATGATGTTGATAGCTGCAGCGCGCATACGACGGGGGTCGCTGTGCGGCAGGTCAAGGATGCGCTGGTCGTTGGTGTAGGAGTGGATGGTGCTCATCATGCCCTTCTCGATGCCCCACTTGTCATTGAGAACCTTAACCATGGGGGAAAGGCAGTTGGTGGTGCAGGAAGCGTTGGACACGATGTTGTGCTTGGCAGCATCGTACTCGTCATCGTTGATGCCGATGCAGAAAGTCAGGTCGGGGTTCTTGGCGGGAGCGGAGATAAGAACCTTCTTA